>JAHDKT010000069.1 GCA_018436725.1 Synergistaceae bacterium | reverse complement strand
GCATGTATTCAAAGAAATGAATAATCATATTACGAATTGAAACAATGGTCAAGTTTAGGCAGTCGTGTTGCGAAAGCGCGGCCCCGCGGCCTGAGCGGATAAAAAGAAGAAAGTCAACAGTTTGTGCTGACATCATCAGGCATTGATTGGAACATCAGTAAAAAGAAGACTTAACAAGTTAAAGCCTATCTGCACTGAAAATTACTCATTCTCAACGAATTACCTTTTCTTTAGTTCCTGTACTTTTGGCTTGATGCTTCGACTACGCTCAGCACAAGTCCAAAAGTACCAAAAGATCAAGGCTTTCCAAAAATGGCTGAAAACGGGCGAGCGTTTTGGCAGGAAGAAACGAAGGTTGTTACATCCTCCCTCTGCTTAAGACCGATGTACAAAAATCACCTGTGCATCGCCAACCATCATCGCAGGCGTTTCTTCTCTATTTTTTCGCTGCCTGTTTTCTTAACGCCATTTTTGGAAGGCCAATCCTATTTTAATTGTTGATCCCGCTTACGCAGACATCCTTGTCCAGGCCAAAATAATATGCGCGGCCCCGCGGCCTGAGCGGATAAAAAGAAGAAAGTCAACAGTTTGTGCTGACATCGCTAAGCATTAATTGGAAAATCATTAGAAAGAAGAGCTGACAAGTTGGAAGAAAACTTGTTAGGTCGGGTTGTTGATTGTTGGGGCCAGGCCCGGCGCTGGTTAAAGGCCCGTGGCACGCGTCTGAAGACGCGCGCTGGCTGGAGCAGGTAGAAAAGAAGACCTAACAAGTCGGAAGAAGACTTGTTAGGTCGGGTTGTTGATTGTTGTGGTCAGGCCCGGCGCTGGTTAAAGGCCCGTGGCACGCGTCGGAAGACGCGCGCTAGCCGGGAATGTGAAAATATGGTAATGTGTTCTACTATTGTGTCCTAATGTGCCTATTGTGGTTTTTTAATTCTCTTTGAAAGGTTTATGGCACGCGTCGGAGCCTGTCCCGCCTCTTTGCGGGAAGACGCGCGCTG
>JAHDKT010000022.1 GCA_018436725.1 Synergistaceae bacterium | reverse complement strand
GGCGGAAAAGATCTCCGAAAGTATTTGACCGAACAGACTCGAAAGCTTTACCATATGATTCGCCCCCTTGGTGGATTTGAGATCTTGTTGCTTTGTGGTGAATCAATGATATCTCAAAAACACCGGGGGCTTTTTAATTTTTCTCAAAACCTATTTTGGACAAGAGTGAAATTTCATATAAATAGCGTGTCGCTCATGCGATATATTTGACACGTTTGTTCTTGACCTCTCGTTCGTTTGCCGCGATACTATGTACCGGAGTTTTCACGAATTCCTTTGCAGCAGCCACACAGACTATTGCCAAGGAGGCGGGAGAATATGAGAGTGTCCATTCCCTACGGAACATCGGCGCTTTCCTGCGACATTCCTGACGGACGGCTGAAAGCCGTCCTCGTTTCGAGCCTTCACGAGCTGAAGGCCGACGCGCCCGAGCGTGAGATCGTCAGAAGATCGCTCGACAATCCCATCGGTTCGGCCCCTCTGCGCGAACTCGCGAAGGGGAAGAAAAAAGTGGTCATCATCTCCAGCGACCATACCCGTCCGGTCCCGAGCGCCATCATAATGCCCCTGCTCCTCGAAGAGGTGCGGGCGGGAAACCCCGAGGCGGAAATCACCATCCTGGTATCGACCGGAGGCCATCGCGCCACTACCCCCGAAGAACTCCTGAAGAAGTACGGTTCCGAGATCGTAAAGAACGAGCGCATCGTCGTCCACGACAGCCACGACGACGCCGCTCTCGTCCATCTGGGGACGCTGCCCTCCGGCGGCGAGATGATCCTGAGCAGACTCGCCGTCGAGGCGGATCTCCTCGTGGCCGAGGGCTTCATCGAGCCGCACTTTTTCGCTGGTTTCTCCGGAGGCAGGAAGAGCGTCCTTCCCGGCGTGGCGAGCTACAAGACGGTCATGGCGAATCACTGCGCGGAGTTCATCGCGCACGACAGGGCGCGGACGGGCATTCTCGGGGGGAACCCCATCCACGCCGACATGGTCTTCGCCGCGCGCACGACGGGGCTTGCCTTTGTCTGCAACGTCGTCATCGATTCGGAAAAGCATATCGTGGCCGCCTTCAGCGGCGACATGGAAGCGGCGCACGAGAAGGGGTGCGAATTCGTCGGCAGGTACGGCAGGGTCGAGGCCGTTCCCGCCGATATCGTGATCACGAGCAACGCGGGGTATCCTCTCGACCAGAACCTCTATCAGGCCGTAAAGAGCATGACCGCCGGAGAGGCGTCCTGCACCAAGGGGGGCGTCATCATCGTCGCCGCGGAATGCAGCGACGGCCACGGCGGCGAGGCCTTCTACCGTACGTTCGAGACGATCCCGACGCCCGAAGGTATCATGGACATGATCATGGCCAGAGGACGCGATCAGACGGAGCCCGACCAGTGGCAGATCCAGATATTCGCCAGGGTGTTGATGAATTTTACGGTGATCATGGTGACGTCGGCGCCGAAAGAGATGGTGGAGCATCTCAACATGCGGTGGGCCCCGTCTCTGGAAGAGGCGCTGACGCTGGCGGAGCGCATCCTGGGCAAACAGGACGCGTCGATCACCGTCATTCCGGACGGGGTGGCCGTTATCGTCGATGCGGTAGCTTCGCGAGGAGAGGGGCGAACGCGGGAGAATGGAGAGTCCGGGAGCGACGAGACGATGTTCGTAATCTGAAAGGAGAGGGGGGAGAGCCTTGAAACGTGGAGCGCTCATGACACACGGAGGAGACAGCGTCGCCACCGCGCTGATGGATTTGTGCGCCGGGGACGAGGTTTCCTTCGAGCGCAACGGATGCATGGAGACGATGAAAGTGGTCGACGCCATACCCTTCGGCCACAAGTTCGCGCTCGTCGCTATCCCCGAGGGAGGCGACGTGCTGAAGTACGGCGAAGTGATCGGCCGAGCGACCGTGTCCATAGCGGTCGGGGCGCACGTCCATGTGCATAATCTCGAAAGCCTCCGCGGGCGGGGGGATCTCGCCTCGGGAAAGACATCCGCGAAAGGGGGCGCCGCATCATGAAGTTCAGAGGGTATGTCCGTCCCGACGGACGCGTGGGTATACGGAACCACATCGCCGTTATCCCCGCGTCGGTGTGCGCCTCGACGGTCGCGGCCCGAATAGCGGAGCAGGTGGAGGGAGCGATCGCGCTTCCCAACCAGCACGGGTGCGCACAGATAGGCCCCGATCTTGAGATCACCGCAAGAACCCTCGCAGGACTGGGGACGAACCCGAACGTCGCGGCCGTGCTGGTGATCGGCCTGGGGTGCGAAAGCGTGCAGGCGGAACGTCTTCACGAAGAAATCGCGAAGTCGGGAAAGCGGGTGGAGTCGCTGGTCATCCAGAAGTGCGGCGGCACGCTCAAGGCGCAGGAGCAGGGGCTCAGGATAGCCCGCGCGATCAGCCAGGAGGTCGCGATGATGACCCGCGAGGAGGCGGATATTTCGAACCTCGTGCTCGCTCTCGAATGCGGCGGTTCGGACACGACGTCGGGCCTTGCGGCGAACCCGGTGCACGGCTACGTGTCCGACAAGCTGATCGGCCTCGGCGGGACGTCCATCCTCTCGGAGACGACGGAACTCATCGGCGCGGAGCACGTTCTCGCACGTAGGGCCGTATCGAAGGAAGTGGCGGACAAGCTCTTCGAGATCGTTCGCGCCTGCGAGGCGAAGGCGAACGCGATGGGCGTCGACATGCGGGGGAGCCAGCCCACGCCCGGCAATATCCAGGGAGGGCTCACCACCATCGAAGAGAAATCGCTCGGCTGTATTTACAAGGGGGGCGCCAGCCCTCTCGAAGGCGTTCTTGACTATGGCGAGAGAGCGCCGGGCAATGGCCTCTACGTCATGGACACGCCGGGGCAGGATATCGAATCCATCACCGGCATGGTCGCGGGGGGCGCGCAGATCGTGATCTTCACGACGGGGAGAGGGTCGCCGACCGGCTTTCCTCTCGCTCCGGTCATCAAGATCACGGGCAACCCGAAGACCTACGTCATGATGGAGGAGAACATCGATATCAACGCGGGGACCATCATCGACGGCGTCGAATCCATTCCCGAAGTCGGCGAACGGGTCTTCGCGGAGATCCTCAAGGTCTGCGACGGCAAGCTGACCAAGGCGGAAGCGCTGAAACACATGGAGTTCGGCATCTACAAGCTGACGTCGACATTCTGAAGTCTCTTTTTCCAGAGAATACTCTATCTTGCAAAGGAAGGTGCATACTATGACCGGAAAAGTCCCGATTCTCAAGACGATACAGAAGGTTCCCGGCGGTCTCATGGTGGTTTTCCTGCTCCTCGGCGCCGTCGTGAACACATTCGCTCCCGAATCGCTCAAGATAGGCAGCTTCACGACAGCGCTCTTCAAGAACGGCGCTCTGCCGCTCATCGCCGTGCTCCTCTTCTGCAGCGGCGCGCAGATCACCATCAAGACGGCCGGAGTCGCACTCTGGAAGGGGTTCGTGCTGAACACGGTCAAAATACTCCTCGGTATTTCAATAGGCCTTGTCGTGGGGAAGCTCATGGGGCCGGAGGCTTCTCTCTTCGGACTGACGCCCCTCGCGCTCATCGCCGCCATGGCGAACTCCAACGGCGGCCTCTACACCGCGCTCGCCCAGAAGTACGGCGACGCCTCGGACATCGGCGCGGTGGCCATCATCTCCACGAACGACGGCCCCTTCTTCACGATGGTGGCCATGGGGATGACGGGACTGGCCAACATCCCCATCATCGCGATGGTGGCGGTCGTAGTTCCGATCATCATCGGCATGATCCTCGGCAACCTCGACGAGGATATGCGGAAGTTCCTCGCTCCGGGCGTCATGCTCTCCATCCCCTTTTTCTCCTTCCCGCTCGGCGCCGGGCTCAACCTTATGGACATCGCAAAGGCGGGAGGCCCCGGCATCGCGCTGGGCCTGATGACGCTCCTCGTCACGGGAATCGGCGGTTTCTTCGCCTACAAGTTCCTCATCCCGTCGAAGGATAAGCGCAGCGACGCGGTCGGCGCCGGCATCGGCACCACGGCGGGCAACGCCGCCGGAACGCCCGCCGCGATCGCGGCGGTCGACCCGACTTGGGCGCCCTACGCCGCGGCCGCGACGGTGCAGGTCGGCGCGTCGATCGTCATCACCGCGATCCTCTGCCCGCTGCTGGTGGACTTCCTCAGCAGGATGTGCAAGCAGCATAACAACGTCGTCAAGGAAGAAGGCAACTGATCGTGACAGCCGGTTCGCCCCGCGTCGACGCAGGGCGAACCGGCTGTACGCTATCCTCCAGGAGGCAAAGAATGAATACACCGTTCATCGGCATCACCATCGGAGACCCTGCGGGGAGCGGCCCCGAGATAGCGCTCAAGGCGCTCCGGCATGAAGAGGTCTTCGCTTCGTGCACACCCGTTCTGTACGGCGACGAGTACGTGCTTCGTCGCGCCATGTCGATCCTTGGAAGCGATACGCCGCTGCACGTGCTCTCAAACCCGAAAGATGCGCGCGAGGGCGCCGTGAACGTCGTCTCTCCGGGAGCGCTCGACGAACCGTGGGAGTTCGCGAAGGTGCAGGGGAAGTGCGGACGGGCAGCCTTCGAGTATATCAAGCGCGCCATAGAGGACGCGCTCCGGGGCGCGCTTGACGCAGTCGTTACCGGCCCGATCAACAAAGAGGCGCTCCACGAGGGCGGCATTCCGTATTCGGGGCATACCGAGATCTTCGCCGACCTCACGGGGACGAAAAATTACGCGATGCTGCTGACGGGCGGCGATATCCGCGTAATTCACGTGTCCACGCATATCGCGCTGCGCGAGGCGTGCGACAGGGTGAAGCGCGAACGGGTGCTCTCGGTGATCCGTCTTGCCGATGAAGCGACGAAAGGTCTTGGGGTGGTCAAGCCCCGCATCGCGGTCGCAGGCCTCAATCCGCACAGCGGAGAGAGCGGGCTCTTCGGCAACGAGGAGATCAACGAGATCATTCCCGCCATCGAGGACGCGCGGCGCGAAGGGATCGACGTCGCGGGGCCGGTGCCTCCCGACACGGTCTTTCTGAAAATCGTCAAGGGCGAGTTCGACATCGTGGTGGCGATGTACCACGACCAGGGGCATATCCCCCTGAAGCTGACCGACTTCATGGGCGGAGTGAATATCACGGTCGGCCTGCCGATCATCCGTACTTCCGTCGATCACGGGACCGCCTTCGGCAAGGCCGGCAAGGGGACGGCCGACGAATCGAGCATGCTCGCGGCCATCCGCGCAGCCGTCAGCATGGCGCGGAATCGCGCCTGAACGAACGGGAGGGAGCGGTATGGACACGAGATATATCGTCATCGCGGATGATTTAACAGGGTCGAACGATACCGGTATTCAGTTTTTGAAGGCGGGGTACGACGCTTCGGTGATCCTCGATCCCTCTGCGCTCTCGTCGGTTGAGGGAGAGGGGGTCGTCGTCGTGGACACCGAGTCGCGGAACATTCCCGCTTCGGACGCTGCCGCCTGCCTGAAGACGGTGGCAGAATACCTGCTTCCTCTGCGAGGGAAAAGAGTTATCTACAAAAAGGTGGACTCGACGCTGCGGGGAAATATCGCCGCAGAAACAGCCGTCCTGCGGGAGTCGCTCGGCTTTCGGGCGACGGCGTTCACTCCGGCGTACCCCGGAAATAAACGCACGGTCCGGGAGGATCTGCTGCTCCTCGACGGAGTGCCCGTGGCCGAGACCGAGATGGGGCGGGATCCTCGCAAACCTGTGACCACCTCGTCGCTGAAGGAGACGCTGCGCGGCGCCGGCGGACCGGACGTCCGCAACGTTACGCTCGCGGAAATACGCGGAGGGGCGATTCCGGAGATTCTGAAGGCGGCCGGATACTCGGGCTCGTACTCCTTCGACGCCGAGACGGACGGAGATCTGCACCTGATAGTGAACGGCATGTGCGCCGCGCTGCCGCCCGAGGAGATCCTCTGGGTGGGGTCGGCCGGGTTGGCGGAGGCTCTGGTGAGCGGAAGCCGCCCGGCGCTCTTCGTCGTCGGAAGTATGAGTCCGAAAAGCGCCATGCAGGCGCGGACGCTGCTCCAGGAGAAGAAGATCGCTCCGGTTCTTGTGAATATCCGGGAGCTTTTACAGGACGCTCCTTCGGAGGAGCGCCGCCTTTCCGACGCCGTGTCGGGACTGCTTCGAAGCGGCCGGAGCGTCCTTCTGGCCTCTTCGCTGGACGACGAACAGATAGAGGAGGGGCGAAGCGGCAACGCGTCGGAGAATATCTGCCGGAGCCTCGCCGCCGTTGTTCCCTCGGTCCTTGAGTCCGCGCGGATCTCCGGAATGTTCATTACCGGAGGCGAGGTCGCAATCTGGATCGTCAGGGCGTTGGGAGCCGGGGGGACGGATCTTGAGAAGGAGATCGAGCCGGGAATTCCGCTCGTCCGCCTCAGAGGAGGACGATACCACGGTCTTCCGGTGGTCACCAAGGCGGGAGCATTCGGCGGAGAACGGACGATGGTGGAATGTTTCACCGTGCTGACGGACAGGAAATGAAAACGGAGGAGGAGACGGAATGACGGATGTGCGGCAGGATGCCTTGAAAATTGCTCGGAAAGCGATAGAGGCCGTTCTCCCCGAGAACGCCGTGCAGGCGGCGCTGCGCGGAGAGGCCTTTTCGGCGAGGGTGCGGTCCGGAGGGAAGCTCGTGCTCGTGGCCATCGGAAAGGCCGCGTGGCGGATGGCGAAAGCCGCTGCGGAGACGCTCGGAGACCGGCTCGACGGCGGCGTGGTCGTGACGAAGTACGGGCACGCCGGCGGCCCTATCGAGGGCGTCGAGATTCACGAAGCGGGGCACCCCTTCCCGGACGAGAATACGATCGGCGGTACCGCCCGCGCGCTCGAAAGCGTCCGGGGGCTTTCCGCGGAGGACACGGTGCTCTTCCTCGTCTCGGGCGGCGGTTCGGCCCTCTTCGAGAAGCCGGGTGAAGGAATCACCCTCGCCGACCTCGTCGGAGTAACCGATCAACTGCTCGCATGCGGCGCGGATATCGTCGAGATCAATACGATCCGAAAGCGGCTCTCCTCGGTCAAGGGGGGGCGCTTCGCCCAGTTCGTCGCCCCGGCGCACGTCTTCTCGGTTGTGCTTTCCGACGTCCTCGGCGACAGGCTCGACAGCATCGCCTCCGGACCGGCCTATCCGGACGGCTCGACGGCCGAGGACGCTGCGCGGATCGTCGGGAAATACGGGCTTTCTCTGAGTCCGGTGCTGAAGGAGGCGCTGGCGAAGGAGACGCCGAAATCGCTTTCGAACGTGACCACGCTGATCACCGGCAGCGTAACGGCGCTCTGCAGGGCTGCCGAGCAGGAGGTCGCCGCGCTGGGATACAGGCCGCTTCTGCTGACGACGACGCTGAATTGCGAAGCCCGCGAGGCGGGCGCATTCATCGCCGCCATGGCGAAGGAGATCCGGTCTTCGGGCAACCCTCTCTCGCCCCCCTGCGCCCTGCTCCTCGGCGGCGAGACGATCGTCCGGCTCAAGGGGAAGGGGAAAGGCGGACGGAATCAGGAGCTGGCGCTGGCCGCGGCGTTCGGCATCAAGGGGTTTGCGGAGACGGCCGTGATTTCGGTCGGTTCCGACGGCACGGACGGACCGACGGACGCGGCGGGAGGCGTAGTGGACGGGGGAACTATAGGGGCGCTCGCCGACCTTGGACTGGATGCGGAGGCCCTGCTTGCCGACAACGATTCCTACCATGCGCTCGACGCCTGCGGTTGCCTTGTCCGGACAGGCCCTACGGGGACCAATGTCAATGATCTGACCATCCTTCTTTGTAGATGACACCCGGTTTTGCTGCAGCAAGGGGGGGCCCCGTTCGAGGGCCCCCCTTGTTTTGGAACTCCGAAATGTACTAAGCGCCCGGTGGCTCGGCGAACCTGTAGCAGTCTCCTCCGTCGGCCTTGCCTGCGGAAAGCGCCGCTTCGGCGGCTCTCAGCAACGTTTTTGCATCCCGGCCGTCGTCGGGGAAGACGCTGATACCTATGGTTGCCGAAAGCCTGAACGAACCGCTGTATCCCGAGGATGCTCCTCGTATGGCGTCGAGGAATCGTTCGGCGACCGAGGCCATGTTCTCACGCGTCCCTGGCTTCGGTAGGATGAGATAGTAGTTGACGCCCTCCATTCGATAGAGAATGTCGTCTTGTCGGCAGGCCTTCTGGAGTCGCTGCCCCAACCCCTTCAGGAGGAGATCCGCCATGTCTCTTCCTATCGTCTCGTTCACGGTGTTGAATCGGTCGATGTCGATCAGGAAGAAACCCAGCGAGGATTCGGCCCGTTGCGCCTCGGCGAGCGAGAAGAGGAACGACCTGTTGAAATACGTCCGGTTCGAACTCCCTCCGAGAGGGTCGTGTCCGGTCTGGAGCAGTATTTCTTCCTCGAGTTCTTTTTGGGCGGTAACATCGAGCGCGACGATAATCGCGGTGCGTTTGCCGTTGACGGCTTCCGGCATGAGGGAGATTCGTGCCTCCTGGAAATATTTTCTGCCGCCGATGTCGATGTCGTAGGTGATGAATTGAGGCGTGCCGGTCTCTACGCAGCGTTTCAGCGGCGCCATCAGCTCCTCCGCCTTCTCTTTCGAGAAAGCTTCATAGACGGTCTTACCGATCACCTCGGAGGAGATGGTGACGAGCGCCGCTTCAGAGGAGCCTGAAATATCGATATACCTTCCGTCCTCGTCGAGAACGAGGAGAGTGGCCGGAATCGCCTTCATGAACGCTTTGAGCTTTGTTTCGTTCTTCCTCAGCTCTTCGTCGGCCTCTTTGTAGTAGGTAATATCGGTGATGTTCCATAGAATTTCCTCGGGGAAACCGGCTTCCTCGCCGAGCGTGATCACCCTGTGGAATACCCACCGCCACGCGCCGTCCGCATCGGCGAATCTGTAGATCTTCGGCCCGGGGTCGGGGACGAACGGGAGAACGGAAACGTCGTCCGGATGCACCAGGTCGGTGTACCCGAGCCTTCCGGAGGTGAAATCCTCCGGAGCATACCCGAACACGCCGATTCCTTCCGATACGAAACATGGCTTCCCGGAATCGGAGGGAAGCCAGATAAAAGAAGTTACCGGACTCTTATTGACGACTTTTTCGAAGTTGATACCGCCGCAGCACTCCATACCGGTTTTCATCTCCCTTTTCGATCATTTCCCGGAGGGTCCGGAGATCTCGTGCACTTTCAGATCATTGTAGCATAAACGAGACAGTGGATACAGCAGTTCCGGCTGTTACGGCGGCCATCGGTTCCGGCCCGGTTGCCGCATGGATAACCTCCCTCCGCAGCGAAGCGGAAAGGTATCGTCGTACTCGGCGGCGAGGAGGGAGCGCGCTCCCCTAGTTGCGGGCATCGGCTTCTTCGGTGGATTCGAGGTGCTTTTTACCCGACGTCCACGTATAATGGAGCGACACGGACGTTGAAAGGAATGAATATTCTATGGCTAAAAAACGCTACCAGCATGAGCTTGAACTCCGTCAGTTCACCCCCGGGGATTACGACGAAGTCAAGCGCATCATGGACAGAATATACCCCAAGATGGGGGGGGCGTGGACGAGAGAGCAGTTCGCCTCCATGATCGCGCGTTTCCCGGAAGGCCAGCTCTGCATCGAGGACAAGGGGCGGGTCGTGGCGGGCGCGCTTTCGCTCGTTATCGACTACTCCCGCTACGGCGACCGGCACACGTACAGGGATATCGTCGGGGAGGGCGATCTGAAGAATCACGATCCCGAAGGGGACTATCTCTACGGAATCGACATCTTCGTCTCCCCCGACTACAGGGAAAAACGGCTCGGCCGCCGTCTCTACGACGCGCGTAAAGAGCTGTGCGAGACGCTCAACCTGAAGGGGATCATCATCGGCGGCCGGATTCCGGGGTACGCGGAGTGGGCGGACAAGAAGTCGCCTCAGCAGTATATCCGCATGGTGAACAACCGGGAGATCTCCGACCCGGTGCTGACCTTCCAGGTGAGCAACGACTTCCACTACAAGAAGATCGTGGAGAACTACTGGCCCGAGGATTTCAGCTCGAAGGGGTTCGGCGTCATTCTCGAATGGAACAACATCTACTACGAAGAGCGACAGCGTCTCATCTCGAAGGTAAAGACCTATATGCGCCTGGGCGTGGTGCAGTGGCAGATGCGGAGCTTCGAGTCCTTCGAAGATTTTCTGCAGCAGGTGGAGTTTTTCGTGGATACCCAGGCCGGGTACAACACCGACCTCATGCTCTTCCCCGAGCTGTTCAACGCGCCGTTGCTCGCGCAGTTCGACCAGGAGGACCCCGCCGAGGCCATGCGTTCGCTCGCAGGGTACACCGCCGACCTCAGGAGGAACCTCGTGGAGATGGCGGTGGCGTACAACATCAACATCGTCTCGGGAAGCGTGCCGGAGCTTCGGAACAACAGGCTCTACAACGTCACCTTTCTCTGCCGGCGGGACGGAACCTGGGACCAGCAGTACAAACTCCACATTACGCCGGACGAGTACCGCTGCTGGGGCTTGCAGGGGGGGCACGATCTCAAGGTCTTCCAGACGGACGTCGGCAAGGTCGGTATCCTCATCTGCTACGACGTGGAGTTTCCGGAGCTGGCTCGCTATCTCGCCATCAAGGGAATGGATCTTCTGCTCATCCCCTTCTGGACGGACACCAAGAACGCCTACCTGCGCGTTCGGCGCTGCGCTCAGGCGCGGGCCATCGAGAACGAGTGCTATGTCGCCATCGCCGGCAGCGTGGGGAACATTCCGAAGGTGGAGAATATGGATATTCAGTATGCCCAGTCCGCCATCTTCACCCCGTCCGACTTCGCCTTCCCTCACGACGCCGTGGCGGCGGAAGCGACTCCCAACACCGAAATGGCGCTGATCGCCGACCTCGACGTGGAGCTGCTCAAGGAGCTGCGTTTACAGGGAAGCGTGCGGAACCTCCACAGCCGCCGGACGGATCTCTACTGGATCGACTGGCTGCGGGAAGGCAAGAACGAGGAGTAGAGGAGGAGCGTGCACAGTGGATCTTTTCGGTCTCTCCAAGGAGAATGCGAGCGAGGTGTTTTCCGGCGAGTTTTTTTCGGCGCTCTTCGAGGCCACTGCCACTCCTCTGTTCGTCAAGGACGGAGCGCACCGCTACGTCTTAGTCAACGCCGCTTTCTGCCGATGGGACGGGCGGTCGAAAGAGGAGCTGCTGGGGAGATCGTCTCTCGAACTCTACCCGGAACGCGAAGCGCTGCTGTTCATGGAGAACGACGGCAAGGTGCTGGCATCGGAGGAAGTGGCGGTCTCCGAGGAGGACCATACCGGCAAGGACGGGAAGGTTCGCATCGCCCTCACGAAAAAGAAGTCGTTTCGTGCGCCGAACGGGGAGAGGTTCATCGTCGGTACCGCCACGGACATCACGGAGAGGCTTCGAATGGAGCGTGAACTGGAGGAGGCCAGGCGGGAGGCGGAGCAGGCGAGCCATGCGAAGACCGAATTTCTGGCGGCGATGAGCCACGAGATCCGTACGCCGCTGAACTCGGTGATCGGGATGTCGGAACTCCTCCTTTCGGAGGACGCTTCGCCGGAGGAGCGCGCGGAGTATCTCCGGATGATCTCGGCGGGAGGAAGAGGGCTCCTCGAGATCGTGACGAACATCCTCGACTTCGCGAAGATAGAATCGGGGCGGATGGAGCTGGAATCGGCGCCGTTTCTTCTGGACGACGCGCTCGCGGCGCTCGACATTTTTCACTTTCAGTGCAGGGAGAAGGGAATCGCCTTCTCCATCGGGAAGGATGCGGATGTCCCGTCGAGAGTGATCGGGGATGCCGTGCGGGTGCGCCAGATCCTGTTCAACCTCGTAGGAAACGCGGTTAAGTTCACGCACGAAGGGGGCGTACGCGTCTTCGTCAAGCGTGGAGACGCCTCTTCGGGAAAGATGCTCTTCTCCGTGGAGGATACGGGAATCGGCATATCGGAGAATGTCATGGGGCGACTTTTCGAGAGGTTTAGCCAGGGAGACCCCGGCATGACGCGAAAATACGGCGGCACGGGGCTCGGCCTTGCGTTGTCGAAACGGCTTGTCGAGGCGATGGACGGAACGCTTCTGTTGCAGAGCGTCCCCGGACGGGGGAGCGTCTTCTCGTTCTCGCTTCCTCTTCCGGAGGCGGCGGCGCTTCCGGACGGGAACGCTCTCTCCGAGGTGCCCGGCGCTTTTCGTGGAGAGGGGAGGACCGTGCTCATCGCCGAGGACAATACCATGAACAGGGTGCTTGTGGAGAAGCTCTTCCGCGCCGAAGGGTGGCGGACCATCTCTGTGGCGGACGGGCTCGCGGCTGTTCAGGCCGTCGCGGAACGAGATGTGGATCTTGTTGTGCTCGACTGCCAGATGCCTGTAATGGACGGTATCGAGGCGGCCCGGGCCATCAGGCGGCAAGAGAGGGGCGAACGGCTGCCGATCATGGCTCTCACCGCGCACGCGCTTTCCGATTACAAGGCGCGCTGCATCGAGGCCGGGATGGACGCGTTCATTTCCAAACCCGTAAGAAGAAGGCTCCTCTTCGAGGAGGTCGATCGGTTGATGAAGGCCGCGCAGAGTTCGCCCGCCGCGTTGGCCGATCTCGACGGCCTGCTGCGCGAACTCCAAGGCGACACGAAGTCCCTTGCCGAACTGGTACAGCTCTTCCTGGAGGACCTTCCAGGCCAAACCGGGGCGCTTTCCGACGCGCTGGAACGGGAGGACAGGAAAGCGCTGCGGAACGCGTCGCACGCCTTGAAAGGCCTGCTGTCCAATCTGGGAGCGGCAAAGGGCGTCGCCGCCGCGGAGAAGATCATGAAACTCGCGGCGGAGGCGCCCTTTGCGGAACTCGCTTCGTGCGTACGGGACTTCGAGCGGCTGCTCGAAGAAACGTCGAGTTGGCTTCGGGAGAAGATGTCCTAAGGGCGCTCCGAGAGGCTCCTCAGGTGCGTCGCGAGGAAGCGCTCCATCGCGCGGTAGAAGTCGAAGCGGTTCTCCTCGTTGCGGAAGCCGTGCCCCTCGTTCTCCTTCACCATGTACTCGACCTCGATCCCCCTGCTGCGGAGCGCCTCGACGATCTGGTCCGACTCCGCCTTCTTCACTCTCGGGTCGTTCGCTCCCTGAGCGACGAAGAGCGGCGCCGTGATTCTGTCCGCATGGAAGACCGGCGAGGCCGCTTTCAGCAGCTCCTTGTCCTTTTCCGGATGGCCGATCTTCTCGTAGAGCATCTGCCGGCCCAGCTCCCAGTAGGGAGGGATGGTTTCCAGCAGCGTGAAGATGTTCGATACGCCGACGTAATCGACGCCGCAGGCGTACAGATCCGGAGTGAAGGCAAGACCGGCGAGCACGGCGTACCCGCCGTAGGAAGCTCCGTAGATGCCTACCCGCTCCGGGTCCGCGATGCCCTGTTCAACCAGCCAGAGCACGCCGTCGGTGATGTCGTCCTGCATCGACCTGCCCCACTCTTTGAACCCCGCTTCCCAGAACGCTCTTCCGTAGCCGGTGGAACCGCGAAAGTTCATCTGAAGCACCGCAAGCCCCCTGCTCGCCAGAAACTGCACCTGCGGGTCGAACCCCCATCCGTCGCGTACCCACGGCCCGCCGTGCGGGTGGATCACGACGGGGAGGTTCTTCGGCTCCTTCCCCGGAGGCAGCGTCAGGTAACCGTGGATGGTCAGCCCGTCTCTGGAAACGTAGGACACCGGCGTCATCGGCGCCATGCGCTCCTTCGGCAGCCACGGGGCCAGCTCCGCCAACTTCCGGAAGTTCTTCGTCTCTCTGTCGAAAAAGAAGTAGGTCCCGCGAGTCCGGTCGCTTCCCGCGTACACCAGCACCTTCGTCTCGTCGCGGCTCATCGAGGCGACGACGACCTCGTCGCCGGGCAGTCGCTCTTCGAGTTCATTCTGGAGGGCGGCCCGCTCCTCGTCGAAAAAGTGGTAGCGGAAGCGGTCCGTCGTGAATCCGGTTCCGGTGATCACCTTGCGTTTCCGGGAGCGGAAGAGCGAACTCACGTCGACGTCGGGGTGTTCGAAGAGCAGCTCTTCGTGCTCGACGGTCCGCGGATTGAAGACGAAGATCGCCGACTTGTCCCGTCCGAGGTTCGACGCGACGTAGAGCTTCTCGTTATCGAACGTGAAGAAGAGCGGCGACACGCTCTCGCGAAAGTCCGTAGTCAGGATGTTCCGGAAGGGTTTGTCCTCCTTGTCGCGATAGAGTAGCGACGTGTTCACTCCGTCGGAGCGCACCGCGACCCGCAGCTTTCCGTCGTGGTCCGTCATCCAGCCCGCGATATCCCCCGGATTCTCCTCCAGCAGCGTCAGCTCTCCCGTCTCCAGGTTCAGGCGGTAGACGTCGAAGAGGCGCTGGTCTCTGCGGTTCATCCCGATCAGGATGAAATCGTCCTGCTCTTCAAGGCTGTCGACGATGGTGACCCGGGTATTCTCGAACGGCGTCAGTTCGCGTGATTCCGTGCCGTCGGTCGAGACTGCGTAGAGCCGGTAGTTCTCGTCGCCGCCCCGGTCCTGAAGGTAGACGATCCTGTCGTTTCCCGACCAGAAGTAGGCCGGAATGTCGCGTTCCGTGGCTGAGGTCACGCGGACGGCTTCCTCGGCGCCGATTTTCTGGATGAAGATGTTCATACGGCGTTCCCACGGTTTCATGAAGGAGATGTACTCCCCGTTCGGAGAGAGTTGGAAGCCGCTCTGTTCGGGATTCCGGAAGAAATCCTCCATAGGGATGAGGGGATCGTCCGCCCTCGCCGGGCGGGGGAGCAGCAGCGTCAACAGCGCGAGCAGCGCGAGGGATGAAAAGAACTTCATGATCGTTCCCCCATGACCTTGACGACCACGCGCTTGCGGCGGCGGCCGTCGAACTCGGCGTAGAAACAGCGCTCCCACGGGCCGAGGTCGAGCTTGCCCTCCGTCACCGGCAGAATCGCCTGATGGTGGACCAGGATGCGCTTCAGATGGGCGTCGCCGTTGTCCTCCCCCGTCCTGTGATGAAGATAGGACGGATCTTCGGGGGCTGTCCTTTCCAGCCACCTCATGATATCCTCGTGAAGGCCTGATTCGTTGTCGTTAACAATGATTCCGGCGGTGATGTGCATGGCGGAGACGAGCATCATTCCTTCGCGGATGCCGCTCCTTTCCAGGATTTCCTGGAGCGGAGCGGTGATATGCACAAGCTCTTTGCGCTTTTTCGTCTCGAACCAGAGGTATTCCGTATGGCTTTTCATACCGATCTCTCCTTCGTGATTTTGGTGATGCGGGAAATATGGTAGCATACTCCTTTCCCGTCGGCTCGATTTGTGCTATATCTTGAAAAGGAAGAAATTCACGGGCGTTCGGTGGTGGGCGGCCGGTGCGGAAGATTGCGAGGAGATGCTGAAATGACCGCACGTGAAGACGGAACGTTATTCGACGAATGCGGCGCCGGAACATGGCGGCATGGAGATCGGCTGCTGAAGGCGGTGCTCGATGTCATTCCCGACATCATTTCCGTGCAGAGCGCGGATCTGGAAGTCTTTTTCTACAATCGGGCCGGACTCGAATTCCTGAGAGCGACCTCCGAAGGGACGGTTGGAAGACGCTGTTACTCTCTCCTCGGGAAGGAAACTCCCTGCGACGGATGTCTCTCTCTCGCAGCCGTCCGATCAAGGATGACGCAAGAGGGAGAAAAGTATTTCCCTGAGTTGGGGGTATGGTTTGAAATACGCGCCATTCCGGTGAAGGACGAGACCGACAATGTACGGTGCGTCGTCGAGCAGTTACGTGACTGTACGGCGAGAAAACGGAACGAGGAACGCCTCGCCCGCGCCCTGGAGGAATTGGAAGAACGGAACAGAGAGCTTACCGAGGCAAGTTCCACGTCGCGCATGCTTGCGCTCAGGGCGGAGGAGTCGAGCCGAGCGAAGAGCGCCTTCCTGGCGAATATGAGCCATGAGATACGAACGCCTATGAACGGGATACTTGGCATGGTCGAGTTGCTTCTGGACACGGGGCTCTCGATGGAACAGCGGGACTTCGGAGAGACGATCCGCAGCAGCGCCGACCATCTTATGGAATTGCTCGACGATCTGCTGGATTTTTCGAAGATAGAGGCGGAGCGTCTCGCGCTGGAAAGCGCGCCGTTCGATCTCCAGGGACTCGTCGAGGAGCTTGCCGTCCAGACCGCAGTGAAAGGGAGGGAGAAGGGGCTGGAAGTCTACTCCGTCGTCGAGTCCGATGTTCCCCTGTTCTTCCGCGGGGATTCGTCCCGCCTCCGTCAGGTGCTCGGTAATCTCCTCTCGAACGCGGTGAAGTTTACCGATTCCGGGGAGGTATCGCTTTCCGTCTCCCTCGCAGAGGACGGCATCCTCAGAACGATACTTCGCTTCGAAGTAGAGGACACGGGCATCGGTGTTCCTAAGGAGAAGAAAACGCTCCTCTTCAAACCTTTTTCGCAGGTCGATTCCTCCATAACGCGGCGTTTCGGGGGGACGGGGTTGGGGCTTGCCATTTCCAGGGGGCTCGTCGAACTCATGGGCGGGAGCATCGGCATGGAAGATGCCCCGAAGGGTGGTTCTCTTTTCTGGTTCGAAATTCCCCTCGACAGGATCGACCGGGGCGATATCGAAGACTTGCCTGTCGATCCGAATCTGATGAATACACCCGTTCTGCTCGCAGGAGGGACTCCCGGGTGGAGGCGCTCCGTGACGATGCACCTGAAGCGCTGGCTCTGCGAGGTTACGGAGACGGAACTGGAAAGGGCCGAAGAGTGTATCGTCGCGGCGGCGGATTCCGGACGGCCGTTCTCGGCCGTGCTTGTCGACGGAAGCCGTCTCGCGGACGAAGGCGGCTTCTCGCCTCGCGATCTCCCGGAGAGGCTTCGCATCCTCTCCGTCTTCTATTTGCTCGACTACTCCTCCAGGCGATGGGGGAGGACAGCCCTTCGTAACGCCGGCTACGCCGACTTTCTTCCGAAGCCTGTCAAGAGGAGCGCCTTGAAGAACCTTCTTCTTTCGATCGCAGGCGCTTCCGAAAGGGAGTCGCGAGGCGGGGGATCCTATGCCGCCGCTTCGGCGCCGCCCACTGTCGGTGAGGCGAAAGTGCTTCTTGTCGAGGACAGCGAAGTGAACCGCAAGGTCGCCTCCATCATGCTGCAGCGCCTCGGGTGTTCGGTAACGGTGGCTCACGACGGATTCGAAGCACTGGAAATACTTCATCACGAGGACTTCGATCTGGTTTTTATGGACGTGCAGATGCCCGTTCTCGACGGTTTAGAAGCCGTGAAGCGAATCAGGCGCAGTCCTGGAGGAATCGGACGTCCGGATCTTCCGGTGATCGCCATGACCGCCCGCGCGATGCCCGGCGACAGGGACGAGTGCTTCGGGGCCGGAATGAACGACTACATTTCCAAACCTGTGAAGATGCGGGATTTGGAGGAGATTCTCACGAAATGGTTCTCGGGAGGTGCACATAAGTGAACAGCGGAGAACGGCGTCTGCGGATACGGGAGCAGCTTGCGGCCTCCGGCGGTCCGGTCAAGGGAGCGGCGCTCGCTTCGCTCTTTTCGGTGAGCCGCCAGATCATCGTGCAGGATATCGCGGTGCTCCGCGCCGAGGGAGCGAGCATCGTCGCCACGCCGCAGGGGTATTTGCTTCTTTCGAGGGGCGCGTCCGGCGTGCTGACGAAGACCGTGGTGACGCGGCACACGGACTATTCCTCGATGGAAGAGGAGCTGCGCGTCATGGTCGAACGGGGCGCGAAGGTGCTCAACGTCATTGTGGAGCACCCGCTCTACGGCGAGATAACCGGCAACCTGATGATCTTCACTTCGGCCGATGTTGAGCGATTTATGGAAAAGATGCGGGAGAACGACGGCGAACCTCTTTCGGCGCTTACCGGAGGGGTGCATCTTCACACGCTCGAAGTGCCGGACGAAACGACCTGGCGTTCGGTTCTCGAGGGGCTGCGCGAAAAGAACTACTTGCTCGAAGAGAAATAAGGGTGTATCCTTTGTCTGATGACATGTCAGATGACAAGGATGGTGCTCGGAATGGATGAAAAAGTGACTTCCGGAGAGGGCTCCGGACGTGGGGGCTCTTTCCGCGGATACCTCGTCAAGGTGTCCAACGGTATGGCGCTGGGACTCTTCGCCTCGCTGATCATCGGCCTGATTCTCCGGCAGGCGGGAGGACTCCTCTCCATGCCCTCGGTGGAGATGTTCGGAAGGGTTGCCCAGCTCCTCATGGGACCGGCGATAGGGGCAGGTGTCGCTTTCGCGACGGGGGCGCCGCCCCTGGTGCTTTTCTCCTCGCTGATCGCCGGGGCCGTCGGCGCGGGGACCTTCTCCTTCGACGGAGGCGCGGTGAGCGTCGTCATCGGCGAACCGGTGGGCGCGCTGGTCGCCTCGCTGGCCGGAGCGGAATTTTCAAGGCGTATCGCGGGGAAGACCGGGATGGATATCGTCCTGGTACCCGCGGGGACGATCCTCGTCGGCGGGCTGACCGGCGTCGTCGCCGGCCCGTTCATCGCGGGGATGATGTACTGGATAGGCAACGCGATCAACGTCGCGACGACATTGCGCCCGATCCCGATGGGCATTCTCGTCTCCGTGATGATGGGCGTCGCCCTAACGCTTCCGATAAGCAGCGCGGCGCTCGCCATCTCCCTCGGTCTTTCGGGGTTGGCCGCGGGCGCGTCGACTACGGGGTGCTGCTGCCAGATGATCGGGTTCGCCGTGGCGAGCTACAGGGACAACGGCGTCGGCGGGCTTTTCTCGCAGGGGCTTGGAACCTCGATGATCCAAATTCCCAACATCATACGGAACCCGTGGATATGGATTCCGCCCACCCTTGCCTCCGCTGTGCTGGGGCCCGTTTCCACGGTCTTCTTCAGGATGGAGAACAGTCGGGTCGGCGCCGGAATGGGAACGAGCGGCCTCGTCGGGCAGGTCTCGACGCTGGAGACGATGGGCGCCGCCGCATGGCCGGGCATTCTGCTGCTCCACTTTCTCCTTCCTGCGGCTCTTTCGCTGCTCTTCGCGGAAATCCTGCGGAAGACGGGACGCATCCGCCCCGGAGATATGAAGCTGGAGAAGTAGCGCCGCTACCCCAGACCGAGCACGCGCCGGGCGACTTCGAAGTAGAGCAGGAGGCCGAGGATGTCGACGACGGTGGTGATGAAGGGGCCCGACATCACCGCCGGATCGATCCTGAACTTCTTCGCGATGAAGGGGAGCAGTGCGCCGACGAGATTGCCCAGCATCACGACCCCGACGACGGAGATGGCCACGGTGAGCGCTACCCCGAAGCCCGTGCCCATCGTCCACGCCCGGAACGAGGCCAGGGCGGCGAGAACGCTTCCGAGCAGCAGACCGGAGAGGCTCTCCTTGAAGAGGACGCCTCGAAGATCGCTCATGCCGATCTCGCCCACGGTAAGCCCGCGGATGACCAGCGTCGCCGCCTGCGTCCCCGTGTTTCCGCCCGTATCGATCAGCAGAGGGATGAAGAAGGCGAGCGCTACCATGCTTTCGAGCGCGAAGGTGTAGCGTTCGAGGATCGTCGACGAGAAGAGCTGCGTCACGATGCAGACGAGCAGCCACGTCAGGCGTTTGCGCGCGAGCATCACCACCCCCGCGTCCAGGTAGCCCTCTTCGACGGGCCGGATACCGGCCATTCGTTCGAAGTCCTCCGTGGCCTCCTCCTGGACGATGTCGAGGATGTCGTCGAAGGTGAGTATGCCGACCAGGCGCTCCTCCTTGTCCACGACGGGGAGCGTCTGGAGGTCGTAGCGGGACATGGTCTTCGCCGCTTCTTCCTGATCCGTCGAGGTGGCGACGAAGACCGGGTTGCCGTCCACGAGCGCCGTCAGCGGCGTTTCCGGGGCGGCGAGGATGAGGTCTTCCAAGCTTACGGTTCCCTTCAAGCGGCGGTCGGGACCAAGCACGAAGGATGTGTAGATCGTCTCCTTCCTCGCGGCCGTGGCGCGGATCCTGTCGATGGCCTGAGCGACGGTCATCCCCTCCTTCAGGTCGATGAACTCGGGGGTCATGATATGGCCGGCCGAGTCGGCGGGGTAGTTCAGCAGTGTGTTGGCAAGCTTTCGCTCCTCGGCGGAGAGGTGCGAAAGGAGTTTGGTCACCGTCTGTGCGGGGAGTTCGTCGAAGAGCGCGGTGCGGTCGTCGTCGGACATCGCCTCGATGATGGAGGCCACCTCCGTATCGGTGAAACCGGCAAGCATCTCCTCCCGTTCAGATCCCTCCATGAACTCGAAGACATCGACCGCCAGATCCTTCGGCAGAAGGCGAAAGAGGAAGGCGCGCTCCGGAGCCGCCTTCTCCGCCAGGATTTCCGCGATATCGACCGGTTCCATGGTGTCGAACAGCTCCTTGAGGCTCTGAAACTGCCTCCGCTCGAAGAGTTTGTCCACGCTTTCGAGGAATTTGTTCCTGAGATCCGTCATGACACGACTCCTTTTATCCCAGATCAAGCACGCGCCGGGCGACCTCGAAGTAGAGCAGGAGGCCGAGGATGTCGACGACGGTGGTGATGAAGGGGCCGGACATGACCGCGGGGTCTATTTTGAATTTCTTCGCCGCGAAGGGGAGGAGCGCGCCGACGAGGTTGCCCAGCATGACGACGCCCACGACGGAGATGGCCACGGTGATCGCGATACCGACTCCGGTTCCCATCATCCACGCCCGCACCGAGGCGAGAACGGCGAGCGATCCGCCGAGAAGCAGCCCGGAGAGTATTTCTTTTGAAAGCACTTTATGAATGTCCGTCTTAATGATTTCGCCGAGAGTGAAACCGCGGATGACGAGCGTCGCCGCCTGCGTTCCGGTGTTTCCTCCCGTGCCTATGAGCATCGGGATGAAGAAAGCGAGCGCCACGGCGCTTTCGAGGGCGAAGGTGTAGCTTTGCAGAATAAAGGAAGAAAAGAGCTGGGTGACGATGCAGACGAGCAGCCAGGTCAGCCGCTTGCGCGCGAGGGTGATGACGCCGGCTTCGAGATAGTTCTCCTCGACGGGCTGGATCCCCGCCATCCGCTCGAAGTCCTCCGTGGCCTCCTCCTGGATGACGTCGAGGATGTCGTCGAAGGTGAGTATTCCCACCAAACGCTCCTCCTTGTCCACCACGGGGATCGTCTGGAGGTCGTACCGCGACATTTTTTTCGCAGCCTCTTCCTGATCGGTAGAGGTCGTGACGAAGACAGGCTGGCCGTCCATGACGTCGGTCAGCGGCGTCTCGGGAGCAGCGAGAATGAGATCCTCGAGGTGGACGGTCCCCTTAAGGCGGCGTTCGGGGCTGACCACGAAGGACGTGTAGATGGTCTCCTTCTTCGCGGCGGTGGCGCGGATACGCTCCAGCGCCCTGGCGACGGTCATCCCCTCCTTCAGGTCGATGAACTCGGGGGTCATGATGCGGCCTGCGGAATCGGCGGGGTAGTTCAGCAGCGCGTTCGCCAGCTTCCGTTCCTCGGGGGAGAGGTGCGCGAGCAGCTTTTTCACCGTTTTGGCGGGGAGTTCGTCGAACAGGGCGGTGCGGTCGTCGTCGGACATCTCCTCGATGATGGAGGCGACCTCCGAGTCGGTGAAGTTCGCGAGCAGCTCCTCTCGCTCGGTTCCCTCCATGAACTCGAAGACTTCTATCGCGAGGTCCTTCGGCAGAAGCCTGAAGAGGAATGCGCGCTCGGTGGCCGCCTTCTCCGCCAGAACTTCCGCGAGGTCGGCGGGTTCCATGGTGCTCAGGAGTTCTTTGAGGCTCTTGAACTGCTTCCGTTCGAAGAGTTTGTCCACGCTTGCGAGGAATTTATTCTGCAGATCCGTCATAACGACGCCTCCTTGTCTCCTGTACGGCACGACGCCGATATACTCTCCTTTCGGCGAGGAGCATCCCGAAAGGAGGAACATGCGGTTCTCGTTCCGAATGAAAAAACGGAGGGATCTCCGGCAAGGAAAATCCCGGCGGGCGCCGGGCTTCGGCTTACCGGAAAGGAAGGCCGCAGCGGCGCCGTACTACGCGAGAAGGGTGCTACTTAAAGGTTGTGCTCCGCTATCCACCGAACCATCTCCTTTTTCAGGCAGCGGAAGATCATGATGCTAAAAAAGTACCACAAAACGCGCGAAATGTCGAGCCGAACGGCGCCTCGAATGCGCGGATGGCGAGGTGTTCATGTTCCTTCCTCCGTGGAGGGGGGGAGTGCAAAAAAACCGACCCCGAAGGGTCGGATCGCCTACTCTGTTCTGTTTTTCGTCTTTTTCAGGTGGCTTGAAAAGGCCGGGATCATCAGGAGCAGGGTGATGACCCAGAGGAGGATGCAGAGCGGGCGCTCGAAGAAGATCATCGGCGACCCCTGCGACATGATGAGCGACTGCCCGAATCCGAGTTCCGCGATCGGGCCGAGGATGAGCCCCAGGACGAGGGCGCCCGTGGAAAAACCGCCCTTTTCGAGGAAGTATCCGGCTATGCCGAAGGCGATCATCAGCCAGACGTCGAACATGTTGTTGTTGATGGCGTAGCTGCCGATCACCGAGAGGATGGCGATCCCCGGAATAAGCAGGGCGTTCGGCGTCGAGGTCACGCGCGCGAAGTAAGGGGCGAGGTAGAGCCCGAGGACAAGAAAGACGAGGTTCGCGATGAAAAGGGAGAGGATGAACCCGTAGGTCAGCGTGCCGTACCGGGAGAAAAGTTCGGGACCCGGGATGAGCCCCTGGATCATCAGGCCGCCCATCAGCGCGGCGGCGACGCTGTTTCCGGGAATCCCGAGCGTGAGCAGCGGAATGAGCGAGCCGCCGACGCAGCCGTTGTTGGCGCTTTCCGCCGCAGCGACGCCCTTGGGGTTGCCCTTGCCGAAGGTCTCGGGATCCCTCGCGCTCTGCTTGGCGAAGTTATAGGAGATGAAGGACGATATGGTCGCTCCGGCGCCGGGCAGCATGCCGACGATCGTGCCGATAACGCCCCCCCGGCAGATCGTCCCGGCAAGTCCGCGAGGGAGCTTGCTCCGTTTGATGGTCGAAAGCGTTGCGTCGTCGATGTTCTCGGTGATACGGGTCTCCGCGGTCAGATCGAGAATCTGGCTGACCGAGAAGAGCCCGATGAGCGCCGGCATGAACGGGATTCCGTCGAAGAGGTCGATCTTTCCGAAGGTAAAGCGCATGAAGCCGGAGAGCGGATCCATGCCGATCGTGGCGATGGTCAGTCCCAGGAAGCCGGAGAGGAGTCCCTTGACCATGCTTCCCTTCGTCAGGGTGACGATGCTGGAAAGCCCCATGATCGCGAGGACGAAGTACTCGGGAGGCCCGAAACGGAGCGAGAACTTGGCGAGGGCGGGCGCCATGAGCAACAGGGCGAACGTGGAGACGATGCCCCCCCAGAAGCTGGCCCACGTGGCCACGGACAGCGCCTCGCCGCCCTTCCCCTGCCGTGCCATCGGGTATCCGTCGAAGGCTGTCGCCGCCGCCGCCGGGGTTCCCGGGGTCGAGAGGAGAATGGCGGAGATCGCGCCGCCGTACATGCCGCCGGAGTATACTCCGCCCATCAGCGCGAGGCCGAGGAGCGGCGCCATGCCGAATGTGACCGGGATCAGCAGCGCCACGGCCATGGTGGCGGTGAGTCCGGGCATCGCGCCGACGATGATGCCGACGACCGAGCCTGCCGAAATGACGAGGAGCACCATCGGATCGAGAAGAGAGGAGAGCGCGGGAAGAATGAATTCGGTCATGGTTTATTCCCCCCAAATTCCCATCGGCACCGGAACGCCGAGGAAGTAGACGAAGACGAGGTAGACGAACGAGAGAATGATTCCCGTGCCGATAATGATGAACAGCGGACGTCGGTACCCCAGAAGCAGCGCCAAGAGCGGCATGAAGAACGCGCTCGCCGGGAAGAAGCCGAAGCGCGGTATAGCGGCTCCGTACACGGCTATGGCAACGACCGCGACGGTGAAAGAACGCGGAGAACGGACCCCCCTGACGTGCGAGTCGGGCGAAGGCGTGCTCTGCAGGAGAAGGACGAGGGACAGCGCCGCAAGAATTCCGGCGAGGAAAAAGACGTAACGGGCCGCATCAGCGGCCCGGTCCGGAAATCCATTCGCCCCGAAAAAAAGGGCTGCGGCGAGCCCCAATCCTCCGACCGCGAAGAGGCGGTTCATGGAAGATCGGGTCATATCGGGCCTCTCTCTACCAGGGATCCTTTTCGTAAGCCTTGTCCGTCACTTCAAGAAGATCGGCGAGGTAGGCCTTGTACTCCTCGGGGGTCATGAAGTTCATCTGCAGCTGTTCCTTGGCGGCCTCGAGGAACTCGGGGTCGACGAGCACCTTCTCGAACGTCTCCACCAGCTTCTTGTACGCCTCGTCGGGGATGCCCGCAGGCGCGGCGAAACCTCTGGATGAGTCGGAAACCACCTTGTACCCAAGCTCCGCGAATGTCGGGATATCGGGGACGTTCGGGTGGCGCTTCGGGGTCATCATGGCGAGGATGCGGACTTCTCCGGCCTTCATGTTGGACTCGACCTGCGAGAGATTCATGAAGCCCATCGAAACGTGGCCGCCCATGACGGTCGCCTTCGCGTTGGAGGAACCCGTCGACGGAACGCTCTTCACCGTGCATCCGGTCGCCTCGTTGAACTGCGCGAGGGCGAACGCGTCGTCGCTTCCGGGGCCGGAAGTGGAGCCGGTAAGGGAGCCCGGCGCGGCCTTCTCAGCATCGATGATGTCCTGAATGCTGTGGAAGCGGCTGGAGGAAGGCACCACGAGCACGCCGGGGTCGGTGACCAGGTTGTACAGCATTGCGAAATTGTCGAGAGTGTAGCTCGCCCTCTTGGCGGACATGTGCGCCGTAAGGTGCGGGGTGTACAGCGTGCCGATGGTGTAGGCGTCCTTTCGGGCGCGCGCGAGGGCCTCGAAGCCTCTCTGGCCGCCGGCGCCGTCGATGTTGTTGATGACGAACGGCTGGGAGAAGTATTTCTCGGCGAACTTGGCGAAGAGGCGGGCCATCGTGTCGGTACCGCCTCCCGCGTTGGAGGCGACTATGATGGTCACCGCTTTGGTCGGATACTCGGCGGCTATGGCCGCAGTCGCTCCAAGGACGATACAGAACGCAAGGACAAGCGGAATGGCTTTTTTCATGTTCTCGTCTCCTTTCGAATATGAGGTGCATCTGTTGGTACGGTAGCGCCTGAAGCAGAGGAGAAAATGCTCCACCTCCTTTCGCAGAGAAAGGGCATGAAGATCTCAGTGCGGAAATCCGTTTTCCTCGATCTTCGCCTGAAGCGCCTTTTTCTTCGCTTCGATGAGCGGCTTGAGCCGTTCGCCCTTCACCATAAAGTAGACTCTCTCCGCGACGTTGGTCGCATGGTCGCCTATACGGGCGAGATGGCGCGCAACCCAGAGCAGTCCGGCGGCGCACTGGGCGGTCGCCTGGTCCCCCTCCGGCTTTTTGCCCAGGATACCGATGAGTTCATCGAAAATGCAGTCGTAGAGGGTGTCCAGTTCCTCGTCCCTCATGCAGATGGCCTCCGCAAGCAGCGTGTCGTTCTCCTCGAAGGCCTTCAGGGAATCGGCTACCATCTCCGTGGCGATGACCTTCATCTTGGGGATGTCGACAAGTGGTTTCAGCAGCGGATACTGATTGAGGATCTTCGCCTTCTTGGCGATATTGACGCCCTGGTCGCCTATTCGTTCCAGATCGGTGATAATCTTCAGGACGGCGAAGACGAAGCGGAGATCCTCGCGCACAGGCTGGCGCATTGCGATCGAGCAAAGACATTCGTGGTCGATCGTCGCCTCCAGATCGTCTATGGCGTCGTCCTCTTCGATGACTTTGTCCGCCAGCGCGTCGTCCCTTTCTTCAAGCGACTGAACGGCAAGCCTGAACGCCTCGCTCGCCATGCTGCCCATCTCGCGGACCATGGCGAGAATCTTCACTCGATCACCCGAATAGAGAAGGGACTCGACCTTCCCGTTCTTTTTTCCGAACATACTCCACCCCTCCTCGAAAACAGTGGCGATCCCGTTGCATTTTCCTGTAAGAAACGAGTATATCCTCTTTACTTCGGCTTAGCGGAGGATTGATATGGAAAGTGTCAACGGGGGCAACGGTTATGTAACGATAATGTTACAGGATACGATACGGCATCATGAAAGTCAATTATTTCGGCGAGTCCGAGTTTTTCTTTCATAAAATTTTTTCTCGGAGCGTCGGTTTTTTGTCCCCGCTCTATCTGCTATCATACATTCCCAGGCAGAGAAAATTCCATTTTCGGAGGAGATAATAAAATGAAAAAGACATTTGTGCGCTGCAGAATTCACGGGGAAGAACGGCAAGCTTTGGTGCTCGACGGCTCGCTCTACGCCGTGCGCGGTCCTATGGCGGAGACCGCGAAGCCGGGGGAGCGTCTTGGAACGCTTTCGGATGTGGAGCGTTTTCTTCCTCCGACATCGCCTTCGAAGGTTGTCGCCGTGGGGCTGAACTACAGAGACCATGCGAAGGAGGTCGGACTGCCGATCCCCGAGGAGCCGCTGCTTTTCATCAAACCTGCGACGAGCGTGACGGGACACCGCGAGCCGGTGGTCTATCCGCCGGTGATGACCAAGCGAGTGGATTACGAGGCGGAACTGGGAATCGTCATCGGGAAGAAATGCCGGAGCGTTTCGCCGGAGAAGGCGCTTGAGTACATTCTGGGCTATACATGCGCCAACGACGTAACCGCCCGCGACCTTCAGTCGAAGGACGGGCAGTGGACGCGTTCAAAGTCGTTCGACACATTCTGCCCGCTTGGACCGTTCGTCGTCGCCGGAGTCGATCCGTCGGACTTGGAGATCGCGATGCTGGTCAACGGGAAGGTTGTTCAGCACTCACGAACCAGCAACTTCATCTTCCCGGTCCCGGTGCTGGTCAGCCATATTTCGCATGTGATGACGCTGGAGGCCGGCGATGTGATCATCACAGGTACTCCTGCGGGAATCGGACCCGTGCAGAAGGGCGACCTGATGCGCGTCGAGATAGAAGAGCTGGGTGCGCTTGAAAACGTCGTAGCGTAAACGCTTCCCTGAAGCGATCGCAAAAAGGGGGACCGCGTTCCGCCCGCGTTCCCCCTTTTCGTCTGCGGACGTGGGCATGTCCGAACATACAAAAAATGGCGGAGGGCAGAGGATTCGAACCCCTGGGGCTTTCGCCCAGCTGATTTCAAGTCAGCCACCATCGACCGCTCGGACAGCCCTCCGGATGCAGAGCATTATACACATCTTTTTCACTCTTGCCAACGTGCGGAGGACGACCTGCGCGAACTGCGAATCTTCTCGCGTTTTTTCGCGCTTTCCGGCGGGTGGGGTATAATACGAAGGTACTCAAAGAGAGTGCGTGCGGCAACGATTTTTCGGGAGAGGTGATTCGAGTGAAGAAAGAAGATATTTTGAAGCAGTATGTCTGCGCTCCCAGCAGAGTGGCGATAGTCGGGGCGTCGCCAAAGGCCGACCGGCCGGTGTTTCGGGTGATGAACTACCTTTCCGGCGCCGGTTTTACGCTCTTTCCGGTAAATCCGGGGTACGCGGGCGCTGAAATACTTGGACTGCCCTGCGTTGCCGACCTCGCTTCCTTGAAAGAGGGAGTGGATGTTGTCGCGCTCTTTCTCTCGGAGAAGATGCAGGGTGCGATTGCGGACGACTTGGAGCAGCTCTCCTACAAGCCTGTGGTGTGGTTCCAGCCGGGAGCGCAAAACGAGCCGCTGGCCTCTTCGCTTGCAGAGGCGGGGTATCCTGTGGTGGAAGAGGACTGTCTCATGGCGGCGCATATGAATAAGTGCGGTGGATGATTTTTTTGTTGCATCAAAAATAGTATTTGGTATATAATTCGCCACAAGGAGTAGGTCCTTGAAGAAAACGCGTGCATTGTAGGCGTTTTCTCAGTATGATCGTTCTCCTTCACCTTTTCCGGGAGGTGTTCCCGTGTCCTCCGAAGTTCCTTTCACACTGCGTGTTCGTTACGGCGACACCGACCAGATGGGCGTCGCGTATTACGCCAATTATCTCTACTGGTTCGAAGTGGGGCGGACCGAATTTTGCCGCTCTCTCGGCAGATCGTACGCCGAGTGGGAAGCCGAGGGAGTGTACCTTCCTGTTGTGGAATCCCACTGCCGCTACAAGCATCCTGCTCGCTACGAGGATGAAATTGTTATCTACACGAAGATCGGTGAATTAAGGGCGAGCAGCATCGTCTTCGAGTGCCGCATCGAAAGGGCATCCGACGGGAAACCCCTTGCCGCCGGATGGACCCGCCACGCGTTCGTGGACGGAAACGGCAGGTTGTTGCGGGGAGACAACCCCATGCGTCGCTGGATTGAGGCGCTGAGGGATGATGGAGGTGTCGCGTAGAGTGAGCACGAGGGCCATACTGCTTGGAAACGAAGCGATAGCGAGAGGGATTGTGGAGGCCGGATGTCTTGTTGCGTCGGCCTATCCGGGCACGCCGTCGTCCGAGATCCTGCCGGCGGTGGCGAAGTTCGCGGACGAGATGGGGTCTCCCATGTCGGCGGAGTGGAGCGTCAACGAGAAAGTGGCGTTCGAAGTGGCTGCCGCGGCTTCGTTTACAGGCGCCAGGGCATGCGCGGTGATGAAGCAGGTCGGACTCAACGTTGCCGCCGACCCGTTCATGAGCGTGGCGCACTTCGACCTGAAGGGCGGATTCTTGCTGGTCGTCGCGGACGACCCGGGCCCGCACAGCTCGCAGACGGAACAGGACAGCCGGTACTTCGCCATGTTCGCCAAGATTCCGTGCTTCGATCCGGCGACCGCGGCGGAGGCCAAGGAGATGGTCTTCGATGCCTTCGACCTTTCCGAGCGTTTCGGCATCATCGCGATGCTTCGTCCGGGCGTGCGCGTCGACCACTGCCGTCAGGACATAGAACTCGGGGAGATCCGTCCGACCTCCGGCGCTGTGAAGTTCGAAAAAGAGCCTTCCCGCTGGGTATGTCTTCCGGCGAGCGTGAAGATCAACCATCCGAAGCTCAACCGCAAGGTCGAAGATATTCGAACAGTCTTCGAGACCGAGTTCTCGAAGTACAACTACGAGATTCCGGCGAAGAGAAAGCCTGTGCTCGGCATCGTCGCCTCCGGCGTTCCGTTCTCCGTGGCGACGGACCTTCTGAAGGAGGCCGGCAGGGACGACGTTTCGGTGCTGAAAATAGGCACGCCCCACCCGTTGCCGGTGAATATGGTGAACGACTTCATCGCCCGCCACGACAGGGTGCTCTTCCTCGAGGAGACCTACCCCGTGATGGAGATGCAGCTTCCTGACCGCACCCGCATCCTCGGGCGCTGGAACGGAACGGTACCCGGCGCGGGCGAGCTTCTTCCCGAGGTGATCGCGGGTATTCTCGGACGATTGCTTCAGGACGATTCTCTTGCGGGAAAGGAACACCCTCTTCTCAAGGAAGCGCTGGAGGAGCTGCGCATTGTTCCCCGCAAGCCGATGCTCTGTCCCGGTTGCCCTCACAGGGCGAGCTTCTTTTCCATACGCCAGGCGCTTCCGAACGCCGTGAACCCCTCCGACATCGGCTGCTACACGCTCGGAGTCAACCAGAAGGCGGTGGACGCGGTCGTCGATATGGGCGCGTCGGTGACGATGGGCTCGGGTTTTTTCCTTGCCCACAAGGCCGCGGGGATAGACCGCCCCGTCGTGACGACCATAGGCGACTCCACCTTCTTCCACATGGGGCTCCCCGGGCTTGCGAGCGCCGTGTACAACCGTCATGCGTTCGTGCTTGCCATCCTCGACAACAGTATCACGGCGATGACGGGCGGACAGGCCAACCCCGCAGTCGGAACGAAGCTCCGCAAAGGCGACGAGGGGCGGAAGGTCGATATCGAGGGCGCGTGTCGCGGTTGCGGAGTCGAGTACGTAAAGACGATCGAGGCCTACGACGTCGCTCTCGGCAAAACGGCGATCAAGGAAGCCTGGGAGCACGCGAAGTCGAGGGGGGAGCCGGCCGTGGTGATCTTCCGCCATCCGTGCATGCTCCTTCGTCCGGAGCAGTCTTCGATCCCGGTGAAGGTGGATCCGGAGAAATGCATCGGCTGCAAGTTCTGCATCAACTTTTTCAACTGTCCCGGGCTTGTCTTCTCCGCGGAGACGGGGAAGGCTTTCATCGACGAAAGGTTCTGCGTTTCCTGCGGCGTGTGCCTGTCGGTCTGTCCGCACGGGGCGATCGTCGCGTCTTCCGAGGAGGCTGAGTAGGATGCAGTACGTCATAGTGGGAATCGGCGGCCAGGGGATTCTTTTCGCCAGCAAGGTGCTGGGGGCGATCGCGCTGAAAAACGGACTCTCCGTGATGGGGAGCGAGGTGCACGGCATGGCCCAAAGAGGCGGCTCGGTGATCAGTCACTTCAAGACGGGGGAATATGCCAGCCCTCTGGTCAGAGCAGGCGAAGCGGACCTCCTCCTTGCCTTCGACCAAAACGAAGGCGTCCGCAATCTGCACTTTCTTCGGCAAGGAGGGGCCTTCGTGGTGAATGTCCACGACAGGGCGTCTTTCGAGAATCCGAAATTGACCGCCTTTCTGAACGAACGACGGATTTCCGCCTTCTCTCTCGAAGGCTACCGGCTTCTGAAGGAGCACATGGGGGGGAATTTTCTCTTCCTGAACGTACTCCTTATGGGCGCTATGTGCTGCGCAGGGGTCGGGGCCCCTTCCTTCGACGAAACGGCGTCGGCGGTGAAGACGCTTTCTCCGGCAAAGTTCGAAGATGCGAATATGAAAGTGCTCGCGCTGGGGTATGAAGCCATCGCCGATCGTTGAAGCAGGACGGGACGGGCGGGGCGACACCTCGTTTCGGGAGACTTCGCGCAGTGCGTTTTCCCTGTCCGAGTTGTTGATCTCCATCCTTATTCTTGGCGTGCTTTCCGGGGGCGTCGCGCTGGCGCCCTCGTCCTCGTTCTTGGATTCTTCTTCGCGGGAGAGCGTGATTCGCGAGGCCGAAAGAGCGGCGGCATGGATGCAGAGGGTGTTTCACAAGTCGCTTCTCTCGGGCCGAGGATTCTCGGTACGCGTCGCATCGCTGCAGTCGCAGCGGAGAATCGTTGTTCACTGGGCGTCTCCCGTTGAAGACGAGGTGTACGACGGAGAGGGAAGGGCGTATTTTCTAAATCACGCTCTGGAGTCGTTTTTTTGCCAGTACACTCCGAAGTGGAACATGCTGACGCCCGCCCTGACCATCAGGGTGGGCTCCTCCGAGAGTCCTCGGAAGGGGCTGAAAGCGCTCCGCTACATTGTCGTATCTCCGTACGGCCGGGTTTCTCTGCGCGACACGTCTCCCTGAACCGGCGATTCGGAGGGGGCGTTTGTGCATCTTCCGATTCTACGGGATTGAAACTCTTGCTTTTTCGGGGTATAAAAGAGTCCGATATGAATATGAACTCTTTTCTTTGCATGCTTCTTCATTTTGAAACGGAGGTTATTGTATGGCGGCGGCGAAACCGTGGTGGCGCGAGACCATCGAGACTATTCTTTGGGCTCTTGTTCTGGCTCTTATTCTCCGGACGTTTGTTGTGCAGGCGTTTTGGATTCCCAGCGGTTCCATGATCCCCACCCTGGAGGTCGGGGACAGGGTTCTCGTGGCGAAATTCTGGTATACCTTCCAGGAGCCGAAGAGAGGGCAGCTCTTCGTCTTCAAGTACCCTGTCGATCCCAAGCGGGATTTCGTCAAACGGATCGTCGGCCTTCCGGGCGATGTGCTCGAAGTGCGAAACGGTACCGTATTCATCAACGGGCAGCCTCTGCAGGAGGAGTACGTCAAGAACCACGATAACTTTTCGCTGACCGCGGGGCCGGTGTTTACCGATGTGCCGGTGAAAATCCCGGCGAATTCCTACTTCGCGATGGGTGACAACAGGCCGAACTCACAGGACAGCCGTTTCTGGGGATTCGTTCCCAAACAGAACATCAGAGGTCCCGTGTTCTTCCGCTACTGGCCGCTCAACAGGATCGGGACGGTGGACTAGATGGCCCGTACCGTCTGGTATCCCGGCCATATGGCCAAAGGGAAGCGAAAGCTTTCGGAGCTTGCCGGGAAACTGGACATCATCATCGAGGTGAGAGACGCGCGGGCTCCGGCTCAAACGTCCTCTCCCCTAATCGGAGAACTCTCCGAAATATGTCCTGTAGCGGTGGCCCTCTCGAAACGCGACCTGGCGGACGAGAAGGCCACGTCCAAGTGGCTTGCGCACTTTTCCGCATCCGGCATGAAGGCGTGGGCGCTTGATCTGCTCAAACCCCGAATGGAACCGGTCCGGCGCGACCTTGCTCCTTTCGGCCCGTCGCATCGCGAGGTCAGGCTCGCCGTAGTCGGTATTCCCAACGTAGGCAAGTCGATGTTTCTCAACGCGCTCGTCGGCAAGTCCTCCGCGCAAGTGGGCGGGATCCCGGGGATCACGCGCGGCGTCTCCTGGTACAAGGGGAAGGGAATCCTTGCGGTGGATTCGCCGGGCATCCTCGACCCCAAGGCCGACGACTCCGTACAGCGTTGCCTCGCCTGGTTGGGGAGCAGCAAGGCGGAGGTTATCGGCGGATACGAGAACGTCGCGCTTGATCTCATCGCCGTTCTCAGGCGCAAGAAGCTGTGGGATATGGTGGAAGCGAAGTGGAGCGTCGCCGCTCCGGACGATATCCCCGGCGAGGAGATTCTGCAGGCGCTCGGCAGGCGTCTCGGTTGTCTCGTCTCCGGAGGAGCGGTGGACCTGTCGGGCGCGGCGCGGCGCTTCGTGGAGGCGTTCTCCACGGGGCGGCTCGGGCGCGTGACCTTGGAGCTTCCGGAGGATCGCTGATGGAGCTGCGCGAGTTCGGAAGAATCGCCGGAACGGACGAGGCGGGGCGAGGACCGCTCTGCGGTCCGGTCGTCGCCGTTGCGGTCGTCCTGACCGACGAACAGTGCGACGAACTGCTCGCCCTCGGCCTTACCGACTCTAAAAAACTCTCTCCCCGGAAACGAGACGCGCTGTTCGCAAGGATGTCCTCTTGCGGCGTGCTCTGGCGGGCGCAAGCCGCCTCCCTGGAGCGGATCGACCGCATGAACATCCTTCAGGCCTCCCTCTGGGCGATGCGGAGGTGTTTGCTGAAGCTCCCGCCGATCTTCGACACTGTGATCGTCGACGGCGCATTCTCCGTCCCCGGCGTTCCGTTCCGGCAGCGTGCGTTGCCGAAAGCCGACTCGCTGATTCCCGCAGTCGCGGCTGCCTCCGTCGTGGCGAAGGTCCTGCGCGACAGGGTGATGGACTCTCTTGACGTTCTCTACCCGGAGTACGGCTTCAGGAAGCACAAGGGGTACCCGACGACGGCGCACAGGGAGGCGCTTGCCGCGCTCGGTCCGTCCCCTGTGCACAGAAAATCCTTCTCGTGGAGTGCCCCCTCGTGACCCCGAATATCGGCGGCATCACCGGCCCCCAGATACGCCCCGGCCTTCCGGACTCGCAGCAGCCACGCATCGACGGCGCGCCGCAGCAGCCCGGCAAGCCTCTTTCCTCCATTCCGAACGGGACCGTGGTGAACGGTACCGTCCTCGAGGCGCGCGACGGCGGAGCCTATCTCGTCCGTGTGGCGGGGCAGACCCTCACGGCGCAGGCCAATCTTCCCCTTCTTGTCGGACAGCACTTCCGTGCGGTCTGGGACTCTTCGGGCGATATTCCGGTGCTTCGCCTCTCCGATGCCGAGCAGGCCCTCCTGGGCAAGCTCTCCTCGGGCGACAAGGAGGTTGCCTCGGCGCTGATCACCCGGGGACTTTCGCTGGACCCGAAGGCGCTCGCCTCGATCCGCACTGCGTGGGCCGGCATGGGACAGCAGCCGGGGCAGCTTGCTCCCCTTGCGGAGCTGTGGGCGCGAGGCCTCCCCATGACCGCGGCGAACGTGCAGGTGCTCTCGTGGTATCTGTCGCTGGACGAAGAGCGGACGTCGGCCCTCTGGAAACGAACCAGGGAGGGGTTGCGCGAACGCCTTGCACGCGGGGACGACCCTCGCCGCGCGCTCCGCTCCCTCCTCGGGAGGGACGACGACATAGCCTCCTTTCTGCGCGGACACGGGTTGCTCTCAAGCCCCTCCCGCGAGGGCGTCGATCCGTCGCTGCTCGCGGGAGCGTTTCTTCCAGCCGGCGACGACGAGCGCCCGCTGCACGCCAGAATCGCCACGAGCGCCTTTAAACGAGGGGAGAAGTCCTTCTGGACGGTCTCCTTCGAGATGGAGGGCGATCGATTGGGTCTTGTCGCGGGCGATGCGGAGACGGACGGTCGGTCCCTGAGCGTGGTGCTGAAGGCGGAACAGGAGGCGAGCTTCGAGGAGCTTCGCCGCCGCCGCCATAGTCTTCGCCATGAACTCGAAGGTATTCCGCTTGCCCTGCAGAACGTCGCCGTGACACACGGAAGGCGAATGCCGCGCGTGCCGGGGCGCGGACTGGACATCACGGTATGAGCCCCCCGAAAAAAAAGCGCGCCCAGGCGGCCGCCGTGCAGTACGACCAAAAACAAGACGACGCTCCGCGTGTTGTCGCCTCGGGAGAGGGGTACATCGCGGAGAAGATCGTGGAGCTTGCGCGCCAGGCCGACGTTCCGGTCGTCGAGGACGCCGCGCTTGTGAGCGCGCTGCTCGTGCTCGAACTGGGCGAAGAGATTCCCGCAGAGCTGTACGAGGCCGTCGCCAGGATACTCACCTTCGTCTACAAGCTCGACAAGGGGGAAAAACTATGACGGCGGAACATCTTCTGACCGGTCTGCGCGGGGAGGAACTTGCCGCCGCCCATCTGCACGCTCTCGGGTGGACGATTCTCGAACGGAACGTCTCTTTCAGGGGCGGCGAGCTGGACATCGTCGCGCGCGACGGAAACGAACTCGTCGTCGTGGAGGTGCGTACTCGCGCGCCCGGATGGATGCAGAGCGCGGAAGAGTCCGTCGGGCCCCGGAAGATCCGCAGGCTCGTCCGCACCGGGACGAAATACATGGTCTCGCGCCGGTGGGACGGTCCGTGGCGCATCGATGTGGTGGCCGTGACGCTGTTGGCTGACGAAGATGCCCGAATCGAACGCTTCGAGGATGTCACCGCCGGAAGGGATTTCTCATGAACGGGGTCCAGGGAATCACGCTCCGCGGGGTAGAGGCCGTGAGCGTCGAGGTCGAAGTCGAGATCGCCGGAGGGCTCTTCTCCATCTCCATCGTCGGGCTTCCAGACGCCGCGGTTCGCGAATCGAAGGAACGGGTGCGCGCGGCGCTCCGCTTTCTGGGGATGGCGGTCAGGGGGCGCGTCGCGGTCAATCTGGCGCCTGCGGACCTTCCGAAGGAGGGCGCGGTCCTCGACCTCCCGATCGCCATCGGGATCGCCTCCGCGATGGGGAGCCTCCCCTCCCTCCCGAGAGGCATTTTTCTGGGAGAACTTGCTCTCGACGGTCGACTGCGGGGAGTCAGGGGCGCAGTCGGGGCGGCTCTTCTCGCCCGCGACTCGGGAGTTCCTCTCTTCGCGCCTGCGGAGAACGCCGCGGAGATATCGCTGGTCAAGGGGTGCGAGGCCTACGCCGTCGAGAATCTGGCCGACCTCTTCGCGTTCTTCCGGGGCGAGTTGGAACTCGCCTCCGTGCCCGAATACGCTCCCCGGGAAGAGGAGTTCCGCGCCGAGCCCGACTTCGCCGATATACGGGGGCAGGCCGGAGCGCGACGGGCTTTGGAGATCGCGGCGGCGGGGCACCACAACATACTGCTCATCGGCTCTCCGGGGAGCGGGAAGACGCTGCTCGCACGCGCGCTTCGAGGCATCCTCCCTCCGCTCTCCCACGAAGAGCTGCTGGAGACGACGCTGGTCAGAAGCACGCTCGGCCTGCCCTTCGAACAGGGGCTGCAGCCGCCGTTTCGTTCCGTGCACCATACGGCGAGCACGGTCTCCATCTGCGGCGGAGGTTCGAACCTGCGTCCGGGCGAGATCAGTCTCGCTCACAGAGGCGTGCTCTTCCTCGACGAATTTCCCGAGTTCCGGCGCGACCTCCTCGAAGGACTTCGCCAGCCGCTCGAGGACGGCGAGATCACCGTGAGCAGGGCGACGGGGTCGGCGCTCTACCCCTGCAGGGTGCTGCTCGTCGTGGCGGCGAATCCGTGCGCGTGCGGCTGGGACGGAGATCCCGCGGAGCGGTGCGTCTGCTCTCACCTGGAACGGGAGCGTTATCGCCGAAAGATCTCCGGTCCCATCCTCGACAGGATCGATCTTCACGTAGCCGTGCCGCGCCTCCTCCCCGAAGAGCTTGTCGCGGTGGAGAGCGCGGGCGGAGAGAGCAGCGCGGACGTGGCGGCTCGTGTCCGGAGCGCCCGGACGATGCAGCGCGAGCGGTGGGCGCCTCACGGTTTTTCCTGTAACGCGGAGCTTCCCGAACGAATAGTGAAGCGCTCCCTCGGCCTTTCGTCCGACGTTCGCCCGTTCCTCTCCTCGATGGCGGGTCGGCTGCGCCTCTCCGGCAGGGGAATAGGGCGTGTTCTCAAGGTCGCTCGTACGATCGCCGATCTTGCTCAGTGCGAGAACGTGGAGATTCCCCACGTAGCGGAAGCCCTCGCGTACAGAGACGGAGGCGTCTGGCGATGACCCCGCTGTTGCGGGCTCTCCTGCTCCTGGCCGGTTCCGGCGGTCCCGCCGCACGGCTTTGGAACGCCTTCGAACGAGAGGGACTCCCCCCGGAAGCGTTCTGGACGGAGGGTGAGCCGCTGTGGAGCCGCTTGGGGTGTTCCGATACAGTACGCCGCGCCCTTCGAAATCTCGTGAGTTCCTCATGGCCCGAGGAGGAGGAGGAGAGGGCGAAGCAGGGGGGCGTTCGCCTCCTGACCTTCCGCGACAGGGAGTGGCCGGACGGGCTCGCGGAACAGTCCGACTGTCCTCGGCTTCTCTACGTCAGAGGAAATTGGCCGCTTGTCGGTCCCCCGGTAGCCGTCGTCGGCACCCGGCGCTGCTCTTCCTACGGCCGGAGTACGGCCTTCGAGATCGGGCGCGCGGTCGGCGAATCGGGGGGCGTTGTCCTCAGCGGCGGCGCGGCAGGAATCGACAAGGCCGCTCACGAGGGGTGTCTTTCCGTTGCGGGAGCGAGCGCGGCCGTCCTCGGGACCGGTGTCGACGTCGCCTATCCGAGGGAGCACGAACCTCTTTTCGACCGACTGGTCCGGAACGGAGGCGCGCTACTCTCCGAATATCCCCTCGGGGCGCAGCCGAAACAGTGGCGTTTCCCCGAGAGGAACCGCATTATCGCGGCGCTTGCCGGACGGCTTGTCGTCGTGGAGGCTCCTGTGCGGAGCGGCGCCATGATCACCGCGCGTTGCGCTCTCGAGGCGGGACGGGAGGTCTGGGCCGTGCCGGGGAGGATCAACGAGGCCGGGTGCGAAGGTTCGAACCGCCTCATATACGACGGAGCCGTGCCCCTGATCTCTATTCCGGATTTTGTCTCTCTCGCCCTCGGCCGCCAGCTTACCCTCTTCGAGGAGCCGATACCCCGAGGAGAGCAAAATTCCGTTGCCTTCACTGAAAAAGAGCAAAGAATTCTTTGCCTTTTGGAAAAATCGGGGGAGAGAACTGTTGACAACCTCGCCGTTGAGGGTACAATGTCTCCCGCTGATGTCTTTTCCAGCCTCGCCGCGCTTATGGCCGCGGGGCGTGTTTTTGTCGCGGGACCGGGCCGATGGAGCGCCGTCCCGAAGTAACTCCAAACCATTCGGGAAAGGAAGAAACCTGGTGCCCAATACAACCAATTTTTGCGGAACCCGGGGGCGTTTGACGGAGTCCCTCGAGTTCAGAAGAGTTCTTCATGATCTGGAACGACGCTATCTTGCGCCCGATGCCCAAGCGAAGATCTACCGCTATCTTGCCACCGAGGAAGTTCCGCTCGAAGTCACGGAGCGGGCGATTCTCGAAGCCGTCTCTCTTGCTCGCCTCAAGAACGCCGCCGCCGACGCCGCTCTTTTCGATTCTCTCGTTGACGCGCTGCTTGACGACTGTTCGTTCGAGATTACCGAGACGGCGTCCGAGAGACTCTACCCTTCGAGCTGCACGCTCTGCTAAGAACGGAGTTCCGCATGGTTCGCAGGAAGACCGAAACTGAAACGAAGCCCGCAGCGCGCTCTGCGGCGGCGAAAAAGAGCGCGATTACAGGAGAAACGATCGCTCCTGCGGAAACGACGACTTCGAAGAAGAGCACCGCGTCGAAAAAGACCGTTGCCGCACATGTTGTGTCGTCTTCGGTCGACGAAGCGACGCCGAAAAAGAGCGTCGGGGCGAAGACCTCGAAGACCTCTTCGTCGAAAGAGACCGCGAAGAAACCGGTATCCTCCAAGGCCGTTTCGGGAAAAACAACGAAAATCGTAGCCCGGTCGGGGACGAAGTCCGCTCCAAAGGCGAAAGTCGGGCTGAAAAAGAGCGCGTCATCCCGAGCAAAAACGACGAGCGCGCTTCCCGCTGCCGCAGGATTTTCCGATAAAACGCTGGTGATCGTCGAGTCGCCCACGAAGGCGAAGACGCTCACGAAGATCCTCGGCTCGAAGTACGTGGTGAAGTCGAGCGTCGGCCACATTCGCGATCTGCCGAAGAGCAGACTGGCCATCGATGTCGAGAACGACTTCGCTCCCGAGTATATCCTCGTCAAGGGAAAGGCGAAGCTGAAGAACGAGCTGGTCGCTTCGGCGAAGCAGGCTCCCAGAGTACTCCTCGCCTCCGACCCGGACCGCGAAGGCGAGGCGATCGCGTGGCACCTCGCGGAGCTGCTCGACATTCCTCCGGACTCCGAATGCCGCGTCCGTTTCTACGAGATCACCCCTTCTGCGGTGAAAGAGGCGCTTGCGCACCCCGAGCGCGTCAATATGAACAAGGTGGAGGCGCAGCAGGCGCGGCGCATACTCGACCGACTGGTGGGGTATACGCTGAGCCCGCTCCTCTGGAAGAAGATACGCAGGGGGCTCTCCGCCGGCAGAGTCCAGTCCGTGGCGCTCGCTCTTATCTGCGAGCGGGAGCGGGAGATAGAGGGGTTCGTCCCGAAAGAGTACTGGATCGTCACCGTTCTCGCCGTTGCGGAGGACGGACGGGTTTATTCGCTCAAGGTGGACGGCTACGATGGAAAGAACCTCTGGAAAGAGGGTAAATCCCTTCTTATCGATTCGGAAGACTTCGTCGACGTTCTCGTCGCCGAGATTCTGAAATCGCCTCTCTCCGTCGCGGACTTCAAGGTGCGCGAAAGCCTCCGGGCGGCTCCGGCGCCTTTCAAGACAAGCACTCTCCAGCAGGAGTCGGCCCGCCGGAACAGCATGTCGCCGCGCAGGACCATGAGCGTCGCCCAGGAGCTTTTCGAGGGCGTCTCCCTGCCGGAAAGAGGGCCGACCGGTCTCATCACCTACATGCGCACCGACAGCCTCAGAATCGCTCCGGAGGCCGTCGAGAGGTGCAGGCAGTACATAGCCTCCGCTTTCGATCCCGAATACCTTCCGGAGAAGGCGAACGAGTACGCCGCGAAGGGGCGTTCGCAAGACGCGCACGAGGCTATCCGACCGACCGACGTGACCATTGTGCCGAAGAGTCTCGAAGGCATCCTCACGAACGACCAGATGAAGCTCTACTCGCTCATCTGGAGCCGATACGTGGCATCGCAGATGACCAAGGCGAAGGTAGCCAACGCGACGCTCGCCGCAACCGCCGGGAAGGTCGGTTTGCGCCAGCTCGGCGAGACGCTCGTCTTCCCGGGGTGGAGCGCCGTCTGGCCTCTCGACCTCAAGGGGGAGAGTCTCGCGCCCGCTCGCGCCGGCGAGACGCTCCGCGTCGAGAAGACGGAGCGCGAGCAGAAGTTCACCCGTCCTCCCGCACGCTACTCCGAAGCCAGCCTGATCAAGGTGCTCGAGGACGAAGGCGTCGGGCGCCCCTCCACCTATGCTTCCATCGTGGAGACGCTCTACGACAGAGGATACGTCGCCCGCAACGAGGAACGCCGCTTGCAGCCATCGGAGCTTGGGAAGACGGTGGACTCCTTCCTCCGGAAATACTTCGACGCCGAAAGTCTCTCGGCGATCGTCGACACGGGCTTTACGGCCCGGATGGAGGAGAACCTGGACAACGTCGAGGAGAGCAAGGTCTCCTGGCTCTCCGTCCTCAAGGAATTCTGGGAATCGTTCACCCGCACGATGCAGGACGCGGAGAAGGCTCCGGCCGAAAAGCTTCCGCCCCCGGAACCTACGGGCGAGGACTGCCCCGAGTGCGGCAAACCGCTTGTGCTGAAGAACGGCCGTTTCGGCGACTTCATCGCATGCAGCGGGTACCCCGAGTGTAAGTTCACCAAGCCGGTTCTTGTAAAGACGGGAGCGGTCTGTCCGAAATGCGGCGAGGGGGATGTCGTCAAGCGCAAGAGCCGCAAGGGGAAACCCTTCTACGGCTGTTCGCGCTACCCGGCGTGCGACTTCGTCTCGTGGAATCCCCCCTCCGGGGAGAAGTGCCCGCAGTGCGGCGCGGATCTTTTCACAAAGGGGACCAAGGGGGCGGAGGAGTGCGTCAAGTGCGGTTTCTCGCGAGTACGGGAGCCTGCATCCGATGAATAGGCGCGTCACCGTCGTCGGCGGAGGGCTCGCCGGTTCCGAGGCCGCGTGGCAGCTCGCGCGGCGGGGTATCGATGTGCTGCTTCTGGAAATGCGCCCCTTGCGGACAACCCCGGCGCACTCGACGGAGATGCTCGCCGAGGTCGTCTGCAGCAACTCCTTCGGCGCGGACGGTCCTGCAAGCCCGGCCGGAATCCTCAAGAACGAGTTGCGCCGATTGGACAGCCTTATCCTCTCCTGCGCCGACGAATCGCGAGTTCCGGCGGGCAAGGCGCTCGCTGTGGACAGGGATATTTTTTCTCGAAAAGTTACGGAACGGCTCGAGTCGCTTCCGCAGGTCTCGATTCGCAGGGAGGAGTGCGTCTCCCTGCCCGAAGGGCCGACGATCGTCGCTACGGGACCGCTGACCTCTCCGGCGCTCTCTTCGCTGCTTCAGCAGCAGGCGGGGACGGAGTACCTCTCCTTCTTCGACGCCGTCGCGCCCGTTGTCGTCGCGGACTCCATCGACATGTCCGTCGCCTTTCGGCGCGGGCGCTGGGGGCAGGAGGAGGACTACATCAACTGCCCCTTTACGCGCGAGCGGTACGAGGCGTTCTGGAACGCCCTCGTCGCTGCGGAGCGGGCGCTTCCTCACGACTTCGAGGATTCTCCCTCGTGGTTCGAAGGATGCCTCCCCGTCGAGGTGATGGCGTCGAGAGGCATCGATACTCTCCGCTTTGGTCCGTTGCGCCCGGTCGGGCTTCCTCTGCCCGGCACGGGAGAAGAGGCGTGGGCCGTCGTCCAGCTTCGCCAGGACAACCGGGAAGGAACGCTCTACAACCTCGTCGGCTTTCAGACCAGTCTTCGGTGGGGGGAGCAGGAGCGCGTCTTCAGGATGATCCCCGGGCTTGAAAACGCCGAATTCGCACGCTTGGGCGTCATGCACAGGAACATCTACGTCAATGCCCCCGCAGCGCTCGACAGCCGTCTGCGTTTCCGCGAAGGCCGAACGGATCTCTTCCTCGCGGGGCAGATCACAGGAGTCGAGGGGTACATGGAGAGCACCGCGATGGGGTGCGTTGCGGCGCTTAACGCGGCGGCTCTCGTCGACGGCGTTCCGTTTCCGGAGTGGCCGAGGGGGACCGCTATCGGTTCGTTGCTGCACTACCTGGAAGACGCCGAGCCGAAACACTTCCAGCCGATGAACATGAACCTCGGTATCATGCCGAAACCGGAGGGAAAGATTCGGAACAAGGCCCTCCGGTGCGAACATGTCGCCGCGAAGGCTTCGGAGGCCTTCGACGCCTTTCTCGAAGCTTTGACGAGGAGTACGGGCTCGACTCCGCGGACGTGCGAGGCGCCGGATTCGAAGTGACGAGGTTATTTTTTCTCTTAAATCTCTTTCAGTGAAAATGCCTGTTTTTCATGCTTTTCAGCGTCAAATGCGCTGTTCATGCGGTTTTGCGTTGAAGACACCATGCCTTAATTGATTCTTTTGAAAAATAGCGAGAATCTAGAAAACGTGGTAAAATGTCTTTATGTTGGAAAACGTCTGGTCAACCATAGATCTTTTTCTCGATCATCTGCGATTTGAAAAGGAAGCCTCGCCGCACACGGTGACGAACTATGCCGCGGACCTGGCCCAGTTTGCGGAGTTCCTGGATCACCAGGGAGTCGCCCGCCCGGAGAGTTTGGATTCCCGTATGATCCGCTTCTTCCTTCGGGAGATCATGGGGTTCGGTTACTCCAAGACTTCCGTCTCCAGGAAGCTCTCCGCCGTACGAAGCTGGTCCGCCTTTCTGAAGGAGCGCGGCGCGCTGCCGACGGACCCTGCCAAGGGAGTACAAGGCCCGAAGCTGCCTGCAATCCTCCCCAGGGCGCTTTCCCGCGAGCATGCGAAGCGCTTGATCGAGGAGGGGCCGGATGGCGACGACCGAATACGAGACAGGGCGATTCTGGAATTGCTCTACGGATGCGGCCTCCGCGTCTCGGAACTTGTTGCGCTTCGCTGGGAGGCTCTGGAACCGGTCGAGGAGCGAATGCTCCGCGTTGCCGGAAAAGGGGAGAAGGAGCGGATCGTCCCCTTCGGACAGTTCGCTCTCGCGGCCCTTCGAGAGTGGCGACCGTTCGTTCCGATCGATGCGCCGTTTCTCTTCCCCGGCTTGAAGGGCGGAGCCGTTACGGTCAGGACGGTGCACAGGGTCGTGCTTCGCGCATCCGCGCGAGTCGGCCTGAGCGGGGTGACGCCGCACACGCTGCGGCACAGCTTTGCAACCCACCTCCTTGAAGGAGGCGCCTCGCTTGCTGTTGTAAAGGACCTTCTAGGGCACGAGAGCCTGCTCACCACGCAGCGCTACCTGGCCATCAACGCGGAGCATCTTCGTGAGAGCTACAGGGTTGCCCACCCCCGCGCGAAAGGAGAGGACGGGCATGTTTAAGGGAACGACCGTGATTTGTGTTCGACGAGGAGAGCAGGTGGCGATGGCCGGGGACGGCCAGGTCACTTTGGGGAACCAGATAATTAAAGCGGGAGCGCGAAAGGTCCGTAGACTCTACAAGGGGAGCGTTCTCGCAGGGTTCGCAGGGAGCACCGCCGACGCCATGACGCTGCTGGAGCGATTTGAAAGCCGTCTGGAGGAGAACTCGGGCGACCTGATGCGCTCCGCCGTGGCGATGGTCAAGGAGTGGCGCACGGACAGGGCGCTCCGGAGGTTGGAAGCGATGATGATCGTCGCGGATGCGAAGCTCTCGCTGCTTCTTTCCGGAGCCGGCGATATCCTCGAACCTGAGAACAACATCGCCGCGATCGGATCCGGATCGGGGTTCGCGCAGGCCGCCGGAATGGCGTTGCTCGAAACTTCGGACTGGCCGCCGTCGAAAATAGCGAAGCGATCCATAGAGATCGCGTCCGAGATCTGCATCTACACGGACAGCATCGTTACAGTGGAGGCAATTGGAGAATGAACAGCACCGTATCGGAAATGGACCTCACCCCGCGCCGTATCGTCGAGTACCTCGACCGGTACATCGTCGGGCAGGAGAAAGCGAAAAAATCGGTTGCCATCGCGCTCCGTAACCGTATCCGGAGGAGAAATCTGCCTCCGGAGATGGCGAAGGAGGTCGCCCCGAAGAATATTCTGATGGTGGGGCCGACCGGCGTCGGCAAGACCGAGATAGCCCGAAGACTTGCGGAGCTTGTGAAGGCGCCGTTCGTCAAGGTTGAGGCGACGAAGTTCACGGAAGTTGGGTACGTTGGCCGCGACGTCGAGTCCATCATCAGGGATCTCGCGGAGACAGCGGTTGCGATGGTGAAGAAACGCAAGATCGAAGAAGTGCAGACCCCGGCGGCGGAGCGGGCGGAGCAGCGGCTCGCCGACGCGCTGCTCCCCGGATCGGAGAAAAAACCCTCCATGCCCGACTTCATGAAGATCTTCGGCGGAGGCCGGGAGCAGGAAGAGGCTCCTCGGCCCGCTCCCGAGGAGGAGCGCATGAGGGATTCCACCCGCAAAAAGTTGCTGACGCTGCTTGAAGAGGGAAAGCTCGACGACCGCGAGGTCGAGATCGATGTTACGGAGAACCAGTCGGTCGGCATACCGCTTCTCGGCGGCGCCGGAATGGACTCCATGGGGATAAACATCAACGACATGCTCGGCGGCCTGCTTCCGAAGAGGACGAAGCGGCGCAGAATGAAGGTTTTCGAGGCCCGGCGTCTGCTTCGGGCCGAGGAGGCGGAGAAGCTCGTCGACATGGACGCCGTTGTTCGCGAAGCCCTTGAAAAGGCGGCCGAGGAAGGAATCGTCTTCATCGACGAGATCGACAAGGTGGCGGCGCGGGGAGGGAGCGGCGGCGGCCCGGACGTCAGCCGGGAGGGAGTGCAGAGAGATCTGCTTCCTATAGTGGAAGGTTCCCCTGTTCCGACGAAATACGGCACGCTCAACACCGACCACGTCCTCTTCATCACCGCCGGGGCCTTTTCGAGCGTGAAGCCGTCCGACCTTGTCCCGGAACTCCAGGGGCGATTTCCGATACGGGTCGAACTCCAACCGTTGAAGCGCGAGGATTTGGCGAGAATACTCGTCGAACCCGAAAACAGCCTTCTCCGGCAGTACACGGCCCTCCTGGGAACCGAGGGAGTGGAGCTTGCCTTCGACGACGGCGCCGTTCAGGAGATCGCGCTCCTTGCGGAGCGGATGAACGGCGAGATGGAGAACATAGGCGCGCGCAGGCTGCATACGATGATCGAGCAGCTCCTCGAGGAAATCAGCTTCGAAGCCCCCGAGAGCGGCGCGCGCAGCTGCCCCATCGGAGCGGAGTTCGTCCGGGAGCGTTTGGCGCCTCTTATTTCCGACAGCGATATCAGAAGATATCTTCTGTGATTTTCACGAACACTACATAGAGAAGAACGACCATCCGCAGCGGCGGATGCACTATCAGGAGGGATTTACAGTGGCTACAGCAAAGAAAAACACCAAAATCGCAAGTGAGCAGAACGCAGCGGAGACTCTCCCCCATGTTATCGACAACGAGCCGGGACTGAAGGATCTGCTCGACAAGACGCGCCAGGTCGGCAGGGCGCTTCAGAGCCGCCGCGAGGGCACCCGCCCCGACTACAACAAGCTCGCGAAACTGCTGTGCGAGTTCTCGACCGCCAATGTCTATCTCATCAACCGGGAAGGCAAGATCCTCGGGCACTCCTGGGTTTCCGAGTATCACTCCGAAGAGGTGTCCAATTTCCTCGAGAAGGGATTTATGCCGGAGGTCTTCGTCGAGAAGATGAACCAGCACCGCGAGACAATCCTCAGCGAGACCGACGGCTATCTTTTCGACGATGAAAACGGCAACGCTCCCGAGAAGCACATGCTCTACATCCCTATATACGGCGCCGCCGAGCGTTTGGGCACGTTGCTCCTCGTCCGTTTCTTCGACGAGTTCTCCATGCGCGACCTCGTTCTTGCCGAATATCTCGCCACGCTCGTGGGCATCGAAATTCTCCATGAGAGGACGAAGAACATCGAAGAACGCGCCCGGGAGCGCCTTATCGTCCAGATGGCCATGCGCGCGCTCTCCTACTCCGAGGTCGAGTCCGTGAAGCACATCATCACCGAACTCGGCTCCTTCGAGGGCGTCGTCATCGCGAGCAAAGTCGCAGATCGCGTGGGCGTCACCCGCAGCGTCATCGTCAACGCGCTCCGCAAGCTTGAAAGCGCCGGGATCATCGAAAGCCGCAGCCTCGGAATGAAGGGTACCTTCATCAAGGTGCTCAGCCCTCTCTTCGTCGAGGAACTCGGCGTTCTCCAGGGCGAATAACCGAGAAACAGCGTACGTTTGCGAAGCGCCCGGAAGCCGGCGGCATAAGTCGCCGGCTTCCGCTCAAGTTCGGCGTCCGCAGCGCCGAAACTGAAAAGAGAATCTTTCGAGGGGGTACGCACGGCCATGATGGGAGATTTCAATTGGAAGGTAATGGAAAAGACGATGGAGGGGCTGTCGAAGCGATTCGAAGCAACTTCGCGCAACGTCGCCAACGCCAGCACCCCCGAGTACGCCAGACGCAACGTCTCCTTCGAAGACCAGCTCCGCGATCTCGTCGACGGTCCTCGCCGCCTTCCGATGAAGGTGACCGACGAGGGGCACATCCCTTCGGGGCCTATGGCCGTCAGCGGCGTCGTACCGCAGGAAATGAAGATTTTCGATGAGAAATTCCGCCTCGACGGCAACAACGTCGACCCTGAACGGGAGATGGCTGTGCTCTCGCAGACCCGAATGGCCTACAACGCCATGTCCCGCTTCGTCGCGAAGAAGAGTTCGCTCTACCGTCTTGTCATAGGAGGTCGATGACCATGAGAATGTTCCGTTCCATCGATGTTTCCGGAAGCGCGCTCACAGCGCATCGGCTATGGATGGACGCCATCTCGTCGAACCTCGCCAACGTCAATACTACCAGGACTCCCGAGGGAGGTCCCTATAAACGACGGGTTCCGGTCTTCGCGGAGATGCTCGACAAGACGATCGGAGGATACGAGGATATAGGCGGCGTGCGGGTGACCGAGATCGCGCACGACGATACGCCCCCGCGGTTGGCCTATCAGCCGGAGCATCCCGACGCCGACGTGGATGGCTACGTCGCCTTCCCGAATGTGAACGTCGTCCGGGAGATGACCGATATGCTCGTCGCCAGCAGGGCCTACGAGGCCAACCTTGCGGTGGCTGATGCGGCGAGGAATATGTGGTCGGGCGCCCTCGAAATCATGCGTGGTTGATGTTTTTTGTTCAAACCCTCGGAGAGGAATCCATATCCCCTTTTTGAATGGGTCCCAGGTCTCATAGAGAAGGAAGCGGGAGGCGCACTCATTGGCCTCCCTTTTTTGTTATAAACTTGCGCGTTGTGATAAAATACTTGCTAAGTCACTCTCACGACGAAGAGGAGGAGATTCAAGTGGACAGCTTGAAGCTCGATTTAATGAAGATGGCGCAGACCCAATACCGTCAGGCAGCGCCCTCCGTCTCGGAAAAGGCGGACGTGCCCCGCGGTACGGGACTCTCGTTTGAAGACCTGCTGGAGAGTTCCATGAAAAGAGTGAACGACCTTCAACAGGATTCGGACAAAATGGTCAACAAGCTGGCCACGGGCGACGTCGAGGATATCTCCGAGGTCGTCCTCTCCGCGCAACGGGCCGAGTTCGCCCTGCGCCTGATCACCGAGGTTCGGAACAAGCTCGTCGACGCATACCAGCAGCTTGGACGCATGTCGGTCTAGGAACTAGCCGATGAACTGGTTGCGACAAGCGCTTTCACGGGGCGGCCTCTTCTGGTCGTCCCTTAAACCGTGGCAGAGATTCTCCATAGCGGGAGCGTCGGCGCTTGTCATGCTTGCTTTGATTCTCGGAGCCTACTGGGCCGGACGTCCCGCCTACGAACCGCTCTTTTCGGCCCTCGAGGTCGAAGATCAGTCGGCCATCGTCGCCTGGCTTCGCGAGAACAAGGTCGATTACCGCCTGGATCCCGCCGCAAATGCCATCCTCGTCCCGCGCGACCAGGTCTACGAGACTCGCCTGAGTCTCGCCCAGGGAGGGCTTCCAAAGGGCGGAAGCGTCGGGTACGAGATCTTCGACACGGCGAAGATGGGGTTGAGCGAATTTCAGCAGAAGATCACCTATATCAGAGCGCTCGAAGGGGAGCTTGAACGCACTATCCGCCAGATCGACGCGGTCGATTTCGCCAAGGTGAATATCGTCATCCCGGAGCAGCGTCTCTTCCTCGAACAGCAGCAGCCCTCTACCGCATCCGTCCTTATACGTCTGCGCACCGGGATGCAGATCGGCCCCGATCATGTGAAGTCGATCGTCCATTTGGTCTCCCACGCGGTGCAGGGACTTCTTCCCGAGAACATCACCGTTGTGGATACAAGCGGCAAGGTTCTCTCCGACCTGCTGGACCAGGAGCTGTTCATCTACTCCGGCTCCGGCGACGGTCGCACGGTGTCCTCCGTTCAGAGGGAGCTTGAGCGCCAGCAGGAACGGGAGCTGGAGAACAAGGTCCGCATAATGCTCGAACGCGTTTTCGGCCCGGGGAAAGTCGTTGTCCGGGTGAAGGTCGACCTCGATTTCGACCGGCGAACCAGCGCGACGAAGGAGTACATACCGGGAGAGACGGGCAGGGGCGTCATCCGAAGCCAGCAGCAGATGGAGGAGACCTACACCGGAACGGGCGGCCCGATCGGCGGCGCGCCGGGAACCACCACCAACATTCCGGGGTACGCCCTCGCCCAGCAGCAGGCCGGCGATACGGAGTACGCCAAGACCGAGACCACGAACAACTACGAAATTACAACGCGGGAAACGCAACAGGTCGTCACTCCGGGCGCCATTCAGCGACTCTCCGCGTCGGTACTCGTGGACGGGGAGTTGGAGCCGGAGCGAATCGGGGAGCTGCGGGCGCTCGTCGCTCCCGCGATCGGACTGAGCGAGGCCCGAGGGGACCAGCTTGTGATCAACGCGATGCGTTTCTCCACGACATTTGCGGATACGCTCGCCGATCAACTTGCGGCGGAGCGGCGCTTGCAGCTCATCATCGCCCTTGTCGCCGGAGCGATTCTTCTGGTTGCCGCGGCGCTTGCGGGCGTCGTCTGGATGCGACGACGGAAGCTCCGCCAGGCTGCGCTCCCCTCCCAGGAACAGAAACGGATCCCTTCCATCCAGGAACTTCTTTCATCTCCTGAACTTCTTGAGGCGCAAGGCGAGCTTGCCGTTCTGGAAGAGCAACTTCGCGCATATGCGAGAAGCAAGCCCGAAGAGATAGCCAACCTGGTTCAGGATTGGCTCTCGGAAGAGTAGAGACGGGGGGGAGACGAGACCATGGCAAAAGCCGGAAGCAAGGGGATGTCGGGCAAGGAGAAGATCGCCATTCTCATGGTTGCCCTGGGGAACGAGATCGCAGCGGAAGTCTACAAGAAGATGGACGATACGACGATCGAAATCGTCACCCTGGAAATCGCGAATCTGCGGAAGGTGACGCCCGAGATGCGCCTCGCCGTGCTGAAGGACGCTCAGGAAGTGCTTCTCGCCAGAGAGTACATGGCGCGCGGCGGCGTGGATTACGCCAGAGACATCCTGGAGCGCGCTCTCGGCCCGGAACGGGCGCACAACCTGCTTACGCGGATCACGGCAAGCCTTCAGGTCCGCCCGTTCGACTTCATGCGCCACACGGACGCACAGCAGGTGCTCGGCTTCATTCAAGGAGAACACCCGCAGACGATCGCGCTCATCATGTCCTATCTTGAACCCGCCCAGGCGGCCTCGATCATCGGCGGCCTTCCCGCCACGATGCAGGCGGAGGTGGCCAAACGCATCGCCCGGATGGACAGAATCACTCCGGAGGTGCTTCGGGAGGTGGAAAGAGTGCTCGAAAGAAAGCTCAGCACGGTCATGGGGCAGGACTTCACGCTCGCCGGAGGCATCGACGCCATCGTCAACATCATCAACAACGCCGACCGCGCCACGGAACGGAACATCATGGAGCACCTGGAAGAGAACGACCCGGAACTGGCGGAGGAGATCAAGCGGCGGCTCTTCGTCTTCGAGGACATCATCAAGCTCGACGACCGTTCGCTCCAGCGCGTCCTCCGCGAGGTAGAAATGAAGGAACTCTCCCTCGCCCTCAAGGGGGCCACGGAGGAGCTTCGCGCCAAGTTCTTCAAAAACATGTCCAAACGCGCATCCGAGATGCTCAAAGAGGACATGGACTACATGGGACCGGTACGCGTCAAGGACGTCGAAGAGTCGCAGCAGAAGGTCGTCAACGTCATTCGCGCCCTTGAGGATGTCGGCGAGATCGTGATCTCCCGCGGCGGAGAGGAAGATCTGGTTGTCTAAGTTCCCCAGGACGAACGTTATTCGTGCGGTTCGCCTCCTTCCCGAAGTCGTGAGGGTGGGGACCGCTCCTTCCGCCGAGGAGGAAGAACGGGAGGAACGCGTTCCATCTGTCCCCTCCTCCTCGAGGGAGTCGAACGAACTCCGGGAGCTTCAAGACGAGATAGAGCGCCTTTCAGCCTCTCTCGAGGATGTTCGCCGGGAAAATCGGGATCTTGCGGCCCGTGCCGCGCTGTCCGAGAAGGAACTCGCGAAAGAAAAGGATCGCCTTGCAGCCGAACGTCAGGAGATGCAGGCGATGCAGAAGGCCGAGTATGAATCTCTGCGCGCGAAGGCGGCGGCCGAAGGCGCGGCGGAGGGAAGAGAAGCCGGGTACTCCGAGGGTCTGGAGGAGGCGCGGCGTGAAATCGCCCAGGAATACGAAAAGAACGTCGCCTCGCTGGTATCCCTGCTCGAACATGTCCACGCTTCTCTCGCATCGAGGACCGACGAGCTTGCCGCCCTTGCCATGCCTCGCCTTATCCGGCTCTGGGAGCTGATGCTCTCCCGAATGCTCCATCGCGAGGCCGAGATCTCCGAAGGCGCGGTCCTCCCGGTTCTGCGCAGCCTTCTTGAACGTCTCAGCGACCGGGACCGCATTCTCGTCTACTTGAACCCCGAGGACGTCGAACGGACCGCCGAGCGGAGAGACGTCTTCGGCGATCTGCTTCGAGGAGTCAAGCACCTCGAGTTCATCTCCGACGCCAATGTGGAGAAGGGGAGCTGCATCGTCGAGACGAACCTCGGCATCTACGACGCCAGATGGAGGACGCAGCTCGAGCAGATCCACACGGAGATAGAGCATCTCTTCATCGAAGGGCGGAAAAATGACGACGATAACGGCTGACGACGAACTGCTCCGGATACTCGAACACCGGCTGGAGGGCGTTCAACTCACCCGAATCAACGGGCGCATCGTCCAAGTCGTAGGCCTTGTGGCCGAATCTCAAGGGCCCGACGTCCGGGTGGGCGATCTCTGCTCCATACGATATAGGAACAACGATTCGTCGCTTTCCGCCGAAGTCGTGGGTTTCAGGGGGGACAGGGTACTCCTGATGCCTCTCGGCAATCTCAAGGAGGTCGGGCCGGGGTGCGACGTGCTCTCCATGGAACGGCCGCTCGGCGTCCGCGTCGGGCAAGCGCTTTTAGGGCGCGTGCTCGACGGTCTCGGCAACCCTCTCGACGACAAGGGACCGATCGCGGCCTCCGACTTCTACCCGCTCTACGCCGATCCTCCTCACCCGTTGCGCCGGAAAATGATCTCCTCGCCGCTCCCGGTAGGGGTCAAGGTTATCGACGGCATGCTCACGCTGGGAACGGGGCAGCGCATCGGCATCTTCGCGGGCTCCGGAGTGGGCAAGAGCACGCTCCTCGCGATGATGGCGCGCTATACCGAAGCCGATATCAACGTAATCGCACTCGTCGGCGAACGAGGGCGGGAGGTGCGCGAGTTTCTCGACCGGGACCTCGGAGAAGAAGGACGGAAGCGCTCGGTGCTCGTCATCGCCACATCCGACCAACCTCCGCTCATTCGTCTGAAAGCAGCCCTCACCGCAACGGCGATCGCCGAGTATTTCCGCGACTGCGGGAAGAACGTCCTCCTGATGATGGACTCCGTCACCCGCGTGGCGCGGGCGCAGCGCGAGGTCGGACTTGCGGTGGGAGAGCCTCCCACGACGCGGGGGTACACCCCTTCAGTATTCGAGCTTCTCCCGCGTCTTCTCGAAAGAGCGGGCGCTGGTGAGAAGGGAAGCATCACCGGGGTCTACACCGTGCTCGTCGAAGGGGACGACATGAACGAACCGGTGGCCGACACGGTCCGCGGTGTTCTCGACGGACACGTCGTCCTCTCGAGGAAGATAGCGGCGCGAAACTTCTACCCCTCGGTGGACGTCTTGGAAAGCGTCAGCCGCGTCATGCCCTCCATCGTCGACGAGGAGCATCTCATGGCCGCGGGGCGCGTCCGCGAGCTGCTGGCGGTGTACGCCGAAGCGGAAGACCTGATCAGCATCGGCGCCTACAAAAGCGGCAGCAATCCCAGAGTGGACTGGGCGATAGCGCATCTCCAGAAGGCCAGGAGCTTTCTTCGGCAGCCCGTAGGGGAGCATGTCGCGTTCGACGTCATGGAACAGGAGCTGAAGAACCTCGTGCCGTAATGCCGGAGGAATCAAGTGCACCGCGTTGAATGCCGAAACACTTTAAGAGATATGATAGTTTCCCGGAGGGCGCCATGAAGGAAAAAGTGGACAGATTCGAAAGGATACTGAAGACGCGGGTCAAAGGCCGCGAGGAGGAGCAAATCCTTCTTGCCGACCAAAAAAACGAAGAGGAGCAGCTTCTTTCGCACCTCGACACTCTTCGTTCCGAAAAGGAGCGGGCGCTCGTTTCGTTCGGCATGCAGCAGGGCATGCTCTGCACCCCCCAGGAGATGTGGTTCCAGCGAAAATCGATCGACGTCATAGAAAAGCATATCTGCGACGGCGACACCTCCCTTTGCGATGTTCGTCAGGCCATAGAAGCCACGGAGGTTCGCCTTGTGGAAAAGCACCGAGAGGTGCAGATCATGGAGAAGTACATAACCTCGATAGTGGAGGAGTGGCGTACGAACCTGCAGAAGAACGAACAGAACGAGATGGACGATATGGCCGGGATTCGTCACGGCTCGCGAGGGAGGAAATTTCTATGAGACCGAATCTCTCGGGTATAGTGCGTGTTCAGGGGCGGATCGAGGAGATCGAACGAAGAATCCGTCCGAAACAGGACGAGCCGAAGCCTGAAAAACAGGAGCGGTTCGTCGATGTTCTCGCCCGTGAAGAGGCGAAGCCTCCCGCTCACGACGGTAAGGGGGGAGGCGTACGAATACCGGAATCTTCCGAAGGATGGGAAGACCATATTTCCCGTCTTGCGGGGGAATACGGCGTCGACGAAGCGCTTGTCCGGGCCGTCATCCGTATGGAATCGGGCGGAAGAACGGACGCCGTATCGCACAAGGGAGCGATGGGGCTTATGCAGCTTATGCCCGGAACGGCGAAGATGCTCGGTGTAGACGATCCGTTCGATCCGGTGCAGAACCTGGAGGGCGGCATTAAATACCTCTCGCAGCTGGCCGATAAATACGATGGGGACTTGACGAAGGCGCTTGCGGCATACAACGCCGGGCCGGGAAGAGTGGATGCCTACGGCGGGATTCCTCCCTTCGCCGAGACGCAGAAGTACGTGCGGAACATCCTCGCTCTCTATGAACGCGCTGCGGAAGGAGAGAACTGATGCCCGAAGAACGGGTCGACCGTGACCGGGAAGAGGAGGAGGTCCCATCTTCTCCCCGGAAGAAAAAAAAGAAAACGAGCAAACTTGCCTGGCTCCTTCTTTTGTCGCTTATGAGCGCCGGTGTGGGCGCGGGCTTGCACATAGCCGGAGCGTGGGATGCTCGACCTCTTCTGTACGCGAACGTTCCGAGAATTCCGTTTGTTGGCAAGGAGATCGCAAAGCTCGCAGGCATTCCCGAAGAGTATTCGCTCACCGTCGAGCAGCGGAGACGCCTTGAACTGGAGCGATGGAACAAACGCCTCGACGAAAGGGAGCGGGCCCTGAAGGAAAAAGAAGCGGAATTGGCCGCCCTCTCCTCGGAACTCGACGCGCGGAGTCTTGCGCTCGAAAAGAAGGAAGCGGACTTCGCCGTCAAAGCGAACAAGCTTCCGGAAAGTCCCGCGGAAGAGAAGGCGTATGTCGATATGCTGATGAAAACATACCAGGAGATATCGCCGAGGCGGGCGGCGCTGATCATCGAGCAGCTGCGGGAAGATCTGGCAGTGAAGATGCTCGCCGCAATGCCTCAGGACGCGAGGGCGTCCATATTGGGCCGCATGGAGGCGGCCAGAGCGGCAAGGCTGACGGAGCGGCTGGCGACCGGAGGGTCGCGATAACGATTCGGGAGGTGCGGCTTCATGTTTCCAGCCTTGTTTCCAGTGCCTAGAGACGCTTTGAGCGATGCCGCCGCCGCTGAAACGGCGGGAGCGGAAAAACGTGGAGGCGACGGTGAAAAAAAGGAGCAGTTCGCCAGACTGCTCTTCGTGTCGTTGGAGAATGAACCCGACGGAGGAAAAGCAGTGCGTTCCGTCGGAGAGATGCCCGTTCCTGCGATAGGGGTGCGTTCCTTGGCGCTCCTTGCGTCCTCTCTTTTCGAAAAGAAGGGCGAAGGTGTTGCCATCCAGACTGTGGATGAGGAGATTCCGCACGGTTCTTCCGCGTGCGACGATCTGCTGATGAGCATGCTCGCTCCGGCTCTTGCGGATGGATGTGCGAACATGGTGCAGGCGCGGCTTTCCTCCGGAGTTCCGGCGGAGAGCGTTGATCAGGAGGCCTCGCAGCTCGAAGCGAGTGAATTGAATACTGATGGAGGTCTGTTCGATCGCGGCGTCCCTGAGGATTCTCTTGCCGCGACGCGGCGTTTCGAGACCGTGCTCCAGCCTTTTACGGAAGTGGACGATGCGATGTCCGAAGCAGGAGGGCCGCATGGAGCCCCGACGGGACGAGCTTTTGCCCTTTCGGATCTCTTTGAATCGGCTGCGGGATCTGATCCGAAGATTCAGGAAATGTTTTCTCGTCTTCAGTTATCTGAGGAGTCAAATCCAGAGTTCGCTGCCAAAGGTGTCTCCGACAGCGGACAGATTCAGGGTCATTCTCTTTCCGCTCCCCGATCATCGGGAGCCGCCGCCGTTCTTGATGCGCGGCAGATTCCAGCCTCCGATGAGGGCGTGGTTTCGAGAGACGGAGAGCAGCGGAGAGCACTAGAGATACCCGAGCAGGGAAATGTCGCCGCTGTGCGGTGGAGTCAGGCTCCGGCAGCTCTCGCCTCTTCTGCTGTGCGGACTTCGAGTGCGCTCCCGTTGAACGATGCTGCATCCGATCGGACAGATACGGCCTCCGTACTTTCCGAGTCTGCGGCTTCCTCCGCGGAACAAGCCGGAAGTTCAGCGCCTTTTTCGATGTCCATGATGGACAACGTTCGCCCGAGAAGAGCGTTCCCGATCCCCGACTTGAGAGGGAGTTCAAGCGATGACGCCTCTGCGGGCGATGTGTCGCGAACTCTCCGCGGAGAATCTCCGATACTGCGCACGCAACTTCTCTCCGTAGCGACTTCTCAGACGGGAGAAGCTTCATCCGACGGAAAAACAGTCACCGACCTCACATCGGCAACCGTCTCCGAACGAGCGCTCAAAGCCGCAGCCGAATCGGAACTCTCGACGAATCGACTTACCGAGGGACGGGAGCAAGAACAAAGCATCTTTCCGGCTGCCCGCGACCTCTTCGGCGAGCCGGCCGGGGGCAAGAGCGCATCTCAGCCGGCTGCCGTCCAGCAACAGCCATTGAGCAGGCAGTTTTCCATCCTCAAAGACACCTCGAAAGAGAGCGATCTCGGAAGGAATACAGGCAAGGAGACGCTGGAAGCAGCTGCGTCTTCCGTTGCTTCGCGCTCCTCGCAGATAGCCGCTTCGTCGGGTATATCCTTTTCCAGTCTACTCTCCGGAGAGATCCCGTTGCAGGGGAGAGGCGCCGCCGCCCTTGAGGACGGCATGCAGCATGTTGTCCGTTTCTTACGGACCGAAGGGCGTCAGGCCGCCAGCATCATCGTCGATCCTCCAGCGCTCGGACGGATAGAGATCGAACTCGTCACCATTGCGAAAGGCGTGGAAGCATCGATTAAAGTAAGCAGCGAACAGGTCCGACAACTTGTTCAGGATCATATTACAGTCCTCCGGAATCACTTGGAACAGCAAGGGGTTCACCTCGGCGAATTCGTCGTGGACCTTCGCGACAACAGCAAAGGGAATTCCGGGCGAGGCGCATTCGCTGAGAACGGGAACTCCCGCCGAAGAGGTTTTTCCGTTACGGAGGCCGATGGCATCGAAGAAGAGATTCCAACGTTCGGAGTGGATCTCGAGCACGGGCTACTCTCCTGGGTAGCCTAGGAGGTGGGCGTAATGGCGATACAGAACGTAGCGAACAGCAGCTCCTCGAATAGAAACAGCACTGCGGTCACAGACGCCGTACAGAAGGCGAACAACGACCTCGGAAAGGATGCCTTCCTGAAAATTCTGATCACTCAGCTGAGCAATCAGGATCCTCTGGATCCGTTGAAGGACAAGGATTTCATAGCCCAGATGGCGCAGTTCAGCACCCTTGAGCAGATGACCAACATGAACAAGACGATCGAACAGATGGCCGCCATGAACAAGGCGTCCGCTGTGAGCTACATCGGCAGGGTGATCGAGTACACTGACGACGAGGGACTTCCTGCGTACTCCACTGTTGGCTACGTTCGTTTTGAAGAGGGGAAGATCATTCTGAATACAACGGACGGAGACGTGCCCCTCGAAAAAGTAGTCTCAGTGGCGTAAAAAGCGGAGAAGTCAGGAAAGACAAAGCGGCTCCATGGATGGACGCCCCTGAAGCGATCGGAGCAACGGACTGCACCGTCTTCGAGAAAACAGCAAGGAGGAATGAGCATGCTTCGATCCCTTATGTCGGGCGTGTCGGGCGCGAGGGGGCATCAGACCTTTCTCGACGTCGTCGGAAATAACATCGCCAACATCAATACAGTGGGGTTTAAGAAATCGAACGTCACCTTTCAGGATTTGCTCTACCAGACCCACCGAGGCGCGATGCCTCCCGTGGAAGGAAGAGGAGGAGTCAATTCCCTTCAGGTTGGACTTGGAGTGCGTGTCGCCGCGATCGAAACGATTCACACCCAGGGGAATATCAATTACGTAGGCGGCGATACGAATGTCGCCATACAGGGAGAGGGGTACTACGTCGTGACGGACGGAAACAACCGTCTCTTCACCAGAGGCGGCAACTTCACCCTCGACTCGGAGAACAAGATCGTGCAATCGGGAACGGGCTACAGGGTGCAGGGGTACCAGATGGTCGCCGACCCCAACGATCCCACCAAGTTCAATCGAAGCTCATCGCTGAGCGACATCAGCATCCCCATCGGTTCGAAGATGGAGGCGCGGACCACGACGAAGGTCGGCTTCCGATGCAATCTCGACAGCAAGGCGCCGGTGGTCGATCCTGCGACATGGGATCCCGCTGCGTGGGATCCGTACGCCGATCCTCCGATGGAGACTCCCCCTACTGCGAGTTCGCACAAGTCGCAGATAGAGATTTTCGACTCGCTTGGAAAAGGGCATACGCTCGAAGTGCTGTGGGTAAGGACTGGTCAACAGGAGGATAATGAATGGAGCTGGGTGGCCTACCTGCCCGATGCGGGGTCGCCGCAGTTCGTCCAGAGGGGAGTGCTCACCTTCGGTCCCGATGGGAAACCTGCCGCCGGAGCGGATGTCAGCCCCGGGATCACCATCGACTTTACCTCCGTCGGCGCGGAATCTTCGGATATCACGCTCGATTTCGCCGGGGAGTCCTTCGACAAGCCGCCGATCGAAGGCGTGACACAGTACGCTTCTCCCTTCACCACGAAAGGGTACTATCAGGATGGATGCGCTATGGGCGTCATGGAGAGCTTCATGGTCACCAACAACGGGACGGTCATGGCGACCTACGACAACGGACAGAACGTTCCCATGTACCGAATGTCGTTGGCGACGTTCGTCAACCCATCCGGTCTGACCAAGGTGGGAGACACCGTCTTCAAGGAGAGTTCCAACTCCGGTTTGGCCAGGATCGGCGTCCCGATGGAGGATGGCGCGGGAGCGTTGATCGGGGGGGCTCTTGAGATGTCGAATATCGACCTCACCGAAGAATTCACGCAGCTTATCCTGGCCCAGAGAGGATTCCAGGCGAATGCGCGCGTCATCAATACGAGCGACCAGGTTCTGGAGGAGCAGATCAACATCAAACGGTAAAAAAGAAAAGTTCGCCTTCGCCCGCGGTTTTCCTTTCCGCGGGCTTTTTTAAAATAGATGCTCTCGCGCTTTTTCCGGCATTTCCGTGTACTCTTTTCCTTTTTTTCCCGAACTCTTTCAAAAGGCTTCAGAAAGGCGGCGGAACTGCCGAAGAATAAAAAGACTCAAACGCCCCCACGGACGGACGGGCAGAAGGATCCGCGCAAGGGATTGCGCCATCTTCGACGAAAGCTTAAGGAGGAATACGCTATGCTACGATCCCTTATGTCGGGCGTGTCGGGCGTGAGAGGACATCAGGTTTCTCTCGACGTTGTCGGCAACAACATAGCCAACGTCAATACAGCAGGGTATAAACGATCCAACATTACCTTCCAGGATCTGCTCTATCAGAACACCAGCGGTACGATGGCGCCGAACGATCAACGCGGAGGCGTCAACGCGAAGCAGGTCGGACTCGGCATGCAAGTCTCCGCAATAGAGGTTCTGCATACTCAGGGGACTACACAGTATACAGGAAGCCGCACCGACTTCGCGATCCAGGGCGACGGCTATTTCGTCGTCATGGACGGGAACAACCGTCTCTTTACAAGAGCCGGGAATTTTACCCTGGATGGAGACAGCAACCTCGCGCAGGCCGGAACGGGGTACAAGCTCCAGGGCTACCAGATAGTCCGCGATCCGATCGATCCTCTACAGTTCAACCAAGGTTCTTCGCTGACCGACATCAATATACCCACCGGCCAGAAGATGGAAGCCCGCCAGACCACGGTGGTCGGATATCGCTGCAACCTCGACGGCCGGGCCGCGACCTATCTTCCGATGGGGCTTACGGCGAACAACTTCTCCACCGCGGCGACTCTGAACAATCAGAAGTACGATGTGACCATGCAGGAAGGGATGAGCGCCGACGCCTTCATGACGATGAATATCGGAGGACAGACGTTGACCCTGAAACTGACGGGAGTGGATCAGTCCAACGGGCGCCCGATGCTTGCATCCGAAACACCCTTTGAAATCGACGGAAGCGTATACACAGTAGCCTTCGACTCCGCTACGGGCGTCCTCACGCTGACCAACATAGACCCCACGAACCCCGACGAGTGGACTCTCAACCTCGAGAAACAAATGGACTATCAGACGCTCACCATCAAGGACGGAACGAATAGCTTTTCGTACCTAGCGGAATTTACGGATATCACCACCGCCGGGCAGGAAGGGTATAGAACACTTCGTCTCTGGGGCGAGGACTACAAGGGCGACATGGCGATGTTCGAATACACGGTGCAGATGAACGACGACGGGACGTTCGCCATTCCCGATACAGCGGTCGACGGAATCACCCGCCTTGGAGGGTTCGCCGGCGGCGCCTTCGTTACCATCAGCAACGCTACAGGGAACCAGGGAGTCCAGCTTACCAGCACCGTGGAGATCGTCGATTCTTCGCAAGTTACAGACAGAGTGGGTATCCAGCCAACGATCGTGCAGAACGTCGGAATCGGCGGAAAAGCGTACGACGTCACGATCACCGAAGGTAACCCGAACAGCGGTTACGCCACGCTCAAGTTCGTCGACCGCAACGACCCGAATAACACTGGAACTCTCCAGTTGAACTACGCCGGACTGAATGGAACGGGATCGGTAGTGTTGGTGCCTGCTTCAACCTTCGTCCTGGATGGAAAAACGTATCAGGGAGTGTATACTCCCGGAGCTACCGATGCGGATGGTAGCCTTGTCCTCAACGATTTAACCACTCCTGCTCCCAATGCATGGACATATGCGCTAGGATCTCGGATTAAGATGGGAACGGAGGCTGTTGCCGCAGCATCCCCGTTGGCCGGCAATCTGGTTCCAGCGGGAGGAGGCTCGGTGAGGACGGAATTCGATTCGCTGGGAAGCGGAGATTACAGGATGACAATCTTGGGAGACAGAACTCCCGGAGTAGCGGGTAACGATGATTTTCTGGAAATCCAGACCTATAACTTCCGAAAGTACATGGGGATAGTACCGGCGAGTTCCGAGGTTATCGTGAATGGTACTAACTATGCGGTGACTCCCACTGAAGGGACAGCGGCGAATAACTTCATGACGCTGACATTTTCCGGTACAGGAGTTCCTGCGACCGTAAATTTCAGCATGAACGGTCTTGATGCCTCCGGAAGACTTCAGCTGGTGCCGGTGGGGGGCGATCCTGTGCTCACTCTGCCCAGCGGCGAGACGTATAATGCCGCCCATATTTCGTATGATCCTGCGACGGGGATCTTGACGTTCAATAATGGTACTGCCGCTGAAACCTTTACATACGAAGTCGGGAAGTACGTCAACTTCCAAACAGTAACAGACAGTAACGGAACCAGCTATGTGGTGGACTACGACGAGGCCGGAAGCAGTGCATTTACTATGAAAATATGGGACCCGACAGCCGCTGTTACCACCACGAATACCTTCTCCGTCCCTGTCACCAAGGGCAACGAACAGGCGCTCGCGACAGTGAACCAGCGGATCGCCAACGTTCACAACGCGAAGGTTGATGTATACGACTCGCTCGGGAATCCGTATACCCTGGAAGTCTCGTGGGAGAAGCTGGACAACGGCGTTTGGCGCTGGAGAGCGTGGCTTCCCAACGGCGAGGCGTCTTTATCCGAAAATACAGGTCTGCTTCGCTTCGGCCCGGATGGTAAACTGGATACAAGCGACACCGGTATGTACAATCCGACTCCGGAGATCACTGTCCAGTTCGACGAGGTCGGTGCCCGCGAATCGACAATCAAGCTCGATTTCTCCGGCCAGAGTTTCCAGAAAGAGCTGCTCGACGGAGTAACGCAGTACGGTTCCGAGTTCACGACGAAGGGCTACTACCAGGACGGTTACTCGATGGGCGTGCTGACGGACTTCGCTGTGGCTAAGGACGGAACGGTCAACGGTATCTACAGCAACGGACAGAACATCCCGCTGTACCGCGTTGCGCTGGCGCTCTTCTCCAACCCAGCCGGCCTTGTGAAGATAGGCAACTCGGCTTTTACGCAAAGCAACAACTCGGGGATAGCGCAGATAGGTTCGCCCCAGGAGGGCGGCGCGGGGTCGATCGTCGGTTCCTCGCTTGAAATGTCGAACGTCGACCTCACCGAGGAGTTCACCAAGCTGATCACCTCCCAGAGAGGCTTCCAAGCGAACGCGCGCATGATCACCACCAGCGACCAGGTGCTTGAAGAGCTGATCAACCTCAAGCGATAAACCAAGGGCCGATTGAACGATGATCACATTGAGGCGGATCAACGGCGAACGGTTCACTATCAACGCCGATCTTATCGAGACGGTGGAGTCGACGCCGGACACGGTGATCCGCCTCGTCAACGGACATCGGTATGTCGTCGCCGAGCCTATGGACGAAATCGTGGATTTGGTGGTACAGTACAGGCGGCAGGTTTTCCTCTCCTTCTTCTCGGGAAAGACCCTCGTCCGGAAAGAAGAAGAGGAGGAATAAGAAAAGCGTCGAGTTTCGACGACCGACGCCGTACTTGTGAGGGGCGGGATATTTGTGGATCTTACTACTGTCATCGGTCTTGTCGTCTGTTACATCCTGGTTATAGGAGGAGTCATGGCGGGAGGCCAAGGAATCGCCTTCATAGACTTCCAGTCCATACTGATCGTCGGAGGGGGTACAGTCGGTGCGCTCGTTACGGCGAATCCCCCGGAGAAACTGAAGGGCTTTATGAAGGTTCTCAAGATGGCCTTCACCGGCGGTTCTCCGGATACGGTGTCGTTGGTGCAGACCATCGTCAGCTTCGCGGAGAAGGCACGCCGTGAAGGACTATTGGCTTTGGAGGCGGATGCTGCGGAGCTTGACAACGAGTTTTTAAGGAAGTCCATCCAGCTCGTAGTGGACGGCACGGACCCGGAGCTTGTAAAGGCGATTCTCGATACGGAGATCGGCATTCTGGAATCTCGTCACTCGTCGAATAAAGCGTTCTTCGACTCGATGGCTGAGCTTGCGCCTGCTTTCGGCATGCTCGGAACGCTCATCGGCCTTATCACCATGCTCGGCAACCTGCAGGATCCCAACGCGCTCGGCCCCGGTATGGCGGTCGCTCTTGTCACTACTTTTTATGGTTCGCTGCTCGCCAACGGATTTGCTATCCCGATCGCGAAGAAGCTTGCGGTCCGCTCTTCCGAGGAAGTTCTCTCGATGGAGCTTATGGTGGAGGGCGTGCTCTCCATCCAGGCGGGTGAAAATCCGCGCATCGTCGAGGAGAAGCTCAAGGTCTTTCTTGCCCCCGCTCTCCGCAGGGCGCTCGAGGAGAAGGCGAAGGCGGCGAAGGAAGGAGGGGCGTAAATGGCCCGCAGCAGGAAAAAAAAGGAGGATACTTCTCCCGGAGCACCTTTGTGGCTTGTCACCTACGGCGATATGGTCACGCTGGTGCTTACGTTTTTCGTGCTGCTGTTTTCCATGTCGTCCATCGATGTGCAAAAGTTCGAGCTGATGATCCTCTCTTTCAAAGGCGCGATCGGCTTCATGCCGGGAGGCAAAGCCGTGCAGGAGGATTCGGCTATCTTCGGGGGGCAGCCCGCGCAGCATGCGGGAGAGTCGCCCAGGGTTACCCCCGAGATCCAGCAGATAGCGCGCAACCTTCGCAACTATCTGCGTACCGAGGGGCTCGACAAGGAGATCGTCGTCCGTATCGACCAGCGCGGAGTGACGGTGTCTCTTTCGGATCAGTTTCTTTTCGAGTCGGGGCGGGCTGAGATCAAGCCGGAGGGGATGCGTGTCCTTTTCAAGATCGCCGAGTTCATCAAGGACTCGGTCCCTGCCGTGGCAGTCGAGGGGCATACGGATGCCGTTCCTCTGCGCGGTGGAATCTATCGGGATAACTGGGGTCTCTCGTCCGCCCGTGCGGCTGCGGTCGCATCGTATTTGCAGGAGAGAGCGGGTTTCGATCCGTTGAAGCTTCAGGCGGTGGGGTACGGCCCCAATCGTCCGCTTGTTCCGAACGACACGCCCGAGCACCGGGCATTGAATCGCAGGGTCGATCTTGTGTTTCTTTCGCAGTATCCGAAACAGTAGGAGGAGAAGACGATGAAGCGAATTGTTATCTTTTTGATTATGGCGATCCTTCTGTTCTCCGTCGGTTTCGGAGGCGGTATAATGGTCGGGAGGACATGGCTGAACCCTGAGGGCGCCACGTCCGTCAAAATCGAGGAGCCCGGGCCAGTATATTTCGTAGGTGATTTCATCGCGAATCTTTCCGGTGCGGGAAATCACGTGGCGAACTTCAAACTCTCGCTCGAGACCAGCAGCGCCAGAGCCTTGGAGATGGTTTCCTCTCCAAGTTGGATTGCGCGTGTACGCAACGAGGTTATCCTGCTCGTCAAAGACAGGGTGTTCGACGACCTGACGACCGCCGAGGGAATCATGAAGCTCGCCGAGGACATAAAAAGAACCGTGAACGCGATGATGCCCTCCGTGCGTGATAAAGCCCCCGTAGTCAGGGTGCTTTTCGAAGGTTTCATTCTTCAGTGAGATGTTCTCGGTCATGAAAACTCGGGAAGGAGGCGGGGTATCGTGACACCTGATGTGATGTCGCAAAGCGAGATCGACTCGTTACTGGAAGCGCTGTCCACGGGGAGCGTGGATGTCGACTCCATAACTCGCGCTTCGGACGAGAAGAAGATCAAGAGCTACGACTTCCGCCGCCCCGACAAATTCAGCAAAGACCAGTTGCGGGCTATTCAGATGATCCATGAGTCCTTCACCCGTCAGTTGACCACGACAATGTCGACGATGGTGCGGTCGATGGTCTCCGCGGAGATCGCTTCGGTGGATCAGCTCGCCTACGACGAATTTATCCGCTCTCTGGTGCAGCCCACGGTGATCGGTATTCTCGAAATGTATCCTTTCAGCGGAAACGCGCTTATCGAGATCAACCCGAATCTCGTTTTCGCGATCATCGACCGGATGTTGGGAGGCAGGGGCGAGTTTTCCGGAAAGATCAGAGAGCTGACCGATATAGAACGGACCGTGGTCGAACGTATGCTCATGCGGATGCTCGAACTCCTCGAAGAGGCGTGGAGCACTGTAGTGGACGTCCGTTTTCGGTACGAGAATCTGGAGAGCAACCCTTTCTTTGTCCAGATCTGCCCCGGAACGGATATGGTGTTGTTGGTGATACTCAAGCTGAAGGTGGGCGAAGTCGAAGGGATGGTGAGCATCTGCATCCCTTATTTCCTCATGGAGCCTATCATGGACAAGCTCAGTTCGCAGCAGTGGTTCGCCTCCACAGGAAGAAAGAGCGACGAGCGAGCAGGGGAGTTCATACGGAAGAATCTGGGGAAGGTGCGGGTTCCCGTCGCCCTGGAGTTGGGGCATACGGTGCTCAGCGTCGCGGACGTGCTTCAGCTGTCGGTAGGCGACGTGATCAAACTGGACGAGGTCCTCGGCGATCCTCTGGATGTCCGTATCGGCAACATAGTGAAGTTCAGAGCCGTTCCCGGAACTTCGAACGGCAATTTTGCGGCGGAGATCAGCGAGATCATCCCTCAGGAGGATGAAGAGAGCGGTCTTCCCGATAGAGAAGGAGTGACCGTCGATGATTGATGAACTTCTTAGCCAGGATGAAATTAACGCGCTTCTTTCCGGAGGCTCTTTCGGGGGAGAGGCTTCCGGCGGTGGAGCTTCCGGAGGTTTGACACATGAACAGCAACAAGTCCTGGACGATGTCGCCAATCTTTTTTCTTCCTCCGCCGCAAGCGTTTTCGGCATGTTGGCGGGGAAGGAGGTCACGGCTGGCATCAAGAAGGCTGTTTCGATCTCTCAGGAGGAGATGGCGGCGGAGACCGAGGAAGAGCCTTTTGCGTTCAGGGTGTTCGCCGGCGGGCTGAACAACGCGCCGATAACGATGCTCGTAACCAAAAGGGGAGCGTTGACCCTTGCCGATCTCATGATGGGAGGCGAGGGAAGGGATCTTCCGGACGAAGCCAGCGAGTTGTACCTCAACGCGGCGCAAGAAGGTTTGAGCCAGGTTGTGGGTGCGGCGTTCACCAGCATGAGCAGCCTCTTGGGCGGGAAACGCCTTATGCCGGAGAATGTTTCTTCGTCTCTCGAAACAGCGGAGTGGCTCCCCTTCCCCTCCTTGGACGCTGCCGATTCCCTCTGGAGAATATCGACATCTCTTGTCATGGAAGGGTTGGGCAGTTTTCCGCTCGATATTCTTTTTCCTCTTGATGTGGCCAAAAAAATCGCGGACGAAGTGCATGCCGTTGTTGTAAGCAAACAGGCGAAGGAGCAGTCTTCGCAGACGCAGCATGTCCAGGCGCCGCAACAGCAGCAGCAAGCAAGACAGGCGCCCTCGCCTTCGTACGCCGGAACTCCGGCACAGCAGCCGTTCGGGGGGATGACCGAGCCCATGCCGTCCTTCGGGAACGTCTATGATCAGGCCTCGGTGGATGTTCGCCCGGCCGAGTTCGTCCCGCTCACGCAGAAGAGTGTTTCCGGATTCGGAGGGAAGATCGATCTCGTTGCGGACATCCCGGTCCGTGTAACTGTAGAGTTGGGAAGAACTCGAAAAAATATCGCCGACATATTGAACATGACGCCCGGTTCCGTGATAGAATTGGATAAGATGGCGGGCGAGCCGGTAGATGTTCTCGTGAACAGCAAACTGATCGCCAAGGGCGAGGTTGTCGTCATCGACGAGAATTTCGGCGTCCGTATCACGGAGATTGTGACCTCCGCCGGTCGCGTCCATTCGCTGTAGTGTAGTGGCCGATGAACTTTTCAGTTATTACCGAGAGAGGGATGTGGAAGTATGGGCAGAAAAGTATTGATCGTTGATGATGCCGCCTTCATGAGGATGATGCTGAAGGACATTCTGACCAAGAACGATTTTGAAGTTGTTGGCGAGGCCGAGAACGGCAAGGTAGCCGTCGCCTCCTATCAGAAGATACAGCCGGACATCGTCACAATGGATATCACCATGCCGGAAATGAACGGAATCGACGCGGTGAAGGCGATCAAGACCCTGGACCCGGCGGCCAAGGTCGTCATGGTGAGCGCGATGGGACAGCAGCCGATGGTCATCGAGGCGATACAGGCCGGAGCAGTCGATTTCATCGTCAAGCCCTTCCAGCCCGACAGGGTGGTCGAGGCCCTCAACAAGGCTCTCGGCTAGAAGTACGGACGCTTCCCATGGTCTTTCGGGGTGCTGCGGGGCTGCTTCTCTTCGTTCCCGCCGCAGCCTTTGCTTCGTCGGGGGAAGCTCCCTCTCTCACGAGCTATCTGGTGAAGGTGGGGTTGAGCATAGCCCTTTTGGCGCTCGCCGGGTATTCGATGGTTTTTTTTTCCGGTAGACGAGCGTCTTTCCGGCCGAAGGGAACGCTCGGCCTTTTGGCATCCTTGTCGCTCGGCAGGGATGTTCTTTTTATTGTCCGCTGCGGACCGGATGTGCTCGCGCTCCTTTCCGGAAAGAACGGGGCGCGCGTGATAGGCAGGTGGCGTTATGAAGAGTGGATGGCCGGTTGGAATGAAACTCCGGATGCCTAGCGGATCGGCGGTTTTTTTCTCCTCGCTGATGGTTTTTCTCGGCTCGATGGCGGCGTACGCACAGGACGTCGCTCCGTTCATCCCCATCCCCGTCCTCCAGTTCGGTCTGGGGGTGGCGGAATCTCCCCGCGATGTGGCGACCACGCTTCAAATCCTCGCTCTTTTGACGGTACTGAGCGTAGCTCCGGGCATTATCCTCATGATGACATGTTTCACCCGAATCCTGATCGTTCTGGGGTTCGTCCAGCGGGCCATCGGCTTGCAGCAGACGCCCCCGAGCCAGGTGATCGTCAGCCTCGCTCTTTTTCTGACGCTGTTCATCATGGCGCCGACATGGAATAAAATCTACGACAACGCTCTTTCTCCATATTTGGCGGGAACGGTCAGCTCCGCGCAGGCATGGGAAGGGACAATCAATCCCATCCGTGAGTTCCTTTTCAAGTTCACCCGCCAGGAGGAGCTTTCGCTGATGATTACCATGTCGAAGATGGAACAGCCCAGAAACATGGACGATGTTCCTACACGGACTCTTCTTCCGGCGTTCGTTCTGAGCGAGCTGAAGACCGCTTTTCAGATGGGGGTGGTGATCTTCATCCCCTTCATCATCGTGGACATGATCGTTGCAAGCGTCCTCCTCGCAATGGGCATGATGATGCTTCCGCCCATGATGATCTCGCTCCCTTTTAAAATCCTTCTTTTCGTCATGGCGGACGGGTGGAATCTCGTGGTGACGAGTTTGCTCCGGAGTTTTTCGTAGAAAGGAGGAGCGCGCATGTTCCCCGTGAATATGAACGATGTGCTCAGCACCGCCATCTGGCTCTCTATGACGGCCGTGATGCCGTTGCTTCTGGTGGCGATGCTGGTCGGTCTGGTTATAGGCATCCTCCAGACGGCCACCTCCATTCAGGAGCAGACGCTCATCTTCATCCCGAAGATCCTGGCGGTCATGATAGCGCTTGTGGCCTTCGGTCCCTGGATGTTCGCCCAGATCGGCGACTTCGCACGGCTCGTTTTCGGTCAGCTCGACCGCTTCATCAAATGACTGCGGAACAGACCGCGTTCGTTCCGGTGCTCGTTTTCTACCTGCTGACGGGTATCCGTTTCATCGGTATGATGTTCACGGCGCCTGTCTTCTACGCCTCCGCGCTCCCTCTTCCTCTTCGCTTCTGGACTGCGTTCCTCTTCACGCTTGCCGCGGCTGGCACGCTGCAGACCGATGTACCCCTTGTGCTCTTCGAAGACTGGACAGCTCTCGTGCTCCTCGGAACACGAGAACTGCTGATAGGTTCTCTTCTGGGCTTTCTCGCCGCTCTCCCCTTGTATGTCCTCCAGATCTCGGGAGAACTCATCGGCATCAGCATGGGGCTTTCCATGTTGAGCGTGATGGATCCGCTGAGTCAGGTTCAAGTTTCGATCATCGGTCAGTTGCAGTTCCTGGTCGGGATGTGGTTCTACTTCCGATGGAACGGGCATCTTCTGATGACGCAGGCAGTCGTGGAGAGTCTGAAACTCGTTCCTCCCGGCAAGCTCGCCCTCTCGATTTCATGGGATCTCGGTCTTGGAAGCTGGCTGAATCAAGCCTTCGTGCTCAGTCTCCGTTTCGTGCTCCCGTTTTACGGGGCGATTCTGTTGGCGGATATCGGTCTCGGTTTTTTGGCCAGGACGGTGCCCCAGATGAACATCTTCGTCCTCGGCCTGCCTCTGAAGGTCGCGCTCGGGTTTTTCGTCCTCATGGTGGTGTTTCCTGTGATCGTGGAGCTGATGGCGGAGAACATAGAGAAGTTCATCGAGTTCGCGCTCATGGGTGTCACGGCGTGGCGCTGAGATTCGATCTCCAGTTCTTCGCACAGGAACGAACCGAACCTGCAACCCCGAGAAAACGGAGAAAGGAGCGGGAAGAGGGGCGGGTGGCCAAAAGTCAGGATCTCGGCGCCGCAGTGGTCATCCTTACCGGCCTTTTCGCGTTGGTCGTCTTCGGCCGATTCATGTACTCCTTTATGAAGACCCTGCTGGTCGAGATGATCGCCTTCATGGGTGGAAACACCATACGCGAACCGGGGTGGTTCGGCGTGCTCTCCCGCGAGGCGATCCCCGCCGCGATTCTGCCGTGGCTCCCGCTCGGACTGATCGTCTCGATAGGCGCGCTCATTGTGACGGTGGCCCAGGTGGGTATCGAGCTGACACCGAAGCCGCTGATTCCGAAAATGGATCGGTTCAACCCGATTTCGGGGTTGAAAAAAGTCATCTCCCTCCGTTCCCTCGTGGAGCTTTTCAAGGGGCTGCTCAAGGCGGCTCTTTTCGCGATGGTGATCTATTTCGCGATGCAGAAAGATACCCCCGAACTAGTCGCGGCGATCCGATTTCCCCTTGAGATCGGGGTGTCGCAGCTCTTTTCCAAGCTGCTCAGTCTCAGTTTCCGCCTTGCCTTTCTGCTGCTTGTCATCGCCGTTTTCGACTACGGCTATCAGAAGTGGGAGTTCGAACGCTCGATCAAGATGAGCAAGCAGGAGTTGAAAGAAGAGTACAAGCAGATGGAGGGCGACCCCCAGATAAAGAGCAAAATCCGTCAGAAGCAGCGCGAGCTGGCGCGCAGCAGAATGATGTCCTCCGTTCCCAAGGCCGATGTGGTGATCACAAACCCGACGCACCTTGCCGTCGCCCTCGAATACGACCGCGAGATTATGGAGGCTCCTGTTTTGGTTGCCAAGGGGAGCGGCTTCGTCGCGGCCAAGATTCGTGAACTTGCTGAAGAGCACGGAGTCCCCGTGGTGGAGAACAAACCGCTTGCGAGGGCTATTTTCGAAACCATGGAGATAGGGGATGAGATCCCGGAGCATCTGTACAAGGCTATGGCCGAGGTGCTCGCTTTCATCTACAAGCTGAAGGGGTCGAAAAAGAAAGGCGGAGCTTCGCCCCGATCCGGCGTTTCCTCTTCCGAAGATCCCCGCCGATCGGCTGTTTTCATGTAAAATAGGACGGATATGAACGAGAACGGAAGGATGGGAAAAGTGCAGGAAACCACCGCAGGAATGTCTCCATTCAAAAAAATGCTCCATTATTCGGATATAGGTATGGCCTTCCTGGTGATCCTCATCGTCGTGATGATGGTCATCCCCCTGCCTACATGGCTTCTCGACGTGCTGCTCTCGGCGAACATCACCATCGGCGTGGTCGTGCTGCTGGCGACCTTCTACGCGCAGCGCGCGCTCGACCTTGCCGCCTTTCCGACGCTGCTGCTCATCGTCACGCTCTTCCGCCTCGCGCTGAACGTCTCCACGACGAGGCTCATTCTGTTGCAGGCCGACGCGGGCGACGTCATCAACGCATTCGGTACGTTCGTCGTCGGAGGAAACTACGTCGTGGGCGCGGTAGTCTTCCTGATACTCGTCATCATCCAGTTCATCGTCATCACCAAGGGCGCCGAGCGCGTTGCGGAGGTTGCCGCGCGCTTTACGCTCGACGCGATGCCGGGCAAACAGATGGCCATCGACGCGGATCTGAACGCGGGTTTGATCGACGACGCGGGAGCCAAGGATCGGCGTCTTACCATTCAAAGGGAAGCGGACTTCTACGGAGCGATGGACGGCGCCTCCAAGTTCGTCAAGGGCGACGCTATCGCCGGCCTGATCATCACGATCATCAACATCGTGGGCGGTCTTGCCATCGGCGTCCTGCAACGGGGCTTTCCCCTGGAGAGAGCGCTTTCGACCTACAGCCTTCTGACCGTGGGCGACGGTCTGGTCTCTCAGATTCCCGCGCTGCTCTTCTCGACGGCGACAGGCGTCATCGTGACCCGCGCCGCCGGGCAGACGGACCTCGGCAAGGATATCTTCTCCTCGCTTACCGCGTATCCGAGGCCCCTTTTCATCGGATCCGTGCTTCTTTTCGCTCTTGCATTGGTGCCTGGTCTTCCCAAGATTCCTTTCCTGCTTCTAGGAGCTTTTCTCTGCCTGATGGGGTACTGGGTATACCGTGAGGGAAAAATCCAGGAGGAGGTCGGCGGCAAGAAGAGGGAGGGGCGCAAGGAAGGCGCCCCCGGCGCTCCCGCAGGCGAAGCGCCGAAACCCGCTCCCGCTTCTCCGGAGGATGTGATGCGCCTGTTGACGGTCGATCCGATGGAGGCGGAGATAGGATACGCCCTCATCCCGCTTGTGGACCCGTCTCAGGGGGGAGACATGCTCGACCGTATCGGAACGATCCGAAAGCAGATGGCGATGGAGCTTGGAATCGTCGTCCCGCCGATACGAATCCGCGACAACATTCAGATCAAGCCGACGGAGTACATTCTCCGTGTCAAGGGAGCCGAGACAGGCAGGGGAGAGCTGCTCCCGGATCACTATCTCGCCATGAATACCGGGGGCGCGGAAGAGGATCTCGTCGGGATTCCCACAACCGAGCCGGCCTTCGGGCTGCCCGCCGTCTGGATTCCCCCGGAGATGCGCGACAAGGCCGAGTCCATGGGGTACACGGTTGTCGACGCGCCGTCGGTACTGGCGACGCACCTTTCCGAGACCATAAAACGGTACGGAGCCGACCTGCTGACGCGGCAGGAGGTGCAGAAGCTCACGGACATGGTGAAGGAAGCCGCGCCCGCGGTGGTCGACGAGATGACGTCCGCCCTCTCGCTCGGGGAGATCCAGAAAGTTCTGCAGAATCTCGTCAGGGAGCAGGTTCCTGTGCGGGACCTCGTAAGCATCTTCGAATCTCTGGCGGACTACGGAAAGGTTTCACGGAGCGTCGATTTCCTCACCGAGCGGGTGCGCGAGTCGCTCGCCCGGCTGATTACGCTCAAGATTCAGGACGAGTCCGGCGTCGTCACCGTCGCCACTCTTTCCCCCAACTGGGAGCAGAAGGTGAAGGAGGCCGTTGACGGCGATCTGATGCGGGGCTGGCAGTTCAATATGGATCCCCGCGAGGTGCAGAAGATGATGGCGGTCGTGGCGCGGGCGGTGGAGGAGATGTCCATGAAGGGTTTTGTTCCCGTGCTTCTGGTACACCCCGATGTCCGTCTTATTGTGCGCCGAATTCTTGAAGGGTCGTTGCCAACGTTGTTCGTGATATCCTATAATGAAATATCTCAGGGCGTACAGCTCAAATCGATCGGGATGGTGGAGTAAATGGCTATGCGTGTGCGATCTCAGATTACCTTCGAAGCAAACGACGAAGCGGAGGCGTTCCGGACGGCGCGCGACCGTCTCGGACCCGATGCTGCCATCCTCTCCCAGCGCCTTGTAAAAACCGGAGGATTCCTCGGGTTCTTTCGCCGGACTGTGCTTCAGGTGACTGCGGGGATCCTTGAAACCGAGGAGAAAAGAAGCGAAACGGACAGCGAGAAGAAAGAGCGGCTGGCTGCCTTTCAGAAATTGCTCGAGTTCAAACAGGCCATGGCGGCCTCCGAAGAGGGGGTCACGTCGACCGAGGCAGGCCTGCTCTCCGGGCGAAGCGCTCCTGCGGGTGCAGGAGTGTATTCGCCTGTGGCGAAAACGCCGCCGAATATGTTTCCGCGGCCGGCCGCCGATCCCGACAGGGCGGAAATTTCCGCACGCGGCCGCGAGCTTGCCACCGAAAAAAAAACCGTTTCGGAGCTGGAGTACAGGACGAAACTTGAACGCGAGGTCGGCGAACTTTCGGATCGTCTCGACAGAGTACTTAAAAGACTGGAATCGGAGAAGGAAGCAACTTCGCCGCTTCCCGTGATCCCCCGGTTGTCCGAAATCTCCTTCCAAGACGGCGGGCGGCGGCTTCCGCAAATGGAGGAACTTCTTTTCCACCTGACTGCGGAGGATGTAAGCGAAGAACATGCGCGGAAACTCGTGCGAGAATACGAATCGGCAACCCCGAGTTCAAATTTTTCGGAGTGGCTTGCAGGAAGAATTCCTGTCGCCGCCGATAATACCTGGGATGCTCTCGGCGGCGGACGGGTTATGCTCATAGGTCCTACCGGAGTGGGAAAAACAACCACGATTGCCAAGCTGGCGGCGATACACTCTCTCTGGGAGAAGAAAAATGTCGTTTTTCTTACGGCCGATACGTACCGTATCGCCGCTCCCGAGCAGCTGAGGACCTACGCGAAGATTCTCTGCGTGCCTATCGATGTCGTCTACGACGCCAACGAGATTCCGGACATCGTGGACCGCTATAGGAAGGCGGATCTTCTCCTTCTCGATACGGCCGGGCGTTCGCAAAAGGACAGCCGCCGAGTGGAGGAGATCCGGGTGCTTTACGAAGCGTTCCGTCCCGATGCGGTGCATCTTGTGCTTCCGGCGAATATGAAGTACCGGGATATGCTCGACGTCATCAAGCGAATGGGGGTCATCCCCCTTACCCACGTGCTGTTTTCAAAACTCGACGAGACCACGACATACGGCGCGTTGCTGAATATTCTGCTCGATTTCGATAAACCAGTCTCCTTTTTTACGACCGGGCAGAACGTTCCGAACGATATCGAAGTCGCCAAGGGATCCCGGCTGGCCGAACTGCTTCTTAAGAAGAAGGGGGATGGCGGCGGTGCGTGAGCGCGTAGCGCCGCACCATGATCAGGCGGGAGAGCTTCGGCGAATCGTTGAAAGTCGCCGAAGGGGCGTTCGCGGTCTTTCCGGCCTACGCTCGATAGCCGTACTCAGCGGAAAAGGCGGCGTGGGAAAGAGCAACCTTGCCGTCAACCTCGCAATGGCGCTCTCCAAGACCGGGAAGCGCGTTGTGATTCTCGACGCCGATCTCGGGATGGCGAATGTGGATTTGCTCTGCGGCATCTCGCCGAAATATACACTGGCTCATCTTGTGAAAGGCCAGCGAAGCGTGGACGAGGTACTTGTCGCTTTGGACAACGGTGTGCTGCTGCTCCCGGGTGGACCGGGAGTTCAGGAGCTTGCTGAACTCGGAGATGACGCGCAGTCGCTTCTTATTGACAAGCTGGCCGCTTTGGAGGGCGTCGCCGACATACTGCTGATCGATACCGGGGCCGGAATCCATAGGAACACCCTTTCGTTCGGCGTGGCTGCGGATTTGACGATCTTGATCACAACACCGGAGCCCACCTCGATACGGGATGCGTACGGCGTACTCAAAACGCTGGCCATCAATACCGGAAGCAAGATCGAGATTACTCTTGTTGTCAATATGGCGACTTCCCGTTCGGAGGGAAGCGAAGTCGCCGAGAGAATTCAGATGGCCGCGAACCAATTTCTCAGTCTTTCGGTGGCCTACGGCGGGGCGATACTTCTGGATGAGAATGTCGGAAAGGCAGTACGGATGCGTATTCCGTTTTTTCTGGCGAACCCGACGTGCCAGGCGAGCAGAGATATCGCCGCCCTAGCCGCCGAACTTGCGAGAATCGACGACGAGGTGGAGCCCCCGGCGGGAAGAGGTGTGAAATCATTCTTCTTTCGTCTCGCCAGAAGCTTGGGACTGGGAGGATGATCATGGAATCCGGCGAATTTCTCGCGATGCTGGCCGGCTGTATCGGAAGCAAGGTGTCGCTTATAATCGACGCGGGGCTCTATAAAGGTACTTACCCCTCAAGGTTGGAGGATGTCGATACCGAGGCCGTGGGGCTTGCCCACCCGATGATGGGGGGAGCGCTTCTCCCCGTGCATCGTAACGTGCAGCTCAAGATGAGCGTGGAGACGGGAGGCGCCCTGTTTTTCTCGGTGGTTTCCATATCGAAGGGATTGGTCCGCGATGCTCTTCCTCTTCTCTGGGTGATCCCCGTCGGAGAGGCTCGCAAGATACAGCGGCGTTTTTTTGTTCGCGTGCCGTGTCTCTTGAAAGTCGGTTTTTTCCGCCTTGAGGGCGAGGAGTACAGACCCGAAAAAGAAGAGTGGGCGTTTGTCAACGCGAAGGATATCAGCTTGGGCGGCATTGGCTTTGTCGTGCTCCCCGAGAAGGAGCGCCTGTTTCCCGAGGGGGCGCGCTATTTGGTCGAGATTCCGCTTCAGGAGAAAAAGCATCTGCTGGTGGGCAAGCTGGTCCGGAAGTTTCCGAAAAACAATGTATGGGAGTTGGGAGTTGCCTTTGAAGGGATGCCCGCTTTTATAGAAAAGCCGCTTGGAGGATACATTCGTCAGCAGGAACTTGCGGGACGTCAATTATAGAGAGCGAAGGGAATAGTCATGGCAGAGTCGAAAATTCGAGTGCTTGTAGTTGATGATTCGTCTTTCATGAGGAAGGTGCTCAGCGATATACTGGGAGCGGATCCGAGGATGGAGGTCGTCGGAACCGCGCGGGACGGCGAGGATGCCCTTCGAAAGATCGAAGAGCTTTCTCCGACTGTGATTACGCTCGATGTCGAGATGCCTAAAAAGGACGGTCTGGCAACTCTTGAAGAGATCATGAAGCGTCGCCCTCTCCCTGTGATCATGGTGAGCAGTCTCACGCAGGAGGGCGCCCAGATTACGTTACGGGCTCTCTCGGCAGGAGCGGTCGATTTCGTTGCCAAACCTTCGGGGCATGTTTCGCTTAATATGCGGGACGTCTCCTCCGATCTCATTGCAAAGGTCTTGGCGGCGAGCACGGCGCGTATTGCGGTTGCCCGAGAGCGGCGCGAGCTTCGCTCGCAGTCTCTACCGCCGCCTCTTCAGCGTCCCGTGGAGCAGTTCTCCGCGCGGTGGAGAAAGGGGCGGCCGGAAATAGTCGCCGTAGCCTCTTCGACGGGAGGTCCCAGAGCGTTGCAGCAGCTGCTTTCACAGATACCCGGAGATTTCCCTGTGCCGATCGTCATCGTGCAGCATATGCCGAAGGATTTTACGCTCTCCTTCGCGAAACGCCTCGACTCTCTCTCGGAACTGGATGTCGTGGAAGGGGCGGAAGGTACGGAATTGCGTCCGGGGCTAGCCGTAGTCGCTCCGGGAGGGTATCATATGGTTGTGAGAAAACGGTCGCCGGGCAAGCTTGTCTGCGCTCTTTCGGATGCTCCGCCGCTTCTCTCCGTGAAGCCGTCCGCGAACATCCTTTTCCTGAGCGTAGCGGACGAGGTCGGGGGCAACACTGTAGGCGTCATCCTTACGGGAATGGGTCGCGACGGCGCCGACGGGGCTTCCGCGCTCAAGTCGAAAGGGGCGCGCATTATCGCCGAATCTCAGGAGACGTGCGTGGTGTACGGAATGCCGAAGGCCGCCGTCGAACAGGGTGTGGTGGACGAGTTGCTTCCGCTCTATTCCATCCCCGAGGCTATGGTCCGAAGCGTGAGAGAATAGAGACATGACACGACTTTACAAGGCTGGAGATGATCTGCCATGACGAATATGGATATGAGCCAGTATATGGGGGCTTTCCTCGATGAAGCGGGGGACAACCTCAAGCACCTCGACGATCTTACGCTCGTGATCGAAAAAGATCCGGGAAATTCGGAGGCGATCGCCGAGATCTTCAGGTCGGCCCACACTCTCAAAGGGATGTCGGCTACAATGGGTTTCGACAGGATGGCTTCGCTCACCCACGCCATGGAGGACATGCTCGACGCCGTCCGAAAAGGTGAGTATTCACTGAACGCCGGGGATATCGATCTACTCTTCCGAGCCCTCGACACCCTCCAGTCGATGGTCGACGCCATCCGGACCGTCGGAAGCGACGCTTCCGTGGATACCGCGGAACTCGTTCAGGCCATCAGAGGCTCGACGACCAATCGCGGAGCGGAGTCATCGGTTGCAAAGAGTACGTTGGATGAAGAACTCTCCGGCCAGGAAAAAAAGTGGGTTTCCGAAGCGGCAGCTCTCGGGTTCGGCGTTTTCGAGGCGTCGGTCACCCTCTCTTCGGATTGTCTCTTGAAAGCCGCCCGCGCCTATATGGTCGTCAGCAGACTCGACGAGATGGGAGATATCATCAAGACCGTTCCTCCCGTGGAAGCTTTGGAGAACGAGGAATTCGCGCACGATTTCCTCGTATACGTCTCTACCCATCACAAGGCGGACGCGCTGAAGGACGCCGTCAATAGAGTGAGCGAGGTTGCCTCGGTCGGAATTAGAGAGCTGTCGGCTTCTCCGGACGGAACCGCTCCTGCGGCGGAGGATGTACTTGAAGCCGGAGCGGGCGAACCCGCCGAGGTTTCCCGACCAACGGAGCCCAAGGTGAAATCCGCCCCGGCGGCTCATGAAGAAAAACACCCCTCTTCCCCAACCCAGTCGGCGGCGCCCTCCCAGCGGAAATCGGAAACGGCCAAGAAGCAGAGCCAAACGGTTCGCGTCGATATCGGGCGTCTCGACAAGCTCATGAACCTCGTCGGCGAGCTGGTCATCGGTCGCGCCCGTATAGAACGCCTCGTCCAGGAGGCGCACCTGCGGGAGTTCGACGATCCGCTCTCGCAGCTCGGCCGTATTTCCGGCGATATACAGGAACTTGTAACCAAGCTGCGGATGGTCCCCGTCTCGTTCATCTTCGAGCGTTTCCCCCGCCTTGTGCGCGATCTTTCCAAGACGCTCGGCAAGGAGATCGAATTGGTCATGGAAGGGCAGGAGACCGAACTCGACCGAACGGTCATCGACGAGATCGGCGAGCCGATGGTACATATCATCAGAAACTCCATAGATCACGGCATCGAAAAGACCGAGGACCGGAAGAAAGCGGGTAAACCCTCCAAGGGAATCATCAAGATCTCGGCTTATCAGGAGGGGAGCGGCGTCATCATCGAGGTCACCGACGACGGCAAGGGGATCGACGCCGCGAAGGTCCGCGCCAAGGCGCTCTCCAACGGAGTGATCACCGAGGAAGAGTCGGCCGCCATGAGCGACGAGGAGATCATCCACCTCATCTTCCTCCCCGGCTTCAGCATGGCGGAAAAGATCACCGACGTCTCCGGCAGAGGAGTGGGGATGGATGCCGTCAAGACGAAAGTGGAATCGCTCGGCGGTCAGTTCGACATCTCCACCGAACTGGGAGTCGGCACCCGTGTCTTCGTCAGACTGCCCCTCACGCTTGCGATCGTCCTTGCGCTTCTGATCAAGGTCGGGGACGAGACATACGCCCTCCCTTTGGAGAACGTCGAGGAAACCATCCTGGTGAAGAAGGAAAACGTCAAGACAGTGCACGGCACACCTGCCACCCTGCTTCGCGGAGAAGTGCTCACCCTCTGCGATCTTTCGAAGATGCTCCACACGCCGCGAGCTTCCGCGGAAGAGAGCGACGAGTACCCGGTCGTTGTCGTCAAGACGGGCAAAACGAGGATCGGTTTCATCGTCGACGAACTGATCGGCCAGCAGGACATCGTCATCAAGTCGCTCGGGCGTTTTCTCTCCAAGATCAAGGGGATAGCCGGCGCAACCATTCTCGGAGACGGCAACGTGGCGCTCATTCTCGACGTGGCGGGGCTGCACGGCAGATAAATTCGGTAAGGAAGGACGCGGCATACCTCATGGATATTGAAAATTTCAGCAACATGCAGCTGGATGCCATGCGCGAAGTCGGCAACATCGGTGCGGGAAACGCCGCGACCGCACTTTCAGTCATGCTCTCCCGCACAGTGGACATGGATGTGCCGAAAGCGGAGCTTGTTTCCATCTACGAACTTGCGGAGTATTACGGCGATCCTCTCAAAGAGATCTCCGCAGTTTTCGTCCGTTCCGAAGGGGAGTTCACGTGCAGCCTTATCTTCTTTCAGGATGAAGCGGATGCGCAGAGCCTCGTGGATCTCCTGATCAGCCACCAGATGGGCGGGATGACGCTGGAGGATATCCCCGCCGAGATGCGGGACAGCGCGCTCACTGAAGTGGGAAACATCATCCTGAGTTCCTTTTTGAACGCGATCAACGTGCTCATGGGAGGGACGCACAGCATCTCCGTTCCGGGGGTTGCCCACGACATGATGGGATCCATCCTTCAGGTGATCGCATCGATCTTCGGGCAGACCGGCGAGTATGCCCTTATCGTCGATACGACGCTCAAGGTCGGCGACATGGAGAAGAATGTCTCCGGAAAAGTCGTTATGCTTCCCGACCCGGGATCGTTCGACATCCTCTTTAGAAAGCTGCAGGTGCTCTGAACCATGGAAAAGGCACATCATGTGGGGATGGCGGACCTCATCGTCGTGTCCGCTCCCGAAATGTTGATGACGCTGGGACTGGGTTCGTGCATCGGTCTTGTGCTCTACGATCAGACGGCGAAAGTTGCCGGCATGGTGCATATCATGCTGCCCGACAGCCGCGGCGCCGGAGAGAAGGCTTTGGAAAAGCCCGGAAAGTTCGCGGATACGGCGGTGCCCGCGCTGATCAACGAGGTCTGCGCGAAGGGAGCCCTTCGTTCCCGTTTGAAGGCGAAGCTTGCCGGAGGATCGCAGATGTTCGCTCTCCCCGGAGCCGAGACGGACTTTCTCGCCGTCGGGAGCAGGAACGCCAAGGAGACGACCGAGCTGTTGAAAAAGACGGGCATCCCCCTCGTGAATTCCGATGTAGGAGGAAACAAGGGGCGTACTGTTGAGTTCTCCACAATGACCTGGATGCTCACCGTAAAGGTTCTTGGGAAGGGGAAGATCGAGATTTGACGGAGACGCCGAAGGGAGAGGTGCAAATGGACCAGGAGCATGAAACTCTTGCCGGCATGGAAGACGGTGGCGCGCCTTCCTTGTCCCCTGAGCAGGAAGGCGCGGAGAAGCGTTCTCTCGTGGACACTCTTCCTCCCGATTCGGTGGAGGAGCTGTGCACCCTTTTCGGCTGTACTCGCGAAGCTCTCGGAGTAATTCTCGCCTCCACCTCCGGCGATCCTGCGCATATTCTCTCCCTTGTCCAGACCCTTTCTCCCGCGTTTATCGCGATCAAGATACGTTTTGAAACGCGAAAGCGGGGCGAGTTGGGGGGGGCTGCGTGTATCGTCGCCAAAGGGAGTTCCGGGGAGATCCTTGACCAGACCTTGTGGATCAGTTCCCGGGCGCTGCCCGAAACTTTCGACATACTCGCCGATTGGGAAGCGGTCAGGAACAGCATTCAAAAAATGGGGAACAACCCCGACAGAAACCTTTTTCCCAAGGTGCTCAAACTTCTCAGGGACGTCTTTTCGCCAACCGCCGTCAATGTGCTGCACACTTCGCCGAAAAACAAGGAAAAGCTCGTCGCCACCCTTGAAAAATCCTTTTCTTCGCTTTATCACAACGAGCTTGTCTTCGAAATAGCGACCGAAACGTTCAACAAGGCGCGTCTCGACATGGCCGGGCTTGGAGAACAGAGCGAACCTCCGGCTGTCGAGAAAACGCCCGAGGTTCCGCTTTCTACTTCCATCGCTACGGTACAGATTCACTGCAAGCCTCTGCTCGATCCTGTGAAGGGGAAGCCGGTTTCGGAAATCATCCCTGGCGACTATATTGTTGTGGAAATTGAAAAATCCGGGGGGCTTTCGAGCATCATCAATAAAATTCTGGAGAGGGCGGGGGAGCGTCCGGTATTTCCCGTGATCTCTGTAGAAAAACTGCCTAGCGGGCAGTCGCTTATCAAACTCTCCGTCAGCAAAGGGATCGAGGGCGTCGCGAAGATAAGCGCCGATCTCCGTCTGAAGACGGCCCCCATGTTTTCCTTGGGCGCAGGCGGCGATATTTCCCGCGTCGTAAAAAAGACCTTCATGGGACTCCTTTTCCTTCTCGGAGGTATCGTGCTATTGTATTGGATATTTCGAAGCTAGGGGAGGCGTTCTGTTGGTTCTCAAATCCTCCGATGCCGAGTTATGGATAGAGTTTCTCCGTTCCGGAGACGAGAGAAGCAGGGAAAACATCGTCAAACGTTACCTTCCTTTGGTGAAATACGTCGTTGCAAGAATGGCTGTTTCACCTCCATCGGGGCTGGATTACGACGATCTTCTCAGCTTCGGCGTCTTCGGTCTTTTGGATGCGATCGACCGTTTCGACATCTCGAAGGGATTTTCCTTCCAGACATTCGCCGTACCTCGGATTCGGGGGGCTATCCTGGATGAACTGCGGAAGTACGATTGGATCTCCAGGACCGGAAGAGAGAAGCTTCAGAGGCTCGGGAGGGCGATGGAGACGGTTCTGCAGGAGAAGGGGAGCCTTTCCGACAGCGCTCTCATGGAGGCCATGGGCATGGACGAGAGGGAATACCGCGAGGCTTTGGAACTGTCGAGTCGGAGTTATATAGTTTCTCTCGACGAAGTGCTTGCTCTCGAAGACGGGGATGTAAGCCGCGAAGGAATCGTTCCGGACGAGGGAACCGGGGCCGGAGAACTCCTCGAGGAAGAGGACGAAGTATTGCGTGTTGCAGCGGCGCTCAAATCCCTCCCGGAGAGAGAGATGCAGGTCATCTCGCTTTATTACTATGAAGGGCTTACCCTGAAGGAGATAGGCAAGATCCTCGGGGTGACCGAATCCAGAGTATCGCAGATTCACGGCAAGGCGCTGGGTTCCCTCCGCGCTTTGCTTGCAGTTCGAGCATAGACGGCCTGCGGAGGGACGGAAGATCCTTCTTTTTCTGGAGCATACTCTCGCGGAGAGCGCTGCTTCCGCGACAGCGCGGGTGAACAATATACCGACGCGCCGAGGAGGAACGTTCATGATAGTCGACAAGTATCGAATGGAGGTTCGCGAGGACGGAATCTATCTCACGGCGCAGGAGGACGCGGAATTCTCGGTGCCCGCTATCGTCGGCTTTCTGAAATCCAAGGGAGTCGAGAACTGCGATGCGGCGGCCGTCAGCGCCTTCGCACATGAACAGTTATCCGGTCCGGTGAAGGTCGCCGAAAGGGATCCTTCGAAGGAAAAGGATGCGGAGATGGAAGTACGGATCAGTTCGGACGGACTGATCGCCGAACTCTGGATCGAACCGCCGTTCGCGGACAGACTCTGGCCGACGCTGGATCAGGCGTTGCTTTTTTTGAAGGAGAACGGCGTCGTGGAAGGGGTGGATTCTGGTATTGTCGCCTCGATGCTCTCGGAGAAGAACGGAAGGATGTGGGTCCCCGTCGCGCACGGTGTTTCCCCTGTCGACGGCGAGGATGCCGAAATAGAGTACAAAGTCGAGTTCGGTAGTGCGAAACCGAAAGAAGTCGACGAGCAGGAGAAGGTGGATCTGAAGAATCTGAGTTCGGTGACCGTCATTCTGAAAGACCAGCTGCTTGCGAGCAAAGTTCCTCCGACCGAAGGGAGCCCGGGCGTCACGGTCAAGGGGGTTCCCTTGAAGGCGAAAAACGGCAAGGACCGTATGCTTCCCGCCGGGGCGGGGACGTATGTCAGCGAGGACGGACTATCCCTCCTTTCCATGATCGACGGCAACCTCGTGCTGAAGGGAAACAAACTGAACGTTGTCCCGGTCTTTCAAGTAGACGGAGATGTGGACTACAGCGTGGGCAACATCAACTTCATCGGCGCCGTGCTTGTGAACGGAGCGGTACGGGAAGGTTTTGAGATCTCTACATCCGGCAATATAGAAATCCGCGGAGTCGTGGAAGGCGCCCGCCTTTCGAGCAAAGGCAATATCATGATCAGCGGCGGAGTCCGAGGGATGAACAAGGCGCTCCTGGAAGCCTCCGGAGATATAACCGCCGGATTTATCGACCAGGCGAAGATCCGGAGCGGAAAGGACATCTCCGTAACAAACGCAGTGCTTCACAGCGACATCGCCGCTCACGGAAGGATCAATGTGATGGGCGGCAACAAGGCGCAGATCGCCGGGGGAAAGATTCAAGCCGGGCTCGAAGTCGTCTGCCTTACTCTCGGAAGTGAAATGGGAACCAAAACGGAAGTAATCGTCGGTGTTCTACCGGAGATCACGGAGCGAAAGAAAGCGATCCTCTCGCTGCTTGCGGAGACGGAAGAAAAGGCGACCAAGGTGGAAGCGAATCTCGGCTTCCTCAAGAAGGCGGAGGAGGTCGAGCAGCTCGACGAGAATAAACGTGCGCTCATGATCAGCCTCACCAAAGCCAAATTTCAGATGCAGAACCAGCTCAAGACGGCACGCGACGAGCTGAAAATCATCGAAGAGCAGATGGAGAACAGCAAGACGAGAGGCTGCGTCCGCGTCAAAGGGAGCTGCTACCCCGGCGTTACGGTATCCATCCGTGGAATGACATATATTGTTCGGGAGAAACAGCAGTTCTGCTCCTTTGTTTACGACGAAGGAGAGATCAAAGTCAAACCATACGACTACTGATTCGAGGCAGGGACCTTAGCGAAAGGAGGGGAGGCTTGTGGTAACGCCGGTAAACTTGCAGTTGGCGCACTGGAACCTGGAGCATACGGCGCAGCAGACTCGCGATCCCGCCGCAGTAGCCGGACAGGCGGCGCGGCAGGGAGAAGGTCTTGCCGCCGCCGAGCACCGTGATGCGTCGGTACAGCCTACCGAATCGTCAGCTGAAGAAGAACGGCTCGGAAGAAAGAAGCGCCGAGAGGAACGAGAAAAAGAAGGCGGAAACCGAGGAAAAGGGCGTAAAGCAGGAAACAGGGAAAAAGAAGAAGATGCCGAGGAGAGCCGGCCTCGTCCTTCTTTCCTCGGAACCGGGAAATTCGATTTGTACGCCTGATCGGAGAGGAGCATGACCGCGTTGGCATCGCATTCGGGAACGAAAAATCTAGGATATGTCCTCGTGGACGGTACTGAAGGTGTTTTTCGCGGAGCGGTTCTGGTAACGGACTTCCGGGGAATTCCCTCCGATTTTCGGTATACCGATCCCATCAGGCCTTCACGAATAGAGAAAATTCTCTACGGCAGCGCATTGGACGTCTACCTCAAAGAGGAACTGATCCTTGAGAGCATCGTGGGGGCTGTGGAAGTACAGCCACTTCTATGGGTCTGCAGGGATACCGATCTCCTCGAACCGCTGTCGCGAATTGCAAAGGCAAAAACGGCGCTTCTGGCGCCTACCAGCCGTTCTCCGCTCGATGCGACCGGCGACATGGAAAAACAGAACGATCCGGGATCCTATCTTGTCCAGGCGGATTCGGTCAGCGCACCGCTCAGACTGTCCCTCCCCCTGCCAAAAGCCAAAGAGGAGGAAGCGAAGGTCGTCTCCGCAATCCTTGTGGAGGCTGCGGCTACGATGGATCTGTTGGAACCCTTCTCGCGTATGGTGAAAGCCCTTGCGGCTCTAGGCGAGGAACACGGTGAACCGTGACGATATCCGCACTTATCTTGCCCGTATTTTTCTCGGAAAGGCACGTGTGCGTTCCCTTCGTCCGGAAGGGCGGGATGTCGTGCTCCATACCGTAGCCAGGGTCGTTGCAACACGTCCGTTGCGCTCTCCCGAGCGAGTGCTCGGTTCCGCGCTGTACGGAACCGGGATGGACGTTTCGGCCAAAGGTTTCCGCATGCCGAAAGGCGTCGCCGGAGAGTTGCGGGAACGTGTGCGTGGCGGCGTGTTCTCCTTCGAAAAAGATCTCTCCGTGAAAGGACGGAGGGTGATTCGCGATAAAAAAATCTCTTCCCACTCCGTAAGCGGATTTTCCGTGCGTTGCCTGAAGGGCCTCGGCAGAATATCGCCTCTGCCGCTCGATGTGCGGAACCGTCTTCCGTGGTTTCGCGGACGAACGAGCTTCCTCAAGACGGGAGAGTCTCTTCTGGCGCTGTACTGTCCGGTGCTTGAAGACGGATTGCTGAAAAGTGTTCTGAACAAGGAGAGAGGAACGCTTCTTGTTTGGTATAATCCTCGGAGGGCGTGGAAAGCCCGGGGCTTGTTGCTCGTCAGAAATTTTTCCCCCGGGAGCGGACTTGAATGGAGATGGATCGATGTCCAATAGCGCTCAGTCGCAGCCTGCGGAGGTGGTTTCCACCGGAAACGAACAGCGGTACAGTTTGGAACGAGAATGAAGCGGCTAATGATTCATCAAAAAATCGTGGAGGGTAGACAACCGCATGGCAGATGAAAAAAAGGGAGAAATCACTCCCCTTGCACCGGGTGAAGTGGTTGCGTGCGTCGTAGAACAGATCATGCCCTACGGCGCCTTTGTGCGCATTAAAAACGGACAGAGGGCGATGATACATATCTCTGAACTGTCCCACGGCTTCGTCAAAAAAGTCGAGGACATTCTTGCGCTTGGCCAAGAGGTACAGGCACGCGTTATAAAGATCGACGAAAAGGGGCGAATCGATCTTTCTCTCAAGAAAATGGAAGCTCCCCGCCCGACTCCTTCTTCTTTCAATCCGCGGGGAGCAGCAAACGCACCCGAAGACCCCCGGGACTCTTTCGAGAAGAAGCTTTCTAACTACCTCAAGGCCAGCGAGGCAAAGATCGCGGATCTCAACAGCAAGCTCAACAATGCCAAAGCTTCCAAGAAACGGAGCAAGCCTGCGAAGTGAAGAAGAATACAGTGCTTTTCTCCCGGGGGCGTATTCGCCCCCTTCTTTTTGCAGAGCCGCTCTCGGGAGCGGACGACGCGCTTCTACTGAAACAGATGAAAGGACGTGTTTTCGACCCCTCCCTGGTTTCGGCAATCGCCCGGCGCTGTTCGAAAGGTTTTCCCGCTGTGATTCAGTGCACTCCCCTCAAGGGCGCCACGCCGTTTCCGACTTCTTTCTGGCTCACATGCCCCTGGCTGGTTCGACTCTGCGGAAAACGCGAATCGGAAGGAGCGATCGGCCTCCTTGAAGAAGCTCTGAAGCGGGATCGCTCTTCCTGGACTGAGTTCCACTGCCACGCCGCGCGCTTGCGCATTCTCTCTCTCCCCGCCGCGCAGAGGCGATTTCTTCGTCGTTACCGGCCTCGAACATGGCGTTCCCTCGCGCACGGAGGTGTCGGAGGTATAGAATATCTGCGGTGCGGAGGGGGAGGAGTGAAGTGTCTTCACCTGCAGGTCGCTTCGTGGCTTGCGCTTGGCGCCCATCCGGCCGGGGAGATTCTGGAGCGTTTGCTCTCTCCTCTCGAGTGCGGTGCTTCCTCGCGAAGAGGTTGCGTCTATTCATCCTGAAATTTTTCCGAAAGGAGTTGTGCCCATGTGGAAAGGGCGTTTTACGGAATCGACTGCGGCTGTTGTGCGTGATTTTACACAGTCGCTTGATCTGGATTGGGTTCTGGCGCCGTGGGATATCGCCGGTAGTATCGCCCACGCCAGAATGCTGGGGACCATAGGTATTCTCACCCCATCGGAGGTCGGAAAGATCGAAGACGGGCTGCAACGCATACGGACCGAAATTTCCGAGGGTATTCTGGTGCCGACTCTGGAACTCGAAGATGTACACATGAACATTGAGAGCCGTCTGATCGAACTTCTCGGACCTGCCGGCGCGAAGCTCCATACCGGAAGAAGCCGAAACGACCAGGTCGCGACGACGATGCGGCTGTTTCTCAGAGATCGTCTCCTCGGCATCGCCGAAGGAATGGAGCGCCTGCTCGACGGACTGCTCCGCCTCGCCGAGAAGCACCGGAGGACGACGATCGCCGGGTATACGCACCTCCAACAGGCTCAGCCCATATCCATGGGGCACTACTGGATGGCGCATTTCACAGTCTTTTCCCGCGACGTTTCGCGCCTCTTCTTCGCGCTGGATTCTCTGAACGAATGTCCGCTCGGCGCAGGAGCGTTGGCGGGGTCGACTCTCCCGCTCGACCGCTTCTTCACGTCCTCGTTGCTCGGTTTTCCGGAGCCCACCTGCAACAGCCTCGACACGGTTTCTCAAAGAGACTATATGGTGGACTACCATTCGTTCGCTGCCCTCTTCGCCGTCCATTGCAGCAGGCTCGCGGAGGATTTCGTGATCTACTCCTCCAGGGAGTTCGGCTGGCTTTTGCTCCCCGACGCGTTCTGCACGGGATCAAGCATGATGCCTCAGAAAAAAAACCCGGATGTGCTCGAGCTGATCCGCGGAAAAGCCGGACAGACGATCGGACACCTTCTCGACCTCCTGATCACCCTGAAAGCGCTGCCGATGACGTACGACCGCGATCTTCAGGAGGACAAGCGCGGTCTTCACGCTTCTCTCGATACGGTCGACCAGATTCTCGCCGTCCTTCCGCCCCTGCTCTCCACGGTAGACGTCGATACGAAACGCGCAGTGGAAGGGATGGAGGACGGGTTTGCTCTGGCGACCGACGTCGCCGAACACCTCGTCTCGAAGGGCGTTCCTTTCCGCGATGCCCACTCCATGACGGGGCGTCTCGTAAAAGAGTGCCTTGCCAGAGGGAAGGGGCTTTTCGAACTTTCTCGGGAGGAGTGGAAGGACCTTCTGCCGGAGGCGGGCGAGGATCTCTTCCCCATGCTCTCTCTGGAAATGGCCGTCGAAAGACGGAGGACATACGGCGGGACGTCTCCCGAGAGAGTGTCCGAACAGATAGCCCGCGGAGAAGCCCTTCTCCGAGGGCTTCAAGAGAGAAGATCGGGGTACAGGCGGACTGTGGACGCCCCTTCGAGGCGCTGATTTTTCCGCGAACCGTCGCCCTTAAGAAAAAGATGAAATAAAAAGGCCCGAAAAAAGAACGATCAGCGCTTGACGTGCTCGATTTTTTGTGTAAAATAATCACTTGCGCACGCAGGAAGAGTCGAGCCGTTAGCTCAGATGGCAGAGCACCGGACTTTTAATCCGGGTGTCGTGGGTTCGACTCCCACACGGCTCACCACTTTCAAGCATGAACGCGGTCCCATCGTCCAGTGGCCTAGGACACAGCCCTTTCAAGGCTGTGACACGGGTTCGAATCCCGTTGGGACCGCCATTATTTCGCCGGTGTAGCTCAGTTGGTAGAGCAGCGCACTCGTAATGCGCAGGTCTGCGGTTCAAGTCCGCACACCGGCTCCAGGAAAAACGGAGGTTTCGCCGCAGGCGGAACCTCTTTTTTATGCACTCCGCGTTCGATGTGGTATCATTTTCTCGAAAAATGCCCAAGAGTATGGAGGACTACTCCGTGACAAAAAAACATCTTTACTTCGTACGGCATGGGAAAACGGAATGGAACGGGCAGTACCGCTTCCAGGGGAAGAGCGACATTCCTCTTAACGACGAGGGGTGTGCGCAGGCAAAAAAGCTTGCGCTGCGAATCGGCGGGTGGAAAGATGCGCGAATCTTGTCGAGTACTCTCTCCCGTGCCTTCACGACTGCCGAAATACTCGCGGCGTCCTGTAGCGGCACGGTCGAGCCGCGCGCCGGACTCGCCGAAATGGGTTTCGGAGCTTGGGAAGGGCTTTCCATTTTCGAGGCGGAAGCTACCGACCCCCAGAAGTTCCGTGAGTGGAAGCGCAATCCTTTCGAGTGCACTCCTCCCGGCGGAGAGCTGTTTCCCGATATTCGCGTCCGACTTTCCGAGGTTCTTGATGAAGCGCTCGCCTCCGAGTCGGAGCGCTTGCTTCTGGTGAGCCATGGAGGTATAATCCGGGCCGCCCTTTCTCTCCTTCTTGAACTGAGCACGGAGTCCGTATGGAGGATGAAGCTCTCGAACTGCTCGGTGACAGGCGTCGAGACAGGAAGAAGAGGAAACTCCCTCGTCTTCCTCAACGATGAAATCCATACGCTGCTACCTGCGGAAATTTTACCGAATATCCCCTTTCCTGCTTAGACAAGCGGCCCTCTTGCTGGTAGAATCTACTGGAATCCGAAAAAAGGGAGAGTGTATGCCGTGACCCGGAAAGAATCTGCAGAAAAGAGAGACGAGGCTTTCCCTCCGACAGCCGGGGAAACTCTTTCCGGAGGAGACGGCCCGTCTCTCGCCGGGCGTGAGGAGGCGGAGCTGTGGAGGCGCGTGGTGGAGGAGCATGACGATGAAGCGCGGGATATGCTGATCGTTTCCTATCGTCCGCTCGTCTTTTGGTTTGCGAAGAAGTTCCATGTCCGGCCGTCCTCGTACCAGGATCTCGTTCAGGAAGGGATGATCGCGCTTATTCGTGCGGTGGACAGGTTCGAACCGGAGCGGCATCTCAAGTTCACCACGTACGCTTTCTACAGAATTAAGGGGCAGATGATCAATTTTCTGCAGCGTTCGGAGAAAAGAGCCCCCGTCCCTGTGGACGACGAGTTCCTCATGCCGGAGGATCCTTTTGTCCCGGAGAGCTTTGAAACGCTGCTGGCGATCTCGGACGAACTTCGCCGCCTTCCTTCGAAAGAGGGAGAGGTTCTGCAGGCCCTACTGCTTGAAGGGAGAGAGGCGAAGGATGTGGCGAAGGAGCGGGGGATCGACATCAGCCACGTGTATCGTCTGAAACGGAACGCTCTGGCGAAACTTCGGAAATGGCTCGGCGCCGAGACCACAAACGAGGTCTGAAACGGGATAAGAGAATACAGTGGACGCGAGGCACGTTTTTCCGCGTGCGCGAAACATGAGCCCGGGAGGACTTTCTATGGAGAAGAAGATCGCTCGAATCTATAGATGGCTTGAAAGATGCGCCAAAGCATGTTCCGCCGAGTCTTGGAGCAGCGCGCTGCTTGATATGGAATGCGCGAAGGCGGAGCTGGAGGATGTCAGAAGCGAGATATGGACTCGTGCCGAGGGGGCGCTTCCGAGGCGCCCTGTACGACGCGGGTCGCTTCTCTTGAGAGTCTCTTTTCTCAGTGTCGTCTTGATCTTCGCTCTTGCCGCTCCGCTCGCAATGCAGAACGCAGTACAGGACAACCGATCCGCCCGTTCCTCCGATTCCGGATCTATTCGTTCTGCGGAACCCGCCCTCGAATGGGTGACCGGAGACGAGCAGGCTGTCCTCTCCGCTCTGAGAAAGAGCCTGAGCGAGGCGAATCTGGCGTGGGTTGCCTCGCTCGGACGCGAAGAGGGGAGGGGGGGCGGCGCGGAGGATGCGCAATCCGCTCTCGGCGCGGTTCCTCGTGATGAAACCGCCGGCAGACGAGTAGCCTTGGAATCGGGCTTGGGAAGCAGATCAAGGGAGATTCGCCACAAAGACGCGAGTGCTTCGGAACCACGTTCTTCCGGGCGCAAAAGCGCGATTCCGGGAGGAGAGAATGAAATTCTTCCGTCTTCCCCGGCGAACGAACTGGACTCGATCCTCGCTCTTGTGCAGATAGGGCAGAAAGCCCTGAGGGAGAGAGAGTCGCCGATACGGTTTCAGCATCCGTAAAGTTCGGAGCGGGTACGGTATGCAAAAAAACGGTTTTTCCCGCAGAGCGTATTTTTCGTCCCGTTCAGGGAGAGTCCACTTCGTCTTTTGGAAGGAGAGAGCGTGCGTGAAAGAAAAAATTGGAAGATCCTGGCTCGTAACGGGTATGGTATGCTTTCTGGCTGCGGTCTTGTTCGGAGCGTATCCGGCGTCCGCTGCCGATCCTCTTGTAGCGGCCCTTGACGTGGAGGGCAACGACCATGTCGTCTCGCAGCACATCCTCGGCGTTGTCCGCACGAAAACGGGCGAACCTCTCAGCCGCGAACAGCTTCAGAGCGACGTCGAAGCGATCTATGCCCTTGGCTTCTTCTCCTTCGTCGATATCAATCTCCATAGCGTCGCCGGAGGCGTCGGCGTCACCTACATCGTGAGAGAGAACCCGGTCGTCGAGAGCATATCGTTCTCCGGAAACAGCATCTACAGGGACGAGGAGCTTCTTAAACTTGTCTTTACCGCGCCGGGCAACGTGTTCAACCGCGTCTTCTTTCGAAATGATCTCGACCGTATACAGGAGAAGTATCATAAGGACGGGTACGTGATGGTGAAGATCGCCGACGTTCAGATTAATGACGGCAAGATCAACGTCCAGATCGTGGAACCGAAGGTAGGCAACATCGTCATCCAGGGAAATCGGAGAACGAAAACGCACGTGATCGCGCGCGAGATCACGATGAAGCGAGGCGACCCCTTCAACGCTACGGTGCTGAGGCATTCTATCAACAAGCTGCAGGGCAAGGGGTACTTCGAGGATATCAACATCGGCTTCGAACCGGGAGAAACTCCGGACGAAACCGATATCATACTCACGGTTATGGAGCAGAAAACAGGCAAAGTCGGAGTATCCATTAGTCACGGAACCGAAAGTGGATGGTCCGGAGGACTGACATATACCGACACCAATTGGAAGGGACTCGGTCACGTCGGCGAGGTCGGCTTCGAGACGGGGAAGAACGAGCAGTATTGGTTTTCGTATTCCGAACCTTATATGGATTCGAAAAATTATGCTTGGAAGGTCGGCTTTGCTCGCCGAAAATGGGAAGATCGTTACTACTATAGACGTGGCGTAAAACAACTTAAGTACGACGAAGAATTGAAAAACTTTTATGTCGGCGCAGGAAGGAAATTCGGTAAGGACGAGAAGTACAGCTGGTTCCTTACTCTGGACTGGCGAGACGTCGACGCCTTCAATATCAGTGAGCAGACGGGAGTGGATGACCTGACCCGAGGCAAGATATTCTCCGTCTTGGGGACCGTCACTCGAAACAACACCGACCCATACCTGAGTTTCCCCAAGGGAGATATCATCGACCTGAACGTGGAGCAGGCGATAGAGGCTCTCGGCGGCGAGCACAGCTACACGAAGTATTGGCTGCAGGCAAGATACTACACGCCTATCAGAGGGCTTGAGGACTTGCTGAACCGTCAGATCGGCGGCGACGCGGACAATCCGGCGATCTTCGCCGCACGGATGCGCGTCGGTTTCTCTTCCGGAACGTTGCCGACGGCGAGTCTCTACTCGCTCGGCGGTTCGAGCACGCTCCGCGGATACGACGGCGGAGAGTACGAAGGGACCGAGATGTTCCTGGCGAACTTCGAATTGCGTGTTCCCATAGAGAAGGCATTCGGTTTTGTCGTCTTTTACGATGCGGGGAATGCGTGGCTTACGGAGAGCATGAACTTGTCCGATCTTCACGATGCCTGGGGGTTCGGCGTCAGGGTGAAAACTCCGCTGGGTAATTTCCGTCTCGATCACGCCACGGGGGAGAGAGAGTCACGGACGCACTTCGGTTTTGGAGAGATGTTCTAAAGGACTTGGAGAATCGGTCGACGTGCGTTCAGCAGACGTTTTTAAGTGTGTTTCTACTGATGTGTCCAAGGGCTGCGCGCTGCTGTTTCTCGCCGCAGCCCTTGTTTTCCTCGGCGGAGCCCGCGTGTCGAGCCAGGAACTCATCCGTGTCGAAGGAGTGCCCTACTGGCTCCGGCCAAGTGTAGAACGGAGCCTGCTTTCGGTCTGGAGCGAGCTGTCTCCTCGTTCCGAACTCACCGGAGAAGATCGCAGAGCGCTGCTCGCGATGGTTGCGCGGCGTCTCTTCATAGGATATTCGCCTTCGATCGCGCTCTCCGAATTCGGTATCCTCGTCACGCTCTCCCCTGAATCGCCGGTCGCCTGGAATGTGGAGATCATGCCTCCCTCCCTTTCGCCGCCTGTCGGTGAATGGTTTGCCGAAAGCGCTTCCGAACTTTCCGTACTGTTCGGTAGAATGCTCGCCCGTCTTCCCCTGGAGGCGCTTTCCTGGGCGGACGTCGCTTTGAAGGAAGCGATAGAGGATACATGCGCGCCGCTTCTCCCCGGGTGGAGCCCTTCTTTGCTTGTGCGCCTTGAAGGAGGAAGCGTGGGCGCTCGTCGATCGGCGGACGAAAAGCGGATTCTTCAAGTTTCCTTTACGCCCAAGCCGCCTTTGGTGCTGGCCATTGTGCCGTCCATATCCTCGAAGACGCTGCCCGTGGCGTTTCGCTCCGACCTGAGGGAGAAAATTCTTCGGACGCTTGCCCCGGTGGTCGGTCTGCCGATCGAATGGGCGGCGAAAAACAAGCTTCGTATAGAGGCGCTCGCCGCCGAGGCGCTGCTTGATACCAATACGGTTTCCAACGCGCGCGCGCGCGTGGATGTCTCCTTTTCTCCGGACCAGCTCTCCCCCGTGGAGGCGGAGGTGGAAAGTCCGAGATATTCGATCCGCGCGTGGATCGCCGCGTACGCCGGAGCGGATGGCAAGTACCCGGAAATCGGGTTTCACCTGGGAAGAAACGTCCTTCCGTTTTCGGGCTGGGATGTGGAATTGTACGGCGAGTGGACGCTTGCAGCCAATGATTTCTCTCTCGAAAGCCGGTGGGGCTTCCGGTGGAGTCCATGGAAACACATTCTGGTAGGGGCGGAAAAAGCGTTCCCCGGCAATACTCTCTGGTATCGGCTCTCGGTCGCGGGAGGCGCCCGTTCTCCCTACTTCTGGTGGCGGCTGAGCGAAGACGGCGACTCCATGCTCGGACTGGGATACCGTCTTGATCAGCGAATCTCTCTCGAACTGCACTACGACGCGAGAGACGATGATAAACTGACGCTGAAGGCGATCAGCGACCTGTAGTACGCAGTACAGAACTTCCCCTTGAACGGAGGATAATGTATGAACGAAGGCTGGACGCTCCGAACTCTTGCCGAAAGAGTCGGAGGGATGCATATCGGAGACGGCGCGCATGGCGTGCGCGGCGTCGCTTCTCCGACGAAAGGACGCGAAGGCATGATCGTCTGCCTTTGGGATGCCGGGGAAACCTCCGCTCGGAGAAATGGAGCGCTCATGACGGATACGGGGACGATGCGCGATGGCGTGTTCTTCCTTTCGAGTCCCGATTTTTTTGCCCGTCACCCCGATGCGATGGGAGTCGCCGTGGAGAATCCGAAAAACGTTTTCCCATTGCTCTTATCGCTTTTTGCACGAACTCCGCGCGGCACGTACGCTACATCAGGTATCCATTCGTCCGCTGTCGTCTCCGGCGAAGCCGTAATCGCCCCGTCCGCCAGGATAGGGCCTTTATGTATCGTCGAAGCCGGGGCTGTGGTCGAAGAAGGCGCCTATTTGTACGGGAAGGCCTTCGTCGGCGCAGGGTGTACCGTCGGCGCCGAAAGCGTTCTGGAGCCTGGGGTTGTTCTGTTCGAAAATGTACGTATCGGCCGTCGTTGCCTGATTCATAGCAACGCGATTATCGGCTGCGACGGTTTCGGCGTCGCCCCGTCGACTGATGGAACCGCGCCGCGGAAGATCCCACAGCTTGGCGGCGTCGTGCTGGGAGACGACGTGGAGGTCGGAGCGTGCACTACTATCGACAGGGGGACTCTTGACGACACCGAGGTGGGGAGCGGGACGAAGATAGACAATCACGTGCATATCGCGCACAATGTCCAAATCGGCGCGAACTGCGTCATCGTCGCGATGACCGGCATCGCGGGCAGCGCGGTCCTTGAGGATGCCGTTATTATGGCGGCGGGAAGCGGTGTGAAGGAGCATACCCGTATTGGAAAGGGCGCCACCGTTGCGGCGAAGGGCGGCGCTATCAAGGACGTACCTCCCGGCGAGGTCGTCTCCGGCTTTCCGGCTCGTCCGCACAGGGAAAATTTCCGTGTGCAGGCGGCGCTGCAGCGTCTTCCGGAAATGATCTCCCGTGTGAAAGAGCTGGAGAAACGACTTGAAAGCATCTCCCCGCCGCAAAATGGGAGAACGGACCGATCCCCCCGGCGGTCGGACGAAGGGGGAGAATCCGCCTGATGGGCGTATTTCGCAGACTCCTGGGGCAGGTGCGCTTCGCCGGAAGAGGAATTCATACCGGAAAGGATGCCGAGGTTGCCGTCGCCCCGCTGCCGCCCGGCTCGCGACCGGAACTGGAGATCGACGGCGATACGGCTCCTTTGGAGTTGTGTCCGATTTCGGGCGAAGGTCGCGGGACGACGGTCTTTCTCCCGTATTCGCGGCTGAACGCGCGGACGACGGAACATCTGTTCGCGGCGCTTGCGGCTCTCGGACTCTGGTCGGTGCGAATATCGCTGAAAGGGCCCGAGATTCCCGCTGCAGACGGATGCAGCGCCTTGTTCGCCCAAACCCTTTTCGATGCCTCCGCGCCCGCAACTCCGGAAGAAGCCGCCGGAATCCGCCTGAAGGCCTTTTCTCCGGCGTTTCCTGTGACAATAGTAGACGGCGCGAGAGAGGCGGAGATATCCCTCTTTCCGCAGGGCGATCTTGCGCTCTCCTACGTTATTCAGTACGCGGAGCGCCCCATTGGAACCCAGATGGCCGTTTTCGACGCGGCGAAGGACGACTTTATCGCGTGCATCGCCGGAGCGAGGACCTTCGCTCTGGCATCCGAGGTAGAACGCCTTCGCACCGCAGGGCTTGCCCGGGGCGGGAGCCTCGACAATGCGGTCGTTGTTGGAGAGCGGGGCGTCCAAGCCTCCGACGGCCTGCGTTTCCAGGACGAGTTCGTCCGGCACAAGCTTCTCGACCTGCTGGGCGATCTCTATCTGCTCGGATCTCCTCTGAATGCGCGCGTTACGGCGATCAAGTCGGGGCACGCGATGCACTGTCGGCTCGTTGAACGTTTGCGAAGACTGCGCGGCGTCGGAGCGATCGGGAGCAGAAAACGGTGAAAATTTTCGAAAAAGGAGACGAATTATGTTTGACATCCAAAAAATAATGAAATGCTTGCCGCACCGTTATCCATTCCTTCTCGTCGACCGCATCCTCGAAATGGACGAGGGGCATGCCGTAGGCATCAAGAACGTCACCATCAACGAGCCCTTTTTCCAGGGCCATTTCCCGACGGAGCCGGTCATGCCGGGAGTTCTTGTCCTCGAAGCGATGGGGCAGGTCGCCGCGATGATGCTCTCCGCACGCCCGGGAAGCGAAAACCTCATAACATTTCTCACCGGAGTGGAGAAGGCGAAGTTCCGCAGACCGGTGAAACCGGGGGACCAGCTTGTCACGACTGCGGAGATGCTCAAACTGCGCGGAAAGATGGGGAAGGTGCGTACCGTCGGACGCGTCGACGGGGTTGTCGCGGCGGAGGCCGAATTCAGTTTCGTCGCGGCGGAGACGCTCGCCGCGCCCGAGAACAAGGATGCGTCCTCGCGAAGCGGGGAGGAGGCGGCGCGATAAATGGCGCGCATTCATCCGACGGCCATCGTTTCCCCGAAGGCCGAGCTGGGGGAAGATACGTTCGTCGGTCCGTACTGCATAGTGAATGAAAGGGTGCGCATCGGCTCGGGAACAGTGCTTTCCGCGTTCGTCACGGTGCTCGATTTCGTCGAGATCGGAGCGAACTGCCGCCTCGAACAGCATGTCGTCCTGGGGGGCGAGCCTCAGGATCACGGCTTCAAGGGGGAAGAGTCGTGGGTTCGGATCGGCGACTCCGTGACGCTCAGAGAGAACGTGACGGTCCACCGGGCCACGGGCGAGGGGGCGTGCACAGTCGTCGGCGACGAATCGTTGCTGATGGAAGGGGTGCACGTCGGACATAACGCTTTCGTGGGTAAAAGGGTCACCATGGCGAACAAAGTGGGGCTTTCTGGCTTCTCCTCCGTGGGCGACGGCGCCGTCATGGGCGGCATGTCCGGCGTCCACCAGTTCGTCAGGGTCGGCGCGCTCTGCATGATCGGCGGATTGTCGAAGATTGTGAAGGATATCCCCCCGTATCTTATGGCGGACGGGCACCCTGCCGATATCTACGGTCTGAACAAGGTGGGGATGCGGCGAGCCGGTTTCGATGCATCCGCACGCGCCGCGGTGCGTGCGCTGTACGAGGAACTCTTCCGCGGAGGGCTTCCTTTCAGGCAGGCGGTGGAGCGTCTCTCCGCCTCCGAAGCGGGCGGGAACCCCGTCGCCGGAGAGATTCTCTCTTTCTGCGGGGAGTCCAGAAGAGGGGTCGCCCTCTGGACGAAGGGGCACGCCCTGCGGAGGAAGGAAGATGAAGAGGATTAAATTGCTCGTGCTGGATGTCGACGGCACGCTCACCGACGGAGGAGTGTATATGGACGGCCGCGGAGGGGAGTTCAAACGGTTCGATATCCGTGACGGCATGGGGATTGTCCGATTACGCGGCGCCGGAGTCCGTACGGCCTTTCTCAGCGGCCGACGTTCCGACGCGACGGCCCAGAGGGCCCGCGATCTCGGGGTAGATCTCCTTTTTAACGGAACGGGGGAGAAACTTCCGGTCTTCATGGGACTGCTTTCGGACCTTGAGCTGGCGGCGGAAGAAGCAGCATACATGGGAGACGATGTAAACGACGTAGAGTGCCTTCACGCCGCCGGTCTCGCCTTCGCTCCCGCCGACGCCGTCTCGGAGGCGAAGGCGTCGGCGGATTTCGTGACGTTGAACACGGGGGGCCGGGGGGCCGTTCGTGAAGCCGCGGACCATATCCTGCGGCTGAATATGCGCTGCGTCGTCGTCGGTGTTTCGGACCCCTCCGGGACGAAGAGGCCGTGATGGGAAAACATGCGGGATTCGGGATTCTTGACAGGTTTGTCCTGAGGGAACTAGCAGGTTCCTTTCTTTTCGGTGTGACCTCCTTCACGATGGTCTTCGTGGCCGGAGACCTCCTTTTCCAGGCCGCCAACCTGATCATCGAACAGGGGGTGTCGCTCGGCGTCGTCGCCCGTCTCTTCATCTACCGGCTTCCGGAGGTGGTGATCCTGACGCTCCCCATGGGCTCTCTGCTCTCGTCCCTGCTTACATTCAGCAGACTCAGCGCCAACAGCGAGCTGGTCGCGCTGAAGTCGGCCGGGATTCCCTTCCACAGGATTCTCCGCCCGGTCTTTCTGGCGTCCATCCTCGTCAGCCTCGCCGCCATGATCGGAGCGGAGACGATCGTTCCGTTTGCGAACAGGGCGGCGGAAAACCTGATGAAATTCGAGATACTCCGCGAGAAACCCGCGCTCCTTAAGGAGAAGGTCTTTCTCCGGGAAGAGCAGGACGGTATGTTGAAGAGGGTGATCTACCTCGGCGAACTCAAGCCCCAGGACGGATTTATGAAGGACATCATTATTCAGGAGTTCGAAAACGGCCGGTTGAACAGAATCTCGCTGGCCGACGAGGGTGTTTGGGCGGGAGGCGAATGGTGGATCGAGAACGGTCAGGTGTTCGAGGTAACGCCCGCAGCGAAAGTGCAGTCGCTCTTCCGCTTCGAACGTCAACGGCTCCACCTCAACCTGAGCCCGGTGCAGATAGAACAGGCGTCGAGACGCCCTTCGGAGATGAGTTCAGTCGAACTTCTGACGCAGATCGCGCTTATGGAGCAGCAGGGGCAGAACTTGGCGCCGCTGAAGGTGATGTTCCATCTTCGGCTTGCGCTGCCCTGGGCCAGCGTGGTGCTCGCCGTGCTCGGTTCCTCGCTCGGCGTTCGCTCTACACGCTCCGGCCCCGGAATCGGCTTCGGACTGAGCGTGCTCATCGTTTTCGGCTATTATGTGGTCATGTCCTTCAGCAGGGCGTTGGGGGAGGCGGGGTATATCCCGGCGTTCATCGCCGCATGGCTGCCAAATGGGCTGTTCCTTCTCGTCGGAGGGTACTTCGCCAGAAGAGCGAACGGCTGATTGGCTCCCCGCCGGCCGCGGACCGCCCAGAGCCTCCGGCTGTTCACTACGGTACGAATGATAGAGCGAAAGGACTGGAACCTATGATACAGGATAAATTGCCCTGCATGCCGAAGCGACCTCTCGATGCGCTTATTGCGGGCGAGGGAGGGTTACCGCTTCTTCTCGCCGCTCATGCCTCCCGTTCGGGTTTTTCCTTGGTGGTCTACTGTTTGGGAGATCGCTCCGTATTCGACGGCTTGCGCGGTGTCGAGGCCGTTTCTCTGCCCTCTTCCGGAAGGGAGGGAGCACCCCGCTCGGGCATCGACCTGCGGGCGACGATACAGGATATGCTCCGTCGGGGCGTACGCGCCGTTACGCTTGCCGGAACAGTTCCCAAACGGCGTATCTACGAAGCGTCGCTCGATCCGTCGCTTCGCGCTCTTCTGGAAAAAGGAAACAACGACGATCACAGCCTTCTGGGCCGGATCGTGGCCGCCTTCGAGAGCGCGGGGCTCCGCGTGCTCCCGTATACGTCGTTTTTGGCTGAAAATCTCGCTCCGGAAGGAACTATCGCCGGAAGAACGCCGTCCGAAGGAGAGTCGTCGGATATCGAATGCGGCAGGAGTATCCTCTCCGTGACGCTCCCCCTGTCTTTCGGTCAGTCCGTCGTGGTGGCGCGGGGAGCCGTGGTCGCTATCGAGGCCATGGAGGGGACCGACGCCATGATCCGCAGGGCGGGCGAACTCCTGGGGCGCGCGCGGGCCGAGGTCGACTCCGGCGCCCGACCTGTTTGTGGCGGAGTCGTAGTAAAGATGATGCGCGCCGATCAGGACGAGCGCTACGACGTCCCGGTGGTCGGCGTCCCGACGCTCGAGGCGATGCGCTCCGCAGGTTTGACCTGTCTTGCCGTGGAGGCGGGACGCACGCTGCTCCTCGACCCGGAGACGTTCAAGAAGCGGGCGGATATGCTCGGAATCGCCGTTTTCGGAATCCACGGGGCTTCCGTTCCTCTCTCCGGAGGACGTCGCCCTTGAGCGCGGAGCCAATGCCCGGGGGGATCTTTGTCAGCTGCGGAGAGATATCCGGCGACGGCTACGCTTCCGCGATCATCGGAATACTGCGTGCAAGTGGGTATACTGAAAGAATCTTCGGTATGGCAGGAGAGAGGAGCGCCTCCGCAGGCATGGAAATCCTTCGGGATTCCCGCTCGCTCCATCTGATGGGCGTCGGCGAGGTGCTTCCGGCGATACCGCGTCTGCTCCGTCTCAGGCGGGAGATGGTCGATGCCGTGCTGCGCAGCGGCCCGTCCACTGTTCTTGTAATTGACAGCCCGGATTTCCATCTTCCGTTCATTGCCTCTCTCCGCTCCGCCGGGTGGCGCGGTCGCGTCGTCTACGCGGTTCCGCCGACCGTTTGGGCATGGCGAACCGGCCGTGTACGGGCTCTTGCCCGCGATGTGGATCTTTGCCTCCCGCTCTTCCGCTTCGAACATGACTTCCTCCGGGAACGAGGGGTTGCTTCCGCATGGCGGGGGCACCCTTTGCTCGACGAGTTCGCGTCCGTTCCTCCTTCACGCCCCTCCGGGGATGAACGCCGCGTCGCCCTTCTTCCCGGAAGCCGAGGATCGGAAATCCGCCGCCTTCTCCCGGTGCTGCGCGAGTGCGCGCTTCTGTTGCGCAATGAAGGTTTCGTTCCGATATTCTCCATCGCTCCCGGTATTTCGGACGACCTGAGAGAGTGGATGAAACAGGAGCTTCGCGGAATGGAGATCTTCGAAGGAGAAGGGAGAGAGCTGCTGGCAGGATGCGCCGCCGCTGCGGGGGCGAGCGGCACCGTCGCGGTGGAGGCGATGCTGCTCGATCGCTTCATGGCGGTTCTGTATCGGACGGGGTTTCTCTCCGAGTTGGTCTGGAGGCTGCTGTCGAAGACGGACCGAATCTCTCTGCCCAATATACTCGCTGGCCGAGAGATCTACCCCGAGCTTCTTCAACGGAAGGCAACTCCTCTCGATGCGTTCTCGGCGCTTCTGCGCTACCTCCGGAATCCGGAGTACCAAGACGCCGTCCACCGAGGGCTCGCACTCTCGAGAGAGCGAATGGGCGAGCCGGGCGCGCGCGAATTCTGGGCGGAGATCGTCCGCTCCGGAACCCAACCGGATGCCGGTCGGCAGAGAGGTGTTTCCGCATGATGACGAATCGGAGTGAAGAAAAAATCGCAGCTCCGTGCAGGAAGGTTGTCCTTCTGACCAACGGCCCGGGAGAGCTGTGGGGATGGGTACGACCGTTCGCAGCGGAGCTGTTGCGGCGCGGATGGGATGTTTCGCTCCGCATTCTTCCCTGCCAGTTCGCTTCGGGGGAGGAGGAACGCGTCGCCCGCTCTCTCGGAATTACCGACGTTTCGGGGCCCGAATCCGCGCTCCGGACGGCCCTTTCTCTTCGCGCCGTCGGGAAAAAAGGGACGAACGCACAAGTCGACGCTCTGGTGCAGCTCGGCGGCGACCTGCTCTGGGGGAGACTGCTTTCCGCTTCGTGCCGTGCGCCGCTCTTCTGCTACGCATACGGTCCGAAAAAAGGCATGGGGCGATGCGCCTCCATGTTCACCGCGTACCGCGAGATGGCGGTATCCATCGCCTCCGCCGCCGAGGGGAGAGCGCTGGAACAGGCGGGAAAAATCCACGTGGCGGGCGACCTCGTGGCGGACTCCCTTGCGCGCTTTCCCGACGCCATACGCGAAGACGTAGAGGAGGGGCGTTGGCCCCGAGTCGCCTTCTTGCCCGGAAGCAGGGAGAATATCAGGAGATTCGCTCTTCCGTTGATACGGGAGGCTGCGGCCGAATTACGGAAACGCTTTCCCTCGCTGGATGCGCTCGTCGTTATCTCTCCGTTCGCCTCGGAGAGCGAGGCGGAACGATTCCGAGAGGAGGGGCTGATTCCTGTCCGCGGAGGAAACGGAGAAGCGCTGCGCGGGGTAGATTTCGCCGTGACGCAGCCCGGAACAAACACGCTCGAACTGATGCGCTGCTCCGTCCCTTTTCTCGTCGCGGTGCCGTTTTCCTCTCTTCGGCATATCCCGCTTCCGGGAGCGGTCGGAGTGCTTGCTCGCATCCCTCTGCTCGGCCCCGTGCTGCGCGAGGCCGCGCTCAGGGCGAAAGGACGACGAACCGGATTCCTGGCGTGGCCGAACAGACTCGCCGGGCGAACCGTCGTCGACGAGATGATCGGCGAGGTCTCCGCACATGATGTCGCGGAGAGGGTCGCCGAGCGCATTCTGGACGAGAAGTATCTTGCGGATACGCGGAAGGCGCTCTCCGAGATAGCCGGTTCGGCGCCGCTGGGCGCTGCGGCCGCCATGGCCGACCATATTGAAAGGATGCTCTCTGAACGATGACTTCACAAGGAACGGCTCCATCGAAGAAGTCGCCCTATCTTCGTCTGCTCGCCTACGCCCGCCCGTATTCGCGGCGATTCTTCCTCGCCCTCGGATGCATGATCGCCGCGTCGGCGTGCAACGTGGTGCCGCCGTGGCTGCTTAAGAACGTCGTCGACGACGTCCTCATCGACAAGGACCTCTCCATGCTCAACGCGCTCCCCTTCGTCCTCGTGGCGCTCTTCGCCGGGAAGGGGATCGCATCGTACGGCCATCAGTATCTGATGAACTGGGTGGGGCAGAACGTCGTGATGGACCTCCGGCTTCGCCTCTACGACCATCTCCAGCGGATGTCGCTGAAGTACCTCTACGGCAAGCGACTGGGGGAGCTGATGTCGCGGATCACCAACGATGTCACCATACTCCAGAACCTCGTCACGTCCGTTCTGGTGAACCTTGTGGTGCAGGCTGCCACTTTCGCCGGAATGGTCGGTTTCCTGCTCTACATCAACTGGAAGCTCACGCTCATCACCTTCGCCATACTCCCGCTCACCGTGGTCATCCTCGACCGTGCGGCAAAAAAGCTCCGCGGTGTGGGGCACGCAATACAGAGCGAGTTGGCGACGCTCTCCGCAGTCGTACAGGAAGCCTTCGGGGCCATCCGGATCGTCCGTTCTTTCGCGACGGAGGACCTTGAACTGGCAAGATTCAGGAGCAGCAACCGGGACAACTTCCGCGCCGTCATGCACGGAGTTCAGGTACAGTCAGCCCTCGCCGGGATCATCGAGGTAGTGCTCATCGCGGCGCTTGCGCTCATCCTCTGGCTCGGAGGAAAGGATGTGGTGAACGGAGATCTGACGCCGGGCGAACTGATCGCCTTCCTCGGGTATCTAGGATTCCTCGTGCAGCCGATACGAGTGTTCACCTCGGTGGTCGGCTCCATGCAGATAGGTCTGGCCGCGACGGACAGGATCTTCGGCCTGCTCGACACGCCGGAGGACATCGTCACGCCGGACAGCCCGGCGCCTCTCGGGGCGGTCAGGGGGAGCGTCTCTTTCCGCCATGTCTCTTTCTCCTACGTCAAGGGGCAGGAGGTACTCAAGGGTATCAATCTCGACGTTCGTCCGGGAGAGAAGATCGCCGTCGTCGGCCCGACAGGCTCGGGAAAATCCACTCTGGCGGATCTCATCCCCCGTTTTTACGACCCGGACAGCGGGACGGTCTCCATCGACGGCGCGGACGTGCGCACGCTCGACCTCAGAGAACTCCGGAAGCAGATCGGCGTGGTGCATCAGGACTCGCTGCTGTTGCGCGGCTCCATAGCGTTCAACATTTCATACGGCCTCCCCGGCCTTGCCAGGGAGGAGATCGTCAAGGCGGCCGAGATAGCGGGCATTCACTCCTTCATAGAATCCCTCCCGTCGGGGTACGAAACCGAAGTCGGCGAGCGGGGCGTCACGCTGAGCGGCGGGCAGCGGCAGCGCATCGCCATAGCGCGCGCCGTGGTGCGGAATCCGCGGATTCTCATTCTCGACGAGGCGACGTCGTCGCTCGATATGGAGGTCGAGCGTCTCGTCCAGAAAGCGATGGACAAAGCTATGGAGGGGCGCACATCCTTCGTCATCGCGCATCGGCTCTCCACGGTCAGGAGCGCCGACCGGATCGTCGTGCTCGACGAGGGACGCATCGCCGAGCAGGGAACGCACGATGAACTGCTGGCGCGGGGCGGCCTTTACCACCGTCTGTCCACTTTAGGGGAGACGACCGTTCCATGAAGAGTCCGGAAGAGGGAGGGGTTCTCAGGAAACTCTCCTCGGCGGAGGTGTTCCGCAGGTTCCGCTCGTCCGTCGGCGCGGCTTTGGGGAGTTATCTCTCCTTTGCGCGGGGAGAGACGACGCTCTCTCCGTGGGTTCTCGTCTATCCTTTCGGTCTTGTCGCGAAGTCCGTGGTGGCCGTCAGAAATTTTGCTTTCGACCACGGGCTGATCCGCTCGGAGGAGCCCCCGCTTCCTGTAGTAAGCGTCGGAAATATCACGCTTGGTGGGACGAACAAGACGCCTTTCGTGGAGATGCTCTGCCGCATGTTTCAGGAGGCGGGCATCGAGCCCGGAATCATCAGCAGAGGGTACGGAGGAAAAACCGTCGATCCTGTAGTAATCACTGCGGAAACGATCTCATCGGAGACTGCGGGGGAGCGCACGCTCTCCGGTTTCCGGGATCTTGTAGGCGACGAGCCGCTGCTCCTCGCCTCGCGCCTTCCCGGAGTGCCGGTGGCGGTGTCGAAGGACCGTCTTCGGGACGTCGATGTGCTCTCCGGGAGGAAGGTCCAGCTCATCGTCGCGGACGACGCCTTCCAGCACCGCAGAATGAGCCGCGACGCCGATATCGTGCTTGTCGACGCGTGCTGTCCCTTCGGGAACGGATGGATCGCGCCCGCGGGCATTCTCAGAGAGCCGCCCTCGGTGCTTTCCAGAGCGTCGGCCGTGGTCGTGACCAAGTCGGACCAGGTGGAGCCGGATCGGCTTGAACGCCTTATCGCGGAGATTTCCCGGTTCGTCTCCAGAGAACGGCTCTTCTTCTCGCGCATCTCTCTGCATACCTGGCGGCGATGGAACGGAGGGTGGAAAGGATCGGACTCCGGACGACCGTCCTCCGCGCTCGCTTTCTCCGCCATCGGCAGTCCGGAGAGCTTCCGTCGATCTCTGGAAAACGGAGGCGTCGGCATCCTCAGGGAGCACAGATTCAAAGATCACTACCGCTACCGTCTCGAAGATATGACCGCGCTCGAAGCCTCGATGGAGGAGTGCGGAGCGTCGTGCATGGTCTGCACGGAGAAGGACGTCTACAACCTCCCCCAGGACTGGACGTCGTCCCGCGATATCCTCGTTCCGTTCATCTCCACGGTGCTGGACGACGAGGAACGTTTCCGGCGATGCCTCCTCGAAGCGTTGCGCCCCCGGCTGGTTGTCGCCTCGAACGGCTACGGGGAGGATTCCATGGGGGTGTTGCTCGCCCGAAAACTCGCCGAGCGATTTCCCTCGGCCTCTGTCTCGGCTTTTCCCATAGTCGGCAGGGGAGAGCACTACATCAAAGAGGGGATCCCGATCGACTCCGTCCCCTCGGACTCGCCGAGCGACGGCGTGATCAAGTACCGATTCGCCGACCTGTGGAAGGATCTGCGTTCCGGACTCCTCCGCTCCATAGCGCGCCAGATGGGCGCGTGGAAACTGCTCCGCGGGCGCATCAGAACCCCGTTGTGCGTCGGCGACGTCTATCTGCTGTTGCACGCGCTCTGGGGGCAGGGGCAGCTCCCCGTCCTCATCGCCACGGCGAAGACTGTCTATCTGAGCGGGCACTGGAGGCTCGAACGATTTCTCATCAAGCACAGGAGTCGGATGGCGTGGACCCGCGACCGGGATACGGCGGAGGAACTGCTGCGCTCCGGAGTGCTTGCGCGCTTCGACGGAAACCCCATAATGGACATTACGTGTGATAATACTATCGAGCCGGTACTCTGGGGGAGCGAGAACAACCCGCGCATTCTGCTCCTTCCGGGAAGCAGACGGAGGGCGTACGACGATCTGTGCCTTCTTCTCCAGGCTGTGGAGGAAATGCATGCATTGCTGCCTTCAGGAGCGTCGTATATGATGGTCGTTGCGCCCACTCTCGACAGGCGGAGGCTGCTGGAGGCCTGCGAACGCGTCCCGGCCTCGGAGGAAGGACCATGGTGTTCCTTCGGCGGAAAAAGTGAGCCGGGCGTACGGAAGGGAACGTGTTCAATCAGCTTTTTTTTCGGCCCGCTTCCTGCGGTCGCCGGCAGGGCGCATGTCCTCGTCGGCCTCGGAGGCACCGCAAACCAGGTGTGCGCAGGGATGGGCGTTCCCGTGGTCTCTATCGAGGAAAAAGGAAAATTCGTCCAGAAGAAACTGCTCGGCGACTCCGAGGTGCTCGTTCCTCCGGAACCGAGGGCGCTTGCGGAAGCGGCGGTGCGGATCCTCTCCGACGAGGACCTGAGGATGCGTATGGCCGCCGAAGGCGTGGCGCGGCTGGGGGGACCGGGAGCTCTGGACAAGGTTGTGGAGTACGCCGCCTCCAAGATGGGGTGGGATCTCCGCGTCCGAATGTACGAAACGCTTGCGTCGCGCTGGGGTGCGTCGGACGGGCGGCGTCCGCGACCGCAGGACGGGTAGATACTTTCTGAATCAGGAGATGATGCAGCAGTGAACACTTCCTCATGCGCCTCGGAGCGCATCTCTGTTTCCGAGGGAACGGACGTTTGCGGAATCCCGGCTGTCCGCATAAAGGATAGCTCGCCCGAGAAACGATGGGATTTTTCGATAGGGCAAGGATCGCTCGCACTCATCGCCGGTCCGTGCTCCCTGGAGACGCCGGAACTCGGACTCGAGATCGCCGAAACGGTACGGGACATCTGCTCGTCCCTGGGTGTGCGCTATATCTTCAAGGCCTCCTTCGACAAGGCGAACCGCACCTCGCTTTCCGGTTTTCGCGGTCCGGGGCTCGAAGCCGGGCTTGAACAGCTCGCGGAGATACGCCGCAAGGCGTCGGTCCCCGTGCTCACGGATATTCACGAATCCTGGCAGGCAGAGCCCGCGGCGCGCGCCGTCGACGTCCTGCAGATTCCGGCGTTCCTCTGCCGTCAAACCGATCTTCTGCTCGCCGCAGCCGCGACCGGAAAGCCGCTCAACGTGAAAAAAGCGCAGTTTCTGGCCCCCGGCGACATGAAACACGTCGTGGAGAAGTGCCGCCAGGGCGGGTGCTCCGGCCTGATGCTCTGCGAACGCGGCACCTTCATGGGGTACGGCCAGCTCGTGGTGGATATGCGCTCCCTGCCGCTCATGCGCGCCCTCGGGTGTCCGGTCGTCTTCGACGCGACGCACAGCGTCCAGATGCCAGGCGCCGCGGGCGGAGCGAGCGGCGGCGACAGGCGTTTCGTCCTTCCGCTCGCCAGGAGCGCCGTCGCGGCAGGGATCGACGCGCTCTTCCTCGAGACGCACCCCCGCCCGGAAAAGGCGAAGAGCGACGGTCCGAACCTCGTCCCGCTGAAGAAGATGCGCTTCCTCCTCGAACAGCTCGCCGAACTGCACGCCTTCGTCCGCGAACGATTCGGACACGCCTCTCTGGAGTGGGCCGACGAAGCCGTTCCAGAAGGCGAAGGGGGCCGCTGAGATGTTCTGCCTTCCGTGGGAACGCGAAGGACGATGTCTCTCCGACGTTGACCTTCTCGAAGCGGGAAAAGGGATTCTGCGCGCCGAGGCGGCCGAGATCGAGAGAGCCGCGCAGCGAACGGGCATGGAGCTGGTGAAGGCCGCGCGGATCGTGCACTCCTGCACCGGCAGACTCGTGGTGGTGGGAATGGGCAAGTCGGGGATCATCGGACGGAAGATCGCGGCGACGCTCGCCTCTCTGGGAACGCCCTCTTTTTTCCTCCACGCCGCCGAAGGGTCGCACGGCGACCTCGGCATGGTCTGCCGCGACGACGCGGCGCTCTTCATCAGCAACAGCGGGACGACCGCGGAGGTCGTCTCGCTGCTGCCGCACTTCAAACGCCTCGGCGCGCCGATCATCGCCATCACCGGAGGGGTGCACTCTCCCCTGGCGAAAAACGCCGACGCCGTGCTCGACTCCTCGGTGCGTTCCGAGGCGGGCATCACCGCGTGCGCGACGCCCCTCGAACCGGGAGAGCGCGATCAGGACGCGCTCAATCTCGCCCCCTTGTGCAGCACGACGTTGCAGCTCGCGCTCGGCGACGCGCTCGCCGGGATGGTGACGGAGCTTCGGGGCCTCCGGCCGGAGGACTTCGCTCTCTTCCATCCGGGGGGCGCGCTTGGACGCAGGCTCCTTACGAGAGTGGGCGACGTCATGGGGACGGGTGAAAAGCTGCCGCTCGTCGGCATGAACGTCTCCGTGAGCGACGCGCTCTTCGAGATGACGAGCAAGGGGTACGGCGCGACGGTCATCGTCGATGAAAAGGGCGAAATCGCCGGCGTCTTCACCGACGGCGACCTGCGGCGGCTCATCGGTTCGAGAGGGGTGGAGTGTCTCTCGCTGGAAGTGGGGAGCGTCATGACGAGAAATCCGCTGATCATCCAGCCGGACAAGCTCGCCGTCGAAGCGGTGCGCGTGATGGAGCGGCGGGAGATCTCCGCCATCATCGTGGTGGAGGGGAAGCGCCCCGTGGGCATTCTGCACCTTCACGAGCTGCTCCAGGCGGGGGTGGCCTGAACTGGGTACGGACTCTCTTTCCAATAGAGCGGGGAAAGGGCTCTACAAGGCCTGTACCTCCGCAGCCTACCCGCTCCTGTACCCGTGGCTTCTCAAGAAGTACACGGAGGGGCTGGACGAGCGCAGAGGCGTCTATACGGAGGAGAAGCGCCGAGCGTTCGATGGAGGTCCGCTCTGGATTCACGCGGTCTCCGTGGGGGAGGCGCAGTCGGCCTGGCCTCTGCTGCACGCGCTGCGTTCGGCCGGGCACGGGAGCGCGGCCGTCTCCGTTCCCGCAGCGGAGAGGAATCGCTTTCCAGTCCTTCTCTCCACGACGACGACGACCGGGAAGGAGATGGCCTGCCGTCTGGCGGGCGGCCTTTTCGAGCGGCATATCTACTATCCGTGGGATATTCCGCGTATCGTGAACCGCGCTCTCGACGCGATCCGACCGAGGGGGTACGCGGTCATGGAGACGGAGATCTGGCCGAACATGCTCTTTTCGCTCGCCCGAAGAGGCGTCCCCGCATTTCTCGTGAACGGGCGCTTTTCGGAGCGTACCGTGCGTACCATGCGGAAACATCCATCTTTCTGGAGAATGGTGTATGATTGTTTCACGCTGCTCCTCGTCCGTTCGGAGACCGACCGGGAGGCGCTCGCCTCCCTCCGGGTTCCCGCGGAGAGGATTCGGATCACCGGAGACTGCAAGGTGGATGCGCTCTTGCTTCGGAGGAGCAATGCGAGTCTCGGGCCTCTCGAAGCCCTTTTCGGCGTTCGGCAGGGAAATTCTCCGCACGGCGACGCGACGACGCCCTCGGAGCGGGAGCCGCTCTTCCTCGCCGGAAGCACCCATGAAGGGGAGGAAGAGATGGTGCTCGACGCTTTCAAAAGCGTTCGCCGCAGCTTCCCTTCCGCTCGTCTGGTGATCGCGCCGAGGCATCCGGAGAGAGCCGGGAGCGTGCGCGCCTTGGCGTCGGAGGTTGCTCCGAGCGCCCTGCTGTCGGAGATGGAGAATACGAAAGTTTTTCCTCGACCGGATATCGTGGTGGTGGATCGAATCGGCGTGCTCTTCGACCTGTACGGCGTCGTCGACGCCGCGTTCATCGGAGGAAGTCTCGTGGACAAGGGCGGACAGAACATCCTCGAACCCGCGTCCTTCGGGACGCCGCTTTCCCACGGCCCTTACATGAGGGATTTCGTCGAGGCGGCGAAAGATCTGGGATCTCTGAGTATAGCAACCCCGGTAGGGGACGCCTCGGAGATTGCGGCGCACTGGGAAGCGAGTATGAAGCCGGAGCGCCGCGCTGCGGTCCGCGAGAGCGCGGAGCGTTACTTCCGCTCTTCCGGAGGCGCGGCGAGGCTCTCGGCAGACGAGATAAACGGAGTGATACTGCGATGACAATCAACGAACAGCTTCTGAACGAGTTTTACAGCGGCCTTGACGACCGCTCCAGAGAGAGTCTCGACGCGGCTGCCGAAAAGATCGTCGAGGCCAAGCGGCGCGGCGGAAAGGTCGTCGTCGCCACGGGCAGCGGCCCCAATATCCACGAAGGTGTGACCACGCTCATCGCCGAACTGATGGAGAAGGGGCTTGTCGACGGGGTGACCACAAGTTCGGCGGTCGTCGGCCACGAGATGGGCGGCGCGCTCGACCTGGTGAAGATGTGCAGCGCCTCGGCCCTGGGGTTCGAGGAGCGCTTCATGCCCCGCGGCGACGTCTTCGAATTCACGCAGCTCGACGAGGAGCGGATGAACGCGCTTCGCGCGGAGATGGTCCTCGACGAGGAGCTATTGGCGAAGGGAGAGCGCGCCGAGGGACGTCTCGTGATCAAGGCTGCGGGGAACATGGCGTACCCCATGGGGCTGCGGAACGAGAACCTCGCGGGCGAAATTCTGGTGCTCTGCAAGGCGCTGGGGCTTCCCTTCGAGACCGTGGCGGGGTGGGGCGCCGACCGGCGGACCATGCTCGGCGCCGGGGCGGCCCTGGGGCTCCCCGTACTGGTGAGCATTCCGCAGATGGTCGGGAGCGGCCACATCGGCATGGCCATCGGCGACAGCATCTCCGTCTTCGAACGCTCCCGGCGCATCGCGGCGATGCTCGAGTCGGCCGACGTCATCATTGAATCGGCGGTCGCCCTCACGCAGGAGATTCACGACGGCCCCTTCGAGTGCTACACCGGCCACGGCATCTGGTCGTGGTGGAAAGGGCTCCCCGTCTACTCCCTGCGCGACAAAACGCTCATCCGTATCGACCTCGACGAGAATCTCCGCAAGGCGCGCGACCTGGAGACAGGCGGCTCGCTGATACAGGAGGCCATCAACCAGGGGCTGCCGAAGACGAAGATCTCCAAAATTCCGTTCAGGATGGAGATGTCCGCTTTCGCGCGCCACGAGGGGAGCATTCCCGTCATCGGCGACATCGGACAGGTCTGGCCCGTCCTTGCATGGAAGGTCGCGGGCGCTTCGGGCATTTCGCTCGACTTCATGAGCTACGCGCAGCATACTCCCGAGGGGAAGGCGGTGCGCGAATGGATCGTCGGTGAAGTGCAGCCCGTCGACCGAGAGAAGATTCTTTCCCGCGCGCGGAAGTGCGGCATTTCCTCCGTGTCGTTCGGGAACGGGGAAACCGTCGCGAAGCCATGAAAATTCTCGGCGTGATCCCCGCCCGCTACGCCTCGACGCGTCTTCCCGGCAAGCCGTTGGCCGATATCCGCGGCAAGACGCTCATCCGGAGAGTCTACGAACGCGCAGTCCTCTCGCCGCTGCTCGACCGTCTTGTCGTGGCCACCGACGACGAACGGATTCTCGAAGAGGTCCGCTCGTTCGGCGGTGAGGCCGTGCTTACGTCGCCCGATCACCCCAACGGAACCTGCCGGGTCGCCGAGGCGGCGGAAAAGTACGAGGGCGATATCGTGCTGAACATCCAGGGGGACGAGCCTCTGCTCGATCCCCTCATGGTCGACGAAGTCGCGCAAGCGCTTCTGGGCGACGACTCGGCGCTCTCCGCAACGCTCTGCGCTCCCATAACGGAGCGCGCGATGCTGGACGATCCCTCCGTGGTGAAGGTGGTGCGGGATCTTCGGGGTTTCGCGCTCTACTTCAGCAGATATCCCATCCCGTATATTCGTTCGGACGCGGACGCCGTCCCGGTGTACGAGCATATCGGAATCTACGGCTTCCGGAGGGATTTTTTGCATCGCTATGTTTCGCTCGCTCCGACGCCGCTCTCGTTGGCCGAGTCGCTTGAACAGCTCAAAATCATGGAGCACGGCTACTCGATGAAGGTCGCGGTCAGCAGGGCGGAACGGCGGGGCCCCAGCGTCGATACGCCGGAGGACCTTGAAGCCGTCCGTCGGATCGTGTGCTCGAGCGAAGCGAAATCCCCCGCGCGGCCGGCAGCGAAAGGAGTCTAGCATCATGTCCATCGGCGAAGCGAAGGAAGCGTTCTCCAGCGAAACGCAGGACGTCGCGCGGCAGCGCACGGCGCATGGGCGGGCGGCCGGCCCTTTGCTCGTTTTTATCCTGAGCGACTCGATACGCGGCCACCTCTCGCAGAGCCGGGGCATCGCCGGGTGGCTCTCGCGCTTCACCGGCGCCGACATCGTGGAGATGGACGTCCCGAGAATCACAGGGAAACGGAGGGTGGAGCTGCTCAAGGTGAAGGGGCGCCGCCTGCCGAAGATGAACTCTTGCGACATCCTCGTTTGGCTCGACGAGACGGGAGGATCCGCGCTTTTCGACACGATGAAGCGCGAACTCGCCTCCCGCAAGCTCACCGGCAAGGACGCGCTCTTCCTCGCCGCGGGAGGGGGCGCCGCGCCGTTCGCTCTCGCGCTCGCGAAGATGACGCGGGGCAAGTCGTGCGTTCTGATGACGCCCTCGGCGCTCGGCACGACCCCCTTCGATTTCGCCGTGGTCCCGGCGCACGACCGCCCGAGGCTCACCCCCAACCTGCTGGCGACCCTGGGCGCGCCCAACGCGATTTTCCCCGACGAACTGGAGCGGAAAGGGTGGGAGCTTGCCGAACTCTATCCTCCCGTGGAGAACGCGGAGCGACGATGGGGCCTCCTTATCGGAGGCGACGACGCGAACTACGCCGTCACGGCGGACTGGGTTCGTCGCATGATCGTCCCGATCCTCTCGGCTGCGGTAAACGAAGGCGCGGACCTCTATATCACCACGTCGCGACGGACCACGCCCGAGGCCGAAGAAGCGCTGACGAGGCTTGCCGCCGGGCGATCGCACGTCCGTATGCTCCTCCTCGCGTCGCGGGACGAATTCAACCCCGTCGCCGGAATGCTCGGACTCTGCTCTCGCCTCTTCGTCACCGAGGATTCCGTCTCGATGGTCTCCGAGGCTATCACCGCCGGGAGAGAGGTCTTCCTTCTACGGACCGACAGGAAGGGGAAGCTGCGCGTCGCGATGCAGGATCTCACGGCATGGCTCGTGCGGAGAAAACTGCTACCGCCGGGAGTGCTTTGGGGCAAACCGCGTTTCGACGCCCTCTTCTCGGTACTGGAACGGCGGGGGTTTTTGAATGAAATGCAGCCCCGCGCGCTGCGTCGCCCGCCCGCAGGAGGCGTGTCGCTCCACGCCGACGGCCCTGTCCTCAACGAGGCGCGACGAGCGGCGGAGTGGATCGTCGAACGGTGGGGAAAAAACGGAACGGAAAACGGAAAATGACGCGTGGTGTGTGTACCCGCGCTGGTAAAAGGGGTTCCATTCTCGGATGAATATACTTTTTTGCTCGGACGCCATGATCGTCGACGGCGTCACTTCGTTTGTCTTTCATCTTGCGACTGCCCTCAGTGAAGGAGGACATCGTGTCGCCGTCCTCGGCCGGTGGGCCGGCAAGGGGTTTCAATCCCGTCTGCGCGCGTACGGCGTCGAGGTGATCTCCATTCCTTCACCGACGGTCGGAAACTTCTGGTTCGACAGGAAGGCGCGGGAGTTCGCTCCGGACGTGCTGGTCACCGATTCCAGACGCTCCTTCCCTCTTGCCGTGCGGCTCAAACGAGCGACGGGGGCGAAAATCTTCACATTCTTTCTGGACAACCTGGAAAAGACGGACAAGAAAGGGCGCGACGTCGATTCCCTGGTGCGCTGGAGCGACGCGTGGCTCTCCGCCGAGCCTCCGCTTCTGGAGAAGCTCGAGGAAATCCCGACGCCGTTCCAGAAATTCCTCTTCCAACGTCCTCTCTTCGGCCTGCTAACCCCGACGCCGATTCCTGAGCGCGATCCGTTCCGCATTCTCTGTTTCGGCAGGATAAGCGGGTACAAGTCGGCCGGACCTTTGAAGTTGTTGCAGGAGGCGCCGAGGCTGAAAAAAAACATTCCGTCGCTCGAGATCGCCTTCGTCGGCGGAGGGTGGAGGACGTGGAAGTTTCGCCTGATGGCCGCACGCGCCAACGCTGCGGCGGGGGAGCGGTTCCTTCGGATCATCGGGACGCAGACCGACCCTCAGTGCTGGTTCGAATGGGCGACGCTCGTCTGCGCCGGCTCCACGTCGGCTGTCGAAGCGGTGCTGGCCCATCGTCCGACAGTGGTCTTCTCAGGGTTTTGGATCGGCCTGCTCACGCCGGAGAAGCTCGACGAAGCCTTCGCGTCCTACTTCGGAGAGCGGAGCGGTCCGTACTATGTCCGGCATCATCTGGAAAAGATTCCTGCGGAGATACGGGGGGTCTACGACGAATGGGAGAACGAGAGAATGGAACGCGACGTCGCCGCGGCGCGCGCCGCTGTGGAGCCTCGTTTCAGGCGCGAGGGCGCGGCTGCGGAATTCGAGCGGATCTTCCGGAGTCTTGCCTGAGTTGGAGTTCTCGAACGCATTCTCCGAGGGAGGCGAACGGTCATCGGATTCATGAAAGATTTTCGAAAGAGGCTCCGCGCAGCGAAGAACAGGGTATGGCCTTCCTGGAGCGACGAGGAGTACGTCCACCGCATGCTCGGCGTCCAGAATCAAAGCAGTGCCCGTCCGCTGATTCTCTACGCGGGACTTGGTTCGGACTACGGACGTCCGGGGCTCGGTCTGGGGTACGATACCGTACACTTCTACTATTCGCTTGTCGGCGGAGGGTATCCTGTCGTTCATTTCCCGTACGACAGGGTGCGGGCCGACCTCGGGCACGAACGCATGCAGTCGGCGCTCCGGCTGGCCTGCATGCTCTTCAGACCGTCGATTCTGTTCCATGCGATTCTCGACGATGAATTCCGCGCGGAGACCATCCGTGCGATTTCATCGGAACTCGGGATTCCGACGGTCGCCTTCTTCAGCGACGATCACTGGCGCTTCGACGACTTTTCCCGTTTCGCCGCGCGCCCGTACGATTGGATATGCACCACCAGCGCGGATGCCGCTCGTCGGTACGAGGAGCTCGGATTTGCGAACGTCATCCGCAGCCAGTGGGGGGCGAACCACTTTTTCTTCCGCCCGATGTCGTGCGGATACGAGTACGACGTCTCCTTCATCGGGCAGCCTCACGGGTGCAGGCGTGAGGTCGTCCGGCGGCTTCGCGGGCGCGGCGTCCGGATCGCAGTGCGCGGCCGCGGGTGGGAAGAAGGACGAATCGGTCTGAGCGAGATGATCCGCATGTTCAGCGCAAGCCGCATCAATCTGAACCTGAGCAACGCCTCCGTCTCGGAATCGCTCGAAAAGGACGGCGAACGGCCGCTGCTGCAGATCAAGGGGAGGGATTTCGAAGTGCCCGCGTGCGGAGGCTTCCTGCTGACGCAGGAGAACCCGGAGCTGAACGAATACTTCGAACCGGGGAAGGAAATCGCGGTTTACCGCGATACCGACGACCTCCTCGAAAAGATAGAGTACTATCTCGCGCACGACGAGGAGCGCGAGCGTGTGCGGAAGGCGGGGTACGAGCGCTTTTTGAAGGAGCACACCATGCTCTCGCGTCTTGAAGCCATCTTCTCCAGGGTACTCTCCGGGGAGGGGGCGGAGTGAGCGAAGACAACGGGCCGCTTCTTTCCGTCGCGGTCTATACGTACAACCAGGAGCGGTTCGTGACGGAGACGCTCGACAGCCTCCTGGAGTCCGGCGGTCTCGACGCCTTTCCGGGAGGGACGGAGCTGATCGTGTCGGACGACTGTTCCGCCGACGGGACGGTCGACGCCGTTTCTTCGTGGATGGAGCGGCGGGGGAGCTGTTTTCATTCGTGCCGTCTTCTTAGGGGCGAACGGAACGAAGGCCCGGTGCGCAACTATGTGCGAGCGGTGCGCGCATGCTCCGGCGAGATCGTCAAACCGCTGGCGGGGGACGATCTCTTCTACCCGGAGGCGCTGCGCAACGCCGTCTTGCAAATGACGTCGCATCGGGCAATGATGATCGCGTTCGGCAGGGTGGCGACGTTTTCGACGGGGACGAACGCCGTCGAAAGAGAGTGGACCGCCGAGCAGCGGCGTTTTTTCGCCGAGGATGCTCACGACCAGTTTCGTATGCTGGCGTCGTTCGACCCTCTGCCGGCGCCGGGAGTTCTCTTCCGGCGTTCCCTGTTCGAGCGTCTCCGACTCTGGGAGCACGATTTTTTCTGGATGGAGGACTGGCCCTTCTGGCTTCTGGCAACGGCGAACGGGTATCGTATCCACAAACTCGATCAGGCGGTGGTCCGGTACAGGCTGCACACGGAGTCTCTCAGCCAGAGGATGAACGCGAAGGGAAAAGAGCGCGTGCGCAAGGGGATCAACGCGGACCGGCGGCGAATGTACGACGAAATAGTCCTCCCTCTCATGACGGGACAGCCGCTCTTTCTGCGGCATCACGCCCGTTTGCGCCGCTTCTTCTTCGGCTGGCTGGAGAGGACGGAGCGCCCCGCCCTGGTCCACTGGGCGCGCTCTTTCTCTCTGCTGATCGACCCGTACAGGTTATGGCGTAAAATCGAGGGCGTCTCGAGGCGGAGCGAGTGAACGGTTTCGAATGTGTCGAAGAAAGGCAGCGCTGAAGAGCGAAGGGGGAAGACCATGCGTTTTTTTGAATTTCCCGTCCGAAAGACGGATATACCCGAGGAGGGGCAGCTTCAGTTCATTGAGGCGGAGCGCCAGGTTCCCTTTCCCGTGCGCCGCGTCTACTATTCGACGGGCGTGCGTGCGGGGTATGTGCGGGGGAAACATGCGCACCGCTCCTTGGAGCAGGCGCTCGTCTGCGTCCATGGCTCGGTGCGCGTTGCTTTGGACACGGGGATCGAAAAGATGACGTGCATTCTCGACAACCCTGCGAGAGGACTCTACGTCGGACCGATGCTCTGGCATACGATGACGTGGATACAGGACGACAGCGTCCTCCTCGTGCTGGCCTCCGACTACTACAACGAGGCGGATTATATCCGAAGCTACGAAGACTTTCTCCTCCTGGCCGGGCAGAGGGGCGGCGCGTGATGAAGAAGATCCCCTTCAACGTCCTCGCGCCCGCTTTCGAAGCGCATGCGGCCGAATACGAGGAGGCCGCGCTCCGCGTCCTTCGCTCAGGATGGTACGTCCTCGGCGCGGAAGTGGAGGCGTTCGAGCGTGAATTCGCGGACTATCTCGGCGTATCGTACTGCATCGGACTCAACTCCGGACTCGACGCGCTCGTTCTGGCGGTGCGCGCGCTCGGAATCGGTCCGGGGGACGAGGTGATCGTCCAGGCGAACACGTACATCGCGACGGTGCTTGCGATTACCGGTTGCGGGGCGACGCCGGTCTTCGTGGAGCCGGACGGGTATCACGGCCTGGACGCTGCGCGCGTGGAGGCCGCCGTGACGCCGAGAACGAAGGCGATCCTGCCGGTTCATCTCTACGGGCAGCCGTGCGGCATGGAGGGGCTGCTCGGCATCGCGGCGCGCCGAGGACTCGCTGTGATCGAGGACTGCGCGCAGAGCCACGGGGCGATGTGGAGAGGACGCAAAACGGGGACGCTGGGGACGGTCGGCTGCTTCAGTTTCTTCCCGACGAAGAATCTGGGCGCCTTCGGCGACGCCGGGGCGCTCGTCACGGAGGACGAAGCCCTTGCGGAGAGGGTGCGCGCACTGAGGAATTACGGCTCGAAGAAGAAGTACGTCAACGAGATCGAGGGCGTCAACTCCCGTCTGGACGAGATACAGGCGGCCTTGCTCCGCGTCAGGCTGCGCTTCCTCGACACGATCAACGCCGAACGGGCTGCGATCGCGGCCCGGTACGCGGAGCTGATTCGTTCGTCCTTTGTGCTGAAGCCCCGTCCGCGCCCGGAGGCGACGCATATCTTCCACCTATACGTCGTCGAATGCGACCACAGAGACCGCTTGCAGGAACATCTCTCCGCGCACGGCATAGGGACGCAGATACACTACCCGATACCGCCGCACCTTTCGGGAGCGTACGCCCGCCTCGGATACGGGCGCGGCGCCTTCCCCGAGACGGAGCGTCTTGCGGAGCGCGTCTTGAGCCTGCCGCTCTACAGCGGTATGAACGAGGACGACGTCCGGACCGTCTGCGACGCGGTCAACTCCTTCCGGCCATGAAGAGGTCTCCTTTTGTCCTGTTGCGCCGCCACATTTCCAAGTTTCTCAGGAGCCTCACGGCCCGCCTGCACCTGCTGCAGACGCTAATGGGCGCTTGGTGGGGCGGGACGAGCCTGACCGTAGGGCGCGGCGTGCGCTTCTACCAGCGGACGAGAGTCTCCGGCGAGGGCTCTGTAAGGATAGGGCGGCGGGCGACGCTCGGATATCCGACAGGAGGCGACTTCCACGGCTCCTGCTGCGAGCTGCAGGCGCGCTCTCCGGAAGCGGAGATCGCGCTTGGGAATTTCGTCGCCGTCAACAACGGCTTTTTGGTCATCTCGGTGCAACGTGTGGAGATCGGGGACGGCTGTCTCATCGGCAAGGGAGTGCAGATTCTGGACTTCGACGCCCACGGCGTCGCTCCCGAGGAGCGCAGAACCTCCATCGGCCGGATTGCGTCCGTCGTTCTCGGGAAAAACGTCTGGGTCGGGAACGGCGCGATTCTCCTCAAGGGAACGCGCATCGGAGACAACTCCATCGTCGCCGCGGGGGCCGTGGTTCCGGAGGGCGACTACCCAGCGGACGTCGTCATCGGAGGCAACCCCGCGCGGATCATAGCGGAGCTGCGCGGCGCGCTACGCGGCGCGGAAAAAAGATCGGAGGACGAAGAACATGCTTCTGAAAACGCGCATTGAGGACCTCTTTCTCAGGGAGCTGCGGATGGACGATCTGGACGGATTCTATTCGTGGCAGAGCAACCCGGAGATTACGAAGTACTACGCCTTCACACGGGTGCCCCGGACGCTCGAAGAGGCGCGCAGGGCGCTTGCCTCGATCGTGGAGGGGACGAACAGGGATTCGGTGCACCTGGCGATCGTGAAGGACGCGTCGGTCCCCGGCGAGGAGTTCGTAGGGGTGACGAGCCTTAAAAACATCTCCCCGCTCGACCGGCACGCCGAGTACGCCATGGTGATCGCTTCGACGAAGAACATGGGGAAGGGGTACGGTAAGGCTGCCTCGATCCGGATGATTCAGTACGGATTCGATACGTTGAACCTCCGGAAAATCTACATGAGCGCGCTCGCCGGAAACGAAAAGACCATCCATCTCTACGAAAGCATAGGCTTCCGGCGAGAGGGAGTCTTCCGGCAGCACGTCTTCAGAGACGGGCGCTACGAGGATCTCGCATGGTTCTCTCTCTTCAGGGAGGAATTCACCGGGTATTAGCGGTCTCCGCCGGGGAGTAGTTTTCGGCGATCGCGCCTTGAAGTGAACGCGTCTATCGTAGAGCCCGAAACATCATTCTGAGACGGCGGATTCTCCCCCGCAGCGTAAAGCTCTCCTCCGGACGAAGCATCACCGGTACGGCGGGTTCGTCCGGAAGCGTCCGGAGGATGGAGACGATCGCGGGAAACAGGTTGTACCTGTCGAGCACACGTTCGCGCGCCTCCTTCAGAAGTGGAAGCGACCGTTCGTAGGTTTCCCGCTCTATAGTCGCCATGATCGTTCGGACGGCCTCCTCGGGCCGTTCGATGTCGATACGGACGAACGATCCCTGCGGAAAGTACTTCTCGATGTTGGGACACCCCCAGTAGAACGGAAACGCCCCGCCGAGATAGGCGTCGGCCAGCTTTTCGGTCCAGTAATCGGCGCACTGCGAGTTTTCGAGGACGATATGATACTTGTAGGGAGCGATCGCGTCGCGTTTGCACGCCGCTTCCTTGGCCCGTCCTTTGCCGAAGATGTCGAGCCCCGGAAGAGCCGTCCGCTCCAAGGAGGAGACGAATTCGTGCCGTTTCCTGTGTCCGTCGCGCTTCCGCTTCGTCGAGCAGATGATGGAGAGAAGGCGGCGCTTGACTTCGAATGGCGAACTCCCGGCGAGCGAGTCGTAGCTCTCGACGAACCGCTCATTCCCCGATTGGTCGAACTCGCGCCCGTAGTGCCACGGAAGCGCCTGCTGCTCGGAAATAACCCCTCCGTGCCGTATCGCGTGGCAGGTGAGCACCCTGGCGAACTGCGCCGCGAAGGCTTCCGGGTAGCTCTTGATCATCGGCGGCTCGCCCGTGATCAGAATCGTCCGCGACGGCGGGCAGACGGTCGTCGTTGCCGCGGGGAGTTTTTCGTACACGACCCACGCGTCGGCGTGGGAGCAGTCCCGGTCGATCACGAACTGCACCCCGTCCCACATTCCGGATGCTCCCGGCGTCTGCAGGGCGAGCGGCCACGACGCCGAGGGGGTGGTGAGTTTGACGATCATCTGCCGCCGTTGCCGGTCCGGGGAACGATGCGGATGATATCGTCCGCGACGACGAAGGTGGCGTCCGGAAAGAGCCGCCGCGCCATCTCCTCGACCTGCGGGATGTCCGGATATCCGGAGTCCGCCCCGAAGCACCCGGCGTCGTCGATCAGAATCACGTGGTCTTTCACAGGATGCCGTCCGATGCGTTCAAGCTCCGTGCGGACGGGAGTCTCCTCATCTCCTCTCGCCGTATCCCCGCGGGAGTAGTGCGCGTCGAGCCAGAAGAGGCAGCGATCCTCCCTCTCAAGCGCAAGGATGTCCTCAAGCCTCTTGCCGCTGTCGCCCTGGAAGAGGCGCACCTTCGGCTCGGAGGCGAAACGAGCGCAGGCCCGTTCATACAGCGCTTCTCCCAGTTCGACCGAGTAGAGACGGTCGAAGTACGGGACCATGGCGGCGAGCGTTTTGCCCTCGTAGGTCCCCGTTTCTACGAACACGCGGATGTCGTGCGTTCGGGCGTGCTCCAGAAGTATCGCCTGTTTGAGGGCGTTCGGCAGGGGAATCGGCCTGCCCTTCGTTTCCCATTGAATACGTGCCGCGAACTCGCGGATGCGCCGATGCATATCGAAAAACATATCGACAGTCTCCTTATCTTTATTCAGGGATGTGTCCGTGCAGTCTCGTGCCTGTCTTCTCCGCGTATTTCGCGGTCTCTCCTAAGAGACGATCCTCCGAGAAGAGCGGCGATCCCGAACGGATCGATGCGATTTCCTCAAAGAGCGAGAATACGAAGCTTCCGCCGTTCTTTTCGAAGACCTCATTTTAATGTACCATACTTTTCAGCTGGAAATTGAAAAGGAGAAAATTTTCCTGGATATCGCCGGGGGACATTCTGCGCCCCGGCGGAGCGCCAAGTTCGTCATGAAGAAGTTCGCGTACATGAAAGACGCGATCGGCGCCAGGTTGACGCTCGGGCCGCTGAAGAGCCACGCCCCGTCACGAGCAATGCTCCGTTCGATGCCGCGTCCCCGGGAAAACGTGAAGAGGATGGAAAAGAGAGCGAGGAGGATGAACGGAGGGCGCCAGTACGAACGAAGAGCGGAGCTGCGGCGACGAGCACGGCCGGCGCAGCGTTCGTCGCTCTCATGGAGCATGCGATGCGGAAGAAAACCGGGTTGCCGGCAGGAAGAGAAACAGGAAAATACAGGAAGCGAAGAGCATGCTTCTCCTCCGATGAATGCGGCCCGTTCTTCCGATTCTGTCGTGAAGAACCGCACCGAATTATACCCGATGATTTCTGAAATGCAATTCTGATTTCCGGTCCTTTTGGACAACGAGAGGGAAATATGATAGGCTTCCATCGGAAAAACCCGGAACGGTATCGGCTCTTTCGGGAGCATGGAAAGGCGGCGGTTCACTTGAAGATTCTCCAGATTCTTCCCGAACTGCATGAAGGCGGCGTAGAACGGCACGTGCTGTGGCTCTCCAACGCTCTGGCGGCCAGGGGGAACAAGGTATTCGTCGTCTCGGCGGGGGGAAAGATGGTGGAAGAGCTGCGAGGCGTCGACCACCTCCGCCTTCCGGTGCACAGAAAAAACCCGGCAACGGCGCTGTGGGCGGCCTACCGGATCGCGCGGATCGCGCGGACGCGCGGAGTTCATCTTCTGCATGCCCACTCCAGAGTCCCGGCATGGATCGCGTGGTGGGCATCCCGCCTTTCCGGAATACCCTGGATTGCGACCTGCCATGCGTTCTACAGCAGGAACGCGGGTATCCTCCCGTACAGGAGAGCGCGTATGCTCCTGTGCGTCAGCGAGGCGGTGCGTTCCTTTTTCTCGGAGATATTCCCCGAAGCGGAGTGCCGGGTGGTCTATAACGGTCTTCCGCCGACGGAGCAAGTGTGGAAACCGGAAAGGAAAGAAGCCCCTCGGCTCCTCTTCGCGGGAAGGCTCGTACCGAAAAAAGGCGTCGATACGATCCTCCGTGCGCTCTCCTGCCTGCAGGGGGTACCGTGGAGTCTCGACATCGTCGGGGACGGTCCTTCGATGGAGCCGTTGCGCCTGTTGGCTGCACAGCTCGGGATAGCGGAGAGGGTCTTCTTCCGCGGATTTCAAGAGGAGCCGGAGCGATGGATGGCCGAATGCTCCTGTTTTCTCTTCCCTTCGCATCAGGAAGGGATGGGGCTTGTGCTCATGAGAGCGGTTCAAATGGGGATCCCCGTGCTGGCCTCGGATATTCCGGCGGTCCGGGAACTCGCGTCGTCACCGGACGGATTGTTGCCGGCCGGGAACGCGGAAACCTGGCGTATTGCTCTTGAGAGCTTTCTGCACAGCGGCAAAGCACGGACCTGTTTCTACGTCGAGAGGGTCCCTTCTCTCGACTCGATGGTCGATGCTGTCGAAGCTCTCTATACAGCAGTTGTGCGGGATGGAGCAAAGAACCGGCGACTGGACGGGAGGGAACGGATATGACAATGAAAAAAAGGAAGAAGCGCCCTCTTGCCGTGCGGGCCGCATTCAGCGCTCTCCTTCGGGCCTTTCTCTTCTTCTGGACGGACCCGGAGCGGAACTTCCGGCGATGCAGGCGAGGACAGTATCTCGGATTGCTCCGACTGACGAAGGAGTACGGCTTTACCTACGGAGATGCCGACAGAAAACGCTATTCCAGCCAATATGGACAGGATAAGTTCGTCGCCGAGCACGTCTTCCCCGGCAAAGAGGAGGGCGTCTTTGTCGACGTTGGCGCGAACGACGGCGTGACGCTGAGCAACTCGTACTTTTTCGAGACGAAGAGACGATGGAAGGGGTTGTGCGTGGAGCCGATCCCGGACGTCTTCCGGAAACTGCGGGAGGCCCGTCCGAAATCGTTCTGCGAGAATGTGTGCATCTCGAACACGGAAGGCGTGCTCGACTTCGCGAAGGTCGAGGGAGTCGACGCCTTGAGCGGTATCGCCGAGAAGATGGACAAACGGCACAGACGCAGGATCGTCAAAGAGAAAGGGCGCGTGGAGATGCTCCGCCTGCCTTCGCTGCGCCTGCAAACGCTGCTCGAAAAATACGGCATCGACCGGGTTGATTTCCTCAGCATCGATACCGAAGGGGCCGAGTTCGACGTGGTCCGGTCGATAGACTTCGAAAAAACGAGCGTCGGCGTACTCTGCGTAGAGAACAACAGCGGACGCAAGGATGTCCGCAGGCATCTCGAGCGCAACGGATTCGCATACTATCTTACGCTCGGCGATCTTGACGACCTGTACGTCCATCGTTCGCTTCTGCCCGAACTGGAAAGAACTCCAACAACCCGTGATGAGCCTTCCTGTGCATCACGGAACGACGAGGTGTGCTCACGATGAAGAAGAAAGCGTTATTGACCGGTATCACGGGACAGGACGGAGCGTACCTGGCCGAGTTTCTGCTGAACAAGGGGTACGAGGTGCACGGAATGAAGCGCCGGTCGTCCCTCTTCAATACAGGGAGGATCGATCACCTCTACGAGGATCCGCACCGGACGGAACGGCGGCTTATTCTTCACTACGGAGATCTCACCGATTCATCGAACATCATACGGATCATCCAGGAGGTGCAGCCCGACGAGATTTACAATCTCGCCGCGCAGAGCCACGTGAAGGTCTCTTTCGAGACGCCGGAGTACACGGCCAACGGGGACGGGCTCGGAGTGCTGCGCATTCTTGAAGCCATCCGGATTCTCGGGATGGAGCAACGGACGCGTTTCTACCAGGCCTCCACCAGCGAACTCTACGGCAAGGTGCAGGAGATCCCGCAGAACGAGAAGACGCCGTTCTATCCGCGCAGCCCCTACGCCGCGGCGAAGCTGTACGGATACTGGATCACCGTGAACTACCGCGAGGCCTACGGGATGTTCGCCTGCAACGGTATTCTGTTTAATCACGAATCGCCCCTGCGCGGCGAGACGTTCGTCACCCGCAAGATCACGCGGGCCGCGGCGCGCATAGCCCTCGGATTGCAGCAAAAACTGCACCTCGGCAATCTTGATGCGAAGCGGGACTGGGGCCACGCGCGCGACTACGTCGAGGCGATGTGGCTGATGCTTCGGCAGGACGAGCCGGACGACTACGTCGTGGCGACCGGCGAGACGCACACTGTCCGCGAATTCGCGGACAGATCCTTCGCCGAGGCTGGCATCCCCCTCGCATGGAAAGGAACCGGCGTCGACGAACAAGGGGTGCACGCCGAGAGCGGAGCCGTGCTCGTCGAGGTCGACCCGAGGTACTTCCGCCCGACCGAGGTCGACCTGCTGCTCGGCGACCCTTCGAAGGCGCGGGAACGCTTGGGGTGGAAGCCCCGCGTCGCCTTCCGGGAGCTTGTCGCCGAAATGGTGCGCGCCGATCTCGATCTCTTCCGAAGAGACCTTCTTTGCCGCGACGCGGGGTACAGCGTCTGCGCGGCGGCGGAAGACCGTTGCTGAACGGAGTTGAACGCGATGTCGACCTTACACCGTGAAGATGCGATCTTTGTCGCTGGGCACAGGGGCCTCGTCGGCTCGGCGGTCGTCAGGAAACTGCTGGAAAGGGGGTATGAAAACCTCCTGCTCAGAACCAGGAGCGAACTCGACCTGACCGACCAGACGGCGGTGCGCGCCTTTTTCGAGTCGGAACGGCCCGACCACGTGGTACTGGCGGCGGCGAAGGTCGGGGGGATACTGGCCAATTCGACATTTCCGGCGGATTTCATCTACAAGAACCTCGCGATCGAAGTCAATATCATCCATGAAGCGTGGCGGGCGGGGGTGAAGAAACTTCTCTTCCTCGGCAGCTCGTGCATCTATCCGAAGCTGGCGCCGCAGCCTTTAAAAGAGGAATATCTTTTGACCTCGTCGCTTGAGCCGACGAACGAAGCGTACGCCATCGCCAAGATCGCCGGGCTCAAGATGTGCGAATGCTACAACCGGCAGTACGGCGCCCGCTTCATCTCCGTCATGCCCACCAACCTCTACGGCCCGGGGGATAACTTCGATTTGAATACGTCGCATGTGCTGCCCGCGATGATCCGGAAATTTCACGAGGCGAAGACAAGGGGAGAGGAATCGGTGACTCTTTGGGGGACCGGAACGCCCCGAAGAGAATTTTTGCACGTGGACGATCTTGCGGACGCCTGCGTCTTTTTGCTGGAGCGCTACGAGGAGGCCGGCTTTCTCAATATCGGCGTCGGGGAGGACGTGACGATACGCGAACTTGCGGAGCTGGTCCGGCGGATCGTCGGCTTCGGCGGGACCGTCCTCTGGGATTCCACGAAGCCGGACGGTACTCCGCGGAAGCTGCTCGACGTTTCGAAATTGAAGGCGCTTGGTTGGAGTGCGTCCACATCTCTCGAAGCCGGCATTGTGAATACGTACGGATGGTACCTTGAGCACGTTGAATGAACCTGGTGTTTCGAGTCGATGTGTTTTTCCGGTGATTTTCGTAGGAAGAGTGTACGTACTTTCCGCAAGATGAGTCCTAGGTCCTATTCTCAAAGGAGACGTGTTCGGCTACAATCCCTCATAGCAGTCGAATTGAGCACTTTGACAATTTGACCTTGGATGAAACAGCTTCTGTTCTTTCGTGTAGAAATCCCGACGGCGTGAAAGGAGGTGCGACGACCCCCTGCCAACAAGGACGAGCGAAAGATGAAGGCGGATATATTCCTGACCGAAGCGAAGGGAAGATGAAAAAGGAAACGAGGAAACTTCATTCGGACCCCCGGAGCTGAGCAAGGAATACCCGCGATACACAAAACAAACTAAACCAAGGGGGTTACACAACAATGAAAAAGATTCTTGTGCTTGTTGCAGTAGTCGCGCTTGTTGCGTTCGCAGCTCCTGCGTTCGCCAACGTCAACCCGTTCATGGATGTTCCCATGAACCATTGGGCCTATGATGCCATCGGCCAGCTTGCCGCTCGGGGAGTTCTTTCCGGCTATCCCGATGGCACCTACAAGGGCAACCAGCCCATGACCCGTTACGAGGCCGCTTCGGCTGTCGCTCGTGCTCTTGCCGTGGTCGACATGACCAAGGCAAGCAAGCAGGATGTTGAAATGCTGAAGAGACTCGTCGTCGAGTTCAAGGACGAGCTTGATGCGCTTGGCGTCAAGGTCGACAAGATCGACAGCAGACTCGCCGTCATCGAGGAGCGCCTCGGCGGATGGAAGATCAGCGGCTCGTGGCGTTTCGACTGGAAGTGGGCCGGTGAAGAAGGTCGTGCCTATACCCGCCAGGGAAAGCAGGACTTCGAGCTTCGCCGTAGCAGCAACTACCTCCAGATCGAGAAGCAGATCAGCGACAAGATCAGCTATCGCGCACGTCTGCGTAGATACGATGCGGACGAAGGCGGCCGGATGGGTATCGATTGGACCGAGAACTTCATCACCGTCAAGTTCCCGTGGGATATTACCGCGAAAATGGGCCGTGTAAACTGGACTCAGTGGGAAGATGGACTCTACCATCCGACATGGGGCGACGATGCGAGTTTCATGGCCGACCGCTTCGAGGGTATAGTTGTTGACAAGCCTTATGGTATGGGCGTATTCAGTTTCATCGCTGCTCATAACGACTCGAACGGCGGAACCGGCCCCGAGGCTACTCACATTGCGGCTCGCGCTCGCTTCAGCTTGAACGAGCAGTTTAAGTTCGGCATCCATGGCATAATGACGAATTACGATACCGATGCCGCGCACGTCACCACTCCTGGAAACCTTGAGAAATGGTCCACCTTCTGGGCGGATTTCGCGTTTAACTTCACGCCGGATATCGCTCTTCGCGGCGCGTATGCCATGAATAAGTACGACTGGGTCCCCGGCTCCGCTCCCGCTCTTGGAAACTGGGACGACAGCCCGAGTATGTTCAAAGTCCTTTTGGACGTCAGCCAGAACGCGTTGAAGTTCACCAACCTGTGGATTGAATACGCGAAAGCCGATGCGACGTTCGCAGTTCGTAATAATGGTCTCCAGTACGGGCAGCAGTTCCAGGGCCCCGGATTCAAGGCCTTTAACCGCCTTGATGCCATCAGGAACAACGAGATGAAGTATATGATGATCATTGCCGAGCAGAAGTGGACTGATCAGTGGAGCACGTTCGCACGGTATGCCGATGTGAAGTACGACCTTCAGACGGCGAACGAATCCGACCACAGAGTATGGATGCTTGGCGCTCGTTACATGTATACTCCTCAGCTTCAGTTCGAGCTTCTGTATGAGAAACTTGACGCGGACAACGACAACTACGACGACAATATGATCCGTCTGCGTACCTCCGTTTCTTTCTAAGAGCAGCCCGAATACGAAAAGGACAGGCGCGAGCCTGTCCTTTTTTCTTGCTTGAAATTCAAGACGTGGTATAATTCCCTCAGTCCTTAAAAAGGAGTGGTTGGATAATGTCACGCAGTAAATGCAATACGATGTCTCGTTTTTTCCCGTTGATGCTCTTCTTTGTTGCTTTGTTGCTTTTTTTCGCCTTCGTTGCCGAAAAAGCCGAATCCGCCTCGGATTTTCCAAAGATAATGGCACGCTGGTCTAAAGAGCAATCATTCAGAGACGCAGGTGCGATAGGGCCTCTTGAGATGAAGGTGACGTTTTATTCTGCGGAGTATGTGCAGGCGCTCATCGAATCCGAAGCGGAAAAAAACCTTTGGACTAACGACGAAAAGGAGCAGTATACGTATGCTCTTTTGAAGCAGCTCAATCTGGAGGAAACGATCCCTGTTCACGTAGATTTTAACAACTACGGTCCTTCGATGTATCTTGCGCCTTTCGGAGATCAGATTGTTCTATGGGCCGGCAATAAAAAATACCAACCGGTCGATTACGATAAGCGGTTCAACTTTCGTCTTCAAGGCCAGAGGGACGGCATGATCTTTTTCCCTCGTTACGATGAAAAAGGCAAGCCTGTGCTTGAAGGGGTAAAAACAGTAAAACTGAGTTTCAATGGCGGCATTCATCCCTATGTACAAGTTGCGTATATCGATTTCTTGTGGGATGTCCATAACGATAATCCGCAACGTCTTTTTGCCGGTCGAACTGCGGCGCGTTTCGAGCTTGACCGCCTGATTAAGCGCATCGAGAAGCTTAATGCGGAGAAACGCGAGCATGAGAGCAAGCTTAGTGAACTGAACGCGGAACTGGATACGATCAAACATCGAGTCGAGGAGCTGCAGCGCCAGTAGTGCAACCGACGGCAACAATTCGCATGCCCTTTTGCCGAGGCTCCTTTCGAGCGGAAGCGAGGAGGCTCATTCGACGCCGAACACCGAGCGAACCAAAAAGGGAAGGAGCGCGGATATCCCGATCCGCGCTCCTTCCCTTTTTATGGTAGTATATTCGTTGTCTTTATTCTAGTGTCGGGAGGAACGAGCAGTTCATGATGAAGCGAATCGCGGTTTTAACGAGCGGGGGAGATGCGCCGGGGATGAACGCGGCCATCCGCGCGGTCGTACGCACGGCGCTCTATCACGGTATGGAGACTATAGGCGTGATGAAAGGGTACGAGGGGCTTATGGACGGCGAGTGTCTCACGCTCGACCGGGCGGCTGTCGGCGGCATCATCCACAGAGGAGGGACGATTTTGCGCACGGCGCGGAGCGAGCGATTCAAGACCGATGCGGGGCTCCGCGCCGCGCTTGTGCAGATGGAAAATCGCAAGGTCGACGCGCTGGTGGTGATCGGCGGCGACGGCTCCTTCAGAGGAGCCGAAAAGCTGTGCGCGATGGGGCTGCCGGTGATCGGCATACCGGGGACTATCGACAACGATATCGCCGGCACGGATGTGACCATAGGGTACGACACCGCGCTGAACACGGCGCTCTCGGCGGTTCAAAAGCTCAGAGACACGGCGAGCAGCCACGACAGGCTGTTCATCGTGGAGGTCATGGGTCGCGACGCAGGATTTCTCGCGCTCGACGTGGCTGTCTCGACCGGGGCGGAGTACGTCGTCGTTCCGGAGATTCCTCTGGATATTAAGAAGATGTGCGATCATCTGCACTACTCCAGGAAGAGGGGAAAAACACATTCGCTGATCATTCTCGCAGAGGGAGTAATGTCTGCGCTTGAGCTGCGGAACCAGCTTCAGGATACCGGTGGCTACGATGCCCGCGTTACGGTGCTGGGCTATATCCAGCGGGGAGGCAGCCCGTCTTCGCTGGATACGATTCTAGCCTCCAGGATGGGTTCGTTCGCGGTGGAGTCGTTGCTTCAAGGCAAAACGGGAGTGATGGTCGGTACGGTCTGCGGCGCCATGTCCCTTTGTCCTCTCGAGGATGCGTGGAAGGCTGCGAAGGAGTTGAACCCCGAGCTACTGGCGCTCGTAGACAAGCTGAGCGTGTGATATGGACATCTTCGGCCGTATCTGTTCCCTCATCGCTTCCGACCGCCCGGGGCGAAAAGTCGGACCTCTCCTTGGTCCCGAGCTTCTCGGGGAGGCAGTGGCCCTTATAAATAAAAGATCTTCAGCGGCCATCGTCACCGGTTTTTTCGTCCCTTCGAGCGGGGCGCCGGAGACGGACGGTATCGGCGGCGCGGTCATGCTTGGAAGATCCTTGGCACGATGCGGTCGCGATGTCGAGCTGTTCACCGATCCGCTCTGCTTCACCGTGCTCGACGCATGTTCCCGTGCCGTCCGCGGTCCTGTGGTGCGTTCTGTGGAGTCGGTCGAAGAGATACTTTCATCCTCTCCTTCGCTTCTTGTTTTTATCGAGCGCCTGGGGCGAGCTTCCGACGGCAGGTACTACAATATGCGCGGGGAGGATATCTCGTCCGCCACCGCGCCTCTGGACGATGCGGCCTCCATCGCTCTTGGCGCCGGAACGCCCGTGCTCGCAATAGGAGACGGAGGCAACGAGGTCGGCATGGGTAACTTCCGGAGGCGTCTTGCGGAACTGCTTCCTGGCTACGCCGGCTGCCTTTCCGTGACGAAGGCCACCGTCACGCTTCCCGTCGATGTTTCCGACTGGGGAGGGTATGCTCTTGCAGCGTTGCTTTCCTCGGACAGGGACGAATGGACAGGCGCGGACGAGGAGGAGATCGACCGTATGCTTTCTTCTCTGGTCGACGCGGGGGCGGTTGACGGGGTTACTCGAAGACCCGAACCGACGGTGGACGGTTTCGATGCATCCGTCCACCGCGATGTTGTTCGTTCGCTCAAAGAGGCGGTCAGTTCTTCGATTCGGAAGCGCTGAAGAGCGCCTTCCGAAGTACGGGGCGCGCAGCGAGGGCCGCCGCGGCTCCGATACCGCACTGGACGACGTCTGTTGCCGCTTCGACGGGAACTGCCGGCCAGCCGTAGAGGATCCCCGCGACCGTAGAGTATCCCGCGATCATAATCGCGGCCCCTGCCGCGATGCCGAGGACCGGATGTTCGCGTCCGAGCAGGCCGACGACGTACCCCTCGGTTCCTTTGATCAGCAGCGTAAAGGGAGCCCATAACGGGTACCCGAGCAACAGGTCGGCCAGCGAGGCGCCGATACCGCCCGCAGCGGCGCCCCAGACTGGACCGAGAAGAAGCGCGACGAGATAAATGACTCCTTCCCCGAAGTTGAAGTATAACCGAAAACCGGGGACGGGAATGCTGAGCATCGTGGCCAAGGTGACTGCGGCTATGAGCAGCCCCTTCAGAGCGACTTCGCCTGCGTGTGTTTTAATCATTGAAAAGACCTCCTTATATTGATTCTCTTTTTACCCGGAGCATGCTTCTTCCTGGTCTTCCAGCAGGCTCCCGTCGATTTCTTCTTGCCTCCCCATTCTATTCGTGGTAGAGTTCTTTGTGGAAGAGCCAGCTTCCGGCTGTTTTCCTCTTATTCTGGACTGTTCAGACGCCTAAGGGCTTCGAGGCTTGGCTATATTTTTCTCTCTGTACTTGTTTTTTTTCTGGGGCGGTGGGTATAATGTCCAGGGATGGGAAGTTTTTTCTTCTTCTGGTGGGTTTCGCTATCTTCTCCCTGATCGCCGTCTCGTTCGGGGCGATTCGTTCGAAGAAGGCCGCAGGCTCTTTCGAGATTCATAATATCGTTCTTTGCGACGAGGTCGACAGCGGTATGAAACCAGTCGGCATCGGTTCAGCATTTTCGTATGGCACGCGTCAATTGTGTCTGTGGTTTGAATATTCCAGAGCCGGCGACGGCGAGAACGTACGGGTACGGTGGTATTATCGCGGACGGCCGATTCATTCTCAGGAGGTCCTCCTTGCTCCGGGGAGCGGCGCAAGGGCTTTTTGTCTTCTTCTCGAGGATGGGTCTCCCCTTCCCAGGGGAGCGTATTCTGTTCGGATATCCCTGTTCGACAGGGTGTTTTCGGATACATTCTTCGAAATTTCCGAGTAACCGTGGCAGTTGAAAAACGTACATAAATTGCTCCGCTACGAGGTTCCGTGCATTTTTCCGCGCATGGAAACGGTCGGCGGCGCAATTCAGGAAGGGGATGTCCAGGTTCGTGTGTTTCAATGATCATTTATCCCAAAGCGTATCCCAAAGCCCTCCGGGCGCTCGACACTCTTTCCAGGGCTGGAACGATTATGTCCGATAATATCGTGGTCAACGATACCCCGGAGAACGGCTCGGAGATCGTTGTTCAGGAGGCGGCGCTTTCCCAGGCGGAGTCGGAAGATGCGTCGAAGATTCCTCCCAAACCGAGGCATACCTACGGGCATCTGGCCGGCCTTCTCAATCCGGAACTTCGCAAGATTGCGAAAGAACTGGGCATTGTCGGTTTTTCCTCTCTCCGTAAGGACGATCTCGTCATCGCCATTCTCAAAGCTCAGGCCGAAGAACTGAACTACCGCTTCGGTGGAGGTACCCTCGAAATTCTGCAGGAGGGGTATGGTTTTCTCCGCCCCAAAGGTCTGCTGCCAAGCGATCACGACGTCTACGTTTCGGCGTCGCAGATTCGACGTTTCGGTTTGCGGAACGGAGATGTGATCTGGGGGCTTGTGCGCCCTCCTCGCGATTCGGAGCATTACGAGGCGCTGCTTCGGGTGGAGATGGTCAACTTCTCCGATCCGGAGGCTGCTCGCAGAAGGCCGCATTTCAGCGCCATCACACCGATTTTCCCGGATGAAAAACTCTCCCTTGAGACGGACCCCAAAGAGATATCCACACGCCTCGTCGACCTCTTCGCTCCTATAGGAAAGGGGCAGAGGGCATTGCTCGTCTCCCCTCCGAAGGCGGGAAAAACCACGCTGCTCAAGAAGATAGCGAACGCCGTGACGGTGAACTATCCCGATATCATCCTGATGGTGCTGCTCATCGACGAACGCCCGGAGGAAGTGACGGATATGTCCCGGTCGGTGGACGGAGAGATCATCGCGTCCACCTTCGACCGGCCTTCCGACGAACATCTTCGCGTTGCGAACCTTGCGCTCGAGAAAGCCAAGCGCCTCGTGGAGGTGGGTAAGGACGTCGTTCTTCTGCTCGACTCGATCACGCGACTTGCCCGTGCTTCCAACCTCGTCGTTCCGCCTTCGGGGCGAACTCTTTCGGGCGGTATGGATCCGGCTGCGCTCTACTTCCCCAAGCGTTTCTTCGGCGCCGCGCGCAACATCGAGGAAGGGGGCAGCCTGACCATCATCGGTACAGCCCTCGTGGACACGGGGAGCAGGATGGACGAAGTGATCTACGAAGAATTCAAGGGAACGGGGAACATGGAGCTCCATCTTTCGAGAAAGCTCTCGGAGCAGAGGATCTTCCCCGCGATCGACATCGTCAAATCGGGAACCAGGCGCGAGGAACTTCTGTTCGACGAGGATGAACTCAGCCGTCTCTGGCTGCTTCGCCGGCGCATCGTAAACGTCGACGAATCGGGGGCGCTGAACCTCATAATCGATAAACTGAAACAGTCCTCCACCAACAAGGACTTTCTGTTGACCATCAAGAAAGGGTAGCGATGGCGAGGGGACGATATTTTATACAGACAGAGGAGGTTGAGGAGATTGAAGAAACAGAACTCTCCTTCGCCCTTCGGGGTACGAAACACAAAGGCGGCACGAAAGAAGAAAGGGGCCTTCGCCTCTTTCGGAGAACCTGAAAGAGGCATGCGGCTCGGGCGTATCAGCTGTTTTCTTGTGATTATCGTTATGCTGGGTACCGCCGCCTTCTTGACGCTGAGCACCGCGGAACGAACCGTAGGAGTGGCTTGGGGCAATCTTTCCGATGCCAAGGGCGCAGGGGAGTTCATTCTTCCCTCTTCCGGCTTTATCGTTGTGGAGATGTCCAATGTCTTTCTGGACGAGGACGGTTACGAGACGGGGTTCGACCCCGACGCCTTGCTTTCTTTGAGGGGGAGAAGGGGAGAACCGGGGCTTCTTCCGCTGGGGAACGGGATGCCGCTTCCTCGAAGCGGACGATCCGAGACGCCGGAAGAGAACGTTTCGAAACCGGAACGAACTCCGAAGGCGCCGCCGAAGAGCGCGTCTCTTCCCGTCGATACGCTGCCGATGACCGATTTCAGCTGGTCGCTTTCCGGGCGCCTTGAAAGGAGCGGTTTTACGTCTTCTTCCGCCTTTTCGGAACAGGACCTCTCCGGATTGCCGCAAGGAGAGTTCAAGTTTCCGGAAAGACTCGTCGAGCGTGGCGGACAAGCCGGAGGCGCAGGCCTGTTCACGGGGTTCGGCGTATCGCGGATGACCGATTTCAAACCGAAACTCGCGCAAGGTTTCACCCTTGGAGGGAGTTCTTTTTCGACCGCGAACGGCGCGCTGTTCGCCGATTCGGGCGTCTCGCGCCTCTCGTCGTTCAGGGATTCTTCCGAGAGCGGCGGGGACGCTGGAAACCCCGACCCCGGAGCCTCCGACTTCGAGACGGTGGTTCTGAGCGCCGCCGAGGACGGTAGAAAATTAGCGCTTGAAGAGGGGGAGGAGAGCGGGGAAGAAGAAGATGTCGTGCTCGCCGAAGTCTCCGTCCTTTGGACGGAACATGTCGTCAAGGCGGGCGAGACGCTTTCGGACATCGCGGTGGCCCACGGAGTTCCGATGAGCGATATCGTCAAGGCGAACGAACTGAAGAATGCCAATCGCCTCTCGGAAAAGCAGCTTCTTCTCATCCCCAACGACAGCGCCGCCGTGGAGGCGACGCTGGAGCAGGTGCTCGTGCGAAAGGCGCGCGTCGTCGCCGCCCGCGAGAAGGTCATACCGATCAAGATCACCGCGTATGTCGTGGCGGAGGGCGACAGCCTCTGGTCGATCGCGAACTCCCAGAACCTTGAGATAGATACGCTCTATGGAAGCAACGATCTGAAGAATCCGAACATGATCCGACCCGGGGCGACTCTCAGGATTCCGAACCAGGACGGTATCTTCCACAAGATCAAGAGCGGCGATACGCTTGCGAGCATCGCGAAAAAGTACGGAATAGCCGCCGAAAGGATACGCGAAGCGAACGGCGACGCCGCGCTGAATCCTTTCATCGCGGGCAAGGAGATTTTCCTCCCCGGAGCACGCCCGGAAGCGACGGATGCGGCGGAGGCTCCGATAACATCGAGTACGACGACACGTTCGGGGGCGTCTTCGGCGAAAACAACCTCTTCGGCCAAGGTTTCCGGTTCTTCTCGAAATCACCGTTGGCCCGTGGTGGGGAAGATCAACAGTCCGTTCGGATGGAGACGTCATCCGGTGACCCGTCGTCGCGACTTCCATACGGGAATCGACATAAAAGCCTCCAGAGGCAGTACGATACGTGCCTCGAGAGCGGGGAGAGTGGAGTACTCCGGGTGGATGGGCGGCTACGGAAAGGTCGTGGTGGTAAACCACGGAGACGGCCACTCGACCCTGTACGCGCACTGCAACTCCCTGTCGGTGGGGAAGGGGCAGCAGGTTACGCAGGGGCAGGCCATAGCCACCGTCGGAACCACGGGACGGACTACGGGACCCCATCTGCACTTCGAGATCCGCAGAGGGAACAATCCGGTGAACCCACTGGGGCTGTTAAGATAGGCAATATCCTCCATGACGGATGGATGCTCTTTCGTTATTCTGGACCGGGGTTCTCCCTGGTCCATGTTTTTTTGATGCGTCGCGGTACGGATTCGTGAAAAACTTTGTTGAATACAGTGGAGGATGAGGGAAATGGCGAAGTACGTGTTTGTCACCGGCGGAGTGGTGTCGTCGTTGGGTAAGGGAATTACCGCGGCCTCTCTGGGCGTGCTGCTGAAGAAGAGGGGGCTGCGCGTCTCCATCATCAAGCTCGATCCGTATTTGAACGTGGACGCGGGGACGATGAACCCCTTCCAACACGGAGAGGTCTTCGTGACCGACGACGGCGCGGAGACCGACTTGGATCTGGGGCACTACGAGCGTTTCATCGACGAGTCGCTGAGCGCGGATAACAATGTGACGACGGGAAAGATCTATTCATCGGTCATCGCCAAGGAGCGCCGGGGGGACTATCTTGGCGGGACGGTGCAGGTCATTCCGCATATCACCAACGAAATCCAGGAGCGCATACTGCGGACCGGCGAAAAGAGCGACATCGTTATCGCGGAGATCGGAGGAACCGTGGGCGATATCGAAGGGCAACCGTTCCTCGAGGCGATTCGCCAGATGTCGTCGAGGGTCGGGCGAGAGAACGTCGTATACTGCCATGTGACGCTGGTCCCCTGGCTTGAGGCGGCCCGCGAATTGAAGACGAAACCGACGCAGCACAGCGTCCAGGAGCTTCGCAGAATCGGCATTCTTCCCCAGATTCTTGTTTGCCGCTCCCATTACGCCATCGAGGAGGATATGCGCGACAAGATGGCGCTCTTCTGCAACGTCCCGCCGAACGCCGTCATTCAGGCTCTTGACGAGCCGACGATTTATAAAGTGCCGCTCAGTCTGTACGAACAGAATTTCGATTCGCTTGTGCTTCAGGCGCTTTCGCTCGAATCCCAAAGCGAGCCCGACCTGTCCGATTGGCGAAGGGTCGTCGACGGATTCTGTTCACCCGCAGGAGAAGTGGAAATCGTCATGGTGGGGAAGTACATCAATCACAAGGACGCCTATCTGAGCGTTGTGGAGGCTCTCCATCACGCGGGCATTCACCATGACGTCAAGGTGAACATCCGTTCCGTCGAATCGGAGGAGATCGAAGAACACGGGAGTGAACGCATCCTCGCCGGCGCGCATGGTATTCTTGTCCCCGGGGGGTTCGGATCTCGGGGTATCGAAGGGAAGATCTCCGCAGCGCGCTACGCCCGTGAAAAAAAGATACCGTACCTCGGTCTCTGCCTTGGTATGCAGGTGGCGGTGGTCGAGTTCGCTCGTCACGTATGCGGACTTCCCGGGGCGCATAGTTCGGAGATGGACCCCGGATGCGCCAACCCTGTGATACACTTGATGGAGGAGCAAATACGGATCGAGGAGATGGGCGGAACCATGCGTCTGGGCGCTTACCCGTGCGATCTCGTCGGGGGAACGAAAACCGCTTCGGTGTACGGCGTTTCTCGGGTGAACGAGCGGCATCGCCACCGGTACGAGTTCAACAACGATTACAGGAAACGCCTTGAAGAAAAGGGAATGGTGATCGCCGGCCTCTACGAGGCGAAAAACCTTGTAGAGATAGTGGAGTTGCGGGATCACCCCTGGTTTGTCGGTGTTCAGTTCCATCCGGAATTCCGCTCCCGTCCCGTGAAGCCTCACCCTGTGTTCATGGGCTTCATCGGCGCGGCGGTGCAGCGAAGTCAGTCGAATTGAAGGAGGGGAAACGAATGAGACGGAGTGTTCTCGTTCTTGCGTGCGCGGCCGTTGTGCTGCTTGGTGTCGCGTTCCCGGGGGCGGCGCAGGACGATGCGTCGACGTTCCATGTGATGGGAAGAGTGGAGCAGCTCGTCTACGGAGGTGTGCGCACGGGAGGTCTTATCGACCGACTGAATTCGGTCGAGAGGGATATGTTCGGCAGGGAATTGCCCGGGAGCATCGCCGAACGCCAGACTGCGCTCCTGAATTTTATCGAGAAAGGGACCGAGTACCAGCCGTCGCTGCTGTTCAAACTCGGAGTCGCCGAATGGGCGGTCGAGAGGCGTGTGGATTCCCTCTCTCCGGTGGTGCGGAGGGTGGAATCCCTTGAAATTCAGCTCGAAGGCGCGCCTCAGGTCGAACGTCCGGTGACGATGCGGCTCGAACGGGTTCTGGGGCTTCTTCTCTCCGAACCGGTCGCTACGCTGGAAGTCGAGATTCCGGCCGCGACGGTACTGCGCTCTTCCTTGGCTCATTCGCTCTCCCCGAGGACGGCGAAAAAGGGTGATGTCGTCGATATGGTGCTGGATTCGGACCTGGTGATAGGAGTCAACCTCGTTGCACCGAGGGGGAGCAGGGTTACCGCAGTAGTGACCGATGTGACGAAGCCTCGCAGCTTCGGCCGTCCCGCCGAGGTCAAAGTCGGAGTCGAGTCGTTGTTTTCCCTCGGTTCGCAGATTATTCCTCTGACCTTCGGGGAAGAATCGAAACAGGCGGTGGAAGCGGAATCCGCACAGCTCGCCGCCGCAGGTACCAGCGTCGTCGGCGCGCTGCTCCTGGGTCCGGTGGGGCTTGTCGGCGGCTTTCTCATCAGGGGTGATTTGAAGGAGCTTCCGGCGGGAAGCGTCGTCTTCTCCCAAACCGCCGCCGCGGTCAAAATTGCCGCATACCCTGTCCCGGCCGGTTTGCAGGGGCTGTTGAAAAAAACGGATTCAACGGCGACTACCGAAAAACGAACTACAGGTTCCGACGGGAACGAAACGAATCCCTGAGCTGGAGAGGGTGGTCCGATTGCTTTTACGTTCCGGAAAAAAGAAAATCGCGTTGTGGTCGCTTCTTCTCGTTCTTTTCGCAGGGGGCGTTTCCCGAGCGTTCGATCTGGGAGATCTGGTCGGGGTTATCGGGGGAGGATTCGTCGTGTCGGCGATCGCAGGACCGGTCAACGACTTCATCAACACGATCACGTTGAACAGAGGAGTCAAGGTGGAGGGGCATACGAAAGTCGTTCCTATTGTGTCCATCGGTTCAGGCACGCATATCGGCGCGGCCCAGATCGCGGGGCCGCGAGGCGAACCCGTGGGGACGACGAAGGCCGTCGCGCAGATAGAGGCCACTTTCAGAGATCGCCTACGCGTGAAAATACTGGTCCCGGTGGATTCCGAGAATCCAGTGCAGCGCTTCCGCCGCGTGCAGGGCGTCGGCGTTTCGGCGATCATCGATTTCAAACTCTAGGGAGTCAAACGATTTCTTGGTGGAGTCCATGAAAAAAATGGTACTGGCGCTTCCGTTGCTGTTTCTTCTATCCGGCCCGTTGTACGGGAATGATTTCGTCGTGGAGGCGACGTCCATCCTCGAACGCTGGACGTCGTTTCACTGGGGACGCGACTGCCTCGTCTGGATAGTTCACTATCCGGAGGAGCTTGTGGAACCTTGGGTGGCGGCGGAAGCCTCCCGCAGCGGAATGAACGACTCGGAGCGCGAGCAGTATCGCCGCTCGTTCGTCGCCGACCTGCGCATCGCGGATACCGAACCTTTTTTGCTTACAGTGTACGTTTTCGGCCCGAAGCCGCTCAACCTCGGCCCGTTCGCGTCCGCGGTCCAGCTGGAGACGACCGAGGGAAGGAAGGTGCCTCCGTTGAGTTACGAACGGAAGTTCGACCAGCCGCTCTCCGGCATCGTACAAGGCCTTGTTTTCTTCCCGAAACAGCCGAATAAAGAGTATACCGTCGTGTTGCGTAATCTCGGCATCCGCGACGAGCAGCATTTCGCTTTCGGGGGGACGGAGGGCGCGATGGTCGCGGCGGTTCCTCCGGCGCAGGAGGTCGTCGTTGTCGAGCTACCGCCCGCGCCGAAGAAGGAACCCTCCAAACCGCGCACTCCGCAGCGAGAAACGCCGACTCCTGCTTCCGCGCCCCCTCCTCCGATCGCGACGCCTCAAGATCTCGCGGAACTCAAGCCGGAGCCGGTCATAGTCGATCTCCCAGCGCCTGAACAGAAGAAGCCGGTTCTTTATATCAGTAAGGAGAAGACCGTGGAAAATTTCATCCGGCACTGGATCGAAGGCGAGACTTCGGCGATGTACGATCTTCTTGCGGAATCTACGAAGACCGCGCTTTCCGAAGACCAGTTCGCGCGGCAGGTTGAAGCGACAGGGCTGCGTCCTTCGCTTCGCGAGGGGTTTAAAGTCCAGTGGATGGACGACAGTCGCGTCCGTATCGTCACCGCGCAACGGATGCTTCTCTTCCGGACGCTCAGGAGCAAGATCCTGACCGTCGGAAGAGAAGAGTCGATCTGGAAGGTTGCGTGGTGAGTGGCGACGTGTGCGCTTTTTCGTTGCGCCGTACCGGAACGCTGAGATGAGACGCATCGGGCTTGTCGTCTTCCTGACGGCTGTTTTTTCGATCGGCTGGTTCGCCGTACGCGATGTCTCTTTGGAACTTGATCATCTTACGGTGCAGAAGGCGAACCTTCCGGACATGTCGCTGGAAAAAGTGGAATTTCAACGGGATGTGGACGGGGTGGAGTGGACTGCAAGGGTTGAAAGGATCGAACGCCGAGGGAGCGAAATCCGTCTTCTTTCTTTGGATATTTCGGGTATCGAGGACGAAGAGCGTCGATGGACCCTATACGCTCCCTCGGGCGTCTTTCTTGAGGATCGCCGAAAGGCCGTTCTCTCCGACGTGCGCGGATCGGTGGCGAACGGAGAAACGATCGCTTTTTTCGCGGCTCCTTCAGCGGAGTGGAGCGAAGGAGATACCGATGTCGTGTTTGCGGAGGGAGCGTCGTTCCGCCGCAGCGATTTATTTTTTGAAGGAAACTCGGTCCGGGTCTCGTTTTCAGGAGTGTTCTCGGCGGAGAAAGGAGCGTCGTTCACGTGGCTGCTGCCCGAAAAAACGGAGTAGTATGCGTCGTTTTGTGTCTTCTGCTGTTGCAGGAGGTTTGCTGTCCGTTCCCTGGAGAGGCGCGGGACGGCGGTGAGGATGCGGTTTTTCTTGATGCCGAAAAGGTGATCTTCGAGCAGGAGACCGGTCTCGCCGTAGCCGAGGGCAATGTCCGCGTTCGCAGAGATGCGCTCCGCGTTTTCGCGCACAGGGTCGAAATGGACTCCGCCGAGCAGGTGATGACGGCCACCTCGGCGCCGGGAAAGAAAGTGACGCTGATACAGGGGGAGCGTATCTTGACGGGAGATTCGCTTCGTTACGACATGGTTTCCCGCGAGGGCGTTCTCTCCGGCGCCGTCGGGTCGTCTCCGGCGGGCGACGGAAGGGTGTTCCTCCGCGGAAAGACGATGGAGGTGGCTCCCCTGGAAACAGCGCGCGGCAAGGGGTGGCTCTCGTCAAAGGGAAGTCGGGGCGTCCCGGAGGACGAACTTGTCGGCAAGCTGAGCGACGTCTCCTTGACGACGTGCAATGAACGCGTTCCTCACTACCGTTTGGTTTCAAGGAGTGTTGTGTATGTCCCCGGAAAACGCATCATCGCAAAGAATCCGAAAGTGTACATCGGAGAACATCTGCTCTTCACCTACCCTTTCGACTACGTGGTACCTCTGGACCCCAAAGAGCGGCGCGCGCTGCTCGCCTCCTTCTTCCCGCTTGTTTTGAGCGATTCGGACAAGGGGCAAGGAGTGGGGATAGGCGGTCCGTACGTTTGGGATACCGGCAAAGCGCTGCTCAACGTCGCCTGGTGGTCCGACACCGGGTGGGAGGGGAAAGTGACGGTGGAGCAGCGCCTGAGCGACTCACTGACGGTGTGGGGAACGGTGGAGCACACCTTTGAAAAAGCATCCGGGGAGAAGTTGTACCGCCCGTCGTGGGGTCTGCTTCACGCGGCGAACGGATGGAACGCTTCACTTCGTTGGACGCAGCGGGAAGCCGTTTCCATACAGAAAAAAGCGGGAGAGACGTACAGGGGCGTCCTCTGGAGGGAGCCGGAGTTCTCTCTGCTTGGACCGTGGGGACGAGCGCCGCTGTTGAACGCGTACGGCAGGGTCGGGGTTTCTTGGGGAGAGTACGAGGATGTACAGCCGAATTCGAGCCTCGATGTCCGCAGGCTCGGCGCCGAAGTGCATCTCTACTCGGAGGAGCGGCTCGATTCCTATAAGACGTTCATCAAGGGAGAGTACAGGCGCTTCTGGTACGACGATCCGGATTCTCTGGAGCAGGAAATTCTCGATACGGTGTTCGGAGTCCGCTACTCTTGGGGGAAAGTCGATCTCGCGACGGCCTACGTTCGACGTTGGGTTAGCGGGGAAACTCCGATGCTGTGGGATTACTACCGCGACAGGGAAGATCTGTATCAGAAGGCTGTTTTCCATCTCGGAAAGAATCTTTCTTTCGCGGTTCGCGGGGGGTACGATCTCGTCGAGTCGAGGCTTGCCGAAATGGTGTATACGGTTGCTCTGAAAGGCGGAGAGTGTACGCGATGGGAGCTGACCTACAGAAACGACCGCGTTGAAGGTGACGATTGGGTGGGGCTGGCGTTCTTCATCACCGCGTTCCCGGATACTCCTGTTTCGTTCGGACGCCGGGAGCTGTACGACCCGTTTTCCGTTCCGGAAGGTCTTTCGGAGATTCTCCGCAAGGAGGAAACGGGGGAATGATTCTCCCCCGTTCCTCCTTGCGGAGAATTGTGTTCAGCGTGTCAGGAGACTATGGAAATATCCATAACTTTGAGATGACGGACGCCTCGAGGAACCTTTACATGGACTTCGTCGCCCACGGACTTGTTCAAAAGCGCCTGCCCGACGGGGCTTGACGAGGATATCTTACTGGCCTTGGGATCGGACTCTTCCGAACCGACGATGGTGTAGATGAATTTCTGAGCATTGATGATGTCCTGAATGGTGACCGTGGTACCGAGGGTAACTCTGCTTGTATCGATGTTGGAGGAGTCGAGGATTTTCGCATTGCTGAGCTGGTATTCAAGCCGAGATATGCGCGTTTCCAGTTTTGCCTGCTCTTCTTTCGCCGCCGCGTACTCGGCGTTTTCACTCAAGTCGCCGAACGAGCGGGCCTCTTCGAGCTGCCGGGATATCTCCGCCCTCCCTGTGCTGCGGAGTTCGACCAGCTCAGCCATGAGCTTTTCGTACCCTTTTCGGGTCATTGTGGATGGGCTGTCGTTATTGGTGTTGTTGTTCAAACTTGCTACCTCCCGAATATGTCCTCGTTTCGAGGGATGGGTTTATTGCGGTTGATATGGAATTTTAGCAAAGAATTTTCTGTTCGGCAATACTCGGGGGTATTTTTTCACACTCGAGGGGCCGAAATTTTGAAAGGCAAGGTGTATCTATGGCACGAGAAGCACGAAGTACGAGGAAGAAGAGATCCGGAGAGACGAAAAAGGGGGGGAAGCTGAAGTATATTCCCCTCGGAGGGCTTGGAGAGATCGGAAAGAACATGTACGCGCTCGAGTACGCCGATTCGATCCTTGTGGTGGACTGCGGACTTATGTTTCCGGACGACGAGATGCTCGGGATCGACTTTGTCATTCCCGATATCTCCTACCTGGTGGAAAACAGAGAGAAGATCGTCGGCATCGTGGTAACCCACGGTCACGAAGATCACATCGGGGGACTTCCCTTCGCGCTGAAAAAAATCCCGTCGCCCCTCTACGGAACGAAGCTGACGCTCGGCATGGTGGGCAACAAGCTTACCGAGTGGGCGCCCGAACTGACCCCGGATTTCCGTGAGATACAGGCCGGCGACGTGGTCGAGATGGGACCGTTCAAGGTGCGCTTCATTGCTGTCTGTCACTCGATTCCCGACGGCGTGGGGCTCGCAGTGGAGACGCCCGTCGGTACGGTCGTGCATACGGGAGACTTCAAGCTCGACCCGACGCCCATAGACGGACGTCTTACGGAGTACGACGCATTCTCCGAAGAAGGCCGGAAGGGGGTCCTGCTGCTCCTCTCCGATTCGACGAACATTGAACGTACGGGGTTTACGGAGTCGGAACGGGTACTTTCCGGGACGCTCGACAAGATTTTTCGTCAGTACCGTACCAAGCGCATCGTTATCGCGTCGTTCGCGAGCAATTTGCACCGGGTCCAGCAGGTGGTGGATTGCGCGGCCCGCTTCAACAGGAAGGTCGCCTTCGTCGGGCGCAGCATGGTGAAGAATGTGGAGTTGGCGAGGACCCTCGGCTATCTCCACGTAGATGAAAAAATCATCGTCGATATGGACGACATTTCCTCCGTTTCCCCGAGTTCGCTCGTCGTGATGACGACCGGCAGCCAGGGGGAACCCTTCTCCGGACTCGTGCTTATGAGCCGGGGGGAGCACCGTGTGATCAGTTTGAGCGACAAGGACGTGGTGGCGCTCTTTGCGACGCCCATCCCCGGCAATGAAAAACTTGTGAGCGGAACCGTGAACCGGCTTTTCGCCTGCGGATGCGAGGTAGTGTACGAGAAGGAGCAGGGTATTCACGTCTCCGGCCACGCCGCCAGAGACGAACTGCGGGTGATGCTCAACATGACGCGACCGAAATACTTCGTGCCCGTGCACGGAGAGTACCGGCACCTCGTCCGCCACGCGCAGCTCGCCAGAGAGACGGGCGTGGCGCCCAGAAACGCGTTTGTCCTTCAGAACGGGGACGTTCTTCAGATCGACTCCGAGAAAGCCGTCGTGAAGGATCGCGTCCAGGCAGGAGGGATCATGGTCGACGGCTTGGCGCTCGGGGAACTCCAGGGGAGTATCCTGAAAGAGCGGAGAGAGCTTTCCGAGGAGGGGCTCGTTCTCGTTTCCATCGTGTTGTCGAACGACGGAACGTTGCTGGCGACGCCCGCTTTCGAGAGCCGCGGGTTTCTGCATCTCGACGATGCGGCGAAATTGAAAGAGGAGCTGGTCGCCTCCGTGGAGAAGGCGGTGATCTCTCTCGGCGGCAAAGCCGCATCGGATCTCGATCTTCTGCAGACGAAGGTGAAGGGGCGTATCCGCGACGCTCTACGCCGTTTCGGGCGGAGCAAGCCTATGATCACACCCGTTGTCACGGTGCTTGGCGTGCCCGCGAAAAACGGAAAGGGGAGAAGAGTATGAGCGACGCGCTGCCCGTTTTTTTCATGGGGCTGCTGCAGGGGGTGACCGAGTTTTTGCCTGTGAGCAGCTCGGGACATCTCGTGCTGATGAAACAGATCTTCTCCGTCGACAACGCGTCGCTGACCTACGATGTCCTGCTGCACTTCGCCACCATGCTGGCGACGCTGCTCTACTTCGGAAAGGATATTCTTCGCCTGCTTCGCGAATGGTGCGCGGGTTTCGCTTCCGCCGATGCACGCGGCGGCGAAGGGTGGAACGTCGGTTGGGCGGTGCTCGCGGGAACGGTGGCGACCGCAGCCGCAGGCTTGCCGCTGAAACCGGTCGTCGAGAGGATGGCGGCTCTGCCCGGAGCGGTCGGCGCCGGGCTTCTGTGCACATCGCTGCTTTTGTGGCGAGGTTCGAGCATGGTCGCCTCCGCGACTTCGGAGGGGCGGCCCGTTTCTCTTTTCCGGGGGCTTCTGATCGGCCTCGTGCAGGGAGCGGCCGTGCTCCCCGGAGTATCCCGCTCCGGATCGACGATCGTCGCGGGGATGAAGACCGGGCTTTCCGCGCCTTCGGCGTTCCGCTTCTCTTTTCTTCTTTCGCTTCCCGCAGTGCTGGGCGCTACGCTCATAGAGGTCAGAGGACTCTTGAAGTCGGGAGAGTGGGCGGCTTCGCTGCCTGAGGGGTGGGCCGCCGGTTTCTTCGCTTCCTTCGTCGCCGGATTTTTCTCGCTCGCCTTGCTCCGTCGCGTGGTCGCGGCGGGGAGGTGGCGTCCCTTCGCGGTTTACTGCGCTTTTGCGGGAGCGCTCTCGATTCTGCTCTCCCTGGCGAGATGACTCCGATGGCGTCCGGCTCTTCGACAAGGTGGTGGATCATCGTCGCGTCGCTTGTGATCGGTACGATTTCGGGACTCTATTTTCAGCGCTTCGCCTTGACGGAGCCCTTTTTCAAGGATATTCTTGCAACCGGCTTCGATCTGACGGACGTCAATCTCGGATTTGCCGATTTCGGAGTGAAGATCTGGCTCCGTTGGAATTTAGGAACGATTATTGGAGGCGTGGTGGGAATTTGGGTGGCTCGGTAGACCTTGTGCTTGCGTCGGGGAGCCCCAGACGACGGGAACTTCTGCGTTCGCTGGGATGGTCGTTCCGGATAGATGTTCCGGATATCTGCGAGGAGCTGCTTCCGGGAGAAGCTCCTGAACATGCGGCGTACCGTCTCTCCCGGGAGAAGGCGCGGGCGGCGGGGACAAGGAACCCGGACGCGCTTGTCGCGGCCGCCGACACGCTGGTGGCGATCGGCGGGAAGATCCTCGGCAAACCCTCTTCCCGCGACGAATCCCTGCGAATGCTGCGGGCGCTGAGCGGCGCCGTCCACAGCGTGTTTACGGGGGTGACTCTTCGGCGGGGAGAGGATGAGCGCTGCGCGGTGGAGGAGACGCTTGTGGAGTTTCGTTCTCTTTCGGAGGAGGCGATGAAGCTCTATGTCGACAGCGGGGAGGGGGACGACAAGGCGGGAGCCTACGCGATCCAGGGACGCGGGGCGCTGTTGGTCTCTTCTTTGCGGGGCGACTATTTCAACGTGGTCGGGCTGCCGCTCTGCAGGCTGAGCCTGCTGCTCGAAGAATTCGGCTGTTCTTTAGCCGATCAATGGAGGAACTCATAATGATCAAATCCAGAGACTCGTTATTCAAATCCAGATCCGGTGTTCTTTCCGCGGCACGGCGCAATCCGGCGATTCCGGTCGCGATCGTTCTCGTGCTCCTCTCCTTCTGGGCTCTTCTGCCTAGGCTGGCCGCGGAGAGAGATGCGCGAGACGTCGCGATCGTGCTGGATTACCGCGACCTCGCCACCTTCTGGAACAGGGAACAGAAAAATCCCGAAATGCTCTGGCCCCTTCTTTCGCAGAACGGCGCTTCGGGGCTGATGGTCTCCGAACTGACGGGACAGCAGCTCTCCATGGGAACGCTGCGGCTCTATTACGGACCAGCCTCGGGGCTTCCCGGCGCAGCGGCGAAACTCGCCTTAGGCAACCCTTTGCGGGCCGCTTTTTTTATCCCGGCGACGCATCCCGGGGCGAATCTCCTCCCGCCGCTTCTGAGCGCGCGCTTCAAAGGCGCGCATATTCAGGAGTACGAGACGGGAACGGCGGTGCTGCTGACCAGAACGCTCGACGATCTCCTGTTCACCGGCGTGGCGCCGGACATCGAAGGGCTTCTGCTGGCATCGAAGCACGACATTCCCGTATTCTACCGAGTGGCGCCCGCGCTTCCCTCCGATACGGCCGCATCCCTGACAACTCTCGAAGCACTTTTCGCCGCGTTTCCTCAGATCCGAACCGTCTCTCCCTCCGGCGAAGTCGTTCTCGGATACCCGAATCTCCGTCCGCTGGCCGAACTTGTCGCCGGACAGGGGCGGTCTGTGGCCATGGTGGAGTTTTCGAGACAGATAGGGGCCCCGCAGCTGAACTGGCTGGCTTATCCCCGCCTCGTCCCGCTGCACAGCGTCACGAACGAGGAAATCGTAAGCCGCAACATCTCCAGGAGTGCGTTGTACGAGCGTTTTGCCCGGGCGGTGAAGGAACGGGCGGTTCGGCTTCTCGTGTTCCGCCCCACCGCTCTGGAGGCGTCCGACGCTCCGTTCGATCAGTTTAATGAAGAGCTGCTTCATCTTTCCTCCGGTCTTTCGGCTTCGGGAGCGGAGCTTCGCTGGCCCGAGCCTTTCCAACCATGGCGGACGGGTTTCGGCGGCGCGCTTGCTCTCGCCTTGGCCTTCGTCTTCTCCATGCTTCGCTTTCTCCAGAGGTTTTTTCTCGGAACCGTCGACGATGCGAAAGACGATGATGCCCTTGCATGGCGGACGACGCCGAGGGGGCTCGCCGTTTTTTCCGGAATCGTCGTTGTCGCCGGATGCGTTCTCCTGTTTCTCCCCTCCGCGGCGCGCATCGCCGGAGCGCTGACGGCTGTCTTCGTCGTTACGGAGGCTTCCTTTCTCGCCCTCGACGGCTGGAAGACTCCATGGGTCGGTATTCTCGGGAGCTTTCTCTTTGCCGTAGCAGGTGGTCTTGCCATCGCGGCATTCTTCAGCGAACCGACGTTCATGCTCCGCCTGCGGAGCTTTTCCGGCGTCAAGGCGACGCTCTTTCTTCCCCCTCTGCTCGTGCTGCTGGCGGATCTGAAGCGACGGGTGCACCCTGAGTCTCTGGGAGAACTTTTCCGCAGACCACCCCTGTGGGGCGAGATTTTTCTCCTCGTGCTTCTGCTGGGGGGTGCGGGACTTGTCCTCTTCCGAAGCGACAATGTACAGTTCGTTCCCGCGTTCGAGGTTCGTCTGCGCGAATTCCTTGAGAGGGTTCTGGTGGCCCGCCCGAGAAACAAGGAGGTGTTTCTCGGATATCCGGCGCTGCTGCTCTGGTATTTCGTCCGAAAGGCCGAGATGTGGCCTCGCTATCGTGAAGTATTTCGTCTGGCGACCGTCGTTGGTTTTTCGTCCGCGGTGAACAGCTTCTGTCACTTCCATACCCCGCTGTACTTCATTTTGTTCAGGCAATTCAACGGATTGTGGACCGGAGTGTTGCTCGGTATGATATGTATCCTCGTTCTTCGTTTTGTCGTTATGCCTCTTTGGTACAGGTACGGAGGGACGGTGACGGAGTGAGGAAGGGTCGAGAGTTCCGCGTCGCCCTCTGCGGGTATTACGGCTTCGGAAACCTGGGCGACGAGATGCTTGCCGAAGCGCTTCTCGCGGCCCTTGAAAACTGCGGCGTACCACGGAGCGAGACGGTCCTTCTCTCGGCGTCCCCCGAGCATTCCGCGCGGACGCTTCGAGTGCGTTCCGCGCCGCGTTGGTCGCCCAGTGAAGTCTTCCGGGCGCTTTGCAACAGCGATACGCTCCTTCTCGGCGGCGGCGGGTTGTTTCAGGATGTCACCAGCCTGCGCTCGCCGCTGTACTACTGGGGGGTGCTCCGCATGGCGCTTCTTGCGGGGGCGCGCCCGTGGTGCGCCGGACAATCGGTAGGCCCCTTTCTGACGAGGTTCGGCGCCTGGCTAGCATGTTCGGCGTTGAGGCAGTGCCTAGTCCGAGGAGTAAGAGACGAGAGATCGGCGAGAATTCTTGACGATTGGGGGCTGCATTCCGTCCGGACGTGCGACCCGGTTTTTTCGCTCGTTCCTCCCGCCTCTTCCTCCAGGAAGGGAAGCGATCTGCTGGTGAATATCCGCCCTTGGGGGAAGGAACTTCCGCGACGCACCGCCGAGGAGGCGGTCCGTTTCGCCTGTTCCAGATCTCTTTCGATTACCGGTGTCGCTCTCGCACGGGAGGATGTGGAGGTTATGGAACGTCTTCGCGGGGAGAAAGTCTTCCCTGCGACCCGTATTCTTCTCCTTGAAGGCGAAAACTGGCGAGATGAATGTTCGGCGCTCTTCTCGGAGGCCTGGGGGGTAATCTCCATGCGATTGCATGCCGCGATTCTCGCGCTGCTCTTCGGATGCCCGCTTACCGTCGTCGCCTACGATCCCAAGGTAGAGTCTCTTGCCGCCGAGTGGAAAGTTCCTCGATGGCGTTTTTCAGGGCCGCTGCCCGAACCGAGGTTTCCTGAAAGCGCATCGACGCCCTCCGAAAAGCGCATTTTGTTTCTGGAGGCGTTCTCCCGAATGTGCTCGGTTGCGCTTGGTTGATATGGAAAGGAGTGAAGTCATGCTGCGCGAACCATCCTTCCTTGCGGAGAAGGCGTCGGAAATCAGGCGCGATGTTGTGCGTATGATCGGCCTTGCACGTTCAGGACACCTGGCATCCTCCCTCTCGATCGTGGATATTCTGGTATGGCTCTACTGGGATGTCCTCGGAATCGATCCCTCCGACCCTTGGCTCGAGTCGCGGGATCGTTTCGTTCTCGCCAAGGGGCGCGGAGCCCCGGCGCTCTACGCGACGCTCGCGAACAGAAACTTCTTCGAACGTGATGAACTGTGGAGCTATCGCCGACTTGGAGCGATGCTCCAGGGGTACCCGCAGGCGCTTCGAATCCCCGGTGTCGATGCTCCGGGAGGCGGTTCTTACGGTATGGGGCTCGGAATCGCGAACGGAATCGCGCTCGCGCTCCGTCGCAGACAGTCGCCTTTCGCCGTTTTCTGCCTCGCCGGGGAAGAGGATGTGCAGGAGGGAGTATTCTGGGAGGCTGTCATGGCATCTTCCCGCTTTGCTTCCGGGAACGTCTTCCTTATCGTCGAGAGGAACGGTACGAAAGACGCTGAAGAAAACGATCCGATGCAGACGGGCGCGTCGCTTCGACAGAGAATACTCTCTTTCGGCTGGGCCGCGGAGGAGTGCGACGGACATTCCTTTATCTCTATGGAAAAGGCTTTGAGCGCTCTTCGCGAAGACAAGAGGCGGCCGAAGTGCATCATTGCCGGAACACTTCTTGGTAAGGGAGTCTCCTTCCTTGAGGACAACGTCGCCGGGGAGGAGAATGTTCTCGACAGAGAGCGCGTCGACAAAGCGCTGAGGGAGCTTGAGAAAGGGAGTGATCTGCTGTGAATGCCTCCGGAAGAAGTACGGGAGACGCATATGCTTCGGCTCTGCTCTCTATCGCAGCGGCGGACGAAAGAATCATGGCCGTGGGAAGCGCCGATGCCCGGTTGCGGACCGCGCCGTTCGCCGTACGCTACCCCGAAAGGTGCATCGATGTCGGCGTCGCTGAGCAGAACCTGATACTGACCGCCGCAGGTCTTTCGCTCGGCGGAGCGAACGTCTTCGCCGCCTCCTACGCAGCATTTCTGACAGGAAAGGGCTACGATCAGATACGGGCGGCGGTGGCGATTCCCTCTCTTCCGGTAAAATTCGCCGGGCTCGATTCCGGTCTTACTGCCGGAGAAGAGGGGGCCTGCCGTCAGATGCTGGAAGATATCGCGCTGATGCGCGTTTTCCCCGGCATGACGGTTCTGGTTCCTGCGGACTATTCGTCCGCTCAAGCTCTTCTGAAGAGCGCGGCCGTCTTGTCGAAGCCGGTGTATATACGGCTCGGAGGAGCGGCCACACCGGATATCTATGAAGAAAACGACGAAGCCTTCTTTCCGGGAGGGGGGCGTGTCCTCAGAGAAGGAACCGGCGTTACGATATGCTGTTGTGGTATTATGGTGCATGAAGCTCTTCGTGCCGCGGAGGTTCTTGCCCGGCAGAATATAAGCGCCGAGGTCATCGACTGCTACAGCCTCTCTCCTCTTCCAGTCCAGTCGATACTCGATTCTGTCCATAGAACCGGGTGCTGCGTCACCGCCGAAGAGCACTTTTCCGGCGGCGGCCTGGGAGAGGCTATTGCGTCTCTCACGGGAGCCAACTACCCCGTTCCAGTCAAGATGGTCGCCGTCTTCGACAAGTTCGGGCAGAGCGGTTCGCCTCCGGAGCTGAAGGAATACTACGGCCTGACCGCGTCGCAGATCGTAAGCGCCGCGATGCAGGCCTGGATCATGCGGAGGAGGTAATGAATGGATATTCGCCTGTCCGGAGTCACCAAGGTATTCGAACCCGATATTGTCGCGCTCGAGGATGTCTATCTCTCGGTGGACAGCGGCGAATTTCTCTACCTTGTAGGGACGACGGGATCGGGAAAAACAACCCTTCTCAGGCTGATCTCCAGGGAGTATCTTCCCACTCGTGGACAGATCACCGTGGGCGACAGAAATCTAAGAAAACTTCGCTCCGCCGACCTTCCTTATTACAGGCGGGAGGTCGGCGTCGTCTTCCAGGACTTCAAGCTTCTGCCGAACCTGACGGTGTTCGAGAACGTGGCCTTCGTCCTCGAAGCGATGGGCATTCCTCCGAAACTCGTCGAGAGCAGGTCCAACGAGGTGATCGATCAGGTCGGACTCTGGCGACGGCGTTTTCTGAAGCCTCCGCAGCTCTCCGGCGGAGAACAGCAGCGGGTTTCCATTGCTCGTGCCATGGTGAATTCCCCCTCGATCTTCCTTGCCGACGAACCTACAGGCAACCTGGATCTGCGGACCGCGGAGGAGATCATGCGTCTGCTCCTCTCCATCAACGCCGCCGGGACCACGGTCCTCGTGGCGACGCACGATCAGTACCTCGTGGACGCGTACAGGCAGCGCCTTGTGGAGCTGCATAACGGACGCCTGAAACGGGACGAGCGCAGGGGGAGGTATTTCGTCGATGGCGAGCTTTAGATATGCTCTGCGCGATACGCTCCGTCTGCTCTTTCGCCATTGGGGGCTTAGTCTCCTTACGCTGCTCACCGCCGCCTCGGTTCTCTATATCCTCGGTTTTGCAGCGCTTTTCGCAATGAATATGCGCTATATGATCTCCCGGATAGAGGGTGCGCTGGTAATTCAAGCGTACATGAAACGAGGCGAGACAGTGGACCAGGCGCTTAAGCTGGTGCGATCCTCTCCATTGGTCTCCACTGTTCGAGTCATTTCCCCGGAGGAAGCTTTGGGGAGGTTGCGCGCAAAGCTTGGCAACCAAGCACAGGCGGTAACGTTGCTCGGTGAAAATCCTCTTCCATGGAGCCTCGAAATCCAAGTACAGAGAGCGGAGCATATTACGCCCCTTGTACGGGATCTGATGGTGCTTCCTTCGATAGAGGAGGTACTCTACGCCGGAAAGCTTGTTGAACGGCTTGCTACCGTTTCGCGCGCCTCAAGCGCCGTTTCGGGCGTGATCCTTATCCTGACGTTGTTGATCAGCACTCTTGTCATCTTTAATACGATCCGCATCGCCATTTACTCCCGGAAGGACGAAATAGAAGTGATGTTGCTCATAGGAGCGACGGCGACGTATATTTCGCTTCCCTTCGTTCTCCAGGGGATGATGCTCGGAGCCGGAGGAGCGTTGCTTGCGATCTTCGGTTTGTGGAGCACGTATTCTTCCGCGATAGACGCAATTCGTTCCACGCTTGCGTTTATTGATATAATCGATAATCGGAGGTTTCTGACGCAATTCTATTTTTTCCTTCTCGCTGCCGGAGCCACCACCGGGTGGATGTGCAGTTGGCTTGCCGTGCACCGTTTTACGTCGCAGAGCATACGTTCCCGGTGATTCCGAAATAGGGGAGGTTGAAGAATGTCAAAGAAACTGAAAAGATGCGTTGGTTATTTCGGAGTATTTCTTCTCTGTACGACTTTCTCCGTACTTTCGGAGGCATCTTCCGATATCGACTCCAAGCTCGTTCAGGAAGAGGCTCGCATGCGGACGCTCGAAAGGCAAATCTCCGAGCACCAGCAGCGGGTCCGCCAGATGGGGGAGCGGGAGCAGGGAGTGATCTCCCGGATCGATGAGCTGGACCAGAAGCGAAAGATGACCGAGCAGCGCATACGAGTTCTTGAACTCAGAAACGAGAAAACGAAACTGGCCGTGGAGGAATTGCGCAGCGAGATACAGGGTACCGAGCGCGAGTTGGTCTCGATGAAACGTGTACTCGAAGACCGCCTGATCAACATCTATAAATACGGCGGTATTGCGGAGTTCAACCTACTGCTCTCCGCCTCCACCGCGCACGAAGCGATGGAGACTACGCTCCTGCTGAATCGTATCGCCCTTCAGGACGAGGCGATGATCACGGATATGCTCGCGAAGAAAGAGCGTCTCGGCGCGGCGGCCGCGCAGCTTGACGCGGAGCGGAAACAGCTCGCTGCAAACGCTGCGGCTCTTGAACGGTCCAGGAAGACGTTGCGCGAGGAAATCGCCAACAGCAATACCTTTCTGCAAAAGGTCCGGAGCGAGAGGGCGCTTCATCAGAGAGCGGTGAAGGAGCTTCAGGACTCTCAGCGCGAAATTCAGGCCACCATAATGGAGATGATGCGCAAAAAAAGGGAAGCGGAGATGCGTCCGGATGCTCCGCCGGTTACGCGCGAAGAGGTGCCGTCCGGAGGGAAACTGGCGTGGCCGCTGCCCTCGAGAGGAGAGATCACGAGCGATTTCGGGATGCGCGTGCATCCGACCTTCAAAACGCGAATGATGCATACCGGTATCGACATCAGAATGCCGAGCGGCACACCGGTCTACGCAGCCGGCCCCGGAGAAGTCCTGTACGCCGGATGGTTACGAGGGTACGGTCAGATTGTCATCATCGATCACGGCAAAGAACTCTCCAGCGTGTACGCCCATCTCTCCCGCCTCGCCGTCGGCGAGGGGGACCGGGTGAGAAAGGGGCAGAATATCGGAGCCGTCGGCACGACCGGGACGACGACGGGAGCGCACCTTCATTTCGAAGTTCGAGTGAACGGCGAAGCCAAGAATCCGATGCACTACCTTGGGAAATGAGAAGACTAAATAAAGGAGACGAAGAATGAACAAGGAGATATCGCCGCTCTGGAGGCGCATGCGGGGCTGGATCGCCGGAATGATCGTCGGCGTGGTCGTTGGAATTGCTGTCACGGGAGGGCTGCTCGCCGCAGGAGCGATGGACCTGGGCGAGTTCGCCAGGATATCTCCGTTCAATGCCCGGGCGATGTGGTTGATGAAACAGGCTCGCGCGATCGTGGAAACGTACCAGGTCGACTCCGGAACGAAACCGGTCGAAGAGAACGACCTTCTGTACGGGGCTATCCACGGTATGGTTGCGGCATGGGGCGATCCCTATACGCGTTTCGTCAATCCTTCGCAGCTCAAAGAAGAAGAAATCGAAATGGAGGGGCAGTACGGCGGACTCGGGATCTATATCGGCCAGCGCGACGGCAGAACCCTCGTCATCAGCCCGATCGAGGATACTCCGGCCGACCGTGCGGGCCTTAAACCCCAGGATCAGATCGTCAAGATAGAGGATGAGATCATTTTGGGATGGGATTCGCAGAAGGTCGTCAAGCATTTGCGAGGCAAACCCGGAACCTCCGTGACGATATGGATCCGCAGAGAGGGCGAGGAAGAGCTGCTCAAGTTCGATCTCGCACGAGAGATCATCAAGCTGAAATCCGTCCGATGGGAGATGATGGACAAGAACCTCGGGTACATCAAACTCTCTCAGTTCAAACAGAATACGGCCGACGAGTTTGAAAGCGCGCTTCGGGAATTGCTCGGCGGAGGGGCGAAGGGATTGATCCTCGATCTAAGGAACAACGGAGGAGGTCTGTTGAACGGCGCCATGGAGATCTGCGATATGTTCCTCGACGGAGGTCTAGTCGTCCAGATGAAGGGGCGCGTGGAGAAGGCCAACGACGAGATGTTCGCGAGCCGAGGAACGCTCACCGATCTGCCGATGGTCGTTCTGATCAACGAAGGGAGCGCCTCCGCGTCCGAAATAGTCGCCGGCGCGCTCGCGGACAGGGGAAGGGCTCTGTCCGTCGGGAAGAAGAGTTTCGGAAAAGGGTCGGTTCAGACGCTCTTCAATCTTGGAGACGGGGCGGGTCTGTACGTTACCATAGCCAGATACCAGACGCCCTCGGGAAGAATCATCGATAACGTAGGGCTGGAACCGGATGTGCAGGTAGAGGGTGAAGTGACGAAAGAGACGGAGAAGGATGAACAGCTCAAGAGAGCGAAGCTGGAACTTAGGGATCTGATATCCGGCAAGAGGGCTACGGTACCGAAGGTACCGAGCGGTTCTTGAACATCATCCGGCGGACAGGAGGTAGACAATGGACAGCGGACGGAAAAATTCCGTCCTTTTGAGGGGAGTCCTCCGTCCTCTTTCTCTTTTCGCGGTGTTTCTGCTCTTTGTTGCGAGTACGGAAGCGAATATGGTTGCACCGGACTCTTTCGTATCCATTACAGCGATCGAAGAAGAGACCGTCTCGGAGTATCCGGAAGAAATTCTTATCGCTTCCGGAGATGTTCTCGACGTCGAAAGTCGACCGGCGAGGGGTACCGAGCCGAAGAGAGACGAGGCTGCGCTTGCCGAAGGACCTTTCGTCTCCATTGTGATCGACGATTTCGGATACTCTCGAAAGGTGGCGGAAGAATTTGCAGTGTTAAAGCTGCCGCATACATGGGCAATCCTCCCTTTCGAGCGTTTTTCCGCCTTCTGCGGAGAGAAGGCGGAAAAAGCGGAGATTCCGTACATCATTCACATGCCTATGGGAGCCGTCAAAGACAGCGGACAGGAGCAACGGAGCGGAATTGTTATCGATGCGGGAATGTCGCCGGAAGAGATAGCCGACGCGTTGTTGAAAGCTACGGACTCTCTCCCCGGTGCTGTCGGCTTGAATAACCATCGAGGATCCCGCGCAACTGCGGATGATGCTCTTATGGATTCGTTGATGGAGATTCTAAGCGGCTTTCCGTTGTTTTTTCTCGACAGCAGGACGGCATCCGCTTCCGTCGCCTACAAAAAAGCTGTCGAAAAAGGGATTCCCTCCCTTTATTCCTCCATATTTCTGGATCACCGAACAACGGAGAAGTACATGGAGGAGCAGTTTCGGCGGGGGATCGCCATGGCGAAACGACGCGGATGGGTTGTTATGATCGCGCACACAAGAAGCGCGACGCTGGATTTCTTACGGAAAATAGAGAACTCCGCTGCGGATGAAGCGGTGTTTGTTACCCTTCCGGAGTTGATGCACCTGCTCGGAATTCGATAGGTTGTTTTCGGGGAGGAATTCGAGCGTGCGGATCTATTCCGCAAGAACGTGGCACTAGCATGAGGAGGCTGTACTGTGAAAGGACGAGTCGAGGTCATTATAGGCGCCCAATGGGGCGATGAAGGAAAAGGAAGAGTTGTGGACGCCCTGGGAGCGAAGGTCGAACTCTTCGCTCGCTATCAGGGAGGGGCGAACGCGGGACACACCGTGATCGTCGAAGGGCAGAAGTACGTCTTCCACCTTCTGCCGTCGGGCATGCTCTACCCCTGCAAAACATGTATCATCGGCAACGGAGTAGTGATCGACCCGGAACAGCTTTTAAAAGAACTCAAGGAGCTGCAAGATCAGGGGAAGGACCGCGCCCGACTGGTCGTCAGCGGCGCCGCACATGTCGTCATGCCGTACCATAAGCTGCTGGACAAGGCTCAGGAGAACCTGCGGGGGAAAGGGCGCAAGATCGGTACCACCGGGAGAGGCATCGGTCCTGCGTATGTGGACAAATACAGCCGGTGCGGCATCAGGGTCGAGGATCTGCTGGACGGGGAGGTCCTCAGGGAAAAGCTGGAATACAACCTTGACGAGAAGAACATGTATCTCACAAAGATTTTCGGCGAAGAACCGCTTCCGTTCCATGAAATGTACTCGATAGCGCTCTCCTGGGGAAAGTCGCTTGCTCCGTACGTCGGCGACGCATCCCTGATCATCGACGAAGCGCTCAGAGAGGGGAAAGGAGTGCTCTTCGAAGGCGCGCAGGGAACGTTGCTCGATGTGGACCACGGCACATACCCCTACGTCACCAGTTCCTCCCCGGTGGCTGCGGGCGGGTGCGTCGGTCTGGGAGTCGGTCCGTCGATGGTGGACAGAGTGATAGGCGTCGTGAAGGCCTACTGCACCCGCGTCGGCGAGGGGCCTTTTCCTACGGAGGATTGCGGTGACGACGGGAACAGACTGAGGGAAAAGGGAGCCGAGTTCGGCGCCACCACGGGGCGCCCGCGCCGGTGCGGTTGGCTGGATCTAGTCGCCCTGCGCTACGCAGTGCGGGTGAACGGCGTTTCCTCGATCGCGCTGACGAAACTCGATGTGCTCACCGGTCTCGAGCGCATTCCAGTGTGCACATCCTATATTATCGACGAAGAGGAGGAATTGCACTTTCCCTGCGCTTTGCGACGCCTGGAGAAGGCGGTTCCGCGCTACGAATACCTCGAAGGCTGGCGGACGGATATCGCTTCCTGCACGACATACGAGTCGCTTCCCCCTCAGGCGAGAAGATATGTAGAATATATAGAAGCCTCGACGGGAGCGGTTGTGAATCTCATCGGCGTCGGCCCGGGAAGGGATCAGACCATTCTCAGGAATTTTTGACGAAGAGAAGGGCTTCCTATTTTTCTGGCCGATATTCGATACTGTTCGCTCGAGGATGCGCCGGACGTCTGCTCCGTGGAGGAGCGTTCCTCGCTCGATCCCTGGCCGAGAACGCTGATTCGTAGAGATTTGGCCGGAGATACCCCGCTGCTCTACCTCGGCGCTTGGGGAAAAGATATCCTGTTGGGATTTGCGGCTCTCGGCCCATGTGAAAGGGGAGTCGAACTGGCAAATATCGCGGTGCTTCCGGAATATCGGAGAAGAGGAATAGGCAGTCAGCTCCTGGCAGGAGTGTCCGAGCTGGCGTTCTCGCTCGGACACTCAAAAATAAGCCTCCATGTGCGGGTTTCTCATCAAGGAGCCCGCGTCTTTTATGAGCTGTTCGGTTTTTCTCCGCTCTTCGTCGTCTCCGGATACTACGTCGACGGAGAAGATGCGTTGGTTATGGAAGCGGAACTTCCCCTCGAGCCCGTCTAGAATCCGCGAAAGTTATGCTGTCCGTGCTCCTAAAGCGGGAAGACGAGCAGCGGGCAGGTAGTGCAAGCGAAAAGAATCTCCGCTGTGCTCCCGAAGACGAGCTGCCCCAGCTCGCCCGTCGCGGGGAGTCCGATGACAAGAAGCGAAGGGGCAAGTTCGCCTATCTTGGCGCACAGCTCCGTAGGGGCATCGCCGCTGACGATTTCAGCGACGGCCTCGTACCCCCAGGAGATAATCTCGTCACGGACTTCTTCAAGCGCCTGCATTGCCGCATTGAGCACCTCGGGAGCATCTTCCGCCGATTGCGGCGCAACGGAATGGAGCAGCGTAATCCGCGGATTCTTGCCCGTCTGGGAGAGAAAGTCGCGGAGATTGTCCAGCATCAGGTTTGTCCTGGCGGGTTCAAGATCGAGGGCGACGGCGAGCGTTCCGAAGGTGTCTCCATCGGGGAAGAATCCCTCCTCTTCCCGGAGGATGATCTGGGGGACGGGTGTCGCACGGACGACGGGCATTCCGTCCTGTCCTTCAGGAACAGGGAGCACGGCGAAGGTGCATTTTTCGGACCGCAGCGTCTCGGGAAGCGATTCGAGCATATCTCCCAACAGGACGAGCGTTTTGTAATAGGATTCGGGAGGGAGCGTCCGTGCGCACATCTCCTCCAGATACCCCTCGGCTTCGCGGACCAGCTCGGGAGCGTCGAGTCCGGCGGACTGGTCGACGACATGGAGAACCAGAAAATCGGTGCGGTCTCCCGCGATCTTACGGGCCGCCCATGCCAGGCCTCTCTCGGAAAAAGAGGAAACGTCGGCGAAAAAGAGTATTCGAGTGAGCATGTTCCATCCCTCCCATGGTAGTGTGAAATCGCTTCAAGTATATCGCAAATGGGGTGCGAAGGTGAAGGATTTTTCTGAAATGAAGTGGACTGCGCTCTCGGGTGTTCTGCGCCTCTTGAAGCGTCTTCCGTTGTCATGGTCGGTGCGCTTGGGGGCGTCGCTCGGATGGATCCTGTGGGCGCTCAGCAAGAAGAAGGTGGACGAGGCGGAGCGGAGGTGCGTGCGCGCGCTCCAGATCGGGCCGACTCTTGCAAGGGGGATAGTGCGCCGTTCGTACATGAACCTGGGACGCTCCGTTGCCGAATTCGCAGCGGTTCCCGGAAGCGGCAGAAGTATGCGTTCACTCGTGCATGTTCACGGTGAGGAATATCTTCGTGAGGCAATGCGGCGCGGATGCGGGGTTGTTTTCCTCTCCGGACATATAGGCAACTGGGAGTTCGGCGCCGCCGTGCTTGCGGAAGCGGGCTACCCGATGAACGCCATCGGTGCGGACCAGCGCGACGACCGGGTGACCGACCTTATCATAAACAACCGCGCTCTGTGCGGCGTGAGGACGGTCAGCAAAGGCTTCGACCTCAAAGCGGCCATCCGTTGTCTGAAAAGCGGGGAGGCGCTCGCTATTCTGATCGACCAGGATGTCCGCGACAAAGGCGTTGTCGTCCCGTTTCTGGGGATACCGGCGAGCACTCCGTACGGACCGGCGAAGATCGCTGAAAAGCTCGGTTGTGTGATCCTTCCCTCATTCATGATCCGGCGCGGTACTTCGGCGGAACACGACCTCCACATCCTGCCCTCTCCGTGGAAGAACGGCGGGCCGGAGCCGGACGAATCGATGGAGGAGGCGATGACCCGCTGCAACGACCTGATCAGCGAGTATATCCGCAGGTTTCCGGATCAGTGGATGTGGCTCTATCCGCGCTGGGCCTCGACTACGGGGGAGTAACCATGTTTCTCGGGATCGATCCGGGGCGGGACAAGTCGGGGTGGGCTCTCGTCGACGACGAGGGAAATCTGTGCGTGTCGGGGATTTTCCGGACCGAAGATGCTCCGTGCTTTTTTGATGCGCTTGCTCAAACCTCTTTTCCGTCGCTGGAACGTTTTGTTCTGGAGAACGCTCTGAACGAAGCGCCCGATCTTTCGTTATCGGAGCTTCTCATGGGAGATGGTACGGGAAAAGAATTCCTTCTCTCTCTTGCGCAATCCGCCTCTTTTGGAGTAAAGTTAGTACCTGAGAGAGAGACGACGCTCTCGGCGAGGATGCTCTATTGGAGGCTTCACCCTCCGCGCGGATTATGGAGACTGGTTTCGACGAAGCTCCGCGTCCCTCCGAGAGATATAGACGATTTGGCCGCATGGGCCATCGTTCTTCGCTACCGCGAAACACAGTCGAAGAAGTAGAAAGGGAAAGGTGAAAGACAATGGGAACGGAGAAGCTGGCGACGCTTGTAAACACATTCGGTTCTTCTCTGATGACGGTCAGCAAGGAGATGGGCGTGGAGCTGACGCTTGCGAAGGCCGAGATCGCCCAGGGTGTGAACGTCCAGGGCAGTTGCCTTGCCGCGCTCGTCGGTGTCGTCGGAGGAGGCGTTCAGGGGACCGCGGTCATCATGCTCGACGAAGGAGGTTTTCGTGCGACCGTTTCGGCGATGTCCGGCGGCATGATCACGCCCAATCTCGATGATCCTGTTTCTATGAGCGTCATCGGCGAACTCGCCAACATGGTAAGCGGTCGTGCGCTTATACAGGCGGCTCTGGAAGGAACCGAGGTGACGCCTCCGCAACTGATCTCCGGCGCTGGAATAAAGACGATACCGAATCAGTCTCCCGGAGTTCGCAGTTTCACGCTTCCTTTCAAGCTTTCATTGGGAGGGACGCTCTTTCTGGTGCTCTCCTTCAGCGTATAGATTTCTCGCAAGAGAGCGGCACGCGCTCGCCCCTTCGTACACTAAGAGAGGACGGGAATTCCCGTCCTCTCTTAGTGTACGAAGGGTGTGCAGAGTATTGGATCCGCTTAGAGCTTTTCCCCTTCCGTCGCCGCGACCACAGTGGCAACGCAAGAGTCCCCGACGATATTGACGCATGTCCTCGCCATATCGAGTACCGCGTCGATTCCGGCCACAAGGGCGACGCCCTCGACAGGCAGTCCTACCGCCGTCAGGACGAGCGTCAGCATGATGAGTCCGGCGCCGGGCACTCCAGCCGTTCCGATCGAGGCCAGGGTGGCGGTCAGAATGATGCTCAACTGCGCTCCCATCCCCAGGGAAAGACCGTACGCCTGGGCTACGAAGAGAGCGCAGACGCCCTGATAGAGGGCGGTTCCGTCCATGTTGATCGTCGCGCCGAGCGGCAGGACGAACGAGGAGACTTTCTCGGAAACTCCCAGGTTCTCCTGAGTGTTTCTCATAGTGATCGGCAGAGTCGCGGCGCTCGAACGGGTGACGAATGCGGTCAGCGCCGCTTCGCGGATGCCTCTGAGGAACCAGAACGGAGATTTCCTGACGAAGATCGAGATCAAACCGGAGTAGACGAGGAGGACGTGAATGATGCACCCCGCATAGACCGCCAGAATGACCTTGGCGAACGGCGCGAGGACCGATACGCCGTACTTGGAGACGGTGACCGCGATAAGCGCGAAGACGCCGTAGGGAGCGATTTTCATGACCATGCCGGTGAGCTTGTACATCGTCTCCGCTAGAGAGTCGAAGAAGTTCACCAAAGGTTTCCCCTTTTCTCCGGCGAAGACCGCCGCGACGCCGAGGAAGAGAGCGAAGACGATGATTTGGAGCATATTGCCCTCGACGGCGGCTCGAAGCGCGTTCGAAGGGAAGAGGCCGAGGATGACGCTCTTGATGTCCGGGGCTGCGGGAGCTTTGAACTCGGCGGCGCCCCCGCCGATCGCCATGCCGACTCCGGGCTGAAGGACGTTCCCTAGAAGAAGACCGATGGTGATGGCGATCGCTGTTGTGAGCAGGTAGAGTACGACGGTTTTAATGCCGATTCTTCCGAGATCTCTCGGGTCGCCGATCGAGGCGGCTCCGACGACAAGACTGGAGAAAACAAGAGGGACGATGAGCATCTGCAGCAGGACGATGAAGATCCGACCTACCGGTTCGACCCATTGGATCTTTTCGCCGAGCATGGCGCCCGCGGCGATTCCAAGAACGAATCCGATACCTATCTGCCAAATGAGAGGAATTTTCTTTTCCGACAACAGTACCGCCTCCTTCAAGAGATGTATGGTGCAGCTTCGGGAAGAAAACAACGGAAACAGGTCGTATTCGAAAGAACCACCTCCTTGCGGGCGCCTTGTTATAGCCTCGTCATAGTAAAAGGATATCCTATTCTTGTCTTTAATTCCAGTCCGCCGGAGCCGTCTTTCGCGCTTTTTGTCGGAAGAATCCTCGAAGTGTGGTCAGCGGGCAGAAATTCTGTTAGGATATATTGGATTTACGGGTGCTCGTTTTGTTGTTGAATCGGGAGGGGATTGCGATGTTTGGAAAACGGATGCTTACGGCGCTGTTTTTGCTGCATATGGTGTATTGCGGCACTGCGTTCGCGCAGCGCGGAGGCGTGGTACTGGCCCTCTCCGGCGGAGGCACCAGGGGGCTTGCGCACATAGGCGTTCTCGAGGCGCTCCGAGAGCAGGGCATTCCGATCGCCGGCATCGTCGGAACGAGCATGGGCTCCATCATCGGTGGGCTTGCCGCCAGTGGGTATACTCCCGACGAACTTCGGCATGTCGTCGACGAACTCGATCTTACGAATCTTCTCTCCGAGAAGAGCAATCCCATCTTCGTCCCGTTGCCTTCCGACAGTGTTTCCCCAAGAAACAAGGTACCCTGGGTAATGCTGAACAAATCGGGCGACGTCGTGGGGCCTCTGGGAGGCATGTCCGGCGTCAAGCTGCTTGAACGCTTCGCACAGCTTGCCTCGCGTATTCAGGTTGTTCGCTTCGACGAGCTGCCGGTACCGTTCGCCGCCGTCGCCACCGATCTTGAGACAGGCGAGAAGGTAGTACTCCGCTCGGGAAGCCTCGCATCGGCGATGAGAGCGTCAATGGCCATCCCCGCGCTCTTCGACCCGTGGCCCGTAGGCGACAGACTGCTTGTCGACGGAGGACTCGTCTCGAATCTTCCCGTCGAGACGGCGAAAGAGATATTTCCCGGCTATCCTGTTATTGCGGTGGATGTTTCGGGAAAACTGAAGACCAAGAAACAGATCCGGTCGCTTGTAGATGTGATCGACCAGTCGATCACCATATTTACGCACAAAAACGTAGAACACGAGATTCCGAAGGCTGACCTGCTCATTTCGCCTCCCGTGGAGGGAGTGAGTATTTTCGATCTTTCGAACGCCGAGGTCGTTATCGAAGGGGGCAAACAGGCGACGCTCGCGATGCTCCCTCAAATCAAAAAGCTTGCAGATTCCGCGCCGCCCGTGGCGCAGCGGGAAACGCTTTGTCTGGATGCCAGGGTTGCCGCGGTCATGGTCGAAGGGGCGACCATCGAGCTTGCTTCCTCAATCGTGAAGAAGTACGGCGCGTGGATAGGCAAACCGCTGAGCGCACTCGAAGTATTGAAGGCGAGCCGCGAGATAGGAGAGAGAGACGACATCCTCTCCGTCGACTACCGTTTCGAGGAGGCAGGCCCCGATGTCAAAGTCGTCTTCGTCGTGCAGAGAAAACCGGCGCTCGAGATCAACTTCGGAGGGTACACCACGAACCTTCATCCGCATCGCTGGCTCTTCGTCAGCGGGGTACGGCGCGATCTCTTCAGAGAGGCGGACGCCCTGAAGTTCAATTTCAAGGTCGGAGATCAATGGGGTGCCGACGCGAGCTACTTCGACTCGCCCGGCAAGACGCCGTGGGAGATCCGTCTCTCCGCATACAATTGGGAGCTTGAGACCGCGAACGCCGGAAAACGCGCCTGGGACCGCTACGCGCTCGGCGCTGTCAAGCATTTTGACGGGGGCTCTTTCAGAGGAGGGTTCGGATACGCCTTCGAACGCATCCACACTCTGGGGCAGGAGTTCGATGCGTCCGGCCCCACTCTCTTCATGACATCCGACACGCTGAACGACCCGATCGATCCGACCGACGGAGATCTCCTCTATATGCAGGCGTGGTGGCCGGACTTCGAAGAGCCGCTCTACCGCATCTCCTACTTCAGGGCTTCCCGTGTGGCCAACGACTGGCGGTTCTATTTCCGGGCGGGGTTCGCCGAAGGCGACATGAATCGGGAAGGACGGGCCGTCTATCTGGGAGCCTCCGAAGAGCTGTACAGCTACTCGGGAAATCCTATCGAAGCGGAGCGCATGGCCTGGTGGAACATCGCGTTCCGCCGCATTCTGACGAAGAGCTGGTGGGGAGCCCTGAACACGGAGTTCTTCGGCGGCATGGGATTCGCCTTCGACGACGAGTGGAGTCGTTTCCGCGACGTCTGGGAGGCCGGTGTTTCGTTCTCCATCCCGGGAGTTCTCTTCGACGGAAAACTCATGTTCATCTACAACGACGAAAAGGACTTCAAGATAGGATTCTTCCTCGGCAGCCCGATATGGGGGAAGTACCCGCTCCCTTGATGTTCAGGGACGGATTTTCGGACGAAAAGCACACCACTTGATACTCCCCGCGACGGGGTACGGAAAACAGGAGGAAGAGAAATGGCACGCAACATAACACCGAGAACGGAAGACTATTCCCAATGGTATCTCGATATCATCAAGGTCGCCGAACTGGCCGACTACGCTCCCGTCAGAGGTTGCATGGTCATACGGCCTACCGGATACTCCCTCTGGGAATCCATCCAGCGTCATTTCGACGACGCATTTAAAGAAACCGGGCACGTCAACGCCTACTTTCCTCTGTTGATCCCGAACTCCTTCCTTGAAAAAGAGGCGGAGCATGTCGAGGGGTTCGCCCCGGAATGCGCCGTGGTCACGCATGCGGGAGGCGAGGAACTCGAGGAGCCTCTGGTGGTACGCCCGACTTCGGAAACGGTGATCGGGCATATGTACAGCAAATGGATTCAGTCATGGCGGGATCTTCCAATTCTCATCAACCAGTGGGCGAACGTCATGCGCTGGGAGAAGCGCCCCCGCCTCTTCCTCCGGACGTCGGAGTTTCTCTGGCAGGAGGGGCATACCGCCCACAGCACCAGGGATGAGGCGATGGAAGAGACGCTGAAAATGCTCGAAGTCTATCGCAGGATCATGACCGACATCCTCGCGTTGCCGGTGATTCCCGGAGAGAAGACGGAGGGCGAGCGATTCCCGGGCGCGGACAACACCTACACCTGCGAAACGATGATGAGCGATAAAAAGGCGCTTCAGGCGGGGACAAGCCACTTCCTCGGACAAAATTTCGCCAAGGCCTTCGAAATCCAGTTCCAGAACCAGGACGGCAATCTGGAGTACGCCTGGACGACGAGCTGGGGTGTTTCCACTCGCCTTATCGGAGCCCTCATCATGACGCACTCCGACGACGACGGCCTCGTTCTGCCCCCGCGAGTAGCTCCTGTAAAGGTCGCAATCCTTCCCATAAGCACCGACGAGGAGAAGATAGCGTCGACCCTTCTCCCAAAGGCGGCGGAGATCTCCGCCCGGCTCGACGCGCGGCTCGGCGGCCGTTTCACCGTTGTGGACAAGCAGTTCCACCTTCGCCCGGGAGACAGATTCTTCTATCACCTTCAGAAAGGGGTTCCTCTCCGCATCGAGCTTGGTGAAAAAGATATCGCATCCGGCACGGCGCGCGTCGTCAGAAGAGATACGGGCGCGAAGACGGATATCCCTATCGACGCCCTTGCAGAGCGGATACCGCTTCTTCTTGAAGAGATCCACACCTCGCTCTACGAAAAAGCGCTTGCCTTCCGTAAGGAAAATACGTGTTTCGTCTCCGATTACGAGGAGTTCAAGGCAGCGATAGAGAACCAGGGAGGTTTTGTCGAAACCTTCTTCGCCGGAACATCGGAGGACGAGAAGAAAATCAAGGAAGAAACCGGAGCGACTGCGCGGTGCATGCCGCTTGGAAGCGAGGAGAGGGGGGTATGTATGAAGACCGGGAGGAGCGGAGCGCGGAGGACGATCTTCGCGAAGGCGTACTAGAGGGCTTACCCGGGCGCGAAGAAGACTGTCGATTCAGACGCGGAAATCGCGCGGAAACGGAGTTGACAACCCCCGGAAACGTGGTATCATACCCCTCGCGTCTTTGAAACGGCGCGCTCTTCCGGCCTCTTCGAGGCGGCGGAGGAGCGGGAACGAAGGCGAAAGTCGAAGCTGAAGCGAAAGCCGAAGCTGAAGCGAAAGCCGAAGCGGAAAGTTCCCGAGACGAACCTTGACAGATTTATAAGAGCGAGAAGAAGAGGTAAAGAGGCGTTCCGAGCAATTAAACGAGAGTTTGATCCTGGCTCAGGACGAACGCTGGCGGCGTGCTTAACACATGCAAGTTGAACGGGCGATGTTGGAAGCTTGCTGAAGACATCGTTAGTAGCGGACGGGTGAGTAACG
>JAHDKT010000018.1 GCA_018436725.1 Synergistaceae bacterium | reverse complement strand
CTCAAGGCGTTCGATGATCGGCGCGAGCGCCGCGTTCACCTCGGGCATCCGTTCGAAGGGGATGTTCGGAATCTCGAAGCCCTGCCGGATGGTGATGTGGAGCGTGCCGTCCCCGAACCGCTCCGCGATCTGCGCGATGGTTTTCATGAGTTCGGCGTCGAGGTGTCCGCCCGGCACGCGGACGCGGATCGCCGTTGCGCCGCGCACCTTCGTGACGCGGAAGGCGTTCTTCGTGACTTTCTTTCTGTCGAGGTCGAGGGTCATCTCGCGTCACCTCTCAGTCGATGAGCCCGGCGGCTCGGGAGAAGCGGAATACCGGCCCGTCCAGGCAGATGTAGGCGGAGTCTATCTTGCAGTGCCCGCACTTTCCAAGGCCGCAGGACATGAGGCGCTCGAAGGAGACCCAGATATTGTCCTCCGGCACGCCCAGCAGGCGGACCTCCGCAACGGCGAACTTCATCATCACGGGCGGGCCCACGACGACGAACCGCACGTCGGCGGGGTCGTCGAGCTTCATCGCGCGGATGTGTTCGGTGACCAGCCCCGTCGGACCGTCCCACCCCTCCTGCGGTTTGTCGATCGTGACGAAGACCTCGCCCTTCTTGCGCCACTCGTCGAACTCGTCGGCGAAGAGCAGGCTCTCCTTCGACTTGAACCCCGCGATCACGCGCAGAGAGCGCACGGGAAGCGTTCCGTCGAGCGCGCCCCGGATGAGCGGACGAACGGGGGCCGTGCCGGAACCTCCGGCCACGATCGCCAGGTTGCTCCCGCGGAACGTATCCAGCGGGAAGCCCGTTCCGTAGGGGCCTCTGATGAAGAGGTTCTCTCCGGTACGAAGCTCCTGCAGGGCGTTCGTGAGCCGCCCGACGGCGCGGACGGTGAGCTGGATCCAGTCCGGTCCGAAGCCGCTGATCGAGATGGGGGCCTCGCCGATCTTCGGCAGGGAGACCTGGAAGAACTGCCCTGGCGTCATTGCAACGGAAGCGGCGACCGTCAGCGTGAATTCGCAGTCCGTCTCCGCCTTGATCCCGGTGATTTTTGCCGGGAAGGGGCGGTAAGGATTCTCCTTCATTTCGCGTCCCCTCCTTTCAGGGCGGCGGCAACTTTGTTGATGCACTCGGCGAACGAGATGTACTCCGGACAGACGTCGTCGCACCTGCCGCACCCGACGCACATGTTGTAGCCGAAGCGTTTTTTGAAGTCGTATATCTTATGGAAGGTCTTGAAGCGCATCCGCTCCCCCTTCTTCTTCCGGAAGGAGTGCCCCCCGGCCATGTCGGTGAACCCGTCGAGGTGGCAGCCGTCCCAGACGCGGCGGCGCTCGCCGGAGCGGCGGCTGTCCGCGTAGAAGATGTCCCGCGTGGAAAAGCAGGTGCAGGTGACGCAGGAGGTATTGCACCGGCCGCAGGCGATGCAGCGCGCGTCGTATTCTTCCCACAGCGGGTGCAGGAAGAGTTCCGGGGGCATCTCGTCGACGTCCGGGACTTCGACGGTTCGCGCGTTCTCGCGGACGAACTCGGGCGAAAATTCGGAAGGCGCCCCAGTGGCGAAGAGACCGGCGAAGCGCTCGTCCTTCACCTGGACGAGGACAGAATCCTGATCGAAGCGCAGCGCGACGGCGTACTCCCCGGCGACGTTCGACCCCATGGAGACGCAGAAGCAGTTCTCGAACGAGGTTGCGCACTCGATCATGAAGAAGTGGAGCTTCTCCCTGCGGCGCATGTAGTAGGGGTCCTTGGTTCCGCCGTTCTCCAGAAAGATGGCGTCGAGCCTCCGGAAGCCGTTGATATCGCAGGGACGCAGAAAGACGACTGTCTCCCGCTCGTCCTCGAGCGGAGCCTCGGTGAATTCGTCGCCGTTGAAGTAGAAGGTCGTCTCGTCGGGCGGAAAGACGAGCGACTTGGGCGACATGCCGCTCTTCTCGTCCAGTTCCAGCTCGTCGAAAGAGGCGAGCGGCGCGTACTTCACCAGGTCCGTGCCGGAAAAGCGCCCCTTGCCGGGAAAACGCCTCGGCCCGGAGAGGGCGTACCGCTCGCCCAGCGCGTCGAAAACGCGGGAGAACTCCTCCAGCGAGAAGGAGAAGGAGTACATCGCTACGCCCCCCCGTTCCGTTCCCGCCGGATGCGAAGCGCGTCCGTGAGCGAATGGAAGTGCCCTATCTCCTCGGCGATGAGGCGGTCGACGTCCTTCGCCTCCATCTTCGACGAGAGGATGTCCTTCACCGCGGTGTAGAAGAAGACGGAGTTCTTCTCGACGACGATCGCCTTTTCGAGGATCTCCGGGTAGCTCTCTTTTGCCCCGATGCTGATCGCTTCGGTGAATATCCTGTCGGAGGTCAGCGCCTCAAGATACTGTGCGGCGTCCTCCGGCCGGGGCTCCGGAGCGGAGGACGACGCGCGGAGCCCCTTCAGGATACTCCGGAAGCGTTCCGCATGGTTCTTCTCCATGGACGACAGCCCCGAGAGCAGCTTCTTCGCCTCGCCCGTACAGCGTACCGCCGCATCGGCGTAGAAGCGCGCTCCTCTCTCCTCCAGCAGGATCGCGGCCTCGAAGACATCCGCCGCTGAAAGCGCAAAAGTCACATCAATCTCCCCTTTCGTCTCCGGTTCTCTCTCCGGCGGAGCGTGCGGCGGACCGCCGTACTGCACCGCCGTTTTTTCAGACGCTCGCACACTTTCGCTCTACCCATTATAGGTATTATGGTACTTCAATTCTTATTTATGTCAAGAAGAATCTTCGTCTCTTCAATACGGACTCGATTCTCTCGTCCGTCTGCCCTCGCCGGCCTCTTCCACCGTCCTTCCGTCGCGGATCCTGTAGATCCGGCGGAAGGTCGGAATGATCTTCTCGTCGTGCGTCACGACGATGATCGCCGTCTCGTACTGCTTCGCCATAGAGTTTAGAATCCGGACCACCGAGAGCGCCCGTTCGCTGTCCAGCGGCGCCGTGGGCTCGTCCGCGAGGATGACGGGGGGGCGATTCGCCAGTGCGCGCGCGATCGAGACGCGCTGCTGCTCGCCTCCCGAAAGCTGCGACGGCATGGCGGCGGCCCGATGCGCCACGTCGAGCGCCTCCAGGAGTTCCAGTGCGCGGGCGCGCGAGTCCCCGTCGGAGTATCCGGAAAGCATCGGGACCAGCGCGACGTTGTCCAGCACATCAAGGAACGGGATGAGATAAGGCGCCTGAAAGATGAACCCGATCCTGTCCCGCCGCAGCGCCCGCAGATCGGAGATTTTCCACACCCCGTCGTAGATCGTCTCTCCGCCGAGCGTCATCTTGCCGCCGGTCGGTTCGACGACGGCGCCGAGACACTTGAGCAGCGTGCTCTTCCCGGAGCCGGAGGGGCCGATGAGCCCGACGACCTCTCCGGGTTCGACCTCCATGTCGACTCCCTTGAGCGCATCCACGGCGGTTTCGCCCGATCCGTATCGCTTGCTCACCCCTTCTATTTTTATGCCGTTCATCGACACCACCTACCCAATCGCTTCCGCCGGGTCCACCCTCATGGCGACCCTTATCGCCAGAAGGCTCGAAAGCACGCACATGACGATCACCGCGCCGAGCCCCGTCACCGCGTCGCGAACCTCCAGCAAGACGTACTTCGGGAAGATCGGCGCCCAGAAGGTCGCCGAGATCTTTCCGATCAGGAAACCGAGGATGCCGAGGGCAAGCGCCTGCTGGAGAATCATCCCGACGATCGTTCGGTTTCTCGTGCCGATGAGCTTGAGGACTGCGATCTCCCGTATTTTCCCGAGGGTCAGCGTGTAGATGATGAAGGCGACGATGGCCGCGCTCACGATGGCCAGGATCACCAGGAACATGCCGATCTGCTTCGACGACGTCGCGATCAGCTTTCCGAGCAGGATCTCCTCCATCTGCCCCCTCGTGTAGACTTCGAGACGCATCCACCGTCTGATATGTTCCGCCGTCCCTTCGGGATCAGCCCCCGGAAGAAGGCGTACCAGGACGGCATTCACATAGGGGTTGCCGCTTTGCGAGGCGATCACGCCGTCGAGCAGTCCCGGAACGCCGGGGCGGTTCAGCGAAGGATTCGCCGCGGTTCTCCGCCTCTGCTGCAGGATGGAGTCGTTATCCTTCAGGAACTGCGCCTCCTGGGCGTCCTTCAGGGGAATGAAGACCATCGGATCACCGCCCGAGGAGACCATCCTCCGCGTGAGACCGACCACGGTGTAGCTGTTCCTGCGGATCCGGATCGAATCGCCGGGGCGGAACCCCGTCGCTTCGTCGGCGACGGCTTCGTAGTGACTGCGCGCGATATGCCGGCCTGCGATCAAGTAGCCCGGCCGCCCCGGAGCGCCCGGCACGCCGGGCGAGACACCGACCACCATGGCGCGGACATCCTCCCCGCCGCGCCGTATCTGCGTGGTGAGGTAGGTGACGTTGGCCGCCGTCTCCACTCCCGGCATTCCCGAAACGCTCCGCCACGCGTCGTCGTAGATGCTCGACGATTCGGCGTAGGGGCCGAGCGTCTCCCGCTGCACGACCCAGAGATCGGCCCCGCTGTTGTCCAGGAGGACTTTCGCGTCGTCCACCATACCGCGGTAGACTCCGCCCATGGTGAGCGTCACGCCGATGAGAAGACCGAGCCCCATCCCGGTAAGAACGAACTTTCCCCAGCTGTGCAGAATGTCCCGGCGGGCCAGGCTGATCATGCGTCGTCACCTCCGAGGCGCTCCACAACCTTCACACGGCTTCGTGGAGTCAGCGCCTTCATGCTGTAAACCACGACGCGCTCTCCTCCCGAAAGGCCTTCGAGGATTCGCACAAAGCCGTTCAGGTCACGTCGCCCGACCGTCACCGGCCGGAACGCGATCAAACCGTTCTCCATCGTCCAGACACCGACGCGCCCTTTGAAACGCTGCAGCGAGGCATCCGGAACAACAGGTCCCTCCGGAAGGGCGGGGAGGCGTACCGTCACCTCCGCCAGCTCTCCGAGAGGGGGCAGGACGGAAGGAGTCTTTTCGAAGACTGCCTTCGCCAGCAGCTCCTCCGTGACGGCATCGGCAAGCGGCTCGATCCGCAGAATGCTGCCCGGAAAGATCTCGTCGGGGCGCGAACGAAGGACGATGTCCGCCGGAAGCCCGGCCCCGAGTCCCGATGCGGAGGCCTGGTCGAAACGCACGGAGATCCAGAGCGCCTCCTCCACTACCTGGAGCACGGTCTGCCCTGCGACAACGGTGGTCCCCGGCTCCGCTTCACGGGAGGCCACAAGTCCGTCGACAGGCGAGACGAGCACGAGTTCGTCCTTCCGCGCGAGAAGCGCTTTCAGATCCGCTTCCGACCGGGCAAGCTCCGCGCGCGCAGCCTCCGCGTCGGCGTGCGCGGATGACCACGCCGCCGCAGTTACAAGGCGTTCCTGGCGCTTCGCGTCGGCCGCCTCGACGCTCACGGCCTTCGTCTTCAACAGATTCTCGTAGCGGCGCGCCTGCGTTTCGGCGTACTCTTTCCTGGCGGCCGTCTCCGAGACCCGTGCACCGGCTGCCGCGACTACCGATTTCAGACGCCGTACCGCAGCCGTCTGCGCCTCGATCCGTTCCTTCATGTCGACGGGATCCATCGCTCCCAGCGTCTGCCCGGCGGCGACTCTTTCGCCGACATGGACGTCGAGCCGAAGCAGCCTTCCGGGCGATGTCGCTCCTATTCTGTGGACCGCCCGGGAATCGACGACACCGATGCCGTAGAGCGCGGGCGAAATCTCCCTGTCCCGGACTTCCGTCACTGTGACGGAAACCGGAGCGAAAGGCCCCGAATTCATCATCACGTAGACGAAGAGTGCGCCGAGCGGAAGCAGCACGGCGGCTATCGGAAGCGTTCTTCCTCTTGTCGATCCTTTCTTCATGGACACTTCACCTCCTCGATCCCCCTCCGGAAAATTTCGAATGCTCCGGGGGCTTCGCGAAGAATGTTCTTCGCGTCGCCCGCAAGAAGCGACTGGAGGGCCAACCCCTGGACAACACCGATGAAAAGGAGCGCTGCGGCCTCGGGGGGAACGTCGTGCCGGATTTCTCCCCGCCGTTTTCCCTCTTCGACGAGCAAACAAAGCCGCTCCGCGTACCGCTTCATCAGCGAGCGTGCGATATCTCGCGCGGGACTTCCGCCGGTACGCTGAAGTTCGCTGAAGAGAATTCTCGGCGCCCCCGGGTGCTCCGCCACAAAATGAACGTTTGCCAGAAAAGCCGCTTCAAGACCGGAAAGCGGACTGGCGGCTTTTTTCACCGAGCGCTCTACCAGTGAGAGCAGCCGCTCCGCGACCCACTCTATAACCGCGCTCCAAACGGCGTCCTTGCTGGGAAAATGGCGGAACAACGCTCCCTGGGTCAGGTTCATCCTCTCGGCGATGGCCGCAGTGGTAATCTCCGAGGGATTTCCCTCCGCCGAGAGGGAGAGCACCGTCTCGACGATGACGGCGCGCCGCTCTTCCGCCGGGAGATGTTTTCCTTTGTTCGCCATGACAAAACCTTCTTTCGCTCAAAAGATAGTAATCAATTACTATTTTATACATCGAACCTCCCTTTGTCAAGCGGAGTACGAAACCCCGAATCCGCGGACAGAGGGGGCACCGCCGGTGCTCGCCGGTGCTTCGATACGGATTGTCATCCTTGACAACTGCCCCTGAAATCGACATCCCTCGGCCCAGGCGCTGCCTTCCGCATACGGACTGCCCCCATAGACTATCTGCTGCCGCTCATAGCCTCGAAACATACAGAAAAAAGGAACATTATTTTTTCTACTTGACGAAAAGAGAACTCAGGTTTAAAATCCCCCCATTGTTAAACTTTGTTTTGGAGGGATGTTTTATGTCAACTAAAGTTCAATGTGTTGTCTGCGAAGGAGACGTCGTGCTGCCCGCCGAGGTCATGGAGGGCGAGTTGCTTACCTGCCCCGACTGCGGGACGGAGCTCGAAGTGGTTTCTCTGAATCCTCTCACGATCGCCGAGGCCCCCGAGGTCCAAGAGGACTGGGGAGAGTAGATGGCACACTTCTTCATCTTCTACACCCGCCTCCGCACGGAGGAAAAGCTGCTGTTCAAAGCCGCCGAGGAGCGGGGGATTCGCTTTTCGGCGGTGAACGTAAGCGACGGAATGTGGCCGGATATTCCCGGCGCTTCCGGCGACGTCGCGCTCTGCCGGTGCGTGAGCCAGACGCAGAACTCCGCGCTCGCGGTGCTGCTGGAGTCGCGCGGCGTGCTCGCGGTGAACTCCTCCGAAGTAATGGCCCTCTGCGCCGACAAGATCGTCACCGCCGCGAAGCTCGACGCCGCCGGAATTCCGCAGCCGGAGTACGCGGTGGCCTTCTCTCCGGAGGGGGCGATCGAGGGGGCGAAGCGCCTCGGCTATCCGCTGGTGATCAAGCCCGCGACGGACAGTTGGGGGCGTCTCCTCGCGAAGATCAACGACCAGGACGCGCTGGAAGCCGTCGCGGAGCACAAGACGCACATGGGGGCGGCGCACTCCGTCCTCTTCATGCAGCAGTACGTCGAGAAGAAAGGCTTCGACCTCCGGGCGACGATTCTTGGCGGCGAGCCGATCACGGTGATCAAGCGGTGCAGCGAGCACTGGATCACGAACACCGCGCGCGGCGCGACACCGGAGAAGTACCCGCTCTCGCCCGAGATCAAGGCGCTTCTGGGCAGGGTACAGGACGCCATCGGCGGCGAGGTGCTCGCGGTCGACCTCTTCGAGACGCCGGAAGGCGGCTGGATGGTGAATGAAGTGAACGGACAGCCCGAGTTCCGCAGCTCCGACGGCGAACTCACGGGCGTCGATATCGCGGGGCGGCTCGTGGAGCACGTCTGGTCCCTCGCGGCGCGGAATTGATTCGGAAGGGATGAAGACGATGTATCGAGCGGTTGTCTGGGGAGCAAGCGGCATGGCGGGAGGCGAAGTCCTCCGGATTTTGGCGGCGCATCCGTCCATCGAGGCGGTGTGCGCGGTGTCGAGAGGCAAACAGGGGCAGCCGGTCTGGCATACGCACCCGCATCTGCGGGCGTCGTTTCCCGAGCTGGCGTTCAGCGCGCCGGAAGAGGCTCTGAAGCACGAGGCGGACGTCGCCTTCCTGGCGCTTCCGCACGGAACCTCCCAGCCTCTGATAAAAGAGTATCTCGACTGCGGGGTCAAGGTGGCCGACCTTTCCGGGGACGTCCGTCTGAAGAGCGCGGCGGACTACGAGAAGTGGTACGGCGCGGCCCCCCGTCATCCGGAGCTTCTGGAGCGCGCTGTCTACGGGCTTCCGGAGCTGCACCGCACGGAGCTGCAAGGAGCCTCGCTCGCGAGCGGCGTGGGGTGCAACGCCTCCTGCTCCATCCTCGGCCTCTACCCCCTCGCCCGAGCGGGAATCCTCGGGGACGTGCGCATCGAGGTCCGCGTGGGTTCCTCCGAGGCGGGCGCGACGCCGACGCTCGGCAGCCACCACCCCTACCGCAGCCGGACGCTCCGCGTCTACGAGCCGTTCCGTCACCGCCATCTCGCGGAGATTCTCCAGGAGCTGGATCTCACCGAGGAGCGCGTCACTATGACGATGACGGCGGTCGAGATGATCCGCGGCGTCCAGATGATCGCCCAGATTTCGCTCTCCCGACCTGTGAAGGAAGCGGAGCTGTGGAAGCTGTACCGGGGAGCCTATGCGGACGAGCCGTTCGTCTCGCTCTGCCCGGCGCGCCCCTCGCACCTGCGCCTTCCGGACCCCAAGCTGGTCACGGGAAGCAACCGCGTCCTCACCGGCTTTTCGCTGCACGAGGACGGTACGCGGCTCGTTGTGGTCTGCGCGCTGGACAATCTGATGAAGGGCGCCGCCGGAAGCGCGGTCCAGTCGGCGAATCTTCTGCTCGGCCTGCCCGAAACCGAAGGGCTTGGTATGCTCCCGGTCTACCCGGCGTAGCGCACCATTCTATAGAAAGGAGCTTCTGCCATGAACACTCTGCATTCGGCACAAACTTTCCGGGGCGTGGTCAAGATAGGCGGCGCGCGCGGGAATACATTTCTTCCTCTTCTGGAGGAGCTGGCGGCGCGCATCGGGCGCGGAGAGCAGTGGGCGCTCGTCCACGGCGCAAGCTCCATGATGGAGGACCTTTCCCGGGCGGTCGGGACGGAACCTCTCTACGTCACCAGCCCCGGCGGCTTCCGCAGCCGTTTCGTCGGCGAGAAGGAGCTGGCCATTTTCGAGGCGGCCTGCTGTCGCTTCTCGGTCGACCTCGTGAGCGCGCTCGGCCGTCTCGGCGTCCGCGCCGTCCCGCTCTACCCCTCGTCGGCGAAGGGCGCGTCCGCCAAGCGGAAGGACTCTCTCCGAAGCGTCGAGAACGGCAAGGTCAGGATGCTCAGAGGAAATTTCAGCGGCTCCATCGTGTCGTTCGACTCTTCGGACGTCTTCGCCGTGTGGGAATCGGGCGGTTTGCCCCTCCTTCCCCCGCTGGCCGCCGACGAAGCCGTCGCGGGATCGAACCTCAACGTGGACGGCGACCGGATGGCCGCGGCGACGGCAGCGGCGGTGAACGCGGACGTCCTCGCCATCCTCAGCAACGTACCGGGATTGCTTCGCGATCCGTCCGATCCCTCGTCGAAGGTGGAGAGCGGCTCGCTCTCCGAGTGGGAGACCATCGAACTCTTCGCGCAGGGGAACATGAAGCGGAAGCTGCTGGCCGCGAAGGAAGCCCTCGAAGGGGGCGCGGAAACGGTGCTCATCGCGGACAGCCGAAGCGCGCAGCCGATCGAAGCCGGCCTTTCCGGAGGAGGTACCCTGCTGTGTCGGGGATCTATGGCAGCCGCGGGATAAGCATCGCGTCCGGGAAGGGCGCGACCGTCGGGGACAGCGAAGGGCGGGAGTACCTCGACTTCTACTGCGGCAGCGGCGCGGCGCTCTTCGGCCACGCGCACCCCGCGCTGAAACAGGCGCTCGTCGAGGCGGCGGAACTGCCGTGGACCATCGGCCCCGGTATGGGGTCGGATGTCCGCGACCGTTTCAAGGCGCGCCTGAACGCCATCCTCCCGGACCGCTCCGTCTTTTACTGCAACAGCGGCACGGAAGCCATAGAGGCCGCGCTGAAGCTCGCGACATCGCTCCGTCCGGGGAAAAAGAAGGTGCTCGCGCTGCGGCGCGCCTTCCACGGCCGGACGATCGGCTCGCTCTCGCTCACGTTCAATCCGCAGTACCGGAAGGAGTGGGCGCATCTTCTGCCGCCCGTTCAGCACGTGAAGCCCGAGGAGCTGCCCGGCGCGGTGGACGGGGACACCGCAGCCGTCTTCGTCGAGCCGGTGCAGGGCGAAGGCGGCGTCCACCCGCTGGCCCCGTCGCTCGGGGAGGCGATCACGGAGGCGTGCCGCACAACGGGCGCGCTCCTCGTCAGCGACGAAATACAGAGCGGCTGGGGGCGTTGCGGCGCGTTCTCCGCAAGTTCGCTCGTCGGGCTGGAACCGGATATTCTCTGCTTCGCGAAGGGTGTCGCGGGGGGGATACCGATCGGGCTCACACTCTGGAAGAAAGAACTCGGCGACTTCTCCGCCTCCGGCCACGGCTCCACGTACGGCGGCAACCCACTCTCCCTCGCCGTGTCGCACGCTTCGCTGAAGCTGCTCGAGGACGAAGGCTACCCTGAGAAAGCGAAAAGCAACGGAGAGTTCTTCAGAAAACTGCTCTCCGGGATCGACTCGCCGTCGATTTCGGAAATCCGGGGCATGGGGCTGCTGAACGGCGTGGAGCTGACCGTCAAGGCCGTTCCCGTGGTGAAACGGATGCAGGAGATGGGCGTGCTGGCGCTCCCCGCCGGGCCGTCGGTCGTGCGATTTCTTCCCCCCTTCCCCGCCGTCGAAGAAGACTTCCGCAAGGCCGCATCGGTCTTCGCCGAAGCGCTGAAGGAGGAAGGGCGGTGAACGTCGCCGTCGAACTGCTGTCGAACCTCGTCGCCATCCCGAGCCTGAGCGGACGGGAAGAGCACGCGTGCGCGTTTCTTGCCGACGCGCTTCCGGCGGCCGGATGGGAGCGCGTGCAGATCGACGGCGCGGGGAGCGTCGTCGCCTCGCGCGGCTCCGGAAGCCGCGAACTCGTCCTCATGGGGCATATCGACACCGTGCCCGGCGGCCCCCCCCACGCGCTCGACGGGGACATTCTCCGGGGGCGCGGGAGCGTCGACGCGAAGGGGCCGCTCTGCGCCTTCGCCGTCGCGGGCGGACGCGCGCCGCTCGCTCCCGACTGGAAGATCACGCTCGTCGCCGCGACCGGCGAGGAGGCCGACTCCAGAGGCGCGCTCCACCGCATCCCGAAACACGCCCCCGCCGCCTGCATCATCGGCGAGCCCTCCGGAGCGGACGGCGTCACCATCGGCTATAGGGGGAGCCTCCGCATCGCGCTCTCGGCTTCGGACGGGGGCGCGCACCGGAGCGGCGACGCGGGCCCCGTCACCGCGGTCGTGCGGGTCACGGCGGATATACTCTCCTTCGTGGAGTCCGTCGACTCCCCGGAGTTGCCGGTCATTCAACGGCCCTCGGGCGCCGTCGTCTCCATGCACGGAGAGGAGAACGGGCGCCGGTTGGGCAGGAGCGACCTCGACATCCGCCTTCCGGAGGGGAGCGATCCGCAGCAGTGGATCGAACGCCTCGTCGAACTCGCCGGACGCCGGGGCGTGAATGCGCGCGTCCTCGCCGTCACCCCGGCGCACGTCGCGGACAAGAACAATCCGGCGGCCAGGGCGCTCCGCCTCGCCGTCCGGAAGAACGGCCTGAATCCCCGTCTCCTCGCAAAGGGCGGTACCGCCGACTTCAACCTCGCCGCCGCGTGGAACTGCCCCATGGCCGCCTACGGCCCCGGCGACAGCAAGCTCGACCATACCGCCGAGGAACATATTTCGCTCTCCGAATACCTGACCTCCCTCGACATTCTGACGGACGCCATTCCGACAATCATGAGGAGCGCCTGAACGCGCTCCTCATGATGCGAATACGCTTGCAATTATTCCGCATCAATACTATGCTTTCTTTAATCAAGAGCGCGTGGCCGACTCGATGCGGGGCGTAGTGCCCGGCAACCATCGCGAAGAGGAAAGGGGCGATGTACATGAATACGGAATACACCGCCGTCATGAAGCAGGACGGCGACTGGTGGATAGGCTGGATAGAGGAAATCCCGGGAATCAACTGCCAGGAGAGAACTCGCGACGAGTTGACGGAAACGCTGCGCATCACGCTGCGCGAAGCGATCGAACTCAACCGGAGCGATGCGGTCGATGCAGCGGGCGAAGGCTACACGAAGGTAAAAATCGCGGTATGAAGCGGGAAGAGTTGCTTCGCTACCTGCGCGGACAGGGGTGCGTCCTGTTACGGGAAGGCGCCAACCACTCATGGTGGCAGAACGCTTCCTTGAATACGCGCTCAGCCGTTCCAAGGCACACCGAAATATCGAATCTTCTGGCGAAGAAGATCTGCAAAGATCTCGGAGTGCCGCCAGTCAAATAGAACGGGTCAAGATATTCGACGGCCCGAAAGGCGTCTTCTCGAACACCGTCCGGCAAAAGTCTCCCCGACTGAACATTTGCGGCGCCTGACTGCACAGTCTCTTTCTACCCTTCCCGTTGTTCTCAACTTTCCCCTTCCCCAGCCTGTTCCGCAGCGCCCAACCTGCGACATCCGGGGCCGGAAATCCGGCTTCTGCCTCCGGTTCGAGGCGTTACTTCGATCTGCGTACCGATGCGCTCCTTCAAGGCGGGTACGTGTGAAATGACGCCGATCAGCTTGCCGTCCTGCTGGAGGCTCGCGAGGGTTTCCAGGGCGCTGTCGAGGGCTTCCTCGTCCAACGTACCGAAGCCCTCGTCAAGGAAGAGCGAATCCACGCGGACGTTCCTGCCCGCCATATGCGACAAACCAAGAGCCAGGGCCAGACTGACGAGAAAACTCTCGCCGCCGGAAAGGTTCTTCGTGGACCGGATCTCCCCTGCCTGGTAGTTGTCGACTACGTTCAATTCCAGAGGTTGCGCTTCGTCGCGCACCAGCAAGTAGCGATCGGTCAGCTTCTGCAGTTGCCGGTTGGCGTGCCCGACCATCAGATCGAAGGTCAGCCCCTGGGCGAAGTTGCGGTACTTTTTGCCGTCCGAGGAGCCGATCAATTCGTGCAGGGTTTCCCATCTGCGACACTCCTTTTTCCGGGCTTCGATCGCCGCTTGTTTCTCCTGTACCCGCGCTTTGGCGGCCGAATTCTCATTCAGCCTGTGTTTGAGACCGGCAATGACATCGCGGAGCGCTTTCAGCGATGCTTCGATCTGCGCATACCGCGGTTCAAGCTCTTCCAGCGACGCTTCGGTAACCTTCCGGTCCATTTCCGCGGCCAATTTGTTTTTCCGGTCTTTCTGCCTTGCTCTCAGCTCCGTCTGACGATCATCAAGATCCTTGGCCGCAGCCGCCAGCTCGGCCTTCCGGTCAGGGGGCAGCATGGCCGCCAGGAACTGTTCTTCATCCGGGAAACCGGCGGATATGCACGCTGCGGTGAATTCACGCCTCAGATTATTCAGCTCCGGCGTTCGTCGGTCGATGCTTTTTTTCAGAGAATCGACACGGGTTTTCGCGGCATCCCATTGTCGCTGAAGTTCACCGTGCCGTTCTCTGGCCAGCTTTTCGGCGCTTTCGGCATCTGAAACGGCCTTGTACAAGAGGTTCTCTTCTTTATCGGGGTTTTTTTCTCCGTAGAGCGCTTTCCGCGCATCCCTTCCGGCTGCGAATTCTTTTTTCAGTATCTCCAGACGCTCCAGCTTTTCGGCCAGGGCGACGCTTTGGGTTTCGATCACCGCATCGAGCCGTTGAATCTCGCCGTCGAGAGCGTTGATCCGTTTCTCGATATCCGCCTTTTTCTTTACCTCCGCCTGCCATGCCTTCAACCGCGCTCCAAGGTTTTGGGGCAACGAGGAGATTTCCGTCTCGGAGATCTCCTCGATACCCAGCGGCAGGAGTTTGGCGGCGAATGCTTGTCTGCATTCGGAAAATTCTGCCCGGAGTTTTTCCACGCCGGTTTGTGCCTCGGCGAGGGCTGTTTCGGCGGTCTTCTTGTCATGAAGCGCCGCGAACTCATTTTTTTCTGCGTCGGCAAGAGTGGTTCGGGCCGCTGTTTCACTTTCTTCGAGTGTCTTGATCGCGCTTTCATGCTCTTCGGCCTTGCCGATCAGATCGGTCAGCGCGTCGATCTTCCGTTCGGTATCATCGGGGGCGGGAACATTTCCTTCCGCGAAGGGGTGCCGAGTTGCGCCGCAGAGAGGACAGGGCTTGCCGTCCTCCAGTTTCGTCCGGTGCTCTTCAAGCTCCGCTATTTTCGTCAGGAAGGCCATTTCACGCAGCAGCGTATCCTTCTCGGCGCGGTATTCCCGCAACAACCGGTCCCCCAGCAACGTGCTCAACGTATCCTTGCTCCGCTGAAGCTGTTGTGATGCGCCCTCCAGCTCCTGTTTCCGGATTTCGAGGCGTTCGCGACGCTCTTCGAGCGACTTCGCCGCCTGTGTCAACGCATCCGCAGCTTTCTTTGTTTCTTTCTCCTTTTGAAGGATTTCTTTCCGCCGTAAGAGCAGACCGTTCACCTGTTCTTCAATGCCTGCCAGACCGCCTACCAGCCACTCGTCCCGCGCATGCTCCTTGAGGTAGGATTCGACAAGGCGCAGCGCTTCAAGAGCCGCGGCGTGTTTTTCCCGCTCTCCGAGCCGGGCTGTTTTGTCTGCGTCAATCCTTGTCGCATCCTTCTTGCAACCCGCATCACCTTCCGAAACTGTTTTTTCCAGATCGGAAAGCTGCTGATCAAGCGAGCGAACCTTCTGCAATACGGGCGCGGCTGCTTTCAGATCCTCTTTAACTCGGGCGGTGTGCAGTTCGGCAGATCGCATCATCCCGGCCTGTTCCCTGGCGGAGGATTCCAATCCGGGAAGGCCTTCCTCTTCCGTTATCAGCGCCGCTCTCTCATCCGCCTCTTGTTTTCGAGCGGCTGCAAGCGTTGCGTACGCACCTTCCAGCGAGGCCGCGCGTATAGCGCGGTCGAGTTGTTCGCGATCCGGGATGAACGCCTCGATATCGTTTTGCAGCGCCCGTGCCTCATCGTCCAGAGCGGCGATTTCCCTCTTCAGACCATCGATGGCGGCGAGCCAGGTAATGGCCTTCCCGGTATCGGCAAGCGCGACCCCAAGGTCGGCTTCTTCCTTTTGCCGCGTTTCGAGCGACTGTCCGATCTCTTTTTCTTGCTCCGGTTCGAGAATCGCGATGCCTGCCGTTTCAGCCTGGAGCAGGTCCAGTTTTTCCCGCTCTTCACGCCGGCGCTCATGGACGCGGACGGATATTCGGCTGTAGATCTCGGTGCCCGTGATCTGCTCCAGGATCGGGGCCCGGTCGTCCGGCGCGGCCTGGAGAAATGCGGCGAACCCGCCCTGTACCAGCAACATCGAGCGGGTGAAACGGTCGAAATCCATCCCGGTAGCCGACTCGATCTGCTCGGCTACGCCTTTGATCTTGGATTTGAAAAGCTCGCCGGAGTCGGCATCGGCAATTTCATGTTTCGGGGCCTGGAGTTCGCCGTCCGGCTTCTTATGCGCACGATGTTGGCTCCAGTGACAACGGTAGCGCCCCGTCTGCGTTTCGAAGGTCGCCTCGGCGAAACATTCGCCGGTCCGGCGGGACATGATTTCGTTTCCGCTCTTCGTGACCTTGTTCAGGCGGGGCGTCCGCCCGTAAAGGGCGAGACAGACGGCGTCGAGGATCGTACTCTTTCCGGCGCCGGTGGGACCTGTGATGGCGAAGATGCCGTCCGACGCGAAGGCCGGGTGCGTCAGGTCGATATGCCATTCGCCGACGAGCGAGTTCAGATTCTTGAAGCGTATTTGCAGTATTCTCATCGAAAACCCCTCTACTCCGCCCGCACATCGTCGTCGTAAAGAGACGATAGCGTTTCCCGATAGGTCCGGAGCAGTTCCGGCCGCTGCTCTTCGGGTACTTCGTGAACGGCGAGGCATCGCTCGAACACGTCGTCCACGTTCAGGTCATCGAGCGTTTCCTCTTCATGGATTCGGCCAAGCACGCGGTCGATGATGCGGTTGTTCTTGATCCGGAGAATCTCCATTTGCGTACCGGAAAGAGCGGCTTCCACACGTTCACGCAAATCGCCGACGACGTCGCCGCCTTCGTACGCCACTTCGAGCCAGCATCGGGAGCCGGTCAGTGAGAGTTCAAGAATACGGCTTAAGATGCTGTTCCAGTCTCCCTCGACGCGCTCGAGTCGTTGAAAAACGGGCACGTCGAGCAGCTGCACGGAGGGCGCGGCGCCAAGGAATTCGATCAGACAAAGGCTCTTCCGCTGCCGTGCCTCTCCGAAGCCCATTGGAAGCGGCGAACCGCTGTACCGGACGGTTTCGGAGCCGTTCACTCTTTGCGGAACGTGAAGGTGTCCAAGGGCCACGTAGTCGAAGCTCTCGGGGAAAATTTCGGCGTTCACGCGGGCCAGAGAACCGACGTAGAGTTCGCGCACTCCGTCGCCGTCGGCGGTCTGTCCGCCCGCCGTAAAAAGGTGCCCCATGGCGACGACCGGAATACCTGCGCCGAGCGTCCGCCGCTTCAGTTCGGCCAGTTCGGCGACGGTTGCGTAATGAGAGCGGATCCCCTCGATCAGCTTCCGTTCCTTGTCCTCGACGCTCTCCCCGGCCTCCGAGAGGCGGATATCCCTGTCCCTGAGGTACGGCACGGCGCAGACGATCAGTTCCGGAGCGCCTTGCGCATCGCGGAGCACCAGCACCTCGTCCCGAGGGTCCGAAGCGCTTCCGACCACGTGGACATCGAGGGCCTTGAGCAGTTCCTTGGGCGCGTCCAGAAAGGAAGGAGAATCATGATTCCCCGCGACGACGACGACATGCCGGCAGGACGAGGCGGCCACCCGGCACAGAAATCGGTAATAGAGTTCCTGCGCGCGGTTGCTCGGAGCGCTGGTGTCGAAGACGTCTCCCGCCACCAGCAGGGCGTCGATCTCATTGTGCCGCATCGTCTCGGCCAGCCAGTCCAGAAAAGCCTCGAACTCCTCGTACCGTTTTCTGCCGTAAAGGGTGCGGCCGATGTGCCAGTCTGAGGTATGGAGGATCTTCATCGAGTCACCATACGTACCCGTTCAATTCGAGCACGTTCTACGTTGATCCCGCTGTCGGCGGCAGTGAATCCGGAATCGAATGCGGTCATAGATTCATCTCCTTGGGGTTAGTTTCCAAGAGCTGCATCTCGTTGATCGACGGGAATGGGAGGCTCGTTCCAGTCCCCCCTGCTCTCCGTACTTCTCGGTGAACAACACAATGATACTTGTTTTTATTTCACAAAAGCAATATCCTTTTCCAGGAGGAGCAACCACGACGGGCGAGAGCGAATCTCCCCGCGTGCGAAACTCGAACCGACAGGAGGTCGTTCCGATGCAGGATATCATTCTGAAACGGCGGAGCATACGCAAGTACACGGAGGAGCCGGTGAGCGAGGAGACGATCCGCCTTCTTTTGGAGGCGGGAATGAGCGCTCCCTCGGCCGGGGACGAGCGCCCCTGGCATTTCATCGCGATCACCGACAAAGCGGTTAAGGAGCAGATCCCGAAGCATCACCCCTACGCGTCGATGACGCCCCGGGCGCCGCTCGTCATCGCGGTGTGCGCCGATCTGAAGCAGGAACGCTACCCCGGCTACTGGCCGCAGGACTGTGCCGCCGCGACGCAGAACATCCTGCTCTCGGCGGAGACGCAGGGGCTGGGCGCGGTCTGGCTGGGCGTCCAGCCGAACACCCCTCGCTCGAAGGGGCTCGCCGCGCTCTTCGGCATTCCCGAGGGAATCGAAATCTTTTCGCTGATCGCCGTCGGTCGCCCGGCGGAGACAAAGGAGAGCCCCTCGCGCTACGACGCGGGGAGAGTGCACCGCGACCGCTGGTAGAGGGGCTCTAAAAACGGCATCGGCTCGGAAGTGCGGAATCCGCAGTCCGTTTACCAGGCCAGTTCGAGTATTTTCAGGATGTCGTCGCGTTCGATCTTCCGCACCGCGCCCAGCGGGGCCAGCTTCGCCGCGTTGTCCGCGATGCGGGGAAGATCGGCTTGGGCGACGCCGACTTCCCGGAGCGCCACCGGGGAGCCGAGCGAACGGAAGTAGTCCTTCAGCGCCGCGATACCGCGGAGCGCTCTGTTTTCACCGTCCCGGATGCCGAAGACGTTCGCCGCGAAGCGCTCGAAGAGCGGCTCCGCATTTTTGCACACGTACGCCATCCATGCGGGCATGATGATCGCGAGCCCCGTTCCGTGCGGCACGTCGAAGATCGCGCTGACCGAGTGCTCTATCCTGTGCGAGGCGAAGTCGCCGCGCGCAGGCCGTCCGATGTTGCTCATGCCGTTGTGCGCCAGAGTGCAGCACCACGCCAGCTCCGCCCGCGCTTCGTAGTCGGCCGGATTTTTCACGAGTTCGGGGATGCGGCGCATCATCGCCCGCACGAGCGTCTCGCAGTAGTCCTGCACGAAGTCGAGCCCCGGAGCGTCCACGAAATAGGCCTCCAGCACGTGGGTGATCGCGTCGATGCCGCCGCTTACGGTCTGGTTCTCCGGGATCGTGGCCTGTACCGAAGGGTCGATGATCGAGACCTTCGGGAAGAGCAAGGGGGAGTAGACGGCCCACTTGCTCTCGTCCTCCTCCCGGGTGACGACCGCGGTGTGGTTCATCTCCGACGACGTTCCGGAGGCGGTGAGCACGCCGTAAACCGGAAGCGCTTTCGCCGGCTGCGCCTTTCCGCAAAAGAAGTCCCAGACGTCTCCGTCGTGGAGCGCGCCGAGCGCGGCCGCCTTGGCGGTGTCGAAGACGCTTCCTCCGCCCACGGCGAGCACCGCGGCCGCCTTCTCTGAACGAAGCCGGTCGATGATCTCCCTGACCTTCGTCAGGCGCGGATTCGAACGCACGCCGTCCATCTCGGAGAACGCAACGCCGTGCTTGTCGAGCGATGCGGTCACGGCCGCATGCACTCCGTTCTTGAAGACCGAGCCACCTCCCAGCACCATGACCACCCTGGACACTCCGTCCGCCGCAAGAATCTCTCCTATCTGGGGGATCGTCTCCTTTCCGAAGACGATCTTCGTCGGGGCGTAAAATGTAAAGTTCCGCATACAGCTCCTCCTTCCGTCTTCCTCGGTTACGAATACCGGAAGACTCTTCTCGTTCTATTCTACCCTCTTCCTTGACACGGGGCAAAAGTCCCGATCAAACGAAAGGAAAGCGTGTATAATTCAAAGAAAGCAGCAGAGAGACAAAGGAGATGATCGCGCATGGTCGAAAATAAAAAGAAAGTCCAGAAAGCGCAGCAGCCATCCCTCTTCGCAAAACAGCTTCGGATCGTGTTCTATACCGTCTTTATCTGCATTACCATCGTGCTTCTCGCGGTGACGCTTGACCTCGTCATCAACCCGTCCAAAACATGGACGGAGTCCCTTGCAATCCGCTGGATCAGTGAAAAACGGGAGATGTTCCCTTTTTTTAAATAGTTGCGCTCCAATGCAGTACGCACAGAAAAAGGGCCGGAGAAGGCTCCTCCGGCCCCGTGCATTTTTTTGTCGTTAGTTTTCTCTGCCGCCTCCGGTGTAGCGGAAGCAGAGCAGCGTGATATCGTCGGACTGCTCCGCTCCTCCCGCGAAGAGCGTTATGCGACGGCGCATCTCCCGGACGAACTCTTCGCTGCCGAGCGCGCGCATCTCGCCGAGCCAGCGGTCCATGAGCCCTTCGCTCAGAAGAGCTTCCTCGGCGTTGAACGCTTCCGTTACACCGTCCGTAAAGAGGAAGAGCCCCTCTCCCTGCCGAAGCGTTCCGCCGCCCTCCTCGAAAACCATACCCCCCATCGCGCCGACAAGAGGCCCCTTCACCGATGGAAGCGCCGTCGCCTCCTCCAGCCCCATCAGCCTGGGAAAGGGGTGTCCTCCGCAGGCATAGAGGAACGAACCGTCCCGAAGATCCACAATGACGAAACAGAGCGTGACGAACATGCAGGCGTCGTTTCCCTCGGCGATTCGGTCGTTCACCGCCGCCATCAGCGCGCCGGGGGGCGGGCAGCTTCCGGAGGAAACGGCGAGCGCCTTGACGAAGCTCCGCGTCACGGCCATGAAGAGCGCGGCGGGAATTCCCTTGCCCGAGACGTCTCCGACGACGAGCAGCAGATGGTCGTCGTCGGTGTGGAAGAAGTCGTAGAAATCGCCCCCGACCTCGCGGGCGGGCTCCAGGCGTGCGTAGAGGTCGATGCGCCCGTCCTTCGGGAAGGGGGGGAAGGTGCGGGGAACGAGGCTCATCTGAATCGACCGGGCGATGTCCAGCTCGCTGGCGATGCGCTCGCGCGCGGCGGTCTCCGTCTTCAGGCGCTCCAGATGCAGCAGAAGATTCTCTCTCATGGAGGCGAACGAGCCCGTGAGCAGGGCCACCTCGTCCCGGCCGGTGACGGGGGGAAGCGGCGCGTGCAGATCGCCCGCAGCGAGAAGCGTGGTTGCGTCCTTCAGCCTGCGGATCGGTCCGCTGATTCTGTTGGAGATGAAAAAGACCATCAGCAGCATGGCGAACATCCCGCCCAAACCGAGGAAGGTCTGCACGCGGCGTAGCTGGATGATGTCGTCCAAGACCTCCTCCTCCGGAAAGACGATACCGAGCGACCAGCCGATGTTTCCCACCGGCCGGAAGAAGACCAGAAGTCTGCCGCGAAGCGGGTCGTACAGAGAGGCGACCCCCTTCTCTCCCCGTATCATTCTGTGTCCGAGGGGGATCAGGTCGGGCCGGTTTTCCGTCTCGGCCACGGTGAAGAGCGTCTCGCGCATCAACAGCTCCCGCCTCGGGTGGGAGACGAAGGCGCCGTTGGACGTCACGAGGAAGGCGTAGCCTCGGCCGCCGATATCCATCGTCGAGATGATGTCGGCCAACCAGTGCAGCTCCAAAGATGCGCCGATGGAGGCCATATACCGCCAGTGCGCGTCGTAGACCGGGATGCCGTAGCTGATCATCATCGACTCGGCGCGTTCATCCGCGAAGAAGGGCTCCGTCCACAGAGGTCGCGCCATCTGCAGGGGGAGCTGATACCAGTCCTGGACCGTCCAGTCCATCTCCTCCGCGAGGTTTTTGTACTGGATCGAATTGCCCTGGCGGAAGACCAACGGACAAAAATTGCGGAATCGCGGGTTCGTCGCCTGCCTGGAAAACCCGACGTACAGCCCGGTAACTTGCGAGTGCGATGCGAGCATTTCCTTCATCATCTCGGGAATCTTCTCGGGGGAGGGCTCGAAAAGAGAGAGCATCAAGGCGAGATCGCGCGTCACCGCTTCCGCAACCACGGGTATCTGGAGAAAGCGGCTTTCCGCCGCTCTGCCGAGATTTTCCATGCGCCCCTGAAACTCCTCCTCCAGCGCCTCACGAGAAGTGGAATAGCCGTAGAAGACGATGGCGAGAAAGATGGCGCCGACGCCGGCGACGATCGTCAGTGCAAGCTTCGCCGCGATGGAGACGCCTCTGCGTCCATCCGGAAAGAGAGGGAAAAAATGTTCTTTCATCGCTCGTCGCTCCCAGGAACGAAGACCTCGTAGGGAACCGTCTCGTTCATCTCGACGAAAACGGACCGCATCATGTCGAAGGTACGTTCGTAATCGGCCCGGGAAAGCACGCCAGGCGTCCATTCGGAGGGGTTCTCCGGAAAGACGGACGGGAGGATCGTTTCGAGCATACGGCGCAACAGAAGACGGTTCACTATATACCCGGACTTGTCGGCTTCGCGGAGCACCAGCTCGACTGCCTCGTCGGGGTGTTCCGCGGCGTAGCGCCAGCCTTCGAGCGAAGCCTCCCGAAGGTCGCGGGCCAGGCGAGGGTTCCTTTTCCACGTTTCTTCGGTACAGTATATGCCATCCTCGGGGAAGTCGTACCCTTCGTCCCGGAGGGAGATCACCGTCAGCTCTTCGGGGCGCCTTCCCGCCTGGAGTATGCGAAGATACTCGTTATAGCTCATGGCGCTGCAAGCGTCCACTCCTCCGCGGAGGAAGACCTCCACGGAGATGAACTGAGGAAAGATCACCGGCCAGATGCCGTTGTCGCTGAAGGCCTTCTTGTACCCGCCGGAGAAATGGTCGCCCCACAGGCTCATTTTTCTTCCGTTCAAATCCTTGAGCGAACGTATGTTACGGTTTGTATACGCCACGACGAGCAGATTACCGCGATTGACTATCTGGGCCACGTTCACGAGGGGAAGGCTTTTCGATCGGTAGCGGATCCCCGCCGTCAGGAAGAGCGTCGCGAAATCCGTTTTCCCCTTGCGGAGTTCTCCGATGGTGTCGACGTCGGAACCTCCGCGCCGGATCTCGAGGTCGATGCCGCGCGCCGTATAGAAGCCCTTCTCCAACGCCATATAGTACCCGGCGAACTGCGTCTGCGGGTACCATTGAAGCGTCAGCGTCGCCTTCGTCATTCCAGCGGCGGGCGAAGACGCGCTCCGCCCGGCAGCGGACAGGATGCAGCAGAGAACAAGCAACGGGAGAAAAACGGCGGGAATCATCCGCCCAAGCCGGAGAAGGCGTCGCACCATGAACACTCCCCTTACGACATCCGGGGAGTGTTCACCAGGATACGGAGGGTGTTCAGCGCCCCCTTGCGCGAGTAGTGCACCTCGTCCATCATTCGCCGCACGAGGAGGATGCCCAGTCCGCCCGCGTCGCGCTCCTCAAGGGGACGCTTTACATCCGGTTCGTTCATGGCCAGCGGGTCGAACGCCACGCCGTTGTCCACGAATTCCACCGCAAAGCTCTCGACCGACTCCTCCACGCGTATAGTCAGCTCTCCCGGAGGAGTTTCGTACGCGTAGGAGCAGATATTCACGACGATCTCCTCCAGCGCCACGTCCAAGTGGGCCACGCGCTTCGGCGGAAGCCGCTCCTCCACGCCGTCCTCCTCCAGAATGAAGGCGCGGATATCCGCCAGCGAATCGAGTGAAGCAGGAAAAACACGCTCCCTGACGACCTTCTCCATTTCGCTCCTCCCCGCGCGCTACGCGCCGACGAGACGAAGAGCATCCTCGCGAGTCTTCGTCACCGGAAGAAAACTGTCGAAACCGGAGACGCCGAAGACTTCCTCGACGACGCCGGACATGCCGCAGAGCACTACCTTCCCGCCCGAAGGGGAGAGTCGTTTGGCGAGTACGAGAATGGAACGCAGCCCCGCGCTGCTGATGTACTCCAGCCCGGAGAAATCGAGAAGCATGGAAAGGCGCTCTCCCGGGTGTTCGTCGGCGGCGGCGAGCGCGGCCTTCTCGAAATCCGGAGCCGACCTGGCGTCCAGACGCCCCGAGAGCAGCACGCTCCGCCCCCAGGCTTCGACCGTGAAATTCATTTCGAACATTGCATATTCCCCCTGAAAACGGCGTAGGCGACCGCTGACTGTAAGGCTGAAGCGCATCGAAGCGCTCCGCGGCTTCATTCTCCATTCTCGCGCCGAGCATGTCAAGAGCAATCGCGAAGAGCGTGAAAAAACGGTTCCCAGGAGAACGATCACTCGTCCGGTATCCGCCAGAAGCGCGCGCTCCACTCCGAGGAGACGCTCACCCTTCTCTCCGAATCGACGAACACCCCCGCCGCGCCGATACGCTCGAGCAGTGCGAGCCCTTGTTCGATACCGAGGACGAAGACCGCCGTACTGAGCGCATCCGCCGACAGAGAGTCCTTCGTCACGACGGTCGCGCTGATGATCCCCTTGGCCGTCGCCCCCGTCCTCGGATCGATGATATGATGGATTCGTTCGCTTCCGAGCAGATGGTACCGCCTGTAATCGCCGGAAGTCGCTACGGCGGCGTCCCGAAGAGGGATCACACCGATCATCTTCCCTTCCGCCCTGGGATCGGCGATCCCTATCCTCCACGTCTTCGACCCGAACACGCGCATCTCGCCGCCGATTTCGACCAAGCCGCCCTCAACCCCTCTCTCCAGAAGAAACCCGCACACCCTGTCGATGGCGTACCCTTTCGCTATTCCTCCGAGTGTGACGCCCATTCCCTTCTTGAGCAGGCGGGCGCGTCCGTTGCGCTCGTCTATCTCAAGATCGCGATGGTGTACAAGCTCCAGAAAGCGGGAGAGTTCTTCTCTCTCCGGAGCCCGTCCCCGCCTCTTCACTTCCTCCATCCAGAAGTCGACGAGCGGTTTCACCGTCACGTCGAAAGCCCCCAGCGTCAGCTCGCCATACTCCTTCGCCCTTTTCAGAAGCGAAATCGTCTCGGGGGACAAGGGCGTCCACGAACCCGCGTTCGCATTGAGCGCGTAAATTTCGGCCCCTTCATCCTCGGCGCTCATCAGTCTCTCGATGCGTTCGATCTCTCTGAACGATTCGCGAAGCAGCGCCCGTCCCTTCACCTCGTCGTCCATCCGGATTCGGACATTGACGACTGTATCCATCGCGAAAAGGGTTCCTTGCACCACGGCGCCCTCCTCTTCAATGCGAACAATCGGCATCGCCGTTCTGAAAAAAGCCGCCGCGACAAGAGAGAAAAGCGCCAGGCCGGCGAGAGCGGCTCCCCTTCCGCTCCTCGGCTCGCCCCTCAGGAAGCGGGGGAATGCGAAGAGCACGCAGACGAGAGCGACCTGGACAAGCGTCATAGCGGACGCCAGCCCCCGGAGTCCGAAGTCGTTGACAAAGACGAAGAGCACCCCGAACACTCCCGCTCCTGCGGCGAAAAGGTTCGCCGCCAGCACGCAGTCGGCCCTTCGTTTCGAGAGAAGATCGGAGCTTTTCACCTTCGCGACCGTCATCGGAACGACAGCGAGCCCCATAAGACGGATCGTGTCGATACCCTCCCGGTATCCTGGAAAGACGCGCGACGCGATCCATGGCGCCAGAATATACGCTGCGGCAGCCAGAACGAAAGAGAGACCGACGCCGACGCGCTCCGCGCTCCGCGATTCATTCCCGCTCGACTTCTCGGGAAGCAAGTAGAAGAAGAGCGTGTTGGGCAGAACGGTGAGCAGAAGGAAGACTCTGTAGGAGAACTGATAGACGGCAAGTACCTGCAAGGGGAAGAACAAACCTATGAGAATTTTATCGAGATAGTTCAAAGAAACGCCGCACAGCCCCGATAGCCATGCCTTCGCTGAGAAGGCGACCTTCCCACGCAGCGATTGGAGGTTGAAGCCGTGCCTTAGCTCTCCGAGAGAGGTTATTCCAAAAAGAAGATACGACGCGCTCAGACCGAGGAGCATCGGCGGCACGCTACCCAGAGCACGATAAAGCAGCAGAGGCAGCAAAAGGGCCGAAGCCCTCGCTCCGATCCAGCCCCACATGTACGCCTCGTACCGTTTCCTGCCGAGGAGCACATGAAAATGAATGGAAAAAACCGACAGGGAAAAAACGAGCGCTCCCGTAAAGAACGCCTCGTCGGGAGGCGTCTCCGCGACAAGCGCGAGGAGTCCCGCCGTGACGCCGCCTCCCGCGATGGCGAAGAGCCATACGAGAGCGACGACGGTTCCCGGAAGCGCCTCGTTTCGTTCTTCGGGGTAGGATGTCGCCATAACGACCCCCAGCCCGAAGGTGAAGACCGACGAAGAGAGCATGGCGACCGAGAAGAGCCACGAGAGACGGCCGTAGGCCGCCGGATGGAGGACGAAAATCAAAATCAACCATGCCGCGGTTCCAAGGATGCTTGCGGATGTCTGACCCAGTCCTACGTACGCCACGCTCCGCAGAGAACGCTTCGTTTCCCTCGCCTCCTTCTGTCTCGCTCGGTCCTCCCCGCGGCAGATGACCGTTTTCGACGAACGCCGCGGAGGTTCATCAAAAAGCCCCCCGTAGGAGAGGGGCTTGCGCTTCCCGCGCTTCGTATCCTCGGTGTTTCAACGACGGAGGGGACTATTTCGCGTAGACTCCGCGGTTGAAAGCGTCGATGACCGCCGAGCGGATCTTGCCCGCCCTGATCGTCGCGGCGGTAAAGGCGTCCACCTTCTGCGTCTTGATCGCTTCGAGCGCCGGACCGGAAGGACTGCCTATCATGAACTCCAGTCTGGAGACTATCTCGTCGACGCCCTTTGCGCCGACCAGATAGTTCGCGCAGTCCGTATACTGGCTGCGAAGCCCCTCCATCATGGGGTTCGCAGGCTTCAGATAGTCGTTCTTTCTGTAGGCCATGTGCCGCCAGCCAATCTCCGTGATCGCCCCGTCCTTCACCGTGATTTCGAGCGAAACAGGCGTCTCGTCCCGCTCGGAGAAACTCCCGCGGTACCTTCCGTCGCGCAGATCCCAAACGGGCCACCGAGCGCCGGAGGCGAACCCCGTGTTCGCCGACATGGACAGAAGCGCCGCGAATGCGATCACGCCTACCGTCACGCATAATACAAGTACTCCAACGTTCTTTCTCACCCTTCTCCACCTCCCGAAATACGATAATTCAAACTTTAACCCATACTACTTTTGAACGCGGCGTTCTGTCAAGGCGCATCCGCCCCGAACCGTCCCATCTTCGGGAAAGTCCGTCCATTGACGGGTTACAGAACGACGAAGTGGAAGACGGCCGAGAGCACCGCCGCCGCGACCAGAGCCTGCGGCATTCCTTTGAGGCGCTCGCTTCCTGGAGCGAAGCGCAGCCTTTCCATGATTCCGGCCAGCAGAAGCAAAGCCAGCGAAAAACCGATAGCCGCGCCCGACGAGTGGACAAGCATTTCGGCAAAACCGTACCCCTTTCGGAGATTCAGGAGCGCGACTCCCAGGACGGCGCAATGAGTACCGTAGGAAAGCCGAAAATGCTCTCCGGCATACACTGAAGGAAGGAGCTTCGCCGCGAGCACTTCGACGCTCCATGTCGTCGTCAGGAGAATCAGAACGGAGAAGAGAATTTGCAGGTGCTCCGCGTTCAACGGAAGCAGCACGTACCTGTCGAAAAGCCACGAAGCGGTAGAGTTGCACATCATGATGCAGAAGATCACGCCGCCCGAGGCAATCGCTTTGCGAACGCCGCCGCAGAGCATCGTGCCGGGACAGACGCCGAGGAACTGACGCAGCAGCAGGTTGTTGACGAAAATCGCCGACAGGAAGACGGAAAACATTTCGCCCACTGCGATCACCTCTTCCCGGACGGTTCATTCTTGCCGTTCCGCGAACGACCCGCCGCGGCCAGCAGCAACCCCAGTGTTAAAAACGCCCCCGGCGGCATTCCGAAGACGGGAAGATAAGCGCTTCCGATCTGGCGAACCGCGCCGATCAGCACGAGGCTCAGCAAAAAACCCAGCCCCATGCCGAAAGCGTCGGCGAACGAGGGGGAAAACGCCCCCGGCGCTCCCCCTCCGGAGCATGCCGAAGCCGGCGCTCCGCCGCCGACAAGAATCAAACAGTTCACAACGATCAGCGGGATGAAGATCCCCAGAGCGCGGTGGATGGAAGGAGCGAAGGTCTTCAGCGTCATATCCGCGATCGAGACGTAGGCGGCTGCGATCACCAGAAACACCGCGATGCCGACTGTTCTTGGAACGAGCCGCTTCACCAGGGAGAACGTCGCGTTCGTGCAGAGCAGGACGAACGCCGTCGCGGCCCCCATCGCGAAACCGTTCATCGCCGTGCTTGTCGCCCCCAGCGCAGGACACAGCCCGAGCAATAGCCTGAACACGGGATTCTCGCGGAAGATCCAGCGGACAGGATGAAAGGACGGCGAAAGATCTTCCCCATGTTGTGCCCGCATGACTATTCCCCCTTTCTCACGACCTCGGCCAGCATCGCGAGCGCCTTCTCCACTCCGGAGCGCACTCCCGCGCTGGAACGGGTCGCCCCGCTCACGCCGTCGAAGTCTATCCCCGCAGCGAGACTCCGACCACGGAAGCGCGCGAGCACATCCTCGGCGAATGCCCTGTCGCCGACGCCCCGAGTCTCGTCATGTTCCAGAACTGCGACGCCCGTCACCGCAAGAGCAGTGTCCGCGCCTACCAGCATCACAATATCGTCGTACCCGTACCCCTCGGAGGAGACTTGAACGATATAGCCGACCAGCTCCCCGCCCTTGAAAACCTTCAGATACTCGCCCTTCTCCGTCGCGGACCGCAGAAAGCCGTCTCCGCCGATCACACGGTTGAACGGCGCGACAAGCTCCTCCAGATGTATCTGCGCGCGCTCCGATGCGGGACCTGCGGCAAGGCGCTTCACGAGAGCGTTCGCACCGGTCAACGCAGCCGCCGACAGCAAGATGGCGACAAGGAGCGCCGTTATGGATCCGATCTTTTCATTCATCGTTCGATCGCCTCCTCCGAATGTCGTCGGAACGGTATACTTATCGATAAGCGGCGTCAGCGCGTTCATCAGCAGAAGCACGACGTACACTCCCTCCGGCAGCCTGCCGTAGTAACGAACAAGCGCGACGAGGAGGCCGCAGCCCGCTCCGTAGACAAGCCTGCCTCTGGGGGTCGCCGGGGATGTCGTGTAGCATGTCGCGAAGAAGAACGCACCGAGGAGAGCTGCCCCCGAGAACCACTGAAACAGAATCTCCCGCCACGCCGCCCCCCAAAAGGCGGCGTCGATTCCCCGAACGCCCGCCGTATGCAGCGCCGCTACGGCCGCCATAGTTCCCAGGAATCCTCCGGGAATCCTCCAGTCGATATGGCGTTTTCTCATAAGGTAGGCGCCGCCGAGCAGGATCGCAAGCGCGGAAGTCTCTCCAAGACAGCCCGGGATGTTCCCTATGAACTTTTGCAGAAGAGTGTACCCCCCGCCGGTACGCAACGGCGTCGCGGAGGTAAAACCATCGATTCCCGGAACGGTCCAGAGGTTGGCCATGAGTTCCGGAAAGGAGATCGTCAGAACTGCCCGTCCGACCAGCGCCGGATTGAAAGGATTCCACCCCAGGCCCCCGAAAAAATGCTTGCCGACCAGAATTGCGACCGCCGAGCCAAGGACCGGAATCCAGAGATACTCCGTCCGGCCCGCAATCGGCGGAAGACTCAACCCCAGGAGCACCCCCGTCACTGCGGCGGAACCATCTCCGAAGAAGCGCCGGACGCCTCCCCTGTTCTCTTTGAGAACGGCCGCTTCGCAGAAGAGCGCGGCGAACGTACTCGCAAGAAGCGCCAGCAACGCAGCAGCGCCGAAAAAAACGACCGACGCGATCATAACCGGCAACAGGGCGAGGACCACGTCCCACATGATGCTGTCGATCGTCTCTTCCCCCCTGATATGCGGCGATGAAACCGCTTCGAACTCGTCCGGCATCCCTTCCTCCTCCTCTCTTATTCCGCCAGTTTCCGCGCCTCGATCTCCGCCTTGCATCGCCGGATCAGGTGGACCAGAGGGATCCTCGACGGGCAGACGTAGTCGCAGCAGCCGCATTCGATACAGGAGCGGATATCCAGACCCAGCGCCTCGTCCAGCAGGGCATTGCGCGAACAGACGGCGAAAGCGTTCGGCGTCAAAAACATCGGACAGGCGTCCACGCATCTGCCGCAGCGTATGCAGACGCGCTCTTCGGCCGACTTCGCCTCCTCCGCGGTGAGCGCCAGAATGCCCGACGTCCCTTTGACGACCACCTCGTCGAGAGAAACGACCGCGCGGCCCATCAGAGGACCGCCCGCGATCACCCGCACAGCGTCCGGAGCGAGGCCGCCGCAGTAGTCCAGCACCTCGGCGAACGAAACGCCGATTCTGACGACGAGGTTCTTGGGCTCCTTCACGCCTCCGCCGGTGACTGTGATTCCTCGTTCATACAGGGGCCTGCCTTCCGTAACGGCGTCTGCCGCGGCGACCGCCGTGCCCACGTTGACGACCAACGCGCCGACGTCCACGGGCAGTCCTCCCACCGGTACTTCCCGTCCGAGCAAGGACTTGATCAGCATCTTCTCGCCCCCCTGAGGGTACTTCACCGCGAGCGGCGCAACAGAGATCTCCGGAAAGACCGATACAGCCTTCCGCAGGCTCAGCAAAGCAGCCTCCTTGTCCTCTTCGACACCGATGACGGCCTTCGGGGCGCCGACGCCCTTCATCAGCACCCTTGCCCCGGCGACAACCCTGTCGGCCTTCTCGATCATGATCCGCTCGTCGATGGTCAGATAGGGTTCGCACTCGGCGCCGTTCAGAAGAACGTATTCGAACGTGTTCCCCCGGGGAGGAGTCATTTTGACGTGGGTCGGAAAAGCCGCCCCGCCCAATCCGACGATCCCCGCTTCCCGGACCGCCGCGCGAATCTCCTCCGCGGAGAGCGCTTCGAAGTTCCTTGGAACAGCGCTCGAAAATGCGCTCCGCCCCGTCCCCTCGATAACGACGGACGCCCCGGTGATTTCGGCGACGCGGCCGGAGATGCTCGCATGGACAGGCGAAGAGACGAAATGCTCCGACTCCGCGATCTTCTGCCCGACCGTCACATCGTCTCCCTTGCTCACAAGAGGGGTGCAGGGCGCGCCGATATGCTGCTTCAAAGGTACCGACACCCTTTCGGGTTCCCGCATGACTTCGAGCGGCTTGTCCCGCGCAAGCTCCTTTTTGTACAGCGGACTGATACCACCGGAAAAGGTTCCTCGTTTCAACGACATCACCCCTTTTTCAGAATAACATATATCTCTCCGCAGCGCACCCTTTCGCATAGTCGAGGAGGATCCGCGAACATCTTCCGTAACCCTTTGGAACGCTTGCGCATAGGTTTCGAATCCGCCCATTTGCGCAGGCGAACACAACTTGCAGGAGACGGAGGTTCATGCTATTGTCCTCACGATGGATCATGCCGACCTTTGAATAATGGAGGAGAAGATTGAATGGATGGAAGGGGTATCTACAAACTCACGGCACAAGAGATAGGCGCCGCCGCCGCGAATTCGTTTCTCTCCGGTCTCTACTGCGCCGAGAGCGTGCTGCTCGCCTTGGCCGAGGCTCAGGAAACGAAGTCCGACCTGATCCCGAAGATCGCAACCGGCCTGTGCAGCGGCATGGGGCGCACCTGCGGAACCTGCGGCGCACTCTCCGGAGGGATACTGGGCATAGGACTTGCACTGGGCCGATCACGGGCGGACGAGCCGGTGGATCCGGCGTATCAAGCCGTCCGGAGGCTGATCGCGGAGTTCGAGACTGAGTTCGGCGCGCGCGACTGTCATCTGCTCCTCGGGTGCGATCTGGGCACGCCGGAAGGACAGACGGTTTTTCGCGAAAAGGGGCTCCGCGAACAGTGCTCGCGATACACCGGGCGAGCAGCGGAGATGACGGCACGCATCGTCGAGGAGGCTGAAGCTCGCCGCCCGTGATGCTTCGAGCAGAGGTAAAGGAGATGATACAGATGAGGAAGAATGCGCTTCGGATCATGTTGGTCGTAGGGGTGCTGTTTCTTTCGGCGTCTTGTGGCATGGCTGCGATGGGGGAAATACAGAACTTCACGTTCAGGGGTACGGGACAGGATGTGCTGGGCCCCGGGGAGAACCCCGCGCCGGACGGAACGCCGGATCCTTTCTTTTCGGTCAGCATATCGGGTATCGGCGCACTCACCGGGTTCATACTGCAAAACGAGAATGGTACCTCCGTCTGGGACACCGTAGCGGGCAACAACGTCCCCGGGATGCAGGTGAAGGACAGCAGCGGCAACATTCTTGTCCACAGCGGCGGCTCGATGCCCCTGATACCGCTGGTCATCGGTGGCGGGTTCACGATCGCGGTGCACGACGACGGCTCCATTGCGCGCGGCGGAAAGTTCGCCCTCGTGGCTCGTTTCGCCGACGGCTCGCGGGCGCAGTCCGTCATCGAGATTCCTCCTTCCGGCCAACCGACACCCACGCCGCCCGTCGAAACATCGGTCGCTATCCTCTCCGCCCAATGGACCGGAACCGGCACGCGCGATATTACCAGAGCCGACGAACAGCTCCAGGGCGACGGCGTTCCTGACGTTGCAGCGACGATCTCGATCCAGGGCAAGGGCGTGTTGACGGGCCTCATCATACGAAACATCGACGGGGAGAGAGCCGTTTGGGATACCATACCCGCCAACCGCGCGAATCTCGTCGCGGCGACCCAGGGGAACAGAATATTGAACAAAACCGACGGGACCGTCGAAATCCCCCTCGACGGCAAGTACGCCTTCGATCTGCTGCTCACGGACACAGGAGCGATCGCACGCGGAAAGACCCGCTTCGAAGCGGTCCTTGTGTTCTCCGACGGAACGGTCGTGACCAAAGAGATCGCAAAAGCCGCCGGAGAGGAACCGTCGGCGGGTGAATTCTCCGGCTCCGCAGTTTTCACCGGTCCGGGGAACCGGGATCTGGTCGGAAGAAACGAACAGCGGCAAGGTAACGGAAATCCCGACTGGAAAATCGACCTAAAGGTGGAGACGCTCGGCACCGTCAGCGGAATGAGGATATTCAACGCGACAGGCCCGGCGGGCGAGTGGGACACCGTGCCGGGAAACGGACGCTGGCTCGTGGCGGTCACAGCCGCGGACGGCAAAATCCTCAACGCGACCGACGGCTCCGTGCGCATACCTGTTTCGAAGCCCGTGAATCTACAGCTCTGGATCGAGGACAACAACTCCCTCGAAGACCCGAGCGTCCGCTCGAAGATCACGCTCTTCTACGACGACGGCAGAGAACTCACCAGAGAAATCGCTGCATTTGCCGTGCCGGAGAAGGAACGCCCCACCCCCACCCCGAGAATCCGTCCGGACAGGCGGCGCGACCGGGACGCGGAAAAACGCGAGATTTTCTTCTCCAACCCGCGGCAGGCGTCCAGCAGCGACTATGTGGGCCCCGGAGAACGGCCGGGAAAAGGCGGCGCGAAGGACTGGCTCTTCGAATTCAGGATCGAGGGGAAGGGGACGGTCAAGGCAATCTCCATCGAGGCCGTCGACGAATCCTTCACCTGGGACACCGTCCCCCGCAACAAGAACCGGCTTGTCGGCGTGCTGGTCCCCGGGAAGAAGCAGCTGCTGAACGCGAGCGACGGCTCCGTCTCCTTCGATGTTCCTCCGCACGGCACGCTTCAGCTGTTCGTGGAGGACAACGGAATTTTGAAGAACGGAGCGTCGAAGTTCGAGATCTCCGTAACGTGGAGCGACGGCACGGTTTCGACTGCTTCCAACTTCTGACGGAGAACAAAACCAATACAGTGGACGCCGGGGGATTCCACGCTCCGGCGTCCACTGTCCGGCCCCGTGAGGCAACACGCTCTTGCGTTGCCTCACGGGGCGTCGTTAAGCGCGGCGTAAAGATCTTCGACGGCCTGCCGCGCGCTCTTGGTCTCCTCTTCGTCGATCTCCCACAGCACCCGCAGCGCCTTCCCCTCGGCCGCACCCTCGGGCAGCCAGGAGAGGGGGACCTCCACTGCGAGCGGCTCGTCGCCAAGCAGTACACGCGCGACGCCCTCATGGACTGAATCGATGAACGCTCTCACTGTATGCACCTCCCGCACGGCCGGTACCCGGCCTTCGCCGCTTCTTCCGCGCTTTTAAAGAAGACGCGGTTTCTCTCCGCAGGAAGCCCGTCGCACGACGCGGCGTGGTATACCCTGCTCGACCGGTTCCCGATATACGCCGGAACCGCCTCGGAAGGCGGCTGCTCCGGAGTGATCGCTTTGTGCACGGAGAACGCGGTTCCGTCGGTCTCGACGACGATGTCGCCCCCTATCGTCGTGAACAGATCGACGCCCGCCCCCTCAAGCAGCGCCACCGCCTCGCGGTGCGGATGTCCGTAGGGATTTTCAGCGCCGCAGGAGATGATCGCGACCTTCGGACGGAGCATTTCGAGGAACCGTACGTCCGTGCCGTTGTGCGACCCGTGGTGCGCGACCTTGAGCACCGTCGTCTCCGGGAAGCGTTCGACGCTGCGCCGCTGCGCAGTCTCCATGTCAGCGGCCAGCAGGAAGGAGACCTCGCCGAAGGAGAGGCGGAGGACGAGCGAATTGTTGTTCGCGTCGGACTCTGTCCCCGAGATCGCCTTCACCGGCGCCAGGACTTCGATGAGCACGCCTTCGAACTCCTCGGAGAAGCCCGCCTTCGGCCGTCCGAAGCGGATTTTCCGGTCGCGTACCGCCTCCAGGAAGAGCTGCTGCGTCCTGGTTCCGTGCACGTAGCCGCTGTCCCATATCTTGCCGACAGGGAACGCGTCCAGAACTGCGAGCATGCCGCCGATGTGGTCCGAGTGCGGATGCGTCGCCGCAAGGATGTCGATCTTCTCCACTCCCAGCGAGCGCAGCGACTCGACGACCCTCGGCCCCGCATCTGCGGTCCCGGCGTCCACAAGCATCGCGCCGCCCTCCGGAAAGCGGACGAGTATGGAATCCCCCTGCCCCACGTCGAGAACCCGAACGGCGAGCGCCGAAGCGTACGCCGCCTGCGCGAACACCGCGAGAAACAATGCCGCCGCCAGCCACAGCGCAGCAATTGGGATACCTGCGCCCTCCCATAACCGTGTCTTCCGTGTTCTCATGACTCTCTCCTCCGCAACGGTCTTCGTCGGCGCCGTTGCACGGCGCCTGCACTATGATACAGCATCCGCCTCTCTCCGGGGCATACCGGACAGCGCTTCGGCATCCTCCCGGACTCGCTCCACATGCGGGGCTACGGCCTTTCCGTCCATCCGTGCCGTGGGATGAGAAAAACGCTTGCTCTTCGGCGGTCGAGGCGCTACTCTATTATCATCACGATGAAAAGAAGGTGCGTCCGTATGGGCAGGAGAAACAAAACGCCCGTGATTCCGTTAAAAGAAGAGGAGAAGAGCCGCCGCCGCGCCGTCGACAAGGGGACGAGCGTCTACTTCGCGTACCTGCCTCCCAAAGACGTTCCGGACCGAGCGGCGGTCGAAAGCGCCGTCCGGCGGGCCGAGGCCGCGGCGACGGAAACGCTGCTCCCGGCGATACTCGACTCCCTTGCCGCCGAACCTCTGTCCTCGGAGCGTCGCTCCCTTCTTCTGCTGCGCATGGAGGAGCGTCTTCCCGCGCTCGCCCTTCCGGAACCGGAGATCTCCTCGGAGATTCCCCCGCTCCGCATCGCCGCCGTCTCCGCCTTCGGAACGCTCGCGGGAATGGCCTTTCTGCCGGCCTTCACGTGGTTCCTGCTCGGCAGCCGCGCAGCAGGCGTCTTCATCGGCGCCCCGCTCGGCGCGCTCTTCGGAACGCTCGCAGCGCTCCGCCTGCCTCGAAGCCGGAAGCTGCTTCTGTTACTGGCGGCTCTATTGGGTCTCGCCACCGCGAGCGAGGCGATCCGCTTCCTCGGCGGCGGCGAGGTCTTTTTCAAAGGATGGTCGCTGCTGCGCGGAAAGAGCGGTTTCCTGAAAGGATTCTTCCTCCTTCCCCTGCTCATCGCCGTACTGCTGCTCCTCGGAGGAAGGGAAATCCGTTTCGACAGGAAGCTCCACGAGGAGTCAGTACGCCGCGCCTTCGAGGCGTGGACCGAGGGCGCGGCCCGCGTTGCGCTCCTCGCGGCCTCGCCCGCCTCCCCTCTCCAGGATGAGAAAGAGGAGGGAATACCTCTTCTCGCGTCGAAGATACTCGCCCTGGAGGGCGCTCCGTGCGATGATCTTGCCGCGGGCGTTTCCGAACTGGCTGCGGAGGTTCGGAACCTCGGCTTCTCGGATGCGCCGCCCGCCTCGCTCTTCAACTGGACCGATGAGTCCGCCGCCGCGTACGCCACGTTCGGCGTGGTGGAGCCGGGCGATACGGTACGTGTCGAAAGAGAGCCGCTCTTCAAGAACGGCGAACTGCTCGCAAAGGGGCTCGTCAGGAAGGTGCGGCGCTCATGACCCCCCGTCCCGTCCTCGGAGTCGATTTCGGCACCACGAAGACCTACCTCTCCAAGTGCCCGGAAGACGATCCCTCCCCGACGAGCGTGGACTTCGGCGACGGAAGGGACGGCATTCCCTCCGCCATCCTCTACCGGAAGGAGAAGGAACCGCTCATCGGCCAGAGCGCGCTCGACGAGTACGGCGAGGCGACCGCATGGGAGCGCGCCTCTTTCCGTCTGGTCACCAACTTCAAGGCGGACCTTGCCCGCTCGGAAGAGGCGCGCGCAGCGGCAAGCGATTTCCTCTCCGCGCTCCTCGCCGATGCGAGAAAACAGCGGCTGGATGTGGAGCCCTCGACGCGGCGCGTCCTCTTCGGCGTACCCAGCGAAGCCGACGGCGCATTCCGCGCCGCCCTGGAGGCGACCGCCGAACGAGCGGGGTTCGGCGCGCCCTTTCTCGTGGACGAGCCGAAGGGAGCGCTGCTCTACCACATGAAGCAGCGCGATATCTCCGTGTACAAGGCGCTCGGCGGCGTGCTCGTCGCGGACTTCGGTGGCGGTACGTGCGACTTCGCCTTTCTTGAGGGAGGGCGCGTCGTCCGTTCGTGGGGGGATATGCTGCTCGGCGGACGCCTCTTCGACGACCTCTTCTTCCAGTGGCTGTGCGACCAGAATCCGGGACTCGACGCGGAGCTGGAGGCGCAGGGATCGGCGTACTTCGTTCAGTCCCACCTCTGCCGCGAGGTCAAGGAGTTCTTCTCGCGCTCGATGGCGCGCGACCGGGGCGAACCGATATCGAAAGTCCTCGCCGGGTACGGCAGGCTGACCGACCTGACCTGGGAGGAGTTTCTCCGCAGAGGCGCCTCCTACAGCCCTTCGCGCGCCTTCATCGAATTTTCCAAGGGGATCCTCCCCGAGCTGCGGGGACGCGCCCGTTCGACGGCGTGGAACTTCCTCGCGCACAACGGGGCGGAGCCGCTCCAAGGGCAGAAACTCGACCTCTTCGGCTGGTTCCGCGAGTGTCTCCGCTCCGGCCTTGAAGAGGGCAAGATCGACGGGGAGCGAATCTCGCTGGTCATTCTCGCAGGCGGAAGCAGCCTCTGGCCGTTCGTCGGGGAGATCCTCCGCGAGGAAATCCCTCTTCGGGAGGAGCGTTCCCTGGTGCGCAGCGATCGGCCGTACGCCGTGATCGCCCAAGGAATTTCGCTGCTTCCCGCGCTTAAAAAACGCTTCGCCCGCGCGCGCCAGTCGCTGCAGAACGAGCTACCCGACTTCCTGGACCGACGCCTCGGCGAGTTGACCGCGCATCGCGTCGCCGCCCTTGAGGAAAAGATGGCGTCGCTCGCCGTCGACATCTTCTTCCGCAAGGAGGTCGTTCCCCTTCTGCTGGAGTTCCGGAAGCAGGGCGGCTCGCTGGCGCTTCTCCGCATGCGCATCGACGAGCGGACCGCCGCCGCCGAACCCCTCGCCCGCGAGCATCTCGCGCGGATCGCTCCGCGCTTTCTCGAAGGGCTTCGGGAGGAGATACGCGACCTGCTCGCGGAGTGGTTCGCGTCGCACGGCGTCGCCCTTCCGAAGAAAGATCTCTCGTTCGTCCTTCCCGACGAACTCTCCGAACCAATGCTCCGGGTGCGGACCCCGGCGGCGGACGGCATGCTCGACGTCGTCGGAACGGCCGTCGGCGGCCTGCTGACTGCTGGCGCGGCGATGCTCTGCGGAGGGTCGAGCACCGCGCTCATCACGGCGGGGCCTATAGGCCTCGCGGCGGGCGCGATTCTCGGGGCCTCCGCAGGGTGGATGCTGCTTCGCTACGGAAGGGCGCGGATGAAGGAAACGGCGGAGCGAATGGAGCTGCCGTCCCTCCTCGCAGCCTTCATGATCGACGAAAAGCGCATCGCGGATCTGGAAAAAGACCTTTCCGAGGCGCTGGCCGATCACTTGGAGCGCCGCTTCGTTCCTCTGAAACGAGAACTCGACGAGCGCATACGGACGCTCGTGCGGGACGAGATCAGAGCGCTGAACGAGATCAACAGCTTCTAAGCTTCGTAGAGCCGCCGTATCGCCCGTTCCATGGACTGCATGAAGTTTCCCCAGTAGATCTCGTAGGTGGTGTTGTTCACCAAGTAAGGAGTGAGGATGCACGAGCGGAGGACGTAGACGCTTCCGCAGCTCCTCCACTCCTTCTCCTCGATGCCGAAGTGTTTCACGAAGGAGAGAGGGGCGTCGCCGTACTCCTCTTCGGTCAGCGAGGTCTTCGACGTGATGAAGTCGCTGATGTAGAGCGGCCCGGATTTGTAGGAGCACTGCTCGTAGATCGCCTGGTTCAGACGGTTCATCTCCTCCAGGCTGCCGTTGCCGATCTCGTGAAAGGCGTAGACGACGATGTTGAGGTCCGGGCGTGTCAACGGAAGCGCCTCGAATCGACGGCCGGCGACCGTCAGCGGGTCGCTCTCGAGAATCGAACGGTGGAATCGGAAGGCCCCCTCGATGCTGCTCTCGATGATCCGGCCGTAGCCGTTCGCGTTCAGCGGCACCACCCGGTGCGCCATCCAGACGGCGGCCACCGCCGCGCCCGGCTTGGAACCCTCCAGGATGTAGCTCCCGAGGAGCATCGGGTTGTCGTCCCCCTTTTCGAAGACGTAGGCGGCGAAGTAGGAGATCAGGTCGACGACGCGCCGGTCGGCGGCGACGATCGCGCCTGCGGAATACGGGATGTAGCCCAGCTTGTGCGGATCGACCGTGATCGAGTCGGCGCAGCTCATCGCCCTGAACGCCTCGTACACTTCCGGAACCAGCCAGCCTCCGTGCCCGACGTCCGCATGCGTCTTCTTTATCTCGTCGTACTCCATGAAGCGGTTCTCCTCGTCGAGAAAAAGAGCGCGCGCGTACCCGCCGTACGCGGCGTCCACGTGCAGGTAGAAGGAGACGCCCTTTTCGGCGTACCGTTCACGCAGCCGGACGACTTCGTGCACATCGTCCACCGCACCCTCCTCGGTGCTGCCGACAACCGCGACCACGGCGAGGACGGGACGTTTTTTCGCGGCCAGCGAGTCGATGATGTCTTCGAGCGCACGAACGTCCATCCGGTAGTCGTCGCGCACCGGAACGGGAACGAGGTTCTCCCGGCCGATGCCGAAGATGTCCGCCGCCTTGGCCCACGAGTAGTGCTTCGACTCGGGAACCAGCAGGACGCCGAGATCGCGCCCGGCCATCCCCGTCCCCCGAACGGATCTGTCGCGCACCTCGTCGAAGCGGCCGCGCTCCCTGGCCTTGTCCACCAGGTCGAGCACGTCCTTCACGGGCAGGTTCATGAGCCGCCAGTCGTCCAGGCCCTCGACGAGCTCGGGCATGCAGTCGCGGATCGCAAGCGGAACGGAGGCGAGGTTGCGCGCCAACCAGACCCCTTCGTAGTTGGCGACCGTGCCGCCCGAGGTGATATGCCCCCAAGCCGTCCGCGGGTCGTACCCCATCAGCGCGGCGAGCTGACGCCCCGTCTCGATCTCCAGCGCGGTCGTCGCGGGGGAGCCCTCGTAGGCGCAGTTGTTCGGATTGTACAGGAGCGTGAGCATGTACCCCAGGTTGGCCGCGACGAGCGTATCGGCGTTCATGTGCCCCAGATAACGCGGCGAAAACCACGGGTTGGAGCTGACCTGAAGGTTTCCCGCCAGTTCGATGAGCGCCTCTCGCGTGTTCTGGAGCGTCCTCGCGAAGTCCGGCCGCGCCTTTTCATCCTCCGTAACCACCAGGGGATCCTCGGGGTGGAAAAAGCGACGCCACTCCGCGTGATCGTCCATCAGGTAGACGAGCATTTGCTTGAAGAAATCGTAGTTTTCGGCCTTGGGGCCAAGAAACAGCGCGTTGAAATTGATCGGCTCGGTCATCGGTTCGCCATCCTTTCCGCCGGGGAGTTTCGGGCCCGCGTTCTCCGGTTCGTGTTTTCGTCCAGTCCGGGCGGGCTCGTCTCCGTTCCGTACCGAGATGATACACCGTAACGCCGTGCGAGAGTCAAGAGGGTGCGCCGCAAACCGTGCTTCTTCTCCGACGTCGTGTTTCTCGTTTGACCGGCCGGTCTTTTCGGGTATCATAGACGCGGTGCATTCCGGGGGAAGGCACTGTTTCCGTCCGGAGATCAATCCAACAAGGAAGGTGCTGCAATGCGAAGCGTCGCCGAGAAGCGCGAATCACGGGAGGCGGTCTGCCGGAAGCTCGATGAAATGGGCATATCCTACGAGACGATCGAGCACGAGGCGGCCTACACCGTCGAAGACATGGACCGCGTGGGGTTCGACGAGAAGACGACCGTCTGCAAGAACCTCTTTGTCCGCGACCAGAAGAAGAAGGCGACCCAGTGGCTCGTCGTGCTGCTCAAGGACAAGCGGGCCGACCTGGACAGCCTTGCGGAACAGCTGGGGACGAAACACCTCAGCTTCGCCTCCGCGGACCGCCTCAAGAAATACCTCGGACTCGCCCGGGGCGAAGTGACGCCTCTCGGCGTGATCAACGATACAGCTCACGAAGTCATCGTCGTCTTCGACAAAGATCTCGTAGGCAGAGAGCGTCTGGGGGTGCACCCCAACGACAACAGCGCGACGCTCCTCCTGTCGTTCGAGGACATCAGGCGGTTCGTCGAGCGGAACGGCAATAGTGTGCAGTACGTCCACCTTCACGATGAACAGCGATGAATGGCGTTTCTTTTCGGGAAAACACGAAAGGAGTTCGGAGATGCACACGGCCGGACAAAGACAAGAGAATGCTGCGCCGCTCTCCATGAACACCGCGGAAAGCAACGCTGTTTTTTCCCTCCGCCCTCCTCGTGGTTTTTTTGCCGCTTGCCTGTCGTTCGTTCTCTTTTTGTTTGGCGCCCCGTCCTCTTCCTATTCCGCCGAGAGTTTCGCAACATGGAACGACGGCTTTTTTCACTCCTTCTCCGTTGCGGACGGGCTCTCCCAGTCCTCCGGACAGGACATTCTCCAGGACTCCCTCGGGCGTTTATGGATCGGCACCCAGGACGGGCTGAACCGTTTCACCGGCGCAGGCTTTCGCGTATACCGCAAAGAGGAAGGCAACCCTCGATCGCTCTCGCATAATGTCGTCATGGAACTTTTCGAGGATTCTCGGAAAGAGCTGTGGGTTGGCACTTTTCTGGGCGGCTTGAATCGTTACGACCCCGAGTCGGATTCCTTCGAGCGCTTCACCTCGACGAGTCCGGAACATCCGCTGCGGTCCGACATGGTCAGAGATCTCGCGGAGAACAGCGCCGGAGAGATTCTTGTAGCCACCGACAAGGGGCTCGATCTTCTCGATCCGAAAGAGAAGAAAGTGCGAAGTATCCCCTCCACGGACGGTCTTTCCATCGAACGGCTTCTCGTGGACGCCTCCGGAACGGTGTGGATGGGGTGCGGCGCGGGACTCGCCCGACTCAACTCCGACGAAACGCTCACACTCTTCGCCCCCTTGCTGGATGGTTCTCGCGAGGTCTCCTCCCTCGCACGGGGGGAAGGCGACACCCTCATCGTCGTCTTCCAGTCGAACGCCATGTTTCTTTTCGATCCCGTTTCCGAGGAGTTTCTCCCCTATCCGAAAAGACATCCGGCGCTTGCGAAAGCCGACTATCTTACAGTCGAGAGAACTTCCGGGGGAAGCATCTGGATCGGAAGCTTCGACCAAGGACTCTTCCGGGACGACGGTCCGGACAGGCCGATCATGCACTTCCGCCGAAATCCGGAATATCCGGGCAGCATCGCGGGAAACTCCATCCGCCGTCTTTACGAGGCCCCGAACGGCCGACTCTGGGTGGGAACGTACTACAACGGCGTTTCGATTTACGCTCCCGAGCGCCAACGATTTCACGTGGTCCGCCGCGATCCGGACAATCGCGCGTCGCTTCTGTGCAATATTGTACGCGGGTTCTGGCTGGACGAAGCCGAGGGCGAGCTTTGGGTGGCCACGCTCGAAGGAGCGAGCCGCTGGCTGCCGCGCCTCGAAGGCTACAGAACCTACTCGTCGAAAGAGGGTACGTTTCCCGAGTCGATGTCCTCGAAGGTCCGCGGTTTGTACCGCGCTTCGGACGGCGATCTTTTCATCTTCAGTTTCGGCGGCGTCGCCCTCTACGACAAGGAGGAGGACCGCTTCATCCTCTACGCCCCTCCCGCTCCGTTGCCGGAAGGATTCGCACCCGAAAAAGCCATGGCTCTTCATCGAGACGGCGCGGGGAACGAGTGGATCGCTACGGAGAACGGCGTTTTTCGTCTGGGCGCGAACGGGACGTGGAAGCGTTTTACGCATGACAACAAGGATCCGCGCAGCCTCGCGAGCAACTACATTACACGATTCTTCGAGGAGCGAAGCGGTCGTGTCTGGATTTCTTCGGAATCCGCGGGAGCGAGCGTCTGGACGCCCGGAGAAGACGGCTTCGACACGATAGCTCATCGTCCGGATACCCCGGAGAGCATCGGCTCGAACAATATTTTTTCTTTCCACGAGACCGACGACGCGATCTGGCTCGGGACACAGGGGGGCGGGCTCTCCCGACTCGACAAAGCGACGGGACGCATTCGCCCGGCGTACCTGCCGAACGAGACCATCTACGCGATACTCCCCGGAGACGAAGACGAACTCTGGCTGAGCACGAACAACGGCATCGCCCGTTTCGATCCGAGGGACGGCTCGGTACGATTCTACGACGAGGCGGACGGAGCGCAAAGCAGAGAATTCAACAACTTCGCCTACCATAGGAGCGAGAGGGGTATTCTCTTTCTCGGCGGCGTCGCCGGTTTCAACTACTTTCGTCCGAAAGACGCGACGCACGGCGCCGACGTTTTCGGAACGGTGCTCGACGCGCTCATCGTCGACGGAAAGGATCGGAACGAAGCCTGGCTCCTGAATACGACGGGACGTATAGACCTTTCATGGAGGCGGAAGGATCTCGCCTTCATCTACTCCCCCGTCGATCTCTCCGCGGGCCCTCGCATGGAGTTTCAAACAATGCTCGACGGATACGACAAAGAGTGGAAACAGATGGGGAACCGGCGGATCGCGGAGTACACGAACCTCCCCCACGGAGAGTACGTCTTCAGAATCAAGGCTTCCGACGGGTCGGGCGAGTGGGGAGAGACGTCCGAATCCTACGGAATCCGCATCGCCGCCCCGCCGTGGAAGAGCCCTTGGGCGATCGCGGGGTATTTTCTCGGAGGAGGGATGCTGCTCGCCGGACTTTGGAAAAAGTTGATCTCCAGGCAGAAAGAAGCGCTTCGCGAAGCGGAGGCGGAGAGCGCCCATTTCGAGATGATCGTCGCCGAGCGGACCGTCGCGCTCGTCGAAGCGAACAGGAAACTTGCGTTCCTTGCTTCCAAAGACCCTCTGACGGGCCTCTTCAACCGGCGTTACTTCGATCAGGTATTCGTCGCGGAAGTATGCAGAGTCGAACGCTTTCGTCGCCCGCTTGCGCTGATCATCGGAGATATCGATCGCTTCAAGCTCTTCAACGACCGGGAAGGACATCTCATAGGAGATAGAGTCCTGGTCGCCGTCGGCGAAACGCTCGCATCGGAAGTTCGCAGTACGGATTTGCTCGCCCGATGGGGAGGGGAAGAATTCATCATACTCCTGCCCGAAACAGGAAAGGAAGAGGCCTTCAAACTGGCCGAACGCTTACGGCACAGCGTTTCGAACATCGAAAAGACCTTGGGTTTCGGGATCGCTATGAGCTTCGGCATAGCGGAACATCTCCCGGGAGAAACGGGGGACGATTTTCTGCGACGCGCCGACGAGGCCTTGCTGCAGGCCAAGAGAGAGGGGCGCGACCGCGTGGTTTCGGCGTAACGAATCGGCGCGCGTACCCATTCTCACGAAAATTCTCTCCCTCCATACGATTTCGGGGACCTTCCGCTTGCGTGGAGATCCCCGAAATTCGATTTCTTTGTCCCTCGGTTATCAGGCCCGCTGGCCGTATGTCTTGAACTTCTCCAGCACGACGTTCATGTCCTCTTCGCTCAGTATGACGGGGTCGCCAACGCTCTTCGCGCGCCAGTGCAGCTCGCAGACGAACTCGATCTCCTCGGCGGCGTTGAAGGCGTACTGCATGCTCGGCCCGGCGGCGAGAAGGCCGTGATTGCCCAGAAGGACGGCGTACCGCCCCTTCATCCCGTCGCGCGCGATCTCCGCCAGCTCCGGCGATCCGAACGGCGCGTAGGGGGTGCAGCGAACTCCGTCCCCTCTAGCGCTAGATGCATGCGCACTAAGCGACTGACACGACTCCTTACTCGCTTCGCTCGTGTTCGTCGGTCCTCCGCTTACAGCGAATCCGATCAGATAGTGGAGCGCCGGAAGGCTCCAGTGGAGGCAGGCGAGGGTCGTCGCGAAGGTGGAGTGCGCGTGGACGACGGCGTTGATATCCTCCCTGTCCACGTAGAGCAGCCGGTGCATGTCCATCTCGCTCGACGGCGTTCTCGCCCCGTCGACGGTCTTGCCGTCGAGATCGAGGACGACGACGTCCTCCGGCTGCATCACGAAGTAGTCCATCCCGCTCGGGCTGATCGCGAAGAGCTTCTTTTCCCTGTCCAGCGCGCTGATGTTGCCGCCGGTCCCTTTGGTCAGCTTATGCGTCGCCAGCATCCTGCAGTGTTCCACGACCAGTTCCCGTTCACGTTGAAGCAGCATTTTTATTTCCTCCATTCGTTCCTGCGCCGCTCTTGTCGGCGGCGCGGCGCTACCATATATTGTACGGCGTCTTCCCCTCGGCCCAGCGCAGTATATCCTCGACGACGATCTCCGAGTGCCTCTCCGGGACGTCGAAGGACGCCCCCGCCAGATGGGGCGTGAGCGTCGCGTTGTCCATCGTCAGGAGCGGATGATTGGACGGCAGCGGCTCCTCCCAGTAGACATCCAGAGCGGCTCCGGCGATGGTCTTGTTCCGCAGCGCGTCGACCAGCGCGGCCTGATCGACGATCGAGGCCCGCGCCGTATTGACGAGAACGGCGGTCTTTTTCATCCGGGAGAAGGCGTCGGCGTTCACGATGCCTTTCGTCTCTTCGCTCACCTTGCAGTGAATGCTCAGAAAATCCGCCTCCCGGAAGAGCGTCGGCAGATCGACGAGCGTCACGCCGAGAGCGCGCGCCTCCGCCTCGTCGAAGTAGGGGTCGTGCGAGAGGACCCTCATGTCGAAGGCCTGCGCGTAGCGCGCCACCATTCTGCCGATGTGCCCCAGGCCGAGAAGAGAGAGCGTCTTGCCGTGAAGCTCGAATCCATGATAGTACTTGTACGGCGACTCCCCGCTCAGATTCCAGACGACGTCGCTCTTCTCCGGAACATCGAGGATATCGGCCGCCGGAGCTCCAAGAAACCGCCCCTCCCTCAGGCTGCGGTACGCCCTCGCGATATGGCGCGCTTCGGCGAGCATGAGCCCCATCGTGAACTCGGCCGCGGCCACCGCGTTTCTCCCCGGCGTGTACAGAAGAGGTATCCTCCTGGCCTCGAGCGCCGCCGTATCCACGTTGACGGGGTTCGCCCTGGCGCACGCCACCAGTTCGAGCGACGGACAGTTCGCGATCACCCTTTCGCTGACGAGTTCATAGCCGACCAGATACACATGGACGCCGCGAAGCGTTTCGATCTGCTCCGCTTCGCTCATCAATACGCCCGTTTTGATCCACCCGCAGACCTCCACATCGCCTATCTCCCGGAGTTTTTCGAGGAAATCGGGACGGATCTCCGCTGTAACCGCTATCTTGAGTCTTTTTTCCGTTGTGATGTGTTCTCCCATGATCGACCTCTAGCGTGAAGTTTTTTCGAAGACAGTGTACGGAATGATTACAGCGCGTTCATTCGTTCCCTCTGTTCGAGCAGAGCGCGAAAACGATCGAAGACGGGTTCGTAGCGACGCCCGTGTCCGGGCTCGAAACGAACGGCGTCTGAACAGGCATGGGCGCGGCCTGCGAGGAGCGAAAAGACGCCCTCGATTCCCGGCTCAGCGACGTCGCGCCGGACGACGCTTCTTTGAAGCAGATCGGCGAGAATGCCGCAGAAAAGCGCGCTGCCCGCCGCGCCCCCCGCGACGATGACCTCGGAGCCTTCCGGCGTCCCGCAGGACCCCATCGAGTCGATGCACATCCGGACAACCATCGCCAACCCCTCGTAGATCGCGCGAAGCATGTGCGCCCGTTCGTGATGCGCGCGCAGTCCCATGAACGACCCGCTCGCGGCGGCGTCCCTAAACGGCGCTCTCTCGCCGAAGATGAACGGAAGGAAACACAAGCCGTTCGCCCCCGGCTCGATCCACGAGGCTTCCTCTTCGGCCCGGCGTATTTCCAGGCCGCCGAAAAGACGACGCCCCCAGTCCAACACCGCGCTCCCGTTCAGCGACGCGAGCAGCCTGAGGCTGCGCTCCGGAGAGAGGCTGTACAGAATACTCCCTATACGAGGCCACTCCTCCCCTCCGCCCGTCCGAACGATCATCGCGCTGTCCTCGATCATCCGGAGTACGCAGAAGGTCGTTCCAAGGATGCAGAGCGTCTGCCCCGCGTCTCGGATACCGAGCCCCTCCGCTGCTGCGGCGACATCCAGACTCCCGGCGATAACCGGCGTCCCTTCGGGAACGCCCGGTAACGCGCCGTCGCGTACCCGTCCGACGATCGAGCGCGACGGCACGATCTCCGGCAGAAGCGGGAGCGCCTCGGGGATGCCCAGCAGTTGAAGCATTCCGGTATCGTACTCGCCGGACACTCTGCTCAGCAGGCTTGTCCCCGCGTCGGTGGGGTCCGCGGCGATGCGTCCCGTCATCCGGTAGTTGAGCCAGTCCTTGCAGTGCAGCGCGTGCGCGCCCCTCCGGTAATTCTCCGGTTCGTGCTCCTTGAGCCATCGGAGCAGCACCGCGTTGGATCCGGCGAACTGGGCGACGGTGCGCGTCTCCGCGCAGAGCGCCTCGCTTTCGGGCTCGATGCGTTCCATGATCTCCTTCGCCCGCGTATCGTTCCACAGAATCGCAGGGCGCACGGGCGTTCCGGCTCCGTCAAGAAGCCAGAGCCCGTCCCCCTGGGCGCACACGCCGATCCCGGCCAGATTCGCCAGAGCTTGCGAACACTCTTCGTCGGCGGCGAGCGACTCCACGCCTCTTCGCACCTCCCGCCACAGGGCCTCCATGTCCATCTCGCTTCGGCCCCCCTCGGCGACCGAACTCTCCAAGCGGCGGCTGCGCAGAGAGAGCGTCTCTCCCGCGTCGCTCTTGAGGGCCAGCTTCAGATGCGTTGTCCCCGCGTCGATGCACAGCCAGGTTTTCATCGCCCGCCGCCTTCCGTTACCCTTCCAGACGCCGGAGCGCCTGTTCGAAGTCGGCGATGATGTCGCCGATCTCCTCCACTCCCAGCGAGACGCGGATCATGCTGTCGGGGATTCCCATCCGCAGCCGCTCCTCCGGGGCGATCTTGCCGTGCGTCATGGTGGCCGGCTGCTCCACGAGCGTATCCAGGTCGCCGAGACTGACGCAGTAGTGGGCGATGTGCAGGTTGTCGATCACGCGCTGCGCCTCCTTGATCCCGCCCTTGACGACGATGCAGACCATGCCGCCGTAGAAACCGGGGCGGAAGTATTTTTTCGCGTTCTCATGGCTGGGATCGTCCGGAAGTCCGGGGTAGACCACCTTTTCCACAAGCGGGTGCGCGCTGAAGTGTTCGGCGAAGGCCATCGCGTTTTCGCAGTGTTGGCGCATTCTGAGATGCAGCGTCTTCAGTCCTCGCAGCGTCAGGTAGCAGTTCATCGGCGCCGGGACGGGACCGAGTTCCTGGTAGATGCCGCTTCTGATCTTGTCGATGAAATCCGCCTGTCCCAGAATCACGCCGCCGATCAGGTCGCCGTGGCCGTTGATGTACTTCGTCGAACTGTGGATGACGACGTCGACGCCGTGCTCCAGCGGCCGGAAGAGCCACGGCGTGGCGAAGGTGTTGTCGATGATCGTCGTAATCCCCTTCGCCTTCGCCCAGCGGACGAGAAGCTCTATGTCCGGGATGGCGAGCGTCGGGTTATAGACCGTCTCGAAGTAGAGGACCTTCGTCCGCGGCTTCACGGCTCTGTTCAGCGCCTCTTCCGTCATCTCCTCGACGAATGAATGGTCGATGCCGAACTCGGAAAGCACCTTGCTGATCAGCGCGTGCGTGCCGCCGTAGACAGTATGGCACGAGAGCACGTGGTCTCCGTGATGCACGCAGTTGAGGATCGCCAGCGACACGGCGGCCATCCCCGAGGCGACGGCGAGGGACGCGGGAGCGCCCTCGAGCGCGGCGATCTTCTGCTGCAACGCGTTCTGCGTGGGGTTGCGCGAACGCCCGTAGGTGAAAATTCCCTCTTTATCCCCTGAAAGATAGCGGTCCATCTTCTCCGGGGTGAACACATACGTGCTCGTCATGAAGACGGGCGCGACCAGCGCTCCGGTCTCCTCGTCCGGCTCCTGTCCGGCGTGTACGGCCAAAGTCTCGAATGCAGCGTGTTCCGGAATCATCTTCCAATACCCTCCTCTGGCAAACTGGTGCGGAACGAACCCAACAGACGATTCAGCCCTTTAACGCGCTCCGCCGATGCGCACGGCGACCTTCGCGTGCTTCGCCGCGTTTCGTTCAAGCTCTTCGAAGCCCATTTCGACAATATCCTCGAGCGCGATCTCCGCCGTGATCAGCGACGCCAGATCTTTCGGGTAGCGCTCCTCCGCCATGAAGCGCATCACGGCGCCTATCTCGTCGAGGTAGGCCTGCGAGGTGTACAGGGTGCGCTCCCCCTCCTGGAAGAAGTTCATCGGGAAGACGGGGTCTTTTTCGAAGACGCCCATCACCATCAGTTTCCCCGTCGGCAGCAGAGCGTCGACGGCCGAACGGAGCGTGCTCTCCAGCCCGACGCACTCGAAGGCGACGTCGACACGGCACGACGCGAGACGCGCCCGCCCCTCCTCCGTGGACACGTCGATGTAGACGCCCCCCCACGGCTCGACGAAACGCCGCTTCTCCTCCCCCCAGCCGGAGACGAAGACCTGCTTCGCCCCGCCGATGGAGCATGCGAGAAAAGCGCTGAGGCCGATGATCCCCGAACCGTTGATCAGCACGGTCTCCCCTTTGACGCCGCCGAGAAGGTTTACCGCGTGCTGGCCGCACGCAAGGGGTTCTGCGAGGATCGTCGTCCGCATGTCCAGTCCCTCCGGCATCTCGTAGAGCTGGTACACCGGGACGACGACGTACTCCGCGAACGCCCCGTCCGTGCTCACCCCGGTGAACCCCAGCTTTTCGCAGACGTTCGACCGGTTTTTCAGGCACGCCGAACACGTACCGCAGCAGAGCGTCCCCGAGCAGCAGACCCTCGTCCCCTCTTTCCACCCGGTCACGTCGGCGGCGATCTCGACGATCTCCCCGGTGTACTCGTGCCCAAGAATCAGCGGCGTCCGCCGCCCGGTCAGGCGGTGCGGCTTGTTCACCGGCAGAAAGACCGGCCCGGCGTACTCGTGGCGGTCGGTGCCGCAGATCCCCGCCCACTCCACCTTGATCTTGACCGTTCCCGAAGTTACCTGCGGCTCCTCCGCGTCCATCACGACGACATCCTTATGCCCGCGCCATACGGCAGCCTTCATCGTGCGCACCTCGCTCTCATTTCGCAAAACTTCGCATGATACGGCGGAAGACTTCGGAGGGAGAGGCGTCGTACCCGACGCTCATTCTCCCGGCCACGCGCTCCGCCAGCCTGAAAAACTCCATCGACACCCCGCAGGCGTCCTGCGGGTCGTCCCTGTAGGGGTACATGTCGAGCGATATCCAGTCGTCGTACCCTACTTTCCGAAGCCAGTGGACGAATTCGAACCACTGGGGCCAGTGAACGCTTCCCGCGGGCATATCGTCGTCGGCTATTCCGTAATTATCGTTGATATGCACGTGAAAGAGACGCCCCTGCCCGGCGAGCAGCGCGACGGACATCGCGGGATTCTCGCCCGCGTTGAACGAATGCCCTATGTCGAGCGCGACGCCGACGTTCGGGCGCCCCGTCGCCATGGAGAGCGCGAGCGCGGTCCCCGCATTGGCCGCGTAGCACTTCATCCTGGGCTCGCTCATCTTGTACTCGATCGCCAGCTTGATCTCCGGCCGGTGCGCCGCGCACTCCGCCAGCCCCTCGACGAACAGCTCCCACCCCCTGGCGTAGTCGACCTCGAAGGCGTAGTCGAAACCGTCCTGCCCCGGCCAGATGTTGACGATCTTCGTCCCCGTCCGGGAGGCCATGTCCATCGCCCCCTTGATCCGCGCTCTCGCATCGCTCCGGAGGCCGTCGTCCATCGCGGTCAGCGCGCCTCTCTGCCACTTCGCTTCGCAGACGATCTCCGGGATGATGGAGGCGATGCGCAGATTGTGCCGCTCGAGAAGCCCCTTTATTTCCTCGCAGTTCGCCTCGTCGATATCCCCCGGATAGCTCAATTCGACGCCGGAGACGCCTTCGAGCGCGGCGACATTTTCCAAACGGCGCTCGAAGGGCATCGCCTCCCTGTATCCGTCGGAGACGTATCGCTCGGCGCATCGTCCGTACGCCCATATTCCCACCGCCAGTTTCGTCATAACTCCACCTTCCCCGCTACCCAAGGTAGCTCTGTATCAGCGTCTGATTGTTCAGCAGCTCGGCGGAACTCCCCTCCTGCACCACTTCGCCCACGGAAAGGATATACGCCCTGCCGCACACCGAAAGCGCCTTGAACGCGTTCTGCTCCACCAGGAGAATCGCCGTTCCCCGACTGCTGATCTCTCCGACGATGTCGAAGATCTGCTTCACGATGATCGGCGCAAGACCGAGCGACGGCTCGTCGAGCATGATGAGATCCGGCCTGCTCATGAGCCCTCTGCTGATGGCGAGCATCTGCTGCTCTCCGCCGCTCAGCAGTCCGCCGTAGTGATGCAGCCGCTCCCGAAGGCGCGGAAAGAGGGTCAAGGCCCGTTCGATGTCTTCGGCGACTCCGTGCCGGTCCGTCCGCGAGAAGGCCCCCAATTGCAGATTCTCCAGCACCGTCATATTGGCCAGAATACGCCGCCCCTCCGGGACGTGCATCAGCCCTTCCTTCACCAGCTTGTACGGAGAGGAGGGGATTTTTTTTCCCTTGAAGCGAATCTCTCCCTCTCCCTGAAGCATGGCGGAAACCGCCTTCAAAAGGGTGGACTTGCCCGCGCCGTTGGCCCCCAGGACCGCTACGACCTCCCCCTGATCGACATGGAGATTCACGCCTCTGAGCGCCTTTATTCCTCCGTAGGAGACGTGCAGGTTCTTCACCGAAAGCACTCCCGCTCACTCCTTTCCAAGGTAGGCCTCGACGACCGAGGGGTTCTTTTTTATCTCCTCCATGCACGACGAACGGGCGAGAATCTTCCCGAAGTTGAGCACGGTGATCTCGTCGCACAGGCTGGTCACAACGTCCATGTGATGCTCGATCATGAAGATCGTCAGAGAGAACCTCCGCCGAATCTCGCGGATGAAATTGACCAGAGCAACCGACTCCTCTTCGTTCATCCCCGCAGCCGGTTCGTCCAGAAGCAGCAGGCGCGGACGGATCGCCAGAGCCCGCGCGATTTCCAACCGCCTCTGCAGCCCGTACGGAAGGCTTCCCGCGCGTTCTTTTTCCCGGGCGTCGAGCCCGACGATCGCGAGCAGCTCCCGAGCATGCTCGCGCTGCGCCCGGACGACGCGTCCGTAGCGCCCGAGATGGGTGAGCGCTTCGAGCATTCCGTAGGAAGCGTCCTTGTGTCCGGCGATGATGACGTTTTCCAGCGCGGAGAGATTCGGGAAGAGGCGGATATTCTGAAACGTTCTCCCTATGCCGGCGTTCGCGATATCGAAGGGCCTGCGGCCGACCAGCTCCCGCCCCTCGAAGAGAACGGACCCGCTTTGCGGTCTGTAGATACCCGTGACGACGTTGAAAATCGTCGTCTTCCCCGCGCCGTTCGGTCCGATCAGGCCGTGAACGCCGCCCTCCTCCAGGAGAAGATCGAACTGCTGGACGGCGCGCACCCCGCCGAAGGCCATCGTCAGGTTGGAGATCCCGAGAATGCGGCTCATCGCGCTTCCTCCTCACGGTCACTCCGGCTCTTCCGGAAGAGCGCCGGAAAGAACGAGGAGAGTTCTCTGTACCCCATAAGCCCGTTCGGCCTGAGCATGATGATCAGCACCACCGCAGCTCCGTAGACCAGCATCCTGTACTCGGCCAGCCCTCTGAACACCTCCGGCAGCAGCGTCAGGATCACGCTGGAGATCACCGACCCCGAGAGACTCCCGAGCCCGCCGATGACCACGGTGATGGTCCACTCCGCCGACTTCTCCAGATTGAACATGTTCGGCGCGATGAAGCGGAGGTAGTGCGCGAAGAGAACGCCCGCGCACCCCGCGTACACCGCGCTGAAGACGAAGGACATCAGCTTGTACTTCGCCGTGTCGACGCCGACCGCCTCCGCGGCGACCTCCTGCTCGCGGATCGCCATGAAGTGCCATCCGTACTTCGACTGAATGAAGTTGCGGGCGACGATCAGCGAAACGATCAGCAGGCCGACGGCCAGATACGCGTTCGTGTAATGCGGTATATTGGAGTAGCCTCTGGGCCCTCCCGTCAGCTTGTAGGCATACTCCAGAGCCACCCGGATGCACTCGCCGAAGCCGAGCGTCGTGATCAGGAAGTAGTCCCCTTTCAGACGCAAAGTGAGTTTCCCGATCAACCAGGCCGCTGCGCCCGCGCACGCCATGCCGAGCGGCATGCTGAGCGCGAGCGGCGCGCCGTAGACTTTCGTCAGAATGGCGGACGTGTACGCGCCGATCGCCATGAACCCTCCGTTGCCGAAAGAGAAGAGGCGCGTGAATCCTGTCAGCACCGAAACGCCCGCGACGGCGATGGCGTTGACGCAGATGAGAATGACGACTCCTTGAGTGTAATCCGACATCGTGTGTTCCTCCGGCTAGGATTTTTGTTCGACGCTCTTGCCCAGAAGCCCCTCGGGGCGGAGCAGAAGAATCGCGACCAGAAGCCCGAACGTGAAGAGATCTCTGAGTCCGGAGCTTATATACGCGGAGACGAGCGTCTCGAGAATGCCTATGGTGAACGCTCCCAGAACAGCCCCCCGGATACTGCCCAGGCCGCCGAAGACCGAGGCGATGAAGGCCTTGAGAGCGACGTTGCCGAGAGAGGGGTAGACCGTGTACTTCATGCCGAGGAGAACTCCGGCGCATCCTGCGAGCGCGCCGGCGAGCAAAAAGACGATAAGGATGTATCGGTTCACATTGACGCCAAGAAGCTCGGACGTTGTTGAGTCGGACGCGCACGCGCGGACCCCGAGACCGAACTTCGTATGGTAGATCAAGAAGTCGAGAAAAAATATAGCAATAATCGAAACAATGATCGAAATAATGTCGAGGACGCCGACCGTAAGACCGAAAAACTCCATCGACTCGACGGTCAGTATCGAAGGAAAGTACTTGAACTTGGGGCCAACGAGCACGACGATCAGATTCTTGTACGTGGTCGAAAGACCCATCGCCGCGATCATCAAGAACATCGTCGGCGAGTTGTTGCTCCGGATGCGCCGGTAAAAGACCCGTTCGTTCACGAAACTAATGAGCGCGGCGCCCGTTACGGCGAGGACAAGCGCGGGGATGAACGGCATCTTGACGGTGACGACGGACATGACCGCGATATAGGCGCCGAGCATCGCGACCTCTCCGTGCGCCCAGTTCGAAAATCCAAGAAGGCTGTAGATAAGCGCGTACCCCGTAGCCAGAAGCGAGTAGACTCCGCCTACGGAAACTCCGTTGATCAGCTGTTGAGCGAGCATATTCCGTCACCTGCTCCACGTCGGATTTTTTCAGTCCCCCGAAGATATTCTTCAGGCTCGGGGGGAAGGTGCGTACAAGGGAAGAAGGAGCGCGAGCCCCTTCCTCCCGCTCTCTTTCCGTCTATTCCGCAGGCATGAAGTCGCCCACGTAGGCGATCTTGCCTTCCTTGATGGTCATCACGCTGCAGGGCTTGATGGGATTGTGCGTCGCCTTGTCGATGATCATCCGGCCCATAAGTCCCTCGAAGTCCGTCGTATCGGCAAGCGCGTCGCGCAGCGCCACAGGGTCGGCCTTGCCTGCGCGCTTCAGCGCATGGACGATCCACATCACGCCGTCGTGGCCGAAGAGCGCCTCGGTCTCCGGTTTGATTCCGTAGTTCTTCATGTACTCGTTGTAGAAGGGCTCGGTGACCGGGCGGCCGAACGACGGCTGCGACGTGTAGTAACCGCCTTCAAGAGCGCGGCCCGCCATCTCGATCATCTCCTGGTTATCCCATCCGTCGCCGCCCAGGAAGACCGCCTTGATGCCGAGTTCGCGCGCCTGTCTGGCGATGAGGGCGACATCCTTGTCGATCCAGGGAATAAGCAGCACGTCGGGCTCCGTGGTTCTGATCTTGCTCAACTGGGCGCGATAGTCGTTGTCGCCGCCCCTTGCCTGCTCGGAGGCGACGATCTTTCCGCCGAGCTTCACGAACTCCTCCTCGAAGAAGGAGGCAAGGCCGAGCGAGTAGTCGGAGGCGATATCGGTAAGCACGGCGGCTTTATCGGCCTTTACGACATCGCGCGCGAGCGTCGCCAAAACGCGGCCCTGGAACGGATCGATGAAGCCTATGCGGAAGCTGTACTCCATCAGCTTACCGGTTTCGTCGACCGTTACCCGCGGATTGGAGGCCGCGGTGGCGATAAGAGGAATCTTCCTCGACGTGGCCACCGGCGCCATGGGGATGTTGCAGCTCGAGAAGTTCGTCCCGACGACCGCGATCACGCCCGAATCGAAAAGTCTTGCGAGGGCGTTCAGAGAGTCCTCCGGCTTCCCCTTGCCGTCCATGCCCACGATCTCCAGCTTCTTGCCGAGGACGCCGCCACCGGCGTTCACCATGTCGGCGGTCATCTTCATACCGTTCAGGCCCGCCTGCCCCCAGACGGCGGTATCGCCCGTCAAAGCGCCGACGTATCCGATCTGGATCACATCTTCCGAAGCCGCTCCCGGAAGGGCGGACACGAGGAGCAACAACGCCATGAGACCTGCGACAACCACATTATTCTTCATGACAACTTCCTCCTTAAAAAATGATGATGGAACCAAACGATCGTTTCTCCCCGGTCCGGATCAACCGGGACAAGCAACCTCAAACGCACGCCAGACGCTCCGGAACCCCTTCATCCTGAAACGCTCCTTACTCCCCCTTTCCCGAAGAGTACATTGAAGAATCGAGTCGAGACAAGCCGAGCATCGCTTCGGCCCCCGGGAAAAAAGAACACGGCCGGCCCTCAGAGAAGGGCCTCCGCCGTGTTCTTGTCCGTCACCAGAATGTTCAACGCCCCGCTCTTCAACGCTCCGCGTATCGCGTCCACTTTCGAGCGCCCTCCCGCGACCGCGACCACGGAGGGGATCTTCCGCAAATCTTCCAGAGTGACGGCCGTCATCGTCACATCCTGGAACGCGGGACAGCACGCTTCTCCATCCGCGTTGAAGAAGTTCAGACAGAGATCGCCTACGGCGCCGGATTCGGCAAGCGCGCTCCGCCACTCCGGACCGACATACCCCTGCTGGAACAGCGTCGCCGTCTCCCCGATCTCGCCGATGCCCGCGAGCATGATCGTGCACCGCTTCGCCGCCTCGAAAACGCCGGCGATCTTCGGATCTTCGAGCAACCCCCGCTTGACGTGCGGACTGACGACGATGGACGGACAGAACAGCGCGAGAGGCTGCGTGCCGAAACACTCTCCGAGCCGCCGCAGCAGTTCGAGGGCCTGCATATCCTCTCCACCCATATTGAGGCATCCCGCAACCTGAACGACCTGCGGACCGGAAATGGTCGAAGGGTGAAAATCGGAGACCAGCGAGAGCAACGTTCTTCCCCATGAAATACCAAGGACGTCGCGAGGAGATATCAGACGCTTCACGAGCTGCGCGCCCGCGCCTCCGAGCGTTCTGCTTACGGCCTGCTCCGAGGCGACTTCCACGATGCAGGCCTCCCTGAGCCCGTACTTCCGCTCCAACGCGGACTCCAGCGCCGGACACCACGAATAGGCCCCGTTGATGTAGATCTGGACGACCCCGCTGCTTCTGGCCTCGGAAAGCATACGACACACCTTCGACTTGGACAGGCCGAGAAGCGACGCGATCTCGGTCTGCGACCTGTCTTCGATATAGTGCATGTTGGCGATCTTCGCAAGCAGACGTTCGTGTTCAAAAACCACTGCCGCACCCCTTTCTTATCTTGAAGGGAAAAACGATGGTCCAAATGAAATTTATTGCAGTAATGAAATCTTTTTCAAGGAAAACGTTATCATATTTTTCAGACGCTGTCAACGGGCGTTTTTCATCCGTGTGATTTTTCCGCCAGGTACATTCGTCTCGGGAAAGAGTTCGAAAGGGGGGCTCCGAGGAAAAGAAAATGCCGGAGGATACGCCTCCGGCATCGGATTTCATGAATTCTCAACCTGCTTTTCTTACGGCGGTTCCTTTGTATCTACACGCCTTTGCGCCTCGCGGCGAGGATGGCCAGCGGCAGAAGCAGCAGCAGAGCGAACGGCGCGGAGCCGACCGAGCACCCCCCGCCCCCGCCTCCGCCGCCGGGCGAGTAGGGAGCGAGCGTGAAGCTCATCTCCGTGCCCGGTACGAGTGCTCCGTGGCTGTCGAAGGCCGCGACGCGAACCGTCCACGCCTTGTTGAAGGTCGCCGGAACCGGGATGTCGTGCCGGAATTCGTAGATCGACGGCCGGGTGTTGATGCCGGTGCGGGTCAGTTCGACGCGCTTGGCGTCGAAGACGAGCATCTCCTGCGTCCCGTCGAGCAGCGTATAGCGCACCGTCGCGATTCTGTTGTTCATCGTGAAGGTTCCGTCGTCGTTGGCGACCACGTCGCCAAGCGCCGGCTGTATGGGCTTCACAACCCCGAAGAGGCTGAGAAGCTGCTTCGGCTTCACCGCGACGCCGTCTGCCACGTTCCAGTCCACCGTTTTGTCGGCGAGCTCCGGAGAGTAGACGTAATCGGACGTCGGAGGCTCGGTCCGTCCGTCGCCGCGTATCTCCGCGCGGACAAGGACGAGGCGTTTGCCATCCGGGAAGGGAACGATGGTTCCCAGTTTGGAGGCAGCCTGGCCGTTCCCGAGGTCGTAGACGAGCGAAACCTCCCCGCTGTCGTAGTGATACCAGATGACCGAATTGGAGCCGAGCCTGCCCGCATAGGCCAGACCGCCGAGTTCGACCGACTGTGTGGTCGACGTTCCATGGACATTGTACACAACTGCTCTGATCGTACCGTTCATGTACTCAAGAAGATCGTTCGGACGCCAGCGACGTACGATCTCGTAGAAGAGCGTCCCCGGAATGCCGCCGTGCGGCAGTTTCGAGGCGTCCCAGTATCCGGGGAAGAGGTCGGTGTAGATATGGGAGTTGTTCTTCCGCGCGAAGGCCGTGACGTTCTCCAGATGCTTCTCGGGAGAAAAGCGGGAGATGACCTTGTCGGGCACGCCGCCGAAGGTCAGAGGGACGCTCGCGGAAGCCAGTTCCTGCCCCCCGCCGCCCACTGCGAGCACTTTGAGCGCGTACGTCCCCTCCTCCAGATCCCGCGTATATATGGTCGGATAGTTGGTGTCGAAGGCCTTCGTATGCCCGCCCTGGATGAGCGCGGCGGCGTAGTGGCGCGTCACCACGGCCTTGATCGCCGCGTCGTAGAAGGAAACGGGCAGCGCCGGGTTGAAGACGAGGTCCGGAGGAGGGGACGCGAGGATATCCAGCGAAGTCCCCGGAGTCCAGCCGTGCGGATAGTCCGTCTTGATGGCGGCCAGAGGCGTCAACCCCGTACCGTCGTCCACCGCGCTCGTGATCGTGCGCATCGGGGCGAGCACGCCGTCGCGGTACAGCTCGAAACGCACGTTGAAGGGCTCCTGCTCGGGGTTTTTGCCCTCACGGTCGATGGAGACGATCGCGTAGAAGTCGCGCCCGGGGGCGAGGATACGCGAGTTCTCGGACGGAGCGACCACGGAGAGTTTGACGGCTTCCGCATCGGGAAGCCCCAGCAGCAGCGAAGCGCACATGGAGAAAAGCAGCATGAAGCGTCGCATGAGTACAACACACCCTTTCCAAGATAATGAAATGCATCGGAGAAAATCATACCACCAAGAGGGCGCTTCGTCCTCGTCTTTCGCACCGTAGACGCCGGGACCTTCCGCCCGCCCTTCTTTTCCGGTATCATGACAGTGGCGGCCGTGAATGAAACGGACGCGCCCCATTCCTCCGGAAACACGGAAAGGATACATAACGCGATGTACAGATGCACTAAAAAAATATGCACCCGCTGCGGCGCCTGCTCTGGACTCGGCGTGCTCTCCAAGCCCCTCCGCGGACTCTCGTCTTCCCCCGTTTCCGCGGAAGCTGCGTTGTCGCGTGCATTTTCGGCGGCGATCGACCTGGGGACGACCACGCTCGCGTGCTATCTCGCTGGCGTTCCGGACGGACGCATTCTCGGCGCGGCGTCGGCGCGGAATCCTCAGGCTTCCCGGGGGCCGGACGTCGTCTCAAGGATAGTCCGCGCCTCGGAGAGTCAGCAGGCGCTGCAGGAGCTTTCGGACATCGTGCGGAATCACATCGGCGCGCTCGCGGCGAATCTCGCCGGCGACGCCGGGCTCGACGTGCGCAACTGCCGCGAAATCGCCGTGGCCGGCAACAGCGTCATGGAGCTGCTCTTCCTGGGTATCTCTCCGGAACCGCTGGGAAGCGCCCCGTTCTCGCTCCCGGCGCGAAGCTTCGCCCCCCTGAGCGTGGAGGAACTCGAAATCCCGTTCCTCCCTCCGGAGACGCCGGTGCACATTTTCCCCCTGATCGACGGATTCGTCGGCGGCGATACGACGGCGCTGCTCTACGAGATCACGGAAGCGGCCGTCCTCTCGGGAACGCAGGCGCTGACGCGGCTGGCCATCGACTTCGGGACGAACGGCGAAATCGCGCTTATCCACGGGGGGAGGATCGTCGCCTGCTCCACCGCAGCAGGACCCGCGTTCGAAGGCGCGAGTATCCGCCATGGAATGCCCGCGCTCCCCGGCGCGGTCTCCGCCGTCGTCTCCGACGGGGGGGCGACGTACTGCCGCACGGTGAACAACAAGCCCGCCATCGGTCTCTGCGGCAGCGGGCTTGTCGACGCCGTCGCGCTGCTTTTACGGGAGGGCGTGCTCCGCGAGGACGGCATGATGGAACGCCGACCGGCGTCTCCCTTCGCCCGCCGTATCCGTAGGGAGGGGGAGGAGCCGCGCTGCGTCCTCTGCGAATCGGAAGCCGGAGAGGTAGCGCTCTACCAGAGCGATGTGCGGCAGTTCCAGCTTGCGAAGGGAGCTGTTCAGGCGGGGATCGAACTGCTGCTGTCGCACTGCGGCGTCGCCTGGGAGGAGATCGGCGAGTGCGTGCTTGCGGGCGCTTTCGGCAACGCCATCCGGCACGAATCGCTGCTGGAGACGGGCGTGCTGCGCGGCCTTCTCCGCGACAAAATACGCTCCGCAGGAAACGGCGCGGGGATGGGCATCGTCCGCATGCTCGGCGCCGGAGCGAGCGGCCGCCGGAGGGTGCATCGAATAGCGGAGTCGGCGGGGCATCTCCGCCTCGAATCAGCTCCGGAGTTCCAGCCTCGCTTCCTGGAGGCCATGCGCCTCGCGCCCCGCTGAACGAAGCCGAACGTCGAACGACCTCCTCCGGGAAGAGTATTCCTCGGAGGAGGTCGTTCGACGCTCGGGAACTTACTCCTCGACGAACAGCGGCGCCAGTTTCTGCGCGTTCACATCGACGATGCCGAGATCCGTAACCTTCCCCTCCGGGATCACAGGCAACGTGAGCGAGACGATCCGCATCACCGGATTTTTCGTCTCCACCCCCAGAGAACGCAGGGCGGCCTTCATAACGTTCACCTGCTTCACCAGCGGTTCGCACGGCAACGTCGAAAGAAGTCCGAAGACCGGCAGGGGCAGATGCCCGATAACCTTCCCGTCCTTCGCCGCACAGTGTCCTCCTCCTGACTCGGCAAGCGCCGCGATAGCGACGAGCGCGTTTTCAGGGGTATCGTACACGACGGCGAGATTGTGGCTATCGTGCGCCACCGTGCTCGCGACCGCGCCTTCCCGCGAGCCGAAGGCGCGTACCAGCGCCACCGCCAGATTTCCCCTGCCGTACCGGTTCAGCACTGCGGCGTATTTAAGATCGGAGTCGTGGGAGATGTCGAGGAAGCCCTCCTTCACCGGGATATCTTCAACAGCGATACGCGTAAATGCGGACTGAGGAGAGTCGTACACCACGACCCGCGCCCGGGCGGATTCACCCTTCGCAGGAATACGCAGCTCTTCGGCGGAGGGCATACGGACATTCACCGTGTTCCTCCGCTCGACGTCGAAGGCGCGCTCCGGCAAAGAGACCAGCAGACGACCGCGTTCCGCGACGAGCCTCCCTCCGAAGAAGACCGCGCTCGGTTTCGGCGCCGCCGGATCGGGCACGATCTGCAGATCGGCGACCCACCCCGGCGCCACCGCCCCCAGGTTGCGTATTCCCAGTTCGCGCGCGACGTTCAGCGTACCGCATACGATCGCCTGCGCAGGAGAAAGTCCGGCCTTCGCCGCGCGTGCGACTACGTAATTCATATGCCCCTGCGAAACGAGATCCTCCGGCTCTCTATCGTCCGTGCACAGCGTCAAGTTCGTCAGAAAAGAAAAGTCCTTCACCGCGCCGACGAGCGTCTCGACGTTCGTCGTGACCGAGCCTTCGCGGGCGTCGACGAACATTCCCAGACGCAACTTCTCCCGAGCTTCCGGAGCCGTTCTCGATTCGTGGTCGCTCTCTATTCCGGAAGCGAGATAACCGTTCAGCCGTCTGCCGGAGAGAAACGGGGCGTGCCCCTGAAGAAAGACCCCTCTTCCACGTCCGATGTCGAGAATCCTCTCCATCCGCTCCGAATGCCCCAGAACGCCCTCGTAATCCATAATCTCGGCGATACCCGGCACGCCTTCGATGTTCAGCAACTCCTCCATCTCCTCCGGGCCGAAGACGGCCCCCGCATGTTCCAGTCCGACGACGGCGGGAACGCAGGAGGGAGCGAGGATATACACGCGCAGCGGCAGACCCTTCGACGCCTCGGCCATGTAGCGCACCGCCTCCACGCCGCCGACGTTCGCAACCTCGTGGGGGTCGGTGATGATGGTGGTCGTTCCTTGCGGCACGACTGCCGCCGCCATGTTCGCCGGGGTCACCATGCTGCTTTCGATGTGGACGTGCGCATCGATGAAGCCGGGAATAAGATACTCTCCCCGTCCATCGTACTCTTCAACGCCCTCTATCGAAAAAGAGAGCCCTTCGCCGTCGGGATCGGCGCTCACGCATGCGATGAAGCCGTCCTTCACGCCGACTTCCGCCCCGTAGACTTCTCCGGTGAAGACATTGAGCATCTTGACGTTCCGTACGACGAGGTCGCAGGGGATCCGCCCGAGCGCCGCGTCGACGAGCGCGCGGCGCTCCTTCGGCTCGATTTTCATCTCCGGCGCCCTACCGCAATCCCAGGAAGTAGACGATCAGGGGAACGCAGAGGATGTAGGTTCCCCAGTGCACTTCCTTCGCCCTGCCGGAAAGAACCTTCATGGCCGTGTAGAAAATGATGCCCGAACTGATGCCGTTGGCGATGCTCGCCGTGTAGGCGGTGATAAGAATGGTCATGAACGCGGGGAAAGACTCCGTGAAGTCTTCGAAGACGATGTTCCGTACGCCGGGCATCATCATGAGGCCGATGATGATCAGCGCCGGAGCGGTCGCCTGGCTCGGGATGCAGGTAGCCACGGGAACGAGGAAAAGCGCGAGGAAGAAGCAGAGCGACGTGGTGATCGCCGTGAGCCCTGTCCGCCCGCCCGCCTCGACGCCCGATGCCGATTCGATGTAAGTGGTGATGGTCGTCGAACCGAACGCCGCGCCGACCACGGTGCCGACGGCGTCGACCAGGAAAGGCTTGCCGATCTCCGGAAGATTGCCGTCCTTGTCGAGCAATCCCGCCTTCTGGGAGACTCCCAGCACGGTACCGAGCGTAGAGAAGAAGTCGCCCGTGAAGAAGGTGAACATGAAGGGTATGTATTCAATCTTCAACGCGCCGAGAATGTCCAGTTTGAACGCGATGGGTTCGATGGAGGCGGGCATGGCGAAAAATGCTCCGGGCAGCTTGGTGATACCCATCGGAATGCCTATGGCGGCCGTAATCAGGATGCCCAGAAGAATACCGCCGGGCGTCTTGCGCGCCAAAAGCGTACCGGTGATGAAGAGGCCGACGAGCGCGAGGACCGCCTTGGGATCTCCGAGGCCTCCGATGCGCACTCCCGTGCTGGTGAAGGCGACGAGCCCGGCGTCGCGCATGCCGAGATAGGCGATGAACATACCCACCGCCGCGCCGATGGCGAACTTGATCGATTTCGGAACAAGGCGGACTATAAGTTCGCGTATACCGAATACCGTCAAGAGCACGAAGACCGTCCCCGAGATGAAGACCATTCCCATACCCACTTCCCACGGAACGATCCCCCCTTTGACGAGCGTGAACGCGAAAAAGGCGTTGCCTCCCATAGCCGGGGCAAGGGCGAACGGAAGTTTCGCGTACAACCCCATGAGCAATGAAAAAAGGCCGGACATGAGGGCCGTAACGACTACGGAAGCCCCGTGATCCATCCCCGCTGCGGCCATCCAGTTCGGATGGATGATAAGAATATACGCCATGGTCATGAATGTCGTGAGCCCGGCAAGGATTTCCCTGCCGTACGTGCTCCCTCGCTCGCTTACCATAAAATAGCCGTCGATGCCGCTTCGCGCCATAAAAAACCCCTCCTAGGAATAAAAACCTTACATAAAAATTTTACACTCGAAAAAAGTTCTGGTCAATCTCTACGAACTTTTTTTCGGAGGAACGTGTTTATTATGGAGAAACACTAAGTACAGCGGCATCGAAAAGCTGGAAGCGGACGAGAACCCGATCTCCTCGACACGCAAAGGGACGTTATGCCGCATCCTCCATAGCGACTTGCTCCGATTACCAGCTTTCACCTCTGGAAAAAAAGAAAAAAACTGCTATACTAAATTCATCATCAATTCTATATTCCACCAATATTAATAGATATCCTGGCAGTGGTTTTTTAACTTTTTTGCGCAAACCTGATTGCCGCAAAAGGAAATACATTTTCTCAAAAAAATATATGAAAGGGTGATGTAGAATGTTGAAAACAAGAGGCCAATCTGTCGTGAAGACGGGAAAAATACTCCTCCTTTCGGTCCTGTCGGCGCTGCTCCTCATGGCGTTGCCGTCTCCCCCTACTGCGGACGCCGCTATCAGGCTTGTTCTGAAGAACAACTCCTTCGAGCATATCACGGTCGCCATCAACTATCGCACGAGCAGCGGCAGATGGATCACCCGCGGATGGTGGCGAATCGCTCCCGGGAAAACAACCGAGCCCGACGTCAACACGGACAATACCTACTTCTATTTCTACGCGGAGGGAGACGACGGGGGAGTATGGAACGGCGACAACGATCCGGACGGAATCACACGATGGGTGGTGAGCGATAAGTTCAACCACTACGACGATTCCCCGAATCATCCAAAAGGGAAGAACCTCCGCCAGGCCAGCTTCTTCATGTCGCAGGCTTCCAACAACTATCTGATGCAGTCCTTCTCCGATTGAAAAGAGGAACGCTTCTCCAGAAGCCGTGAAACCTCGCATGCGCCAGGGCTGCCTACCGTTCCTTCACGCAGGCGGCCCGGCGTTTTGATTTTCTACCTGAAGCTAACGGGTTCCACCCCTTCGGAGTGTATCAGCATTTCCAGGGAGGCGACCCGTTCCTTCGTAGGGGTTTCGAACTCCGCCCGGAAGGCCTCCATGCCGAGCATCCTGTACTTCGTCCGCCCGAAATCGTGGTACGGGAGCAGCTCGATCTTCGGCCGCCGAAAGTGTTCGCGGACGAAGCGCGCCGTCCGCGCGACGTTCTCTTCGTCGTCGTTCACGCCGGAAAGCAGCGGCACGCGGACGACGGCATCCACACCGACTTCTCCAAGCCGTTTCAGATTCAAGAGAATCCGCTCGTTGCCGATTCCGGTCAGACGTTCGTGGACATCGCCGTCCATGTGCTTGATGTCGGCGAAGACGAAATCGAGCCGCCCGACGATGTCGGCGCACTCGTCCCAGTCGAAGTGGCAGGTCGTCTCGACGGCCTGCGGGATTCCCCTATCCTCGCAGGCCCGGACGAGCGCCCGGAGGTTCCCCGGAAAGAAGAACGGTTCCCCCCCCGACCAGGTAGCCCCGCCCCCCGACTCCCAATAGAAAATCGTGTGCCGTGCAAGCTCCTTCATCACCTCGTCGACGGTGAGGAAACGCCCGAAGGTCTCTTCCTTCCCCCCCGGAAGACGCCCGCTCTTCGGCGTCGGCGTCCATGTCTCCGGGTTGCAGCACCATCGGCAGCGGAGAGGGCAGCCGGAGAGAAAGACCGTGCTCCGAATGCCCTCTCCGTCGTTCACGGAGAAGTGCTGCATCTGCGAGACGCAGATCGTATCGTCCTCGGGACGGACTTCAGAAAGTCGCATGTTCCGTCCTGGCGATGATCGCCTCCTGCATCTCGCGGGAGAGGTTCACGAACTGCGTGCTGTACCCCGCCACGCGCACCAGAAGGTCGCGGTACTCCTCGGGGCGCGCCTGCGCCGCGCGCAGCTCCTCGGTGGAAATGGTGTTGAACTGGACGTGGAAGGCCCCCAGCGAGAAGTAGGCGCGTATCATCGCCCCGAGGTTGCGCAGGCCTCTCGGCGTGGAGACGATCTCCTTGTTCAGCCGCAGGTTGAGCAGCGTCCCGCCGGTCTGGACGTCGTGGTTCACCTTGGCCGCCGAACGCATGGCCGCGAGCGGGGTGGAGACGTCCGTCCCCGCGAACGGGGAGACTCCCTCCGAGAGCGGCGCCCGCGCCCTCCTCCCGCAGGGAAGCGCGCCGATCACCTTTCCGGTGGGAACGTAGTTGGATATTCCCATGAAGGCGGAATTGAAGGGCGAACCGAAGACATCTCTATGGCTTCTGGTCGTCCTGTAGTAGAAGTCGGAGATCTCCCGCGCCAGCGAATCGACCTCGTCGTCGTCGTTGCCGTACTTCGGCGCCGCGAGGGCGCGCTCCCTCAGGTCGTCGTACCCCTCCCAGTCGGCGTCGAGCGCGGCGCACAGCTCCTTCATGGTGCAGACCTTCTCGTCGAAGACCAGCTTCTTCACCGCGGCGAGGGAGTTGGCGACCACGCCGAGGCCGATGCCGGTGAGGACGGGGCCGACGTTGTACACCGCGCCCCCCTTCGAGAGGTCTTTCCCCTTCCGCATGCAGCCGTCCACGCAGGTCGAGAGGAAGGGCCTGGGGACCATCTCCATGTGCAGCTTCTGCGCCGTCAGAGTGCCGACGACGGCGTGCTCCACGAGATGGGCGAGCTGCCGGAGGAAGGCGTCCGCGACCTCGCGGAAGGAGGAGAACTCTTGCGGCGCTTTTTCGGGGAGGCCCATCGGCTCTCCGGTGAGGCGGCTCTTCCCTCGATTAAGGGCGTACTCCATGGCCGCGCCGAAGTTCACGTTCACGGCGGAAGTCCACTCCCCCGTCTTGCGGAAATGCGGGACCACGCAGCCGCAGTTGTTCCAGTCGCGGGCGTCTTCCGGTTCGTACCCGGCCTGGAGCAGCATCTGCGCGCCCGCATGGTCGTTGTGGATCGCGGGGAAGCCCATTCCCGTGGAGACGAGCTTCGAGACCGCCATCAGGAAGTCGTCCGGACAGTCGGAGGAGACGCGCACGCTCAACCCGGGCTGATGCGTCTTCACTCCCTCCGTAGCCTTCAGGCAGATGTAGGAAAGCTCGTTCGTCCCGTCGCTTCCGTCCCGCTTCCGCCCGCCGACGGTGAGATTCTGGAACTGGTTGTACCCGGCGAAGTAGTTCGCCGTGTTGGAGGAGATCGTCCAGACCCACTCCGAGAACTTGATCCAGAGGCACTCCACAAGTTCGAGCGCCCGCTCCGGCGTCAAACGCCCCGCCTCGACGTCGGCCGCATAGTAGGGGTACATGTACTGGTCGAACCGGCCGGGGTTGAGCGCCAGCGGGTTTTCGGAGAGGATCGCGCCGAGCTGGACGAACCAGACGAACTGGCAGGCCTCGGCGAATGTCCGCGGAGGTTCCGCGGGAACGCGGGCGCAATTCCCGGCGATTTCCAGCAGCTCGCCGCGCCGTACGGGGTCGTTTTCAGTCTCCGCGAGCGTCAAGGCCTCCTCGGAGTAGCGCTCCGCAAGGCGCATGATCCCGTCGCAGGCGATGACGACGGACTGGTAGAAGTCGCGTTTCTCCAGATTCTCGAGCGAGTCGGGCTTCGTAGCGGCGAGATGCGCCGCCGCCTCGTCGCGGATTCGCCGGTAGCCTTTCGGAAAGAGCACGTCCTGGTAGTCGGGGGTAACTTCCCCCACCGCCTGCCGCCACTTCGAGTCGTTGTCTAGTATGCCCGTGTCCACGAGCAGGCGCGCCGTATCCTCCGGCAGGCGCTTCAGGAACGCCTCTTCGAGGGACCTCCCCTTCCAGTACGGCCAGATCGCCGACCGGGCGAACTCCCGCTGCTCCGCGGACATTCTGTAGGGATCCTGCGGGCGCGTATCGAAGGAGTCCATCTCGCGGTCCACCCACGTCCACGAGAATTCCGGCGTAAGAATCGCGGAGCGGCGGAATTCGCCGGAAACGCCGACGATCAGCTCGCCGGGAAAGATGATCGCCGGGAGCTTCCCGCACGCCGCCGCGAAGGCCTTCGCGCGCCGCACCGGCGTCGCCTCCCCTTCGGTCTCCTTGTGGGACTCCGTCCATACCGCCGCCCGGAGGCAGCTCACGGACGGCGTGCCGTGCACGTACTCCTGGCGCGCGCTCTCGGTGCGTTCACTGCTGCTCATGAAACAACTCCCCTTTCAGACATTCTCCTCCGGATAGAGGATGACCATCGCCAGCGCCGCACGCTCCCGCCCGGGGTTGTGATAAGAGTGCGGCCTGTCCGCTCTGTACTTCATCGAGTCGCCGCTCTTCAGCCGCCGCTCCTCGCTCCCCGTCATGACGACGACCTCGCCTTCGAAGACGTGGATGTACTCCACCGTCCCCGCGATATGCGGCTCCGAGGAGGAAAAGGCTCCGCCATCCATCTCTATGGAGAGGAACTCGAAGCGATTCTTCCCGTCGAAGGGGAAGATGGGGAAGACTCTGAACTTCCCGTTGTCTCCCAGTATCGCGGCGACCTGCTCCTTGGAGAAGGACTCCGCCTCCGGCTTGGGCGCGTCGGTCAGCTCGCTGAGAGGAACGCGAAGGCCGTTGGCGATCTTCCAGACCGTCTGGAGCGTCGGGCTCGACTCCCCCCGCTCAACCTGCCCCAGCATGCTCTTACTCACTCCGGTAAGGGCCGACACCCTGTCAAGACTGAGCTTTCGCTCCCCCCGCAGACGCTTCAGATTCTCGGCGACGATCTTTTCGAGACTTTCCACCGGCCTTTCCTCCCGTTCTAACGTTCTATATGTGCGTTATATTGCACAAAAAGAACGTTTTTGTCAAGCGATTTTTCAGCGACCACACTCCGTAGTCGAAAACAACTCTTCCTGCACACACGGGGATGGCGAAAAACGATAACACAAAGACGATGTTTCGTGCTACTATTGGATGCAGCTTCAAACACAATCTCATTAAAGGAGTGGATTCTTGTGTTTCGCAACAAAGCGCCGTTGTCGTTCTGCCTTCTGTTCTGCCTGCTCGCCGTCACCGCATCCGCCGCGGAGATGACCGTGACCGACGTTCTCGGACGTTCCGTGACCGTCCCCGTCGCGCCCGAACGGATCATCGGCTCCGGCTCCGGAGCGCTCCGCCTGATCGTCTACCTTCAGGCGCAGGACAGAGTGGTCGCCGTCGACTCCGCAGAACGGCGAGTCCCCGATCTCGCCGTCCTCGTCTCGGCGCGCCCCTACTCCATCGCGAACCCGCAGTTCCAGGACATGCCGGTCTTCGGCGAGTTCCGGGGAATGGACAGCCCGGAGCTGATCGCCGGGCTCTCGCCGCAGCCGCAGGTGATCTTCAAGGTCTCCCCGCTCTCGGGGCCGCACCCCGACCAGCTCACGGAGAAGACCGGCATCCCGGTGGTGGGGCTTGAGTACGGCAATCTCACCGACAAAAAGGACGACTTCTACGCCACGCTCCGCACCATGGGGCAGATCCTCGGCAAGAGCGAACGGGCCGAGGAGATCGTCGCCTTCTTCGAGCGCCACCTCGCCGAACTCTCCCGCCGTACGGCCGATATCCCCGACGAAAAGCGCCCCGCGTGCTACATCGGCGGCGTGGCCTCGCGCGGCGCGCACGGCTTCGTCTCCACGGAGCCGGGATACCCGCCCTTCCTCTATACGAACGCGAAAAACGTCGCGGCGCTCCCCGGCGAGAAAACGTCCGCAGTCGCTCAAGTTTCCAAGGAGAAGCTGCTCGAATGGGATCCCGAAATCATCTTCGTCGACCTGAGCACCACGACCGCGGGCGAACAGGCCAACTCGCTCCATCAGTTGAAGAACGACCCCGCGCTCTCGGCCCTCGCCGCCGTGCGCGAGGGGAAAATATGGGGGGTGCTGCCGTACAACTCGTACACGCTGAACTACGGCTCCGTGCTCGCCAACGGCTACTTCGTCGGGAAGACGCTCTACCCCGACCGCTTCGAGGACATCGACCCGGCGGCGATGGCCGACGAGATCTTCACATTTCTCGTGGGGCAGCCGGTCTTCTCCGTAATGAACGAGGGGTTCTCGGGGCGCGCGTTCTCGAAGATCGCACTGGGGGAGTAGCGCCGTGCACCTTGAAGGGGGCCATATCTCCCCCGCGTACGAACACCACGTGCAGCGCAAGGGGCTCTTCCTCGTCGGACTCGCCGCCGTCTGCGCGCTGATGGCCGTCTTCTCCATTTCGAGGGGGGCGGTTTCCATCCCCCCTCTCGACGTGGTCCGCACGCTCCTCGGCGGCGGGGAGGCGAAGTGGCGCATCATCGTGCTCAACATCCGCCTTCCGCAGACGCTCGCCGCGCTGCTGGCGGGCGGCGGGCTCTCCCTCGCGGGGGCGGCTATGCAATCGGTGCTGCGCAACCCGCTCGGCTCGCCCTTCACGCTGGGAATCTCGAACGCGGCGGCCTTCGGCGCGGCCTTCTCCATCATCGTGCTGGGCACGGGGAGCATGCAGAGCAGCGCGGTGAACGCCGTCACCATCGTCAATCCGTGGCTCACCACCGGGTCGGCTTTCGCCGCCGCCCTCCTCTGCATGGGGGTGGTGCTCGTGATCACCTCGGTCACGAGAGGGACGCCGGACGTGATGATCCTCGCGGGAGTCGCCCTCAGCTCGCTCTTCACGGCGGGGACGATGTTTTTGCAGTACTTCGCGGACGACAGTCAACTCGCCGCCACGGTCTTCTGGACCTTCGGCGACGTCTCGCGCGCGTCGTGGCGCGACATCCCTCTGATGGGGGGGATGCTGCTGGGGGCGTTCTGCCTCTTCTTCCTGCGCCGCTTCGACCTCAACGCCATCGACTGCGGCGACGAGACCGCCCTCTCGCTGGGAGTCTCGGCGCCGCGCATCCGCATCGAGACGATGGTGGTCTCCTCGCTCCTCGCGGCGGTGATGGTGGCCCTGCTCGGCGTGATCGGCTTCGTCGGGCTGGTCTGTCCGCACATGCTCCGCCGCTTCCTCGGGTCGGACCACCGCTTTCTCATCCCCGGCTCGGTACTGATGGGGGGGCTGCTCCTCCTGGCGGCGGACACGGGCGCGCGCCTCGCCTTCGCGCCGCGCACGCTCCCCGTGTCGGTCTTCACGGCGTTTCTGGGCGCGCCGGTCTTCCTCGCGCTCATCGCACGGAGGAAGCGGGCATGATCCTCTCGGTGAACGGCATCTCCTTCGCCTACAGGGGCGTGCCGGTATTGGACGGCGTCACCTTCTCGCTCGCCGAGGGGGAGATGGTCGCGCTCCTCGGCCCGAACGGGACGGGGAAGACCACGCTGCTGCGGACGATCAACGGCATCCTCCGCCCCAAGGGGGGGGCGGTCCTCATCGAATCGAGGGATGCGTTCGCCTGTTCTCCGCGCGAACGGGCGAGGTTCTTCGGCTACGTTCCTCAGCGGGGCGAGGCCGTGCGCCTGACGGTCTTCGACGCGGTGCTGCTCGGCCGCCGCCCGCACCTCGGATGGACGGTGGAGCGGCGCGACCTGCAGAAGGTAGAATCGGCCCTCGAAGCGCTCTCGCTCGAAAAATTCGCCCTCCGCTACCTCGACGAACTCAGCGGCGGCGAGTTCCAGAAGGTGCTCCTTGCCCGCGCCCTTGTACAGGAGCCGCGCGTGCTGCTGCTCGACGAACCGACGAGCAGCCTCGACCTGAAGAACCAGCTCGACATGCTCGCCACGCTGCAACGCGTCGTCCGAGGACACAACGTCTCCGCCCTGCTGAGCCTGCACGACCTGAACACCGCGTTCCGCTTCGCCGACCGTCTGCTCTTCCTCAAGGACGGCGTCATTCGGGGCTCCTGCGCGCCGTCGGACGCACCCGAGGCGCTGATCCGCGAAGTCTACGGCGTTCCCGTGGATATCGTCTCCCACAAGGGGATTCCGATGATCGTGCCGTCATAAGATCAATGAAGAAGGGGGAGCGATGCGTCGAGTGCGCGTCGCTCCCCCTTGCCGGACTCTTCTTTTCAGTACGAGGCCTCGTTAAGCAGCCAGTATGTCTTGCTTCCCTTGAGATATGGATTCCCTCCGGCGTAGTCGACGGCGCGCCCGCCGTCCTTGTTCCGTATCGTCGCGTCCGCCCCGGCTTCCAGTAGCGCGGCCACCACTTCGGGGTTCCGGGTGTGCATCGCCCCGAACATCAGCGCGGTCCAGTCGCGCGGTCCCTTCATGTTCACGTCCGCCCCGGCCTCGACGAGCGCGACGACAATCTGCGGATTCGGGTTGCTCATCGCCGCCCCCATGATGGCCGTATCGCCGTTCCTCCCCCTCGCGTCCGGGTACGCCCCGGCTTTCGCCAGCTCGCTCACGATCTCCGGATTCAAGTTGTTCGCTGCGGCCCACATCAACACCGTGACGCCGTTCTTGTCCCTGGCGTTCGGGTCCGCCCCGTTCCGCAGCAGCTCGCGGAGAATCGCCGCATTGGTGTTGAAGCGTGCCGCAACCATGAGCGGCGTCTCCTGATCTCGGCTCCGTGCGTTCGTATCCGCGCCGAATCGTAAAAATTCGCGGGCGATCTCCGGAGCGGAAGCGTGCGCAGCGGCGCGCATCAAGGGCGTCCATCCGTCCACGCTCCGCGCGTTCGGGTCCGCGCCGCCGCTGCGCAACACCCTGAGAATCTCCGGGTTCGGATTATTCGCCGCCGCGAACATGAACGCGCTCCATCCGCTCCTGTTCTTCGCGTCCTTGTCGGCGCCCGCCTTCAGCAAGAGCGACACGATCTTCGGATTTTCGTTGTTCCCCGCGGCGAAGAGCAGCGGCGTCACGCCGTCCCTGCTTCTGGCGTTCACCTCCGCGCCCCGTTGCAGCAGCAGCGTCGCAACTTGAGGTTCCTCGTTCCGGGCCGCCGCCCACATGAGCGGCGTCAGTCCGGCGTAATCCCGCTCGTTCAGCGACGCCCCAGCGTCCAGCAGGGCCGCTGCCGCAAGCGGATCCGGATTATTGGCGGCCGCGAACATCAGCGGCGTCACGCCTTCTCCGTTCCGTTCGCCGATATCCGCCCCGTCCAGGATGGCTGCGCGAATCTGCGCGGGCGTTCCCGAGGCGCACAGCTCCGGAAACGACGGTCTGCCCACCCCCGCAGCTCCCGATCTTACACAGCAAAGTGAAATAAAGACCGTCAGAACTGCTACACATGCTTTTCGACGCACCATATTTCCTCCTCGATCTCTAATTCATTCATATATCATAGCACTCCGCCCGGACGCCCGCGCAGCGTAATGCGCGCAGCCCCTTCCGCATACATGATGATGTCTACACGAAAAGGCAAGAGGAATTCCTCTTGCCTTTTCGTGTAGACATGTAAAATCAAATCGTCGTCTCTTATGATTCAATCCCCCATTATATGCGAAGAAACCCTTTCTATCCACTCGCGTCCTCCGCTCTTCTCATAAAGAGAATCCCAAAGAGCGACGGCGAGTTCCTTCCACTCTCGTTCTCCGTCCGCGGGTTCCGTGATCAAAACACCGTCGGCGACAAGTTGTTCTTTGAACAGAGCGGATTCGGACTTGCTCTTTTCCGACTTCCAAAGAGCGGCCTCCCGCCCCGCCTCGGATACGGATGCTTTCAGTTCTTCGGAAAGCGCGTCGAACCACTTGGAATTTACCAGAATCACACCGGCCCAGAGGTTATAGCGTATCGGGGTTAAAAATTTCTGCGTCCCCTGCAGCTTCGCGCCGACGATAATCGAATACGGATTTTCCTGACCGTGAACTATGCCGTTCCGCAGCGCGTCCGGCACCTCGGCCCACGACATCTGCACGGCGCGCGCCCCCCATGCGGCGAAGGTGTCCTGCATGACGCGACTTTCGGGGACCCGTACGATCATCCCATTCAGATCGGAAGGAGACCTCACCTCGCGGAGAGAATTCGTAAGGACGCGGTAATCGTTGGTGAACCATCCGATACCGATGATCGCTCCTCCGTTCGCCGCGCTTTCGGTTTTGAGACGCGAGTTCACCTCGGATATGAAGGCGGAAGCGAAAAATGCGTCGGCCTTTTCGAGCGACGGGAACATGTACGGAAAGGAAATAAACCCCATCGAAGGGGAGATTCCCAGTTTATTGATTCCGACAACCGTGGCCTGCATCCCACCGCCGTTTTGGACCGCAGAAATATTTCCCACTTCGTCCTCGAATACGGGGTCGCGGAGCACGGAAATGGAAATACGGCCTCCGCTCTTTTCATGAGCAAGCTCCGCAAAACGCTCCGCGATATCCGTTAAATACGCGGCGCTTCCTATTTTGACGTTTTCGGCCCCCTCCAACGTCATGGGAACAAAGAGTGTCGCGGTTAAAAAAAACGCGACAAGAACCGTAGAAGACAGTCTTTTTATTGCATGAACCAACCAACACACCTCCACATAATAGAAACGCTTTCATTTATGTAATATAATATACTATCATGAATCAACATGTCAAGTAAAATTCCTGTTACAAATCAAGTATTAAATCGACATTCAGTACTTCGACCGCCCCTTGCATACTACTTCGAGGTCGTCAGGGAGTATGAGTTCGAAATTATTCGAACTTCGACGGAGCGGTTGCAACGACTCGTCAACGAAAGGCACTATTCCACTATCTCCGGAAAACGCGCGCTACGCCGCCTTCATGCGCCACCCTGCGGACCGCTGCTGCAAGGTCCACAAACGGGCGTAGAGTCCACCTCGAGCAAGAAGCTCCCGATGCGTCCCCTCCTCCGCGATCCCTCCGCCGTCGAGGACGAGAATCTTGTCGGCGTGCATGACGGTTTTCAGGCGGTGCGCGATCATGATCACCGTTCTGTTGCCCACCAGGGCGCCGACGGCCTGCTGGACGCGGATTTCGTTCTCGGGATCGAGAGAGGCCGTCGGTTCGTCCAGCAGCACCAGCGGCGCATTCTTCAACAGCGCGCGGGCGATGGAGACCCGCTGCTTCTCCCCGCCGGAGAGCGTGCAGCCGCCCTCGCCGACGAGCGTGTCGTACCCTTCGGGAAGATTCATGATGAAGTCGTGGCAGCACGCCTGCCGCGCGGCCTGTTCGATCTCCCCCTGGGAGGCGTGCAGCTTCGCCGCCCTGATGTTGTTCCGGATCGTGTCCCTGAAAAGATAGACGTCCTGGAAGACCATCGAGATCCTCGTCAGCAGCTTCTCCGGGTCGACCTCGCGAATATCCCGCCCGTCGAGGAGAATTCTCCCCCCTTGGACGTCCCAGAAACGCGTAATCAGACGCATCACGGTGCTTTTCCCGCCGCCGGAAGGACCCACCAACGCGGTCACCCCGCCTGCGGGGGCAGTGAAGGAGACGTTGCGAAGCACCGTATCTCCGCCGTAGGAGAAGGAGACGTTCTCGAAGCGGACGGCGCCCGCTCCCGAAGGCGCTTCTCCCTTTCCGGGAAGCGGCTTCTCCCGGCGCACGGCCATGATCCGCTCCGCGCTCAACGCCGCGTACCGAATCTCCGCGTAGTTGATGAACACCATGGTCATCGGTTCGAAGACCCTGGAGCCGACCACAAGGAACATGAGAAACACAGGCAGCGAGAGATCTCCGCGCGAGAGCAGATACGCCCCCGTGAAGATCATGATCGCCAGTCCGGAGCGCAGTATCGCGATGGCCGGGAGCATCACCGAGCCGATGATGCCTTCAAGACGTATGGATTCGCGCATCAGTCGGGAGAAGGCCTCGCGGAGGCGTTCGAAGCGTTCGCCGCCCATGCTGTGTGCCTTGATCTCCCGCATACCCAGAAGATACTCCTGCAGTCGGCTCGCGCTGTCCGTCTTCGCCCGAACGTGCAGCATCCCGAGCCGAGTCTGAAGGCCCGAAGAAAGGGCGACGACGAGGAGCGACAGCGGCAGGGGAAGGAACATGGCAAGAGCCATTCTCCAGTCGACGAAGGAGAGCCCCGCGAGCGCAACGAGCGGAAGGGCCGCGGCGCTGATGAGCTGCGGCGTGAAATGCGATATCGCGGTCTCGACGGTGGTGAAGTCGCCCAGAATCATGGTCGTCAATTCTCCGGGGTCGCGCCCCCCGATAAACCCCAGCGAGAGCGTGCGCAGATGGTCGACGAGGGCGATGCGCCCTCTGGCCGAGGCGTCGTACGAGGCGGTGAACGTCTTCTGGTAGGCGACGCCCGAAACCGCGTACTGCAGAAGAGCCCACGCGGCGAGAAGCGCGCACGACGTCCAAAGACGCGGCGTATCCAGCGGAGTCCCATGAGCGAACGAGCGGAAAAGCGTCGCGATCACGTCGAAGACGACGGCGGCCGGGACGATCTTGCACAGACCGTCCGCGAAAGAAGCGGCGGCGGGCACGAGCAACGTGCGAGGGGCTCCTCCGGAGATATTGTAAAAGAAGTTGCGCATCACGCGGTCGCCTCCTCGCGTTCCAGGTCGCGTCCGAGCGTCCAGGCCGAAGCCTCTTCGTACGCCAGCCACAGGCGTTTGAAGACGCCCTCGCTCATCGTCAGTTCGTCCCACTTCCCCTGTTGCGCGATCCGTCCTCCGTCGACGACGACGATCTTGTCCGCGTCGCGTATCGACGAAAGACGGTGCGCAATCACGATGACGGTCTTGCCCCTCATGAGCGCGCTCAGTCCTTCCTGTATCCGGCTCTCGTTCTCGGGGTCGGCGAAGGCCGTAGCCTCGTCGAGCACGAGAACGGGGGCGTTCTTCAAAATCGCTCTCGCGATAGCCACCCGCTGCGCCTCGCCGCCGGAGAGGCGCACGCCGCCCTCCCCGACCACGGTACGGTATCCGTCCGGCATGGCGTCGATGAAGTCGTGGCAGCACGCGGCCTTCGCCGCCGCAACCACCTCGTCGAACGCGATATCGCCGCGTCCCATCCTGATGTTCTCCTCAACGGTATCGTGGAAGAGGTGCACATCCTGAAAGACGAACGAGACCGTTTTCATCAGCCGCTCCGTCCCCATCTCCCGGACATCGACGCCACCGATGGCGATGCCGCCGGACTCCGCGTCCCAAAAACGCGGGATAAGGCTCGCGATCGTGGACTTGCCGCCGCCCGAAGGCCCCACCAACGCCGTGATCTCACCCTCCTTCGCGACGAAGGAGACGCCGGAAAGGGCCTCTTTACGAACGGCCGCCTCCTTCTCTTCGTACGAGAAGGAGACGTCGCGGAACTCCACCGAAAAAGACGACGGAATTTTCGGCGCGTCCGGCTCGCTCGTCGGCTCGACCTCCAGGATCGCGTCGATGCGCTTCACTCCCTCGGAGATCAGGCGCATGGTCCCGCCCAGGTACATCAGTTTGAGCACCGGCGTGGAGACGCCCGGGGCCAGCACGAGAAAGAGCGTCAAAGTCAGGGCGAGCGCCGCGTCGTGCGGGCGTCCGCTCAAGAGCAGCACGCCGACGGGCAGGATGAAGGCCAGCAGAGAAGCCAGCACGGTGGTGAAAAGGATGTAGGGGCGCTTGCAGAAACGGGTATACTCCACTGCCCAGTTGCGGTACTCCATGATGGACGCGTGAAAGCGGAAAAAGGTGTCCACGGTCAAACCGAAGACCTTCACCGCCGGCATTCCGCGAACAAACTCTATTCCCGCCGCGTTCATCTTCTCCAGGGCGTTGTGATACTCCCCCACCGCCATCTTCGCGCCGGGACCGTAGAACACCATATACTGGAAGACGTAGACGGAGGCGAGAGGAATGAAGCACGCCAAAGCGAGCCGCCAGTCGAGAGTGAACATCCCCGCCAGCAGAACCGCCGGGAAAACGATCGCACCGACAAGATCCGGAAGCTGGTGCGCGATGAAGTTCTCTATTTTTTCCACGCTCCACTCCAGCGTCTTCTTGACCGCGCCGCTCGAGCCGCGCGTATGGTACCCGAGAGGGAGCGCCGCAAGATGCCGCGCCAGCCGCATGCGGATGGCGTACAGCGTGCGGAAGGCCGCCACGTGGGAGGCCATGATACCGCCGTATAGAAGGAGAAGCGCCGCCGGAAGCGACCAGAGCGCCCTCCACCCCCACAGGCGGATGATTTCCATGTCGTTGGCGGAAGGAGCGGCCGCGTTTTTCAGCAGCTCCGCCGCGATATAGTACACTGCCACATACGGAACGAACATTAGAAAGGTGCTTGCTACGGATAAGACACATGCTCCTGCCAGGAGGCCGCGCTTTTCATCGGCGATCTCCAACAGCCGCCCGATACCGCTCTTCTTTGTCGCGGAGGCGCTGTCGCTTTTCATAACAAAGTCATCTCCAGTCATCATTTTTCACAGTGTTTCTTTTGCGCATCTCCACCGCATCCGCAGCATCCGTCGCATACCCCGCCCTTCTTCGCGGCGGCCCGCCACCGCCGGAAAAGATACCCGGCGGCGGCAAGCGTAACAAGGGCGACAAAAACAGAGTCGGCCCGCATGACGAACCTACTTCATATCCGTTGCCTGAACCCAGATGACGGCGTCCTGGGAAAGCTCCTTGCCGTTGAACTCGCTGTCGGGCCCGGCGCCGAGGGCGCAGAATCCCCACCACCCCGCCCGGGGGATGCCGAAAGCGAACTCTCCCTGCGCATTCGCCTTGATCGTAAGCGTAGCGAAGACGTCATGGGGCGCTTCCACCTTCGCCTTCTTGTCGAAAGCGTTCTTCTCCATCAGGGGCTCGTGGTTCAGATACTCGACTTCGATCTCCGCGAAGGGAATCGGTTCGCCGTTCCCTTTCACGATCCCGCGGAAGACGTTGCCGGTCCACAGAGCGTACGGCTTGTCCAGGGGAACGATTTCCGCCTTGAGTCCGATCTCGGCGTCCCAATCGGTGGGAAGACCGCCGTTGTTGACGATCACCTTCGTGATCTGCTGAATGTATGCGTCCTCAAGCTTCTCGTAGTACGGCGCGGGGACGAGGCAAAAGACGTAGTCGCCCATTCCGCGGACCGCATATTTCGCCTCGTAGGCCTTCGCCATGTTCTCGCCCGCCCACATGATGGGAGATAGCGTCTTGAGGAGGTCCGTCCGGCGCTCCTTGTTCACAACGAAAAACTCCTCGGGCTGCCCCATCGCCATGGTATGCCCGGCCTCGAAAGGATGTGTGAAGACCAGTTTCAGGTCGATCTCGGCGCCCTTTTCGAGCAATGGTTCGGGAGTATAGACCATCTGGAAGTGCGCGAAGGCGGGAAACGCAAAAGAAAGAACGGCCAGAGCGGCCAGAAGCACGATTTTTTTCATAGTAAAAATACCCCTTTCATATCGAAAATCACTGCCTGCCGAATTCCCCGGATAAAAGCTTCCGAGGCCGGACTGTCTCAAGAACGTCCGCTACTTGACGATGCTCTCGCCCTGCACCTCGATGGAGTGCCCGGGTCCGCCGTCGAAGACAACCACGAAGGGAACGTCCGGACGATCGAACGTCGCCTCGCCGAACTTGTCGAGCTTCGCGGAGGATATGACGCCTCCGCCTTTCTTCTCCACACGGATCTCCACTCCCGCCGCGGAAGAACCGTCGGAGAAGCCTCCCTCGCACGAGATCGTTCCGTCGCCGTTGTCCCAGCACGTGAAGAGCGGGGTATGCGCGAACGCCGCGCCGACCAAAACAAAGGAAAACGCTATTGCAAGCAGAACGGACATCATGTTTCTTTTCATAGTGAACACCCTCCTGAAGACAGTTTTCAAGCCCTTGAAGGACTTGCCCGTAAACAAAAACGCGCGGATGATTCTATGGCCGTCACCTCCCGTGCTCCGCGGAGCGACCGTTTCCAACAAACCCCATCGCCAGGGTCAGAAGAAGAGCCATCCCGTAGAAAACCCACATCGCCTGCTCGCCCGTCAGCCCCAGAGCAGTCCCGCCGGAAAAGACGAGCACCGCCGCCGACAGGCCGAGAACCAGCGGATAGAAAAACGAAAACAGCATCCATTTCGTGGAACCGGTCTGCACCTTCACGGCGATCACCGTCGGGAAGCAGGGCGGACACATCACCATGAAGAGCATCAGAGCGAGCGCGTGCAGCGGCGTCAGGTCGGACTCTCCGGAAGCCATCCGTTTCTCCAGCGCCTCGCTTTCGCCCCCCTCTTCCTGCTGGTAGAGCGAGCCAAGCGTCGCCACGCTGCTCTCCTTCGCCGCCAGAGTACTGAGAATGGCGACATTCACCCGCCAGTTGAACCCGGCCCATTTCGAAAAGGGCTCCATCGCCTTGCCGACTGTCCCGAGAACGCTCGTTTCGATCTGCTCTTTCCGCATCTTGAGCATGATGGTGCGCCGTTCGTCGACGAGCGTTCGCAGAGCGGCGTTCGCCTGTTTGGCCGCCGGGTCGCGCCTGTCCTGCAGAACTTTGTAAAAAGCAGGATTACGCGCCTCGAAGTCGCGAGCCATCGCTTCGGAATCCTCCGGGGTCTTCACCTTCATCCTCGCCGCCCGGAAGGCGTCGCTGTAGCGCGCCAATCCGAGTATTCCCTCTTCGTCGAGTCCCCCGGCCAGAGCGTTGCCTTCCGTCGAGCGCTGAAACTCGGCCACGGCCGCGTCCTTCCGCTCCTCGTAACGGGCGCGGCTTTCCTCCGAAAGACCGGGGAACTGGAGCAGCGCGAAAAGAACCACGGAGACGGCCGCCACGACGGTGGTGATCTTCCGCACGTAGAGCCAAACCCGCTCGACGGCTCTGCCCAAAACACCGCGCACCGTGGGCATGTGGTACGAGGGCATCTCCATGATGAACGGGGCGGTCTCTTTGCTCTTCAGCACGGTCATCGTGAGAATCTTCGCCACGGGGAGCACCAGCAGCAGACTGACCGTCGAGATGAAGAACATGGAGACGTCCTTGCTTCCGGCGAAGTAGATATTGATGAGCAGGATGTACAGCGGCGTCTTGGCGAGGCAGTTCAGCATCGGGATGGTGAGGATCGTCGCAAGGCGCGACCGTTCGTCGGGAATTCCCTTGGTGGACATCACCGCCGGGACGGCGCATCCGCCCACCACCACGCCGCCGAGCACCATGGAGAGCGTCGACTGCCCGTGAAGTCCGAAACGGCTCAGCACCTTGTCCATGATGAAGGCCATACGCGGCATGTATCCACTGTCTTCGAGCACGGCGATGAGGCCGAAGAGAATGAAGAAGATGGGAATATAGTTCAACAGCGCGTTGATGCTGTCAACGAACCAGAGCGCGAAGGCCCGCAGAAGAGGGACATCGATTAATCCGGTCGAGGGAAGCAGGGATTCGACGAAATCACGAAGAGCGGCAAGCAGAGGCCAGGTATAGTTCGTCAACTTGTACCCTTGGACGATCGACAGAAAGTAGAGCGCATAGATCACGCCGAGAAGAAACAGGGGGCCCGTAATTTTGTGACAGACAACGTTGTCGATGCGGCTCGTAAGCGTCGCCCTTGCCGTGTCTCTTCGAACGACGAACTTCCCTGCCACCTCGGCGGCTTTCCGGTAGCGGGAGCGGGCGATATAGACGTCGGCGGCCTCCCCGTGCTCCGCCTCGAACGACTCGCGAAACGCGTTCGCCGCGTCGGCGATTTTTTCTCCTCCCGCCGTCGCCTCACGGGCCAGACGCATCGCCTCGCGGTCTCCTTCAAGCAGCTTGACCGCCAGCCAACGCGAAGGATACGCCGCAAACATGCCGTTCTCTTCGGCAATCATTTCAGAGAGCTTCCGCAGAGCGCCTTCAAGGGCGGGGTACTCGAGAAGCGGCGTTTCCGCCTCTCCTCCGCCGGCACGGGCGACGCGCTCCACAACGTCGTAGAGCCCCTCTTTCCCTCGTCCCGTTTTCATAACCGTAGGGACAACCGGCACACCGAGAGCGCGAGCCAGCCCGTCGACCTCGATCCGCATACCGGCGTCCTCGGCCGCATCCATCATGTTGAGATTCATCACGAGGGGAATGCGCATCTCAAGAAGTTGGAAGGTAAGGTAGAGACTCCGCTGCAGATTCGACGCATCGAGGACGTTGATCACGACGGATGGGTTCTCGTGAAGCAAAAAGTCTCGGGACACCCGTTCCTCCGGAGAGTAGGAGGTCAGGCTGTATGTTCCGGGAAGATCCACAACCTCCGCCTGCACGCCGTTCCGCGCATACCACCCCGTCATCTTCTCCACAGTGACGCCGGGGTAGTTGGCTACGTACTGCTTCGCCCCCGTCAATCCGTTGAAAACGGTCGACTTGCCGCAGTTGGGCTGCCCGGCGAGAGCGATCTTCATCTTTTTCATCGCGGCGCGCACACCTCCACGAAGCGGGCTTCTTCACGGCGGATGCTTACGAAAGAGCCGTCCGCCTCCACCTCCATAGGGTCTTCCAGCGGAGCGTTGCGAATCACCCGAATATCCACTCCGGGATAGAGCCCCATATCCATCAGCCGCTGGGCCAGGACGCCCCTGGCCGTCACCTTCTCCATTCTGCCGGATTCGCCCGGACAGAGATCTTCAAGAGTCATACGCGCATCTCCCTTCTTTCATTATTGTTAGTATAAGCTAACTTCGCTTTCGCCCCGGAAGTTCCATTCTTCGCACCCGCGAAGAATGCTTTAAGGAAACAAAATCCCGTACATGAGGAACAAGAGGGCGGGGCGCGACATAGTGTTAGAAGTCTATAACACACATGGGAGTCTACGCCGACTTCTGGCCCGTGTCAAGCAATAGAAACAAAAAAAGAAGAAAATCGCGGCGCTTATACTGAACTCCGTTCACTCCGACACGCGCGCTCCGGCGTGCTCGACGGCCTGCGCAAGCGCGCTGACGCTGGAACCGGCAAGCATGAAGACAGGTTTCCCGTATTTTTTTCCAAGGTTTTTCACAACGCCGCACGCCGTATGACTATTGCAGTTCACAGGGCAGAGCACCATATCGGCTCTACGTATGACGCCTTCGAGTTCGCGCGCGCCGTTGCGCATGTAACCGTCGTGATATTCGAAGACGCCGCCCCGCGTTTCGACGACTTCACGGTAGCGATTTTCCATTTTGGTTATTCCCCCGACCATGAGCACCCGTTTTTGGCAAAGGTCGCAGGCGGCGCAGGAGCGGGTGCACCCGGAACATGTTCCGCTGGTGGCGGAACAGACCTCGAGAATTGCGCGTCTTTTTTCTGGGCGTTTTTTCGGCATGGCGTTTCCTCCTTGATCAAAATTGTTAGTTTGATCTAACATAAACGATTCTACGTATTTCTCGCCTTCTGTCAAGGGGGTGCGCAACGAGCACACCCAATCTTCTTTTCTTTCGTATTACGAACGAAGATAAGAGAATGCGCTCTTCCGCGACCCGCTTTTATTAATATAATATACCGCCCGCACATCGCTTTTCGGGCGACTGCGGGCGGATGAAGCGGACACGTCGCATACGGTTCTCCCTGTTTCCGAAAAGCTAGCGCGGCACGAGTCCGGCCTTTTCCTTGACGACGGTAAACTCCGAAAGCAGCTCATCTATCTTTTCGGCGCTCCCCAGAAGTTCCTGCGCCTCGGACGCAAGCTCCTGCGAAGCCTTCACCGTCTCGCCGGAGGCGCTCCGAATTATACGCAGAGAGTCCATTACTTCGCTCGTCGAGCGTGTCACCTGTTCGACCCCGGCCGTCATCTCCTGGGTGGACGCTGCCTGCTCCTCAGCAGCGGCGGCGATTCCCCGTACGGCGTCGCTGGTTCTCGCGATCTGCTCCATCGCCTTCCGCAGCTCGGCAAGCGCTCCTTCTGCGGAGGATACGGTCTGCTTCATTATCTCCTCCGCCTCGCCGGTAACGGCAAGAGAGCTTTTCGCTCCCGCCTGAAGGCCGGCGATGAGCTTCTGCACCTCCTGCGCCGCGTGTCCGGACTGCTCGGCGAGTTTGCGGACCTCGTCGGCCACCACGGCGAACCCGCGTCCGTGCTCTCCGGCGCGCGCCGCCTCGATCGCGGCATTGAGCGCCAGAAGATTCGTCTGATCGGCTATGGAGGTGATGGTGGCGACGAAACCGGAGATGGAGTCCACCGAGCGGGAGACGTTCTTCATCTCCCTCGCGGTCTGGTTGACCTTCCTGCCTCCGTCGCGGATGAGGGTGATCGCGTGTTCCACCTCTCCGACGGCCCGCTCGCTTATCTCCTTCGTCTGCGCCGCAGCCTCCGCGCCTTCCTCGGAAGCGCGCGCCGCCGCGGAAGCGCTCTCCGCAACCTCGTGAACCCCGGCGCCCGTTTCTTCAAGCGCTGAAGCGCCGTGCTCGGAGAGCCCTGCCGCACGTTCGACCGAAGCCCCTATCTCTTCCATAGACGCGAGGCTCTCCTCCGAGAGCGCGGCAAGAGCCTGCGCCCGCTGCGCCGTGCCCTGCGCATCCCCGCGAAGCTCGCCGATCACCGTACAGAGCTTCTCCATCATCGAGCCGAGAGCGTCGGCCATGTCGCCGATCTCGTCCCTCGAGCGGATGCCGAAGTCCTCGCGCGTGTAGCAGAGGTACCCCGATTCGGCCTCCTTCATGAAATGCATCATCGTACGTATGCTCCTGACGATCTTTCTCACTAACCAGCTTTGAAGCAGCACGCCCAGCAGCAGAAGCGCTCCCGCCAGAAGAGAGATGGTGCGAACGACCGACCACCTGGCGGCGTTCACCGCAGCCATCGGAATACCCGCGAAGTAAATGCCGACAGGCTTACCGTCCGGTCCCTCGATCGGCTCGTAGGCCGTCACGTAGGGATCGCCGAGGATAGTCGCCTCGCCGTAATATCTCTGCCCGGCGAGCACACGGGCAGCTATCGCGGGGTCGAGCTTCGTCCCCGTCGCGCGTTCTCCGTTTTGCTTAATTGTCGTCATCAGCCGAACGTCCCCCGCGAAGATGGTGATTTCGGCTCCGAACATATGCTTCGCTTGGTCGACGAAGGCCTCTCTGGAGAAAGCAAGCCCTGCGGAGAGCACGCCGACGACCGTGCCGGAAGCATCTTTCAGCGGCACGCCGGTGCGGACGGAAAGCGGGATCTGCGTCCCCGGCTCGATGAAAGTGGAGACCTCCCCCCGAAGCGCGCCCTGCACGTTTCGCTGCCCGGCGAGAGAATCCCCTCGCTTGTCCGGTTCGTGCAAACGGATAATCACGTTCCCTTTTGCGTCGAGCACGGTGACGAAATCGAGGTCGCTTTCCTTCCACATCGGGGTAAGTTTTACCAGCAGTTCGAAAGAGTTTCCCGCCTTGACGTCCTCGACGATATCCCCGTACCTGGCGAGGAAAAGGCTGACCATCCTCGTTTCGTCTCGTTTGGCCTCTAAAATGTTCTCCAGACCGTTGACGGCCGCAGCAGCTTTTTCTCTCGCATCCCGTTCGAGGTAGTTCGAGAAAATAGCCACCGCCGCGCCGGTCGTGACAAACACCAGCAACATCGCAAGCAACGCCGTCCCTCCGCCGAGTTTCATCATCAAAGAGAACCCCGCACGCCGCGTTCCGCGTTCCGCCGCCTCGTTCGCAACATTCATTGCATCCCCTCCAATAGAATGAACTTAGATCATATTTGAACATACGCTATTATGCTTATTATTTACAAATCTAGGCAACGTCCTCTTTTCGCCTTGAAAAACCGCGCTTTTCATCCGGCGAAAAAAGACCGTAGCGCCATCCTCAGAAAACGCTCCGGTGGAAGCGCGTCTATTCTTGAAGATCGATACGCGCTGAAGAAAGCTCAAGCGCCTCTCTTGGGAATAATCGCGACTATCCCGGATTCGTCGCTTTTCGCATCGAGGATGTTCTCCGGTCCGTGAGCAGCGAGAATGGCCTTCTGTAGCGCATTCTCCTCCATACCTCCCCCCGAGAAACGGCTGAGCAAAGCTCCGGCGGTTATCGTTACCACGATGATTCCGAGAATCGCAGTTCCGCCGGCCAGCTTTATCATAAGTAAAGGTGGAGAGACGATGAAATTCTCTCCTGTTTTTTCACTTCACCACCTCGAAAAGAGTTTCTGGAGCTTGAACACCACATATTGTAACAGGGTCTTCCTCAAAAGCATTCTTTCTGGATAAAAGAGCTACAAATAATCGGTACATTATTTTATAAATCAAACAAAAAATCACGAAAGGAATATGTAAGCGAAGAGAACGAGCAAGCCGTGCGAGACGAGAATTTTCAAAATATCATGTATCCGATGTCGGCGAGAAGGCCTTGACTCCGACATCGGATGCGCGACGGGAGACGCCGGCGTGCGGAACGCCATGATTTTTCCGCTCGCCCTGCTTCTCGCGACGCTCCGAAGAGAGCAGAAGAGAGAAACTGTAGCAGAATTCAGGAGAGAAGCGTATTTTCCTGAAAGAAATTCCATGATACAATTCTTCCGGACCAGAGCATTCGGGAAGGGAGAATCATGATGATCGCGACACCACTTGCATTCCTTGCGGGAGAGACGGAGCTGCGCCGAAGCACCCCGGAGGCTGTAAAAGCAGTAATTTTCGATCTCGACGGCACCCTGATCGACAGCGAGGAGAACCATTACGAGAGCGACAGGGTTCTCCTCGCTCGTAGGGGGGTTTCGTTTTCACGGGAGGACAAGAAGGCCTTCGTCGGGAAGGACATCAACGAGATGGTCCGGAGGATCAAGGCCAACTACGGCCTCGCAAGCGACGTACAAAGTCTGATGGACGAGAAGAACGCCATCTACAGGTCGCTCGCGCTGAAATCCAGCCGTCTCTACCCGCCGATGAAAAGAATCCTTGAGGAGTTCCGCAAGCGCAAGCTTCCGATGTCCATAGCGACCGGATCCAACGCATCCATCGCCGGAGAGATTCTTGAGTCTCTGGGCGTCCGGGATTTTTTCTCCATGATCGTCTCTTCCTCCGAGGTCAGGAAGGGAAAGCCCGAACCCGACATCTTTCTGGAGACCGCGCGCCGGATGGGTGTGGCCCCCTCCGCGACCATCGTCTTCGAAGACACCCGCTTCGGCGTCGAGGCGGCACTCCGCGCCGGAATGACCTGCGTCGCGCTGCCCGCGCCTTCGGACACCGCCGACGACAAGATCTTCCAACAGGCGGACTGCCTGATCAAGGGCGGTCCGGACGAACTCGATCCGCAATCCTTCTTCTGGTGGTTCGACACCCACGCAAAACTCTGAACCCGACTCCATGCATTCCGGCCGGGGCGCCTTCTCCCCGGGGGCGGCGACCGAGATATCGCCGCCCCCGCTTCTCCTCCGCAGGCAGTACCTCTCCAGACTTTCGGATGAACAGATATGAGTCCGACGAATCCTCCGCAATTTTCAACGTCTGCTACAATGTCTTCAGGTGTACGCGCCTAGGAACGCACGTACCGGAGAAAGGAGATTCCGGGAATGCCGGAGACGCCGACGCGCTCTCACGAATCGTACCTGCCTGTTCCCGACCTCGACGGAGCGGGACATCGTCAGTGGAAAACTTTTCTCGCGACGTTTCTCCACACCATGGCTCCTGTTTTCGTCCTGATCCTCTTTCTCCTCGTGCTGCTCTTCTCTTTTTTTCTCCCCCTGCTCGAAGAGAGCTATCTCGATCAGAAGCGCCTGCTCTGCAAATATCTGATCCAAGTGCAGATAACCTATCTCGAAGCGCTCCACGCCGAAACGCGTAATGGAATCCTCTCCGTGGAGGAGGCGCAGAAGCGTGCGTTGCACCGTCTCCGGATGCACCGCTTCGGAGAGGCTGAAAAAGACTACTTCTGGGTATTGGGCCCCGAACGAACGCTCATCATGCATCCATATCGCCCGGATCTCGAAGGGGTCAGTCCCGACGCGGCGAAAGGGCCGGACGGGGCGCTGCTCCGCGGGCTCTTCGACGGAATAGAGGATGCCGCCGCTCTCACTCCGGAAGGGGGATATCTTGATTATGTCTGGAATTTTAAAGACGATTTGGAGACGATTTCGGCCAAGACGTCGCATGTGGCGCTCTTCGCCCCATGGAACTGGATCCTCGGAACAGGCGTCTACCTGGACGACATGTATCGAGAGGTCGCCTCGTGGAGAAAACGTTTTTCTCTGCTGGGACTCTTCGCGGTTCTGGGGGCGGGAGGTCTTTCGCTTTTCCTGAGCATACGGGCAGTCGTTCTCGGGAGAAAGGCGTCGCGCCTCGCCATCGTCGACAGATCGCTCCGCGAGAAAACAAGCGCGCTCGAACAGACGGAAAAACAGCTTGCTATCGTCACCAGCGTCTACGACCACGCTTCGGAAGGAGTCGTCATCACAGATCCGGAAGGAACGATTCTCCGAGTGAACCATGCTTTCACCGAAATCACCGGCTTTTCGCGAGAGGAAGCCATAGGAAATAATCCTCGCATTATAAAATCGAATACCCACGACCGTCAGTTCTTCGAGCGAATGTGGAGCGATCTTCTACAGAAAAAAAGGTGGTCGGGCGAAATCTGGAACAGACGAAAAAACGGCGAGGCATTTCCGGCGAAACTCGACATCGTCGTTTGCATGGACGACTTGGGAGAAACCACGCAGTACATCGGCGTCTTCCAAGACTTGAGCGAACTCCACCGCAGCAGGGACAGTCTGCTCCACGAGACGTTCCACGACAGTCTTACCGGCTTGCCAAATCGCTTCCTTTTTTCCGACCGTCTCTCGGTCGCCCTTTCCCGGAAAAAAGAGAACGGGGAGCTTGTCTCCGTGATTATTCTAGGGCTCGATCGATTCGGCTCGATCAACAAGACACTGGGCTACCCCGCAGGCGATCGCATTCTACAAGAAGCCGGGCAACGCATCTCGTCCGCTATCGCCGGGACAGGAACGGCCGCCAGGTTCGGCGGAGACGAGTTCGTCATCCTGATACCGAAGAGCGGCGATCTGCGCTCCGTGCTTCGCGCCGCCGACCGCATCCTCGCCTCGTTGCGCTTACCGTTCCCCATAGACGGCGAAACTTTCCGCCTCACCGCCAGCGCCGGAATCGCTCTGTTCCCGAGGGACGGAGATGCTCCGGAAATTCTTCTTCAAAACGCCTCGCTCGCGATGGAACGCGCTAAAAAGGAAGGCGGCGATTCGTACCGCCTCTTCACCGAGACGCTCGACCGCAAGGCGCAGCAGAAGATACGCCTCGAAGGAGAACTTCGAACCGCGATCGACGAAGGAGCGCTCAACGTTCACTACCAGCCCAAGATCAGCATGAAGCGCGGGAGGATCGCCGGCGTCGAAGCGCTGCTTCGCTGGACGAACAGGGAGAACGAAACCATCCCGCCCGACGTCTTTATCCCCCTCGCGGAGGATATAGGGGAGATCAACGCGCTCGGCGGCTTCGCACTCGAACGATCTTGTCTCCAGGCGGGAAACTGGCGAAGGGAAGGACACGACATCGTCATGTGCGTGAACGTCTCCGCGAAACAGCTTGCCTCGGAGTGGTTCGTCCCTTCCGTCCTGGGGGTTCTCGAGCGCACCGGGACGGAGCCGCGTTCTCTCGAACTGGAGATCACGGAATCGGCCTTCATGTCGAATCCGGACTATGCGGTGCGAATCATGGAAGAGCTGATGGAGTACGGGATGCGTTTCACTCTCGACGACTTCGGCACGGGGTACTCCTCGCTCTCGTACATTCGCAGCCTCCCGCTCGCAGGCATCAAAATCGACCGGTCCTTCACCGCCGACCTGGCCAATCCGAAGACGCGCGCCATCGTCTCGACGATGATGCACATGGCCGGCGAACTTCGTTTAGAGCTTACCGTGGAGGGCGTCGAAACGGAAACGCAGCTCGCCGCGATCCGGTCGCTCCTCTCTCATAACGACGATATTCTGCTCCAGGGGTACCTCTTCTCCAGACCTTTGTCCGCAGACTCCCTTCCTTCGCTTTTCGACCGAGCGTTCTTTTGAAAAAGTCTCTCTTTTCTCCCCCCTTGCGCTCTATCCAAAATTGACTATGATGTATCTGCTTTCACAACCGGTCCGGAAAATCCGGCCAAGGAGGGTCTTGTGTGTTGTCTCGCGAAGTGCTCCGCAGAATAATCCGCCATCGTGCCGTCGCCGTTCTTCTGGCGGCGGTGTCTCTTTTTTTCCCTGTTTCTCTGTACGCCGATGAGAACGCATCGTCCCCCGTCGTTTCGCCGCCTCCGGAGCTATTCGCCGCCGAAACGTTCGTTTTCGAAAATGTCGTGAAGAAAGCCGAAGCGCTCGCCGCACGCCCCTTTGAAAATCCGGACGGCGCGGTTCCCGATTTTCTGCTGAACATCAGCTACGACCAGTGGCGAAAGATCCGCTTCCGCCCGGAGATGTCCCTGTGGCGGAACGAGAAGCTGCCCTTCGAGGCGCAGTTCTTCCATCCGGGCCTTTTCTACAACAGGCTCGTCGTAATCAACATAGTCCATAACGGAGGGTCGCTCCGCCTCCCCTTCTCCACGACCCTCTTCGAGTACGGGGACAACGCCTTCGCGTCGAAGACGGGCGCCGTCCCGCTGGACTTCACCGGCTTCCGGCTGCACTTCCCCTTGAACAGGGACGACTACAAGGACGAAGCCGCCGTCTTCCTCGGCGCAAGCTACTTCAGGGCGGTGGCCCGCGGCACGCAGTACGGCCTCTCGGCGCGCGGCCTCGCCGTGGACACCGCGATGCAGTCCGGCGAGGAATTCCCGTACTTCCGCGAATTCTGGATCGAAAAACCCGCCTCGGACGCACAAAAGATCACCGTCTGCGCGCTCCTCGACAGTCAGAGTCTGACCGGGGCCTACCGATTTATCCTGACCCCCGGCGAGGAGACCGTTATGGACGTGGAGTGCGCGCTCTTCCTGCGGAAAGACGTGCAGAAGATCGGCCTGGCGCCGCTCACGAGCATGTACCTCTACGGCGAGCCGGAGAACGGACGCGACGGCGACTTTCGTCCGGAGGTGCACGACTCGGACGGGCTTCTGTTCCGCAGCGCGGAGGGAGAGTGGACGTGGCGGCCGCTGGCGAACCCGAAGCGCCTCGCCGTGCTCTCGGTACCTCTTCCGAACCCGAGAGGCTTCGGCCTGATGCAGCGCGACTGGATTTTCGACCACTACCAGGACCTGGAGGCACGGTACGAGAAGCGTCCGTCCCTCTGGATCGAACCGCTCGGCGAGTGGGGAGAGGGGTTTGTGGAACTTGTGGAGATCCCGACCGAACAGGAGATCCACGACAATATCGTCGCCTACTGGGTCCCGGCGAAGACGTCGGAAGCCGGCGGCGACGGAAAACCCAAGGGCGAAACGCCGAAATATCCGCGAACGATGACCTTCGCCTACCGGATGCGCTGGCTTCCGCCCCACCGTCCGGTCCACGACCTCGGCCGCGTCATGGCGACCCGCGTCGCCGCCGGAAACGCTCCGGAGATGAAAAAGTTCGTCCTTGATTTCGAAGGGGACGGACTTTCGGAACTCCCGGCGGGCGCGGGCCTGACGAGCATCGTGACCGTGGGCGACGGCGCGCGCCTCGTCGAGAAACAGCTTCAAAAGAACGAGGCCACCGGAGGGTGGCGGCTGGTCTTCCAGATCGCGCCCGAATCCGAGGGAGGGCTCAAGACGCTCTTTCCCTCGCCCGCGGGCCGACCCCGCATCCGCCTCTCCGCGCTGCTGAAGCGGGGCGAGAATATCCCTGAACCGCTCACGGAGACCTGGACCTATGACCTCCACCCGTGATGCCGACCGCTGGCGCATCTCCCGCGACAGGGTGCTGCTCTATGTGCGCGCGCTCAATCTGCCGCCGTACAAAGGGCTCGACCTCGCCGTCGAAAGCCTGAAGCGCACCGGCCCGTCCTCCGCGGCGGAGTCGATGGAGTCGCTTCGTTCGCTCTTAAAAGAGCACGGACTCGACCGGGGCGTGCTGGATTCCGAAGGAAAGCATCTCGCCTCCGTCCCACCGCTCAACCGCAGCGTGATGGTTCCGGAGGAACTGGACCGCGTTCCGTGGAGGACGTCGTTCGTCCGCCTCCTCGGCCGCTGGAAGAACGACCTCTTCGGAAGGAGGCGCGCCGAATGACCGCGTTCGAACTGGACTGGAACCGCAGCGCGGGCCGGAGGAGGCTGCTGTTGATTCTCCTCGTCCTCGCTCCGACCTTCGTTGCGTGCAGGACGATGGCCTCCATCCTGCCTTCGCGCGGAGGAAGCCCGCTGGAGATCGTGCTGCTCGCCGTCTTCGCGGTGCTCTTCGCCTGGATCTCGGTGGGCTTCTGGACGGCGCTGATGGGCTTCTTTCTTCTTTTACAGCGGCGCAACCGCTACTCGGTCTCCAACGTCTGCGAGGGGCTCGGGTATTCTATAGACGACCCGCAGGCCCGGACGGCCGTGCTCATTCCGATCTACAACGAGGACGTCAAGAGGGTCTTCGCGGGGCTGAAGACCGTCTTCGACTCGATCGCGGCGACGGACTCGCCCGACCGGTTCGACTTCTTCATCCTGAGCGACACCACGGACCCCGACGTCTGGGTTCAGGAAGAAGAGGCGTGGCATCGTTTCTGCACGGAGCATGACGCCTTCGGCCGGGTCTTCTACCGCAAGCGCCGGAGCAACGCGAAGCGGAAGAGCGGGAACGTGGCCGACTTCTGCAGGCGATGGGGAAAGAACTACCGCTACATGATCGTCTTCGACGCCGACAGCATTATGACGGGACGCACGATGGTCCGGATGGTGCAGATGATGGAGGCGCGGCCCGACATCGGCATTCTGCAGACGCCCCCCGCAGGAGTGAACCGCGAGACGCTGCTCGCGCGGGCGCAGCAGTTCGCCAACCGCGTCTACGGGCCGATGTTCGCCGCGGGGCTGCACTTCTGGCAACTCGGCGACGCGCAGTACTGGGGGCACAACGCGATCATCAGGGTGGAGCCGTTCATCGGGCACTGCGAACTACCGCGCCTCCCCGGAAAGGGGCCGCTCGGCGGCGACATTCTGAGCCACGACTTCGTGGAGTCGGCCCTCATGCGTCGCGCCGGGTACGGCGTCTGGCTGGCCTACGACCTCGACGGCAGCTACGAAGAGACGCCGCCGACCCTGCTCGACGAGCTGAAGCGCGACCGGCGCTGGTGCCAGGGCAACTTGCAGCACCTGCGACTGATCTTTTCGAGGGGCTTTTTTCCGGCGCACCGCGCGCTCTTCCTGAACGGTATTCTCTCCTACGGTTCGGCGCTGCTCTGGCTGGCCTTCCTGCTCATCAGCTCGGCGCAGGCCATCGCCGAGGTCTACTTGGAACCGGTGTACTTCCTCGACACGAAGACGCTCTTCCCGCAGTGGCCGATCTGGAGACCGCACTGGGCGCTCGCGCTGCTCGGTTCGACGGCGGTGCTGCTCTTCCTCCCCAAGTTTTTCAGCTACGCGCTGGCGCTGCTGCGCGACCCGACGGCCAGGCTCTACGGGGGGAGGCTCCGGCTCGCCTGCGGCATTCTACTGGAAGTGGCGCTCTCCACGCTGCTCGCGCCGGTGCGGATGCTGCACCACAGCGTCTTCATCCTTTCCACCATACTGGGCGGAAACGTCGGCTGGCCGACCCAGTCCCGCGACGACCGGGGGACGCCGTGGGCGGACGCCGTCTCCGTTCACTGGTGGGGAACGCTGCTCGGCATCCTCTGGGGCGCGCTCGTCTCTCTGACGAACCCTTCTTTCTTCTGGTGGATCTCCCCCATCATCCTCTCGCTCGCGCTCTCCATCCCGCTCTCCGTCCTCACCAGCAGAGCGGGCCTGGGGAAGGCGTTCCGGAGGGCTGGGCTCTTCACGACTCCGGAGGAGACGGAACCGCCGCTGGAGCTGTGCGAGCTGGCGAAAACCCTTCAAGAGGAACAGCCCTACTCCCCTCTTCCGCTCTCGCCGCGGCAGGGGTTTCTCCGCGCCGTGAGCGACCCTTGCGTCCACGCTCTCCACACGTCGCTCCTGCTGCGCTACAAAAAGGGAGCGCCCGCAAGAGAGGAAGCGCGGCAAGCCCTCGTGGAGAAGGCGCTTCGCTCCGGCCCCGACTCCCTTTCCGCGAAGGAGAAGATGACGCTCCTGAACGACCCCTTTCACCTTGCGGAGCTGCACAGGCGCGTCTGGAACATCGACGACGAGAAAGAGGCCGCCCTCTGGGGTCTCTCGCTGCCGCCAGTCGAGTGAACACGCCGGGGAGGAGCGAAATTTGCTCCTCTCCCTGTTTTTTCCTTCTCTCTTCCTTCAAAAGGAAGTATACTCAACAGATACAACAACACGACCAAGGAGTGGATTTTATGCACTGCACCGGACACGCCGCCGGCACACAGCCGCGCTCTCTTGCCTTCAAAGCCCTCGCGAGGCTTCTCTCGCCGGAAGCCTTCGCGGAGGAGGAAGGACGATGACGGGACTCCCGGAGAACACCCCGGGGGATACTCCTCCGGAGCGCGTCGCGTGGAGGACCTCGCGCGACCGCGTGCTTCTCTATCTGCGCGGACTGGATCTGCCGCCGTTCGAGGATCTCGACCTTGCAGCCGCAAGCCTTCGCGCCTGCGGCGCGCGCGAGGAACCCACCGAGGACGGGGGGAACTCCCACGTTCCCGCCGAAGCGATGGAGTCGCTCTTCAACCTGCTCGAAGCGCATCGCCCGGAGGGACTGCTCGGTACGCGCCGTATCCCTTCGTGCCCTCCGCTGAACAGAGGCGTGATGGTCGCCGAACCGATGGACCGCGTTCCGTGGAAGACGGCGTTCGTCCGCTGGATGCGGCGCTGGCGTCGTGAACTCTTCGCCCGGGAGGCTGCCCGATGAACGCGCCCGACACCGCCGCAATCCCCTCCTGGAAACGCGCCGGAAGCAGACGGCGCATCGCGCTGATCTTCCTTGTCCTCATCCCCACGATCACGTCGAGCTACACCATGGCCCGCCTGCTCCCCGAACGCGCAAGCATCGTGCTCGACGCGCTCCTCGTGGCCGCCTTCGGCATCCTCTTCGCGTGGATCTCCGTGGGTTTTTGGGCATTCATGGGGGGGCTCTTCGTCCTGCTGACGAAGCGCGACCGCTTCCGCGTCTCGAAGAGCTGCGACGGGCGCGACCTCTCCATTCCCGACACGAACGCGAGGACCGCGATCCTCATCCCCATCTACAACGAAGAGGTGAACCGCGTCTTCGCGGGGGTGCGCACCGTCTACCGCTCGCTGAAGCAGACCGGCTCCCTCGACCGCTTCGACATCTTCCTCCTCAGCGACAGCACAAGCCCCGACGTCTGGGTGGAAGAGGAAGAGGCGTGGCACGGCTTCCGCCTCGAAGAAGAGGGAACGGAGGCGCACGTCTTCTACCGGAAGCGCGACAACAACATCAAACGAAAGAGCGGCAACGTGGCGGACTTCTGCCGCCGCTGGGGAAAGAACTACCGCTACATGATCGTCTTCGACGCCGACAGCGTCATGACCGGCGAGAGCATGGTGCGCCTGGTGCAGATCATGGAGGACCGGCCGGACATCGGCATCGTCCAGACGCTTCCGCTGGCCGTCAACCGGGAGACGCTCATCGCGCGCGTGCAGCAGTTCGCCAACCACGTCCAGGGACCGCTGCTGGCGGCGGGACTCCACTTCTGGCAGCTCGGCGACGCGCAGTACTGCGGGCACAACGCCATCCTCCGGGTGGAGCCGTTCATGAAGCACTGTCAGCTCCCGCGCCTGCCGGGCAAAGGATCGCTGAGCGGGGACATCCTGAGCCACGACTTCGTCGAGTCGGCGCTGATGTGCAGGGCCGGGTACGGCATCTGGCTCGCCTACGACATCGAGGGGAGCTACGAAGAGACGCCGCCGACCCTGCTCGACGAACTGAAGCGCGACCGCCGCTGGTGTCAGGGCAATCTGCAGCACATGCGGCTGATCTTCACGCGGGGCTTCTTCCCCGCGCACCGCGCGCTCTTCCTGAACGGCGTCCTCACCTACGGCTCCGCGCTCCTGTGGCTGACCTTCCTCGTCGTCAACTCGGCGCAGGCCGTCTCCGAGGCGCTCTTCGAGCCGATCTACATGCCCATACTTCGAAAAATCCTCCCGAGCATGCCCGTCTGGCGGCCCCACTGGGCGCTCTCGCTGCTCGGCTCCACCACGCTGCTCCTCTTTCTGCCGAAGATCCTCTCCGCGCTTCCCATCCTCGTCAAGGACTTCCGCGCGCGGGCGTACGGAGGGCCGATACGCCTCTACACGAGCGTCTTCCTCGAAGTGGTGCTCTCGATGATCCTCACGCCGATCCGCATGATTTTCCACAGCCTCTTCATCGTCTCGACGCTCCTCGGGAAGAGCATCGGCTGGGGAACGCAATCGCGCGACGACAGGGGAACGACCTGGCGCGAGGCGTTCGCCGCGCACTGGTGGGGCACGCTGCTCGGCCTCGCGTGGGGAGGCGTCGTCTACTGGATCATCCCGTCCTTCTTCTGGTGGATCTCGCCGATGATCTTCTCCTTCGTGCTCTCCATACCGATCTCCGTCTTTACGGGAAGGGCCTCGGTCGGCAGGTTCTTCAGAAAGATCGGGCTCTTCCTCGTTCCTTCGGAAGTCCGCCTGCCGCCCATCCTTCAGGACCTGGAGGACAACATGGAGCGCCCCGCTCGCTACTCGCCGTTCGGGCATTCGCGGAAGCAGGGATTCCTCCGGGCCGCAGTCGCCCCGCACACCCACGCCCTGCACATGGCGATGCAGGCGCCCCGAAGGAAGAAACGAGCCTCCCCCCTGCGGGAGGAGACTCGAAAACGCCTCGTGGAGAAGGCGCTGCGCCTTGGGCCGAACGCCCTCTCCGCAAAGGAGAAGACTGCGCTGCTCAAGGACCCCGAGCGCCTCCGCGAGCTGCACCGAGGCGTCTGGACCCTGGACGACGAGGAGAAGTCGGCGCTCTGGGGGCTCTCGCTGCCGAAGGAGTAAGAGCCGATTGCGGAGGTTGATGCGTCGACGACGTCCGCCGTGCGCTGGACGAGATCTGAAAACGAGGAGAGTGAGCACGAATGACCGAACGGGAAAAGATGCTCGCAGGCGAACTGTACGACCCATCCGACCACGAGCTTGTCCATATGCGGGCACGGGCGCGAGATCTGTGCCTCGACTTGAACGCGACCCGCGAGTCGGAGCAGAAGCTCCGTCGCATCATCCTGCGGGACCTCTTCGGAAGCGGCGGAGAGAGCGTGAATGTGCAGCCTCCCTTCCGCTGCGACTACGGCGTGCACATCCTCCTGGGGGAAAGAGTGTACTTCAACTTCGACTGCATCGTCCTCGACGTCTGCGAAGTACGCATCGGCGACTTCACGATGTTCGGCCCCGCAGTACAGATTTACGCGGCAACACACCCCATGGGCGCGCGGGCGCGGCGGGGGAAGGAGTTCGGGAAACCCGTCGTTATCGGTTCCGACGTCTGGGTGGGCGGCGGCGCCATCATCTGCCCCGGCGTCACGATCGGTTCACGCTCGGTCATCGGGGCGGGAAGCGTGGCGACCCGAGATATTCCCGAGGGAGTCTTCGCCGCGGGCAACCCGTGCAGGGTGGTACGCAGGATCGATGAACGCGAGGACAAAGAAGCGTTATAATGTGTGCCGAATCGAAATTTTCCATCGGGAGGATGCATACTATGAAGAGAGCGTTCACTATATGCGCGGCGGCGTTTTTTCTTGTATGCGTCGCTGCGGGGCTTTCGACGGCGGCCTTGAGCGACGGAGAGTTCCTGATCCTCTGCGAAAAAGGAACCCCGGAGGAGCTGGCAGCAGCCATCAGGGAGGGCGCGAACCTCGGCGCGCGCGACGAATACGGCAAGACGCCGCTCATGCGCGCCGCGAGAAGCAACCCGAATCCCGATGCCATCAGGGCGCTCATCGCCGCAGGAGCGGACGTCCGGTCAAAAAACGCACTCGGCGCGGGTGTTCTTGCCTACGCGGTCGACAATCCGAATACGGAGGTCCTCAGGGTCTTTCTGGAGGCCGAAACGGACGTGAACGAAGCCACCTCGCACGGAACAACCCCGCTCATGTTCGCAGTCGGCTCCACGCCGAATCCGGAAGCGCTCGCCGTCGTCGCCCTGCTTCTTGAGGCGGGAGCCGATCCGCATGCTCGGGACAAGGACGGCCTCACAGCGTTCCTCCGGGCGGCGGCGCTCAACGGCAATCCGGACGTTCTCTCGGCATTGTTGCGGGCCGGATCAGACATCAACGAGACGAAGGATTCCATGGGGTGGACGGCGCTCATGCGCGCCGCGCGCTTCAATCCGAACCCAGAAATGGTGAAACGTCTTCTGGAGGAGGACGCGGAGGTGGACGGCGCGAACGCGGAGGGGTTCACCCCGCTCATGATCGTCGCCGCGCTCCGGACGGAGAACCCCGGCCCGGTCGTTGATCTTCTGTTGAAGGGAGGGGCGGATATCGCCGCCCGGGACACCTACGGCTGGACCGCGCTGATGCGGGCGGCGGCGCAGAACGCAAACCCGGAGATGGTAGGGCGGCTTTTGCGCGCCGGAGCGGACGCCTCGCTCCGCAACAACGACGGAGAGTGCGCGCTCGACGTGGCGGCGCGCAACGACGCGCTGAAAGATACCGAAGAGTACCGGATGCTCGAAGAAGCCTCGAACTAAGCGCTCCAAAAAGAAACAGAACACGCACGCCCCGCCTTTTCGACGGAGGGGCGTTTCCTTCATACCTCCTGCTTCAGCGGCTCTTTTCCGAGCGTGGGGAGGGCGAGCATGCTCGCGGCCATCGCGCACGAGACGAGCAGAAAGGCCGTAAAGTACCCCTCCGCAGTGTACACCCCCGGCTGCCCCGCCGGGAAGTGGTCGATCACGATTCCGGTCCCCCACTGAAAAACAACTGCGGAGAGGACCGCCATCATGTTCATGGCCCCGAAGACGACGCCCTTCTCCCCCGCAGGGGCAAGAGCCGTCACCCCCGCAAGCGCGAAAACGCCCCGAAGACCGGAGATCGCCCCCAGAAGCAGCGCAGCCGCGCCGCCCACCCAGACAGGGAGCCCCGATACGGTAACTCCGAGCAGAAGGAACCAGACAACCGCATTGATCGAGCTGACGAACCGGATGATCCGGGGCAGCTTCTCCGGGGAGAGCACCACTCCACCCACCATGAGGGGACCGCACATCATCCCCGCGCTGATCAGCGAACTCCAGAAACGGGCGGACGCGGGCGACGCATTGAAGGCGGCAACGAACCACGAAACGCCCCAGAGCCCCTGGAAGGTCAGCAGCGACGCCGAGGAGACGGCCCAGAGGATCATCAGCGCACGCACGCGCCTGTCCCGGAAGATGAACACCACAGCCCGCCCGATCCCGGGCAGGATGGAGGAGAGCGTCTTCTTCTCGTCGCCCGCCGCCCTGCGCATGGGATCCTTCTTGGCCCTGCGCCCGAGAAAGAGCGCCATGAAGAAGCTTGTTCCGGAGAGAAGAGCGAAGGTCGACGGAATGCCGAACGTATCCAGCGCGAAGCCGAGAGGAGCCACCGAGACGATCGCTCCCAGGCTGGAGACGGCGAAGTTGATCCCGGCATAGAAGCAGTAGCGCTCCGCGGGAAAGGCGAACGCCATGAAGACGAGCGTCGCCGAGTACATGGGGGAGACGCCGAACCCGGAGACCAGACGCCATACGCCGAGCGTGAAGGGGGTTCGGACGATCGTCAACAGAAGGCAGGAGGCTGCGGTAAGCAGCAAGCCGCACGTCACCACGCGCACAGGACCGTAGCGGTCGTGAAGAATTCCGGAGACGGGCTGCATCAACGCGTAGGCGTAAAAATGCACGCTGGAGACGAACCCGACCAGCGACGCGCTCATGCCGAGCCGTTCGCCTTCAAGCGGCAAAATCACCGATGCCGATATCCGGAAGAAAATCGTCAGAAAGAACGATCCCGTCAGAATAAGAAAGAGGGGGAAGGAAGGGTCCGCAAAAAGCGACCTGTATGTTGATCGTGAAGTGCTCACAGCAAAGCTCCTTTGTCGCAGTCAATAGTTTGAATGCGGTACAGCATACCATAGAAAATGCACTGCGGGAAGTCGGAAAAAGCATTTATGACGAAACGGGTAGAGAAAGAAAAAGCGGACGGATTCGACAGTTCTTCGCTCTGCGGAAAGCAAGAAATGTAATAGGAGGAGCTGCTTCTCTCCGCGAAAGAAGAGGCGCCGGAATGGCGGTTGCAAGGGGTTCGCTACCCCTGCGCGGAAAACCTGTCGCCGCTTCTCTGGACCGAGGGGAGGTTGTTCAGATACTCGTTCTTCTTGGTTTCATCGTACTCCTCCGCTATCTTCACGATGCTCTGCTCCCAGGTCGCCTTCAGATCTTCGAGCATCGTGCGCACCTCCGCGATTTTTCCGGCGTCCTTCGTGGTATTCGCCTTGACCAGCGTCGTGTACATGAAGTCGTACAGGCGCATAAGATTCGTCGTCACCGGATTATCCTTGTTCACGCGCAGAGTGATCATCAGCTCGCGCACCACGCTCTGCGCCCGCTTGAGGTGTTCGTTCGTCTCGTCGTAGAGGTGCTTCGACAGCGCGGACTCCGCAGCCAAGCAGCTCTGAATGCCTATGTCGTAGGTAATCAGCAGCAGCTGCTCGCGCGACGCCGTCCGTATGAAGTTTTCCGCATAGGTCTCCTGCGGCGTACGCCTCCTGTTCGCCCCGAACATGAACACCCCTCCTCCCGCCGGTCGTACCGCTCCGCCTCCTCTTCTTTTTCGGCCCCGAAAGCGGCCGGGTTGAGGGGTGCCCCTTCGCCGGATAAGCAACCGCTCCAGGCGCGACGCGATAACACTCAAGGGCATACCCTCGATTTTCCGCAGGTACGCCCTCTGCGTCTTCTTCGGGAGAGGCGCTACGGCAGCAGTCCGCCCTCCCGCATTCTCTTTTTCATGAACTCCAGCATGTCGCCCGAGCTGCTCAGGTTCGGGCGGAAGGGTTCGCCCACATCCAGCCCCAGCAGCTTCGCCATGTCCTTCGTGGCGACGGGAAAGCTCGCCCTGTCCATGGCGAGGCGCACCGGGTTCAGCCGGAACTGCGCCTCTAGGGACCCCTTCAGGTCGCCCGCGACGTACTTCTCGTAGATAGAGACCACCAACTCCGGACAGAAGTTCGCCATCGTGGCCACCGCGCCGTCCGCGCCGTGGGCGAGCGCGCCGTAGATCAGCGTGTCTTTCCCCCCGAAGACCTTGAAGTCCTTCTCTTTCGTCTTCGTCAGGCGGAGGAACTCGCTCGTCAGCGTTATGTCGCCGCTGGAGTCCTTGATGCCGACGATGTTGTCCACGTCGGTCGCAAGTCTCGCCACCAGAGCGGCTGAGAGGGAGTACCCCGTCCTCCCCGGGTTGTTGTACAGCAGCACCGGCGTTTCGGGAACGGCCCCGGCGATGGTTTTGAAATGGAGGTACAGCTCGTCCTCCGTCGGCTTCAGGAACATCGGCTGCAGCACGGAGACCCCGTCCGCTCCCATATCCGCGGCCATGCGGGCGAGCTGGACGCACTTCCTCGTCTTGACGACGCCCATGCCGAAATAGACGGGGACGCGCCCCTTCGTCTGGTCCAGAATGATCCGAAGCCCTCGCTCCATCTCGTCCTCGTCCACCATGTAGAACTCGCCGTTGCTCCCGAAGGCGAGGATGCCGTGGACACCGCCCTCGACGACGAAGTCCACCTGCCGGCGCATCCTGTTTTCATCGATTCTTTCGTTTTCATCCACTATGGTCACTATGGGGGAGATGACACCCTTGATGAAGTCCGTGTTCACACGTACCAATCCTTTCGCGCTGCCCGTCGTTCGGTACGGCGGGAGTAAGGTCTTGCAACAGTCGTCCGGGACGACGCGTCGTTCCGTTCCGCGAGCGCCCCGCCGGGAATCTCCTGCGGGAGCATTCTACGTGATCGGGGCCGGGTTGAAAAGGCAGATGTCGTTGAACAGACGGTAGCGTTCCGCCGCCGGGCGTTTTCGCCCGCTTGCGACCTCCAGATCTCTCGGAAGAGCTGTTCGCCCACGCTGCGGATATCCGCCTCGCCCGAAACGATCGCTCCCGCGTCCACATCGATCGGGTCGCTCCACATGTCCTTCAGGTTCGACCGCGAGGAGACCTTGATCACCGGCGCGGCGGCCAGTCCGCAGGGCGTCCCCTTCCCCGTCATGAACACCTGGAGCGTCATCCCCGACGCGAGCTGACAGGTTCCGCAGACCATGTCGCTCGCGGGCGTGGCGGCGAATACGAACCCTCCGACGGACGGGCGCTCACCGGATACATCGGCGTAGCGCTCCGCGAGCCGCTCCACGCCGCCCCCCACTTCGGTGACCTTGGAGAGCATCATCGTCGCGCCTGCCCCGACCAGAAGGTCCGCAGCGTACCCCGCCGCAGGATTCGCGATGATGCCGGAGAAGGCGTCGGTCATCTTGACGAACCCGGCGTGCTCCTGGAGCATCAGCACGTTCTCGGGGCGTATCTCCTCCGGTTCGAGCAGCCTGTCCGCGGTGAGCTTCTCGCACCCCAGCCCGATCACCATAATCTCCCCTCCGAAGTTCGGATTCCGCAGCATGTTCCGCAACGTCCTTATGGGAACGACGGCTTCGGGGACGTCGCTGGCGACGTCGCAAACGTATGGGTGGTTCAGCGCCACGATGTCGTCGACATGCGGGAAGCGCGGAAGCAGTTCTCTTCGCATCCGTTCCACCGCGCCGTTGAGCAGGCCCGCGCCGCAGCGGGCCGTCCTCCTGGAGTCGTAGACCGACTATGCTATGGAGGCGACGATCAACCCCCGGATCACCTACCCCATCGGGCGCGTGAAAAAGACCGAGAAGGAGCCGCCGACCCTCTTGATGGAGTCCACGAAGTACTTCTCCAGGTCCTTTCCGAGGATGAAGCCGATGAGGAAGGGGACGACCGGGAGCTTGATCTTCACGAAGACGTACCCCAGAACGCCGAAGAAGAGCATGGTCCACACGTCGAACATGTTCCCGTTCCTCGAGGAATACGCCCCGATGACGCAGAGCAGCATGATCACGGAAAATATTGAGAATAGCCAGAGCGCGGTCGGTCTCGCGGGCGAGTATCGCCTCCAGAAACTCCTCGTGCCGCTCGTGGAAAGACCCCTGCCCGACGCCGCCGCCTTTGCTCTTCAGCCTGCGGACGCGGGAAAAGCGCCGCAAGTTCTTGCGGATGACCGACCAAACCCTTTCGCGGCCACACCCCGGGCAGATAAGCCGGTGGAAGTCCTGGTCGAGAAGGAGAAAGCGCTTGCGGTCGCCCCTATCCAGCGCGTTCTGCTGCATCTTCAGATTGGCTTCGAGCATGATCGCCCCGTCGGCGGAAAAAGAGCGGCACGTCTGTATCAGCGTGTCGAATTCAAGGCATTCGCGGATGTAACGCCCTTCCTCGATATCGTCCACGTCGAGCAGGAAGGTGATATTCTCCGGGATAAGATCGTCGAGAGAAAAATCTCCGGACTCTATCAGATCGTCGACGACCGCAGGCATGTCGCGCCGTAAGAAACGGCGAAGAAACCGGAAGAACATCTTCTCGTCCCCGAGCATTCTCCTGAAAGCTTTGTCTTTGTCAGCCATACAGCTCTCCCTAGATGATGAAATTTTTTGATTATTATAGCATACGAAGAGAATCCCTCTTCTCCGCCGGAACCGTCCCAAACCTCACTAATTCCAGAATGCGCGGCAATACTCGCGCAACATCCTTGTCCAACTCCTTGTTCCGAGGGCATCCATCCAGTACCCTGAAGCAAGGAACGTCGCGTAAAGTTTGACATTTCAACACACGGAGAATATTCTTGTGCTGCTGACTGTACACCATACTGTCCCGAGGGAGGTGCATACACATGTTGTGGACGAAGCCGCGTTGTGCTCGAGTTCCGTGCGCTGTTCTTCTCGCGCTGCTCCTGCGGTTTCCGCTCGTTTCCGCCGCATCGGCCGCGCTTGTTCAGGAAGGGGAAGGATGGGCGCCCGTCGTCTCCGTCCGGGCCGCGGCGGACGGAACGCTCTACGTCGCCACGGCCGAACGAGGAGGGGTCTATTCCTCCTCGAACGGAGGAAGGAGCTGGCGGCACATCGGAAGCGGCATCTCTTCCGACAACTTCTACTCGCTGCGCGTCGCTCCGCAGGGGTACATCGTCCTTTCGACCTTCGAGGAGGTGCTGGTCTCGAAGAACGGGGGCGTATCGTGGGTGTCCATGAAGGGGGGCGGCTATCTGAAGGACTTCCTTTTTACGCGCTCGGACACCTTCCTCGGCGTCCACTGGCGCGAGGGGTTCTACTGCACATCGATGAAAAACCAGAAAGAGTGGGGGCGAAGCAGAGGAAATGTCGACTTCCTGGTGACCGACGTCATCGAGTCGGAGAACAAACGTCTGTGGGGCGCGACCTTCGGCGGCGGTGTCCGCGTTTCGGACGACGGAGGAAGAAATTGGAACGCCTTCGGCGAAGGACCGGAGAACCTTTTGCTCCTCTCGCTGGCGTGGAGCGCGGCGACGGAGACGCTCTTCGCCGGAACCTATGAAGGCGGCGTCTTTGTGCGGCGCGGAGAGGGCGCGTGGGAGAACGCCTCGGAAGGGCTGCCTCCGGGCTCTATCGTCCAGGCGCTCGCCGTGGCGAAGGACGGGTCGGTGTGGGCGGGGACCCACCGGGACGGCTGCTTCGTTTCGCGGTACGGTGGGCGAGGCTGGGAGCCCTTCCCCGAGGGCGGCGGCAACGGCGTGTCCGTGACGGCGATCGAAGCGTTCAAAGAGGGCGTGGTGATCGGAACCGCAACCGGCGGAATCTTCTTCGCCGAGGCGGCGCGCTCTTCGTGGACGCCACTCCTCCCGTTCGAGCCGATCACGGGGCTCGTGGAAATCGACAAGGGGCACGTCCTCGCGGTCTCGCGCTCGGGCAGGCTGTATCGATCCTCCGACGGAGGGCGCACGTGGAGAAACGACGGAGAGATCCCCGTCGACGAAGGAGGCTGCGCGATCCTGCTGCGGACATCCGACGGCGCGCTGCTCGCGGGCGGCGCGGGCGGTGCGTACCGTTCCGACGGAAGAACGTGGACGCGCTCCTCCTTCCCCGCCAAGGAGACCCACCCGAGCGTGATTTCGCCTCGGCACGGAGTTCCGGCGCTCGATCCGGTGATCGCGATGGCCGAGAGCGGAGGCAACGTGTTCGCGGCGACGTGGCGGAACGGCCTCCTCCGCTCGCGCGACGGCGGACGGAGCTGGGAGCATACCGAGGGAAACGACGGGGTTTATACAATCACCCCTACGCACTCCGTTACGGCGGAGTACAGGTACATCTACGCGCTGAGTTCGGACGGGAGCCGCGTCGCCGTCGCGACCGACCGGGGGTTCTCGGCTTCCGTCGACGGCGGGGAGACATGGAAGAACGCCTACGTGAATTCCGGGCTTTTCTCCGCCCTCTTCGACCGGGCGGGGGCGCTCTGGGGAGCCTCCCGGAACGGCGTCTGGCGGTGCGCACCGAAGGACATGAACGTCGAGGAGTTGGAGATAGAAGGGTTCGAGTGGTCGCCGTTCAGTTACTTCACCGACCTCTTCCGCGGAAGCGGCGACGCGGTGTTCGGCGTGATGAACAACGAGCTGCACCGTCTGCTTCCGAAGGACGGCGGGCACGTCATGGAAGGGGCGTCTCTGACGAACATCGAGGTGCTCGCCATGCTCGCGATCTCAGACGGAGGCATTCTGATGGGGACGACGAAGGCCTTTTTCCGCTCGGACGACGGCGGGAGAACGTGGAAGGAGATCGGGCTTCCATGAGCGGCCCGGACATTTTAGAGAGGAGGCGACTGGTATGAGAGAGCTGTACCGCAGATTCGGCGGGCTTCTGCTTCTATTTATGGCCGTGACGTTCTTCCTCGCCGTCCGCGACGACGTGATCCGTCTCTACGCCGTCGACATGGCCGGGGAGTACCGCTCCGCCTACCTTCCCGTGCAGGGATGGGGGGCGTCCACCGCGATGCGGGGCGTCATTCGTTCGTCGAAGCGGATCGCCTCCGTCGCCGCGTTCATCGACGCGCATACGGAGGGGCGGCTCGAGGTCGTCGAGGGGAAGGGCTGGGAAGAGATCTTCGACGGCGTCCTCGCGTCTCCCGAGACGTCGCCCCTGCCGGACAGGAGGGCGAGCGACACCTGGCGGGCCTCCTACTACTTCCTCCCGAAAGAGGAGCCCTTCCCGGACGTGTTCCGCGAGATGAAGAGCGCGGATCGGTCATTCCGCTTTTTGAAGCTCTCCGCGCCGTCGGGGCCGCGCTTCATCGGAATGACCGTCCAGGGGCCGGAGGACGCGACGAACGCGGGCGCGCCGTCGTGGATTCTGTACCCCTTCCGTCGCTTCACCGCCGTCCCGTTGCTCCTCGCGCTCTTTTTCTACTTCTTCCCGCCCCGGAAGAAGGCGCCCGCGGGCGCGCTGGTGTACCCGAAGTGGTCTTCCTGGATCCTTCCCGACCTGATGGGGAGCATCTTCGCCTGCATCTTCTTCGCCTTCCCGTTCTTGCTGGCGCCGGGGATCTTCGGCAGCGGCAACGTGCTGAACATCGCGGACGGCGGGATCATCTTCACGCTCGGTTTCTGGCTGATGGCGGCGATTTTCGCCTCCATGCTCTACTGGTCCGCGAAGTACGCCTCGTTCTCGCTCGAACTGCTTCCCGGCGCCATGATGCTTCGGACGCTCGGCAAGGAGCTGCGGATTCCGTACATCGCCGTCGAATACGCCGGTATCGCCGACTACCGGCCTCCCAAATGGCTGCGGACGCTGCTCTTTATCGCCTCCCTGGGAAGCTGGCGCATGCTGGGGCACGCGCTCATCCTCTCCAGCCGGACCGACTGGGGCATCGAGCTGCGAATGAAGGGGGCCGCACCGGTCAAGTTCCTCTGCTCGAACCTGCCGGGCGTGGAACGGATCATCGAGGCCCTCCGGAGCGAGGGCGTGAACATCTCGCCGGAACTGGAGAGCGTGTTCGCCGTACTTGACCGTTCCTGACGCTCAATAGAACGAAAAACGGGAGAGGCACAAAACGCCCTCCCGTTTTTCGTGTATTTGCCCTTTAAAGGTCTCGATGGTCGCGCGATTCGGCGCTACCTTCACCCCGCAACCGCTATCTCCATCGGCGGGACACTGTTACCGTTGTCCCCTGCGTTCCATCAACTCGCGTGTTCCTCAATAGCTCGCGTCGTTCAACACCCAATATTCGGGTGTACCTTTAAGGCGCTTGTTTTCTTCAGCATAGTTGATGGGTAGCTTGCCTGTATTAGAACTCACTTTGGAATTAGCGCCTGCTTTAAGAAGGAGCGTTGTTATTACTTGGGGATTGTATTTATTCGCAGCACCAGCATGTAACGGGGTGAGGCCATCATTGTCCTTAGCGTTCACATCCGCACCCGCTTCGAGAAGCAGCTTCGCCACCACCATCTCTGGACTGTACCCCGCTGCGGCCCAATGCAGCGGGGTACGGCCGCCATTATCCCTCGCGTTCACCACCGCGCCTGCTTCGAGAAGCAGCTTCACTACATCGGGCTTCATGAAGGTGTCCTGATGCAGTGGCGTGCCGCCGTTATTATCCCTCGCATTCACATTTGCACCTGCTTCGAGAAGTAGCCTTACCACCTCGGGGTGGGGAGTCGAATGAAGCGGGGTCTTACCAGTCTGGCTCTTGGCATTTGCATCCGCACCTGCTTTAAGAAGTATTGCTATCACTTCTGGGTTAGGGTCGGTGAAACTCCATGTAGCATAAAGAATTGGGGTGATACCCTCTTTGCTCCTCGCGTTCACGTTAGCTCCTGCTTTGAGAAGTTGCGTTACTGCCTCTGGATTGTTCTTAATTCCGGCCTCATGCAGCGGGGTGATGCCGGAATTGTTTCTGGAGTTCACGTCTGCTCCTGCTTTCAGGAGTACAGCTATCACCTCGGTGTTGGGGTTACGTGTGGCTATATGCAGGGGGGTATTTCCGTCAAGTCCGATTTTCGTGTTTATATTTGCTCCGATTTTAATCGCAGCTTGCACTTCAGCAGCAGAACCGCTTTCACAAAGTTTCATAAAAGCATCTTCGCTCATCCCCACCGCCAACGACGGTAGCGCCAATACCAGCGATACTACTAGCAATAGTCTTGCAGCTTTTTCTTTCATTTCCTGCTACCTCCTTCGTTCTTTTTGGAACAGTTTATCTGTTCGCATTCTCCGAGCAAATTCCACGAAGTTTCCTTGTTATGGTAAACAAATCTCTTGTAAATGCTAATTTTAAGTTTCTTGTTCGATTAGGCCTGAATCTTGTAAAGGGTTAGTATGAATTCCAGAAGATCGAACAGACTGGAGATATCCTCTTTTGTTGCTATCTGCGGAATCTCTACGGCAAAATGAGTTTTATCGATTTTTCGCGCAGGATATCCAGACGCGGCAAAACGACTGTTGATACAGAGGACTGTATTATCGACAAAATCGGCGCTCCCTCTGCCATAGTTGGTGGATCCGATAAAATTAAAGCGTAGCTCAAATTTTCCGCTCAACATCGCTGCATTCTCTGGAAGGTCTACGAATTTGCCCGTCTTCCTAGACCAGCGGGATGAATAATTCTTCTCGAGCGCCTCGGGAAACGCTCTTCCGCTAAGAGAGAAATTCCGATGGCTCCGTCAAAATGGAAAAACCCTGTTGAAACCCGTTGACCGGCTGAAAATCAGAAACACGAAAGATGAGTGGTTTGTTCCTTTTTTCAAATGCGACCATCTGTACGTCCAGCTCCTGCGAAAGGTTCTTCGGAGAGTTGAGCAAAAGTCCACGAATCGCCACCAGAAAGACCATTACCACAACCATTGTTCCTGAAATGTCTTTGACCCCGCCGATAACGGCTGGCAAAGAAAAACCGCTCAGAGCCATCTCGCCCACTGCGGAAAGAACTGCTAAAAGACCGAATACACCGCCTACTACGGTTTCGAGATTGATCTTTTTCATTCGTGAAAAATCCCTTCCCTTAAAAACTAGTGCCACCACTTGATAAGTTCAGGTAGTTTATCGTAGTAAACGTCCAAAGCAAATGCAAAAAACTTTTATATCACTGTGCAAACCATCAATTAACATATTATTCCATTTTGCCTAAAATAAGTTAACGTGAGATGTTTTAGGCGGCAGCGATTCTTCATCTTTCTTCCATACACACCGGCACGTCTCCGCTTCTTGGCGCATACACCGGACACTATGATTTTCCGGCAACCAGTCTCTCATGTCCAGTGCCAACAGATACATCGGTTCTCTATCGCAGCTTTTGAAATTATACACCGCAATTTTCCACCTGCGGCAGTCTTTACAATGCTTTGATTTATATTTTGTTGTAACGCACTTCCGTTACCTCCGCGATAGATTTCAGAATATATACTTTAAGAAATCTATAAAAGGTATTGACTTTCTATGTGTATATTATTATACTGACACACAAAGACTTACTGTAAGCATTCCACCTAAAAACAGCCTGAAGGAGAGTGTATTCTATGACCGTTCACATGACGCGAAGCAACGAGGTGCAGGGCAGCGCGGCCGGTCGCCTGCTGGAGATGCTGCTTCCCCGGCCGTCTTCAACATTTCTTCTGCGGTGCGCCGACGGGCCCGATTCCATCCTCGTGGTGGACCGCTCGCTCCCCCCTTCGGAGGGGAAAAAAGCCGTCCTCTCCACGGAGAAGGGGCTCAGGCTGGCGACCCTGGGCTCCGCGTTCGATTCGTCCAGCGTGTGGGGGGTGGTGACGTGGGTCATCCGGGAGCCTTCCTGAAGCCTTGCGAGGAGCTGCTCGCCCTCTGCGACTGCAACAATTTCTTCGTCTCGTGCGAACGTCTCTTCCGCCCGGACCTGGAGGGGCGTCCCGTGGTGGTGCTCTCCAGCAACGACGGGGTGATCATCTCCCGCTCCAACGAAGCGAAGGCTCTCGGCATCAAAATGGGGGAGCCCTATTTTCAGGTCCGCACCCTCTTGGAACGGCGAGGGTGCGCGGTGTTCTCCAGCAATTTTCGGCTCTACGAGGAGATATCCGCCAGGGTCATGGAGGTCCTCCGACGGGCCGTTCCGTCCATCGAGGTCTATTCCGTGGACGAGGCGTTTCTGGAGGTTCCGCCCGCAGCGAAGGAACGCCCGGTCGAATGGGGGCGCGAACTCCGGGCCGCCGTGCTGAAGGAGACCGGGATTCCCGTCTCCATAGGCGCCGCTCCCGCGAAGACCGCGGCGAAGCTTGCAGCCGAACGGGGCAAGAAACGGCCGGAGACGGGCGGGGTCTTCGCCCTGCTTCCGGGAGAGGCGTGGGACGATCTCCTCGGGGAGGTCCCCGTTGAGGACGTGTGGGGTATCGGCCGCCGCTGGGCCGACTTCCTCCGCAGGCGCGGCATTCTGACGGCGCTCCGCCTGCGGGATGCCGACGACGACTGGCTGGACAAGCATCTCGGCGTCCGGGGGCTTCGGACGGCGTGGGAACTGCGAGGGATACGCTGCTTTCCTCTCGAGGAAGAGGAAAAACCGCAGAAGTCCATTCAGTCCTCTCGCTCGTTCGCCTCTCCGATCCGGAGCCGAGAAGCTCTCGCCGAGGCGGTGACGGAGTTCGCCCTCGTCGCCGGGAAACGCCTCCGCTCGCAGACCTCTCTCGCCGGGAGCCTCGCGGTGAGCATCTCCACCAGCAGATTCCGGGCGCCCTTCTACGGAGCAAGCGCGGAAGTCCCCCTGGAGACGCCCACCGACAGCGACATCACACTCATCAAAGCCGCGACCGGAGCGCTCGCGTCCATCTACAAGGAGGGGCGCGACTACGAGAAAGCGGCCGTCTGTCTGGGCCGTCTCTCCTCCGCGGAGGCGGTACAGCTCGGCCTCTTCGGAGAAAAAACGAACAGAGGGTCCGCCCTCTCCCGGGCGGCGGACAGGCTGAACGAACAGGTCGGCCGCAGGCTGCTTCTCCCTGCGGCGCTGCTGGGGGAGAAGGAGTGGCGCCCCCGCAAGGACAGGCATTCGGGAGTACGCCTCGAAGACCTGGGCACGCTCCCGGCGATTTCCGGGAAGGGGTTTTGACTCCCTCGTCCCCCCGCGACGCTCATCCTCGGCCTTCGATTCCGTCCGGCAGCGCGCAAAGGCATATCCCTCCGAGTAGAGAACCTCCCCCACCCGGTGAAGTATGCGCTGCGCGTCTCTTACTCGGCTGTGAAGCGCAGGTCGGATACTTCGACGCCCGTCTGCGAACCGCGGTTGCTGAACGACGCCTCGCCGACACCGGCCGGGACCGGTATTTGAACGGCGATTCCGCCTGCGGCTCCCCAATCCGGATGCTCCAGGTAGCGTTCCGCGATTTGCGCCTTCGTTGTGCGCTGCGATTGAACGTGCTCACGTTCTCCAACGGAGATCGTGAGTTTGTTGACGGTCGTAGGCGAGGCTTCATGCTGGTCGTTCCAGACGCGGAAGTGGAGCGTCCCTCCCTTCAGATGCGGCAACACGACGCTGCCCGAAGCATAGCCGTAGTAGAGGCGGCCCGTGGACGCGCCGCGAAGCACTCTCCCGAAGGCCGGAACAACTTCCTCCGTCGTGTTCACGTACTCCTCCGCATGCAGTCCGCCCGTCGGGGCGTCGGCCTGCCGCGCCGCTTCCGGCACATTCACCCCGGCTCCGGCGGCGTCGAAGCGGAAATCGCTCAGCTCGACGCCCGTCTGCGACCCGGCATTGTCGAAAGACACCAGGCCGACACCCGCGGGAACCTGTACGGCGACGCCGGCCCCTCCCCCTGGCCCCCATTCTCCGGGAAACTCCGCATAGGCTTCCTTCGGGTCCAGAACTGTCGTGTACTGCTTCACCGTATACGTCGCTGCGCCCGCTCCGATGGTCACCACATTGCGGTTGGAATTCGCTCCCCTCAGCTGCTGGTCGTTCCAGAGGCGGAAGCGGAGCGTCCCTCCGTTCAAGTGCGGCAATACGACAACACCCGAGCTATACCCGTAGAAGAGACGCCCCGAATCGGCGCCGCGGAGCACTCTATGGAATGATGGCAGCACCTTCTCCGTCGCGTTCACATACTCCTCGACCTGAAGCGCGTCCTCTCCGGCCCCTGTGGAGTCGAAGCGGATATCGCTCAGCTCGATTCCGGTCTGCGAGCCGTGATTATTAAAGGAAACCGCGTCGACGCCTTTCGGAACGGGCACGGCGACGCGGGCGCCGCCTCCGGGCCCCCAGTCGGGGTACTCCTTGTACCGCTCAACCAGGTCCATAGCCGTCGAATACTGCTTCACCGCGTGCGTCGTCTCTCCGACGACGACGACGAGCTGGTTGAATGTCTGGAGCGTGTCCTGATGCTGGTCGTTCCACAGGCGGAAGCTGAGCACTCCTCCGTCCGTATGGGGGAGAATCACGCTTCCGCCTGTGTATCCGTAGTATTTTCTCCCGCTCGACGCCCCCTCCAGAATACGAGCGAAGTCCGCAACGATGTCGATCTCGGGCTGCGACTCCGACCCAAGTTCCGGAGATACGACCGACTCACCTGCCCCGGTCGTATCCCCCGATACTTCCGATATCGGGGGCAGATTCGATATCGGGGGCAGTTCCGGTATCGGCGGCAATTCTACGGCGTGGACCGGAAAGCCCGCCAATACGGCGAACAGTACAACCGAGAGCAACAGCCGGAAACGGCGGAACACGACACGAAATATACTCATGGGAAACGCCTCCACCCTCTATAAGATCTGGTCCTGAATCGGATTTCCGCGGGAACAACGTCCTCGCAGACCGCAATTAAAGCATCGTTTCTCCCCCGCGGCAAGCCCGGGAACACCGATGCCGGAGCCGCTGCCGGGAACAGCCGTGCGCTGTCGCCTGGACGGCGCACTGTCCGCCGGGGCAGCTTAAGATTCTTCCCGCGCCTGCTCCTGCGGGGGGTTCCGGCGTACCTTTCCGCGCATCTCTTCGAAGTCCTTGGCGTTGGCGAACCATGCGAACGCGCGCGGCAGTTTGCGCTTCTTCCCCTTGCGAAGCAGCATGATCTCGCCGCCCTCGATAAAGGCATCGTTCTCCGTCGAGTGCGGCCCCAGAAGGGCCGTGAACGTCAGCGTGCTCCGGCTTTCGTCGAACACGGCGTACGGCCTTGTGAGCATCAGCGCGCCCGCCAGAATGAAAACCGACCCCGCGAATGAAAACCCTCTTTCCGCCGCGAAGATCAATGCGGCCACCAGAAGCTGAAATCCCCCCACGGCGGTTTTGTAGCGAATCTTCATATCCCTTCCTCCTTCGTCCGTCGGTCTCTTCTCATCCGGTTCCGTTCATTTACCGGCGGCTTTCAGCATCCGCAGCAGCGGTGGGCTCTTCCTATCGCTTCAGGTAGTGAATGATTGAAACGTCGGGAAGGAACTTACCCTCCCAGCAATCGGCCGTGCGGCGATCGAAAAAGGTCGTCGGGCTGCCGTCCCGGTGAATGAAAATTTTCTGCTTCCCGTCGAATTTCCAGAACGATTCATTCAGATGGTAGTATCCTCGTATTACATTGCTAAAGATGCGTTCTTCATCCCCGGAGGTTCATTTTTCCTCGCTCGCCTTCTTTAGATCGTCGAGCGCTTGAGAGCCTTGCAGATTGTTGTATTCCTCAGTGTAGTCGAGGGGACGCCTGCCGTCTTTGTCTTTCGCCTTCGCATCCGCCCCGGCTTTCAGAAGCGTCGAGACCACTTCGGGATTGGTATTGTCCAATGCGGCCAGATGCAACGGAGTAACCCCCTTCTCGTTCTTTGCGTTCACATCGGCTCCGACCTTCAACAGCGCCGTCGGAATTTGGGGGTTTTCGTTCATTCGCGCAGCCAGGTGCAGCGGAGTAAACCCCGAATCGTTCTTCGCGTTCACATCCGCGCCGGCCTTCACAAGCTCCTCTATCACCTCGGGATACGCGTTGCGTGCCGCCGCGAAATGCAACGGAGTCCAGCGCAGGTCGTCCGTCGCGCGCACATCCGCTCCGGCGCGTATCGCCGCCTGTACCTCGGAGAGAGAACCTTGTTCGCAGACCGCGACCCAATCGTCGTTCATCGCTCCCGCTGCAAACGACGACAGCGCCAACACCAGAATCGTTACCAGAAAAAGTCGCGCATCAAGACGTTTCAATCCCAACAACCTCCTCATATGCTATGAAAGCTCCCAATACCCCTATTCTCCGGCACATCCCCGCCGAAGAGAAACAACCTTCCACGCCTTCGTACAGTGCGGAAAGAGGGAAGAGGCAGACCCTCCGCCCGTTCTCCCCTCTCCCGCATCCGTTCGTCTTCTCCGCGGGCGCTCCTTACCGCCCCTGGATCATCCACTTGTTCATCATTTCGATGAACAAGCCCAGGTCCTCCGCCGCCTTGTCGGGCGACATCGGGATGTTGCCTCCTCCGGGGGTTCTGCACGACAGCGACTGAAGCGCGCGGAGCCCCTGCTCCGGAGTGTAGGCTCCCGACGTGGTCCCCTGCTCCACCTTCTTGAAGATGTCGAGCGCGGCCTTCAGCCTGGGGGGCAGCGCCGCCGCAGGGTCAAGGTTCTGATTCCGCAGGAAGGGGGCCACGTGACGCTCGTAATCCTTGCCCAACTGACGCATTCCTTCGGCGTACGCCTCGGCCGCCGCGCTCGGGTTCCCTGCGGCTTCGAGGCGTCTGGCGTCGTCGAACCACTCCTTGGCCTTCCCGGCGACGGTGTCGCGGATATCCTGCGGGCGGGCCAGCTTTCCCGCCGCCCTGCCCTTCACGATATCGTCGACGAGCTGTCTGCGCGGCCCGTCCGACGCCATCCTTCCCGGATTGTACGAATCCGGGTGCCACGTGCTGGTGACGGTGTGGTCGAGTTGCTTCGACGAAAGCCCCGTCGCCGCCTGGAGCTTCTGATTGTAGATTGGAGAGGCGATATCGTGATGCACGTCGCCGAGCACCTTGCCTCTTCGGTCCACGAACTGGAAATAAACGTCCCTGTCGCGGCCGAGCTTCGTCGGATCGACTCCGGAAACCGTCCTGGAGCGAACAAGAATATCCTCTCGTCTCATACCGGGGTTTTTCCTGAGGAACGACTCCACCCTGTTCGCGAAGAGCACGTCCTCTCTGGTCAGCCCCGGATTATCCCTGAGGAACTGGTCTATCTTCGTGCCCGCCTTGGACCCGGCCTGCGGCAGTTCGGTGCGCACGAAGTCCTCCACCTTCTTGTTGACCGACCGCACCTTGTTCACGATCCCCCGCGCGGTGTTCTTGTCGACGCGTCGGTTGATCTCCTGCAGCGTCTTGTTCAATTTCGTCCTGAGGGCCGCGGGCACGCTCGGATCGTTGACCAGCGCCACGGCGGTCTTGTTCTGCTGCAACTGCAGGGCGAGCTTGCGGAACTCCTTCTGCTTCGTGGTCGCCTGCAGCTTGTCGATGAGCTTCTTTCCGTCCGAGATGCGCTTTTCCGCGCTTCGCTTCGCGGCCTGCCCGGCCTGCGAACCGGCGAAGCTGCCGCCTGCGGCTCCGGCCTGCGCCGCGGCGCGATTCCCCCAGAGATGCCGCTCCTTCGTCAGTTCCTTCCACGTCCAGGAGGCGAGGTCGCGGATCTGCCGCTCCTCCATTCCAGTGAGCTTCGAGAGGCGATTCATCGCCGCTGGCCCCATCCAGGCCGTTCTCTGGGCGAACTTGGAGAGCATGGTCTTCCCCGTCTCGGTGTTCATCAGATAGGCGACGCCCTTGGGACCGAGCTTCACCATCCCGTGGATCGCGCCGCGCAGTCCGAGCATCATCGCCGCGCGCTCCGGCGTCATGGCCTCCCCTGAGAGCGTCTCCCCGGTGATGATCGAGAGGACGTCCATCGCCGGGCCGACATAGGGCAGCGACCAGAGCGCCTGCTCGGTCAACTGCTGATTCGCCTTGATCTCCGTCATCATGGCGTCGGCGGCCAGGCCGAGCGCTTCGTCGAATTTGCCCAACGCTTCGCCGCGCGCCTTCAGCCCCTGGTAGATCATCTGCGGATCGCCCGAGGCCAGCAGGCGGAGATACCATGCGCGCGCGCCGTTCTCCATGGCTTCGCGCCAGCGCTTGTTCGCCTCGACGTCGTCCGGCGACGGCTTGGGCATGGAGGTCAGACCGAGCGACTGAAGGAACGTCGGGAGTTCGTCGGGGTGCTCCAGCCTCCCCGCCCTCCGGATCAGGGCGTCCTGAAACCGCTCGAACGCCGCGGTGTCGATGCCCCTGTCGCGCAGCTGCTGCAGAAGCTTCTTCACCATTTCGTCGTACTCTTTCGTCCCCGGCTTGGGCAGGTCGAGCTTCTTCAGCCAGTCGGGGAGCTGGAACTTCACATTAATGTTTGGCCTGTTGGTGCAGTACCAGTCTTTCTGGACGGTCTCCACGGCCACGCAGCCGCCCGGATCGCTTCGCAGCCCCGACGGGGGCGTAAAGGGCGAGTTCGGGTCGGTGTCGGCGGCGTCGAACGGCTCCAGAGGGCACTCGTACATCGGATCCTGCTCGGGCGCGTCCGGATTGCCCTTCGACTCCACCCACGCTTCGAGGTCCAGAGGCTCCGCTTCTTCGTCCAGCCCGTCGAATCCGTCGAAGAGGTCGGTTTCGGTGAAGAAGTCCTCTCCGGTTATCTCCCCGTCGTCGGGCTCGTCGCCGACGTCCTCGCCGCCCTCTTCCTCGATCTCGATCTCCTCGGGCTCCAGCGTCTCTTCTTCCTCAAGGTCGCCGCCCGCGTCGAGCCAGGAGTCATCGTCCTCGTCCTCCTCGGGAGGCAGCAGGAAGTCGGAGGGCCCAGTCACATCTACCGTCCCGAGATCCGGAACGTCGAGCTTCCCCGGGTCATCCCTGTCCATCCCGGCGGCCCTAGCCTGCGGCGCAACCGGGCTTTCCGCTCCTTCCCCGCCGCCCCCCTCGCGTTCCGGAGGCGTCTCTCCCTCGGGAGGCATTCCCATGAGTTCCTGTATCAGGTCGAGAAGGGTATCCACTTCCTTGTCGCCGCCCGGAACTTCGGGCGTGCGCGGAGGCGCCTCGTCGCCGTCACGTACTTTTCCCGGCTCCTCGGGCTTCCCTGTCTTCTCCGCCGGGGTTTCCGGAGCCTCGCCTTTTTCTTTTTCCTCCTCCGCCACGCGCTGCCCGGTGGAGGTCGCGTCGACGGAGAGCACCCTTTCCGCTCGCTTCGCGTCGAGCAGTCTGACCTCGATCTCGTTCTTCCCGAAGCGAAGCGCAACGCGCTCCTCGGCCGCCCCCCGCGCCACGCGCACCGGCGTCCACGGCCCCTGGTTCACTCTGTACGCGGCCGCGGTCACGTTCGCTTCGCAGCGCACCTTCAGCGTCGTTCGCCGCTCGTCGATAGTGCCGCCGGATACCGGCTCCAGAATCTCTCCGTCGGGGAGCGGGGCCTCGACGACGATCTTCGCCGTCGTCTCTGTGACGTTGCCGCTGCCGTCGAGCGCACGGACCGTGATCACACGCTCGCCCGGCTGGATCACTCCCTTCGCCGTGAACATGCCGTCCGCTTCTCGCTGAAGCCGCGACCAGAGCCCCTGGTCTATTTTCGCCTCGACGCGGGCAACGCGGACATCGTCCATCGCGTGCGCCTTGATCTTCAAAATCGTCCCGTCGAGCTTCGCGCCGTCGGCGGGCTCCAGCAGCTCGAGCGTCGGCCGCTGGTCGTCGCCGCCCACCTCGGCCCAGATGTACGCCGAGTTCTCGGGCCGGTTGTCCGGGTTCAGCGAGAGCTTCAGGCGGTGTTTGCCCGGAGGCAGCGCGAAGGTGAAGCGGAGGGGAACTTCTCCCGTCACCGGAACGAAGGGGAGGTAGCGCCTCCGCAGCTCCCGCTCCTTGCCGTCGGGGTCGGACATGCTCAGAACGACGCCGACGTTGTACCCCGGCATCGCGCCCAGATTCCTCAGCGTGGCGGTCAGCACCGTTTCGGCCCCGGCTTTGAGCGAGCCGCCCTCGGGAAGCGAGAGCCCCTGCGAGGAGATGCCGATCTTCGCCCTGTCGGCGATCACGCCCTCCATGGAGCGGGCGGCAGTTTCCGCTTCCTCGCGCGACGCCGCGACGGTCCATGCGCGCGCCGCGTTCAGGCGCGTCACCAGCCGGAAGTCGCTGTTCACGACGTAGTGGCCGCCCCTCAGGTGCCGCGAGACGATCTCGACGCCGTTCCCCTCCGGTTCGCCGCTCGCTCCGAAGCGGATCGCCGACGCGGGAACCGGGAAGCGGTAGTTCCCCTCCGGGATCGCGTTCTTCACCGTGCCGATCACCTGACCGTTCATCACGATGTCGAGGTCGTGCGGCTCGTAGCTCCCGCGGTTCCACGGGAGAGTGAAGGTCATTTCGAGCCAGGCGTCGAGCAGGTTGGTCTCCTCCCACCCCTTCGCGCCCTTGAGCGCAGAGTAGTCGAAGCGGCCGTCGAAGCCGACGTCGGCGCGGACGAAGTCGATCTCTCCGTCGCCGCTCGCGTCCTCTCCGATCCAGAGGATGCGCTCCTCTTTGTCGGTATAGCTCCATCGGTCGATCCTGCCGTCGCCGTTGGAATCGATCCCGTTCCCCCACATGGAGGCGTTGATATAGTCGGGCGTCAGAAAGGCCGCGGAGAGGGCCCTGGCCTCAAGGAGAGCGCGCTCTTCTTCATCCATGGTCTCCTCCGGCATCTTCGGCATCAGGTTGACGCCGAAGATCTCCTTCCCTTCCGGAAGCGCCAGGTGCACCGGGAACGAGGACTCCGTGGCGATGGCCTTCGCCGTCACCGCGCCCCGCGCTTCGCGGAACCCTTCGTAGAGCCTCGGCGTCACGGCGATCTCCACCGATTGGCCGGAGGGGAGGAAGCCGTGGTTGATCGCCGGGGAGGTTTTCAGATCGCCCGTGTCCGTAACGACCGACAGGTCGGTGAGACTGTCCCCCTTGTTCACCAGACGCAGACGGCGGCCCGGCCCCTTCCCCGTCTCGCCGAGGTCCTCCCACTCCAGTTTCACGACGGGGAGACGCACCTCCACCTCCACCTCCGCCTCGTCCGCGAAGCCGTTCGCGGAGCTGATCTTGACGGGAAAGACGTGCTTGGGCTTCACCACGTTCTGCGCGTTGAGGACGAGCAGGAACTCCCGCTCCTCGCCCGGCGCGAGGTCGAACGGTTCACCCTCCGACCCTTCGCCGACGAAGCCGATGAAGAGGCCCTCCTCCTCAAGCTTGCCGGAGGTGAGCACCACTTTCATGGCCTCCTCGGCGTGGTTTCTGACCGAGATGGGGAACCGCTGGTCGTACGTTCGCTCGATGGACGCGCCGTAGCGGCTTCTGCCGAAGGCGAGCCCCTTGACCCGCGTGAGCGTCCGCACCGGTCCCTCCTCGCTCCCTCCGAGCGGCTGGAACTCGTACGCCGTTCCGGACTCCAGATCCGCCAGGAAGACGGCGTGCTCGCGGCCGCTCTCGCCCACGATCTCGGTCCACTCCTCCGTCCCCTTCGCCCTGTAGCGGACCTTCGTCGGCGAGAACTCTCCGCTCGACCAGCTCACGCGGACCTGGTTGCCGGAGAGGACCGCCCCGTCCGCCGGGCGCAGCCCGAAGTACTCGGAGAGCGAGACGCGGCGCTCAACGGTCGCGGATTCGCCCCGCCCGTCGACAGCTTTGAACGTGAAGAGATGCTCCTTCGCCGCGCGGGGAAAGCTCTTCCACGGAACCTCGAACGTATAGGGAGGCGCGTAGGCCGTCGGGAGCTGCGCTCCGTCGACCGAGGCCTCGATGCGCGCAATGGGCGAACCGCTGTAGCTCATGGCCCTGGCGCGCGCCGATGTCTCCTCCTCCACGCGCTGCCCCTCTCCGGGAGCGTCGACGGTCAGATGAACGCCGGTCCGCTCGCGGGGGCCGGAGACGTCCACCCAGAAGGGAAGCCGCGTCGTCGCGCCTCCCTCGCCGCGCATCAGCGCGACGGCCTTGTAGAGCCCCTCCGTCGGGTAGCGCCATGTGGCGGTATCGCCCGGACGGAAGGAGAAATCGATCTTCCCGTCGCCCGTCGCGTCGACCTCGATGCTGCGCGCGCGCGGCAGCTGCAGATGCGCCCACGCGCTCCGGGTGAAGGTCGCGAGCGTCGGCGTGACGGCGTCCGGAACCGCCTTGATCTCGTCGGCGGTTATCTGCGCGTCGTCGAGGCGGACCTGCACGAAGCCGGGCTGGACCGAGTAGGCGTTGTTGTTCCACTCCCGCAGTTCGAGCCGGTAGCGAGCGGGGCCGGGCGCTTCGAACTTCTCGTTATGGGAAGCCCCCGAAAGCCCGATGTTCTTGATCTCCGCCCCCGTCCTGTCGTCGTAGAGACGTGCGCGGATCCAGATGTTCCCCGGCTTCCATATCTTCAGCCAGAACGGTCCCTGCTGCGCGATGTCGAAGAGGAAGACGTCCCTGTCGCCCGCGTGGTCGATGTAGAAAGGCCTGGCCTCGTCCAACGGCAGCGCGCGCGGCGCGTCCTGCGCCAGGGGCACGCTCTCCTCCGGCTCGGCACGCTGGAGCACCGCTCTGAGAGAGTAGAGTCCGGGGTTGGAGGCGTTGTTGTTCCACTCCCGGAGACGGATGAAATAGGCTCCGGGGAGGACGGGATTCTCCCATGCGAACTCGGAGGACGGCCTCGAAAGACCGACATCGGCGAGTTGCCCCCCGTTCTCGCCGTGCAGGGAAAGCCGCACCCAGATCCCCGGAGGCGTCGTCCCTTCCAGGCGGAGGATGCCCGGATGGTCGACGTCGATGCGGAACCAGTCGTTGTCGCCGTTGGGGAGCAGGTTGCCGCGCACCCACTCGTTCAGTTCGAGCGGGGACGCCGTCTCCGGCGAGTCGTTCCGCCCCTGGGCGTCGAGCTGGTCGCACGGCTCGAAGAACGTCCCCAGGATGTAGGGCGACGGGTCGGCGGCGTTGTCGTTCCACTCTCTCACCTGGAGGAAGAGCGTCGTCGGGCCGGAGGCGTGCCAGGCAAGGTCGGCGCGCGGGCCGCTCGCGCCCACGTCGGTCAGCCGTCCGCCTTTCGTGTCGAAGAGCGTCAGACGCTGCCACACGGAAGGGGAGCGGAACAGGAAGGCCTTGAAGACGCCCGCGCTCGGCAGCGTGGTCTGGTACCAGTCTCTGTCGCCTTGGGGGAAGATCGTCCCGCCTCGAAGAGAGGCGAGGGGAAGCGGCCTGAAAATCCTGACGGATGCCTCCTCCTGCGTGGCGTCGTCCATGCCGTCGTCTTCGATCTCCTCGATGCGGAGCGTGTAGGGGTCGAGACTGGCGGCGTTGTTGTTCCACTCGCGGACGTCCACGACGTACATGCCGGGGTCGAGCCTGTAGACGGCTTCCGCCGTGGCGCCCGAACAGCCGAGATCGGCTATCTGCGTCCCGTCGGTACGGAAGAGAAAGGCGCGTATCCAGATGTTCTCCGGCCGTTGAAGCCGGACGCGAATCTGGCCGGGCCGCTTGATCTCGAATCTGAAGTTATTCCGGTCTCCGCGCGGGAGGATGTATCCGCGCACCTCCTCGCCCGTCCGGAATGCCCGCGCCGACGACAGTTCCGAGTTCGGAGAGTGCGGGTCGGAGGCCCAGCGGCACTGGATCGTGAAAGTCATGGGGGACGGCGCCGCCGCATTGTTGTTCCACTCGCGGGCCTGCAGCACGTACTCGCCCGCCGGAAGCGGTCCGGCGTCGAAGAGCGCGCTCGCCGCGGAGAGCCCCCAATTGCCTATCTCCGTTCCGTCAGCCGTGTGCAGATAAAAACGTAGCCACTGGGGATTCTGTCCCCTGTTCGCGTCCACTCCCACCCATGCGGGGTACGGCAGATGGAAGCGGAAGAACCTGTTCTCCCCCGCGTTTTCGAGGACGAATTCGACAGGAGCCCCGGTACGGACTCGCTGCGCCGAGGAAAAATCGAGATTGCCCGGCTGTACCGCGATCTTCTCCGTCGAGCTGAGCCGCACTTCGACGGACGCCGTCCGACCGAGAAGGACGGGGACGAGCATCGGTTCGTACCCCTCGGCTTCGGCGCGCACAGTGACGCCGGTCCTGCTTATCGTCATTCGGCCGTCGGCGACCGCCCGGTTGAGCCGCCCGATCTTGAGGCCGTCGAAGGCCGCCGATCCGCTCGCGTCCGTCGTTTTTTCGGCGATCTCCCCGCGGGGCCACGCCTCGGCGAGGACGACGCGCGCGCCCGCGATCTCTTTCCCACCGTCGCCGTCCCTGACGGTCACGGTGAGCGAGGCCGTATCGGAGAGCGATGCGAGCGACCACGAGACATCCGGCATGTTCGGCGCGACCTGAAGGTCGAAGGCCTTCGGCGCGCACCCGGAATGACTCAGCTCGACCCTGTACACGCCCGGAGGAAGTCCCGGCACGGTGAAGCCGCCGTCCCAGCCGGTCGTGAACTCCACCGGCCCCTGGAGCGTCGACTTCACGCTCTTCGGGGCGAAGGAGACGCGGACGCCCGGCAAGGGCTGCTCCGCGCCTTCGAGAAGCACCTTCCCCGATATCTTGCTCCAGACGACCGGATTGAGCTTGACGCCGAGAGGCCGCCGCACTCCGGCGGCCAGATCGACGTTCCCCCGGAAGGCGTCGTATTCGAAGTGCTCGACGACGAGACGCTGTTTTCCCTCGGGGACGCCGTCGAAGACGGCCCTTCCGTCCGCGCCGGACGGGGCGTACCTCCCCCCGAGAAAGACCGTTACTCCGGAGAGGAGCGTTCCGTCCTGCGCCTTGACCTCGACCTGCACAGGACCCGGAGCTTTTCTCTCCTGCGCTCCGGCCTCCGGAAACACAAGCCCGTGGAGCAGGCACACCATAAGGAATAGACGAAGAACAGGTACGAATCCGCGTGTACACCGCATCGCGTCTCACTCTCCTTTGCGATATCGGGAACGTGCGCCGCACGCCTTCTCTCCCGAAACACCCCGGCCCCGCCTCCCGGCGCGGGCTATTTCTTCAAGAACTCTTCGAGCTTCTCCATATGCGCTTCAACCTCTTTCAGAGGGTAGTGCTTCAGGCTTTCACGGAACTTTTCGAGCGCCTCGGCGAACTGCGCGTTTCGCTGCAGCGCCGCGCCTTCCCGGACAAGCGCCCTCGCGCGCTCCTTCAGCGACCGTTCCAGAGCGTCGGCATGCAGGCGGAGGTCGTCCGCGCCGTGCGACTCGAGGCTCTCGCGGTACTTCCCGAGCGCCTCGTAGGCTCTCCCCTGCTCCTCCAGCGTCTTCCCTTCGTCGCGGAGCGCGCGGGCGAACACCCGTTCGGGGGAGGCCGCCTCCCGCATCTCCCGAATCCGCAGCTCCACGGCGGCCGCAGTGCGTCGAACGTCGTCGTCCTCGGCCCAGGAGAGGCTTTCACCGTAGGCTGCCAGCGCGTCCTCCAGGCGATCCGCCGCTTTGAACGCCTCCCCCTGCGCAAAGAGCGCGGACGCTCGCTCCCGCACCAGTTTCTCCAAGCCAAGCGCCACGCCCCGCAGATCCTCCTCGTCGTTCAGGGCGAGGCTCTCGCGGTACGCGGCAAGCGCCTCTTTCCAAAGCCCCTTCCCCTGCAACTCGACCCCTTGGCGGCGAAGCGCGGACGCGCGCTCCTCCTCCGCTTTCCGTTCTTCCGTCTTCCGTCGCCCTTCGGCCTCTACGAAGGACTCCAAATCATCGTCCGGAACGTAGGTCAGGCTTCGGCGGAAACACTCCATCGCGCCTTCGCGGTCATCCTGCGCGAGGAGCAGGGCCCCCTCGTCGCGCAGCGCGAGCGCTGCGCGGGTCTTCCGGATCTCTTCTTCGAGGAGCGCGTCCGAGGCGAAGACGGGGCGTTCGCGCACACCTCGTTCCTCTTTCTCCGGGACGGGCGTTTCGGCCTTCTCCGCGCCCCCCTCCGCGAGATGGGGAAGGTCGATCGGAGGCAGCTCGACGACGCTACCGGCACGCGCCACTTCCTTCGTTTCCGGCGCTTCGAAACGGACGGAAGCGATGATGCGCTCGATATCCCGGGCGTGCGCTTCGAAGAGCGCCGCGTCACCTCCCGCCGCCAACAGAAGAATGCCGTCCTCGGCCGGATCCTTCCAGACGACGCCCCGCATTCCGATGAAGGGGAGAACGTTTCCGCCGGCTTCTCTGCGTCGCACGATGCTGGTGAAGAGCACCGCGTCGCGTCCGCCGACGGTTTCCTCCTGCTGCTGGAACTCCGCCTCGAGGCCGCCTCCCGGCGACCGTTTCAGCGACGCGAGGACATCTTCGTACCGCGCCTTCTTCTCCCTTCCCGCGATCACGACGAGCGACCCTACGGACGCGCCCCTCGCAGGCGGCTTCCCCGTATACACCCCGGACGCCTGCCGATCGGCGTACGGCGACCAGGAGTCCGGGACTTCCACGTACAGCGCGTCGAGCCGCCGGTAGGTCCACCCCGTCTCTCCCGCCGCCCCTCCCGCAAGCGCTCCCGCGAAGAGAAACACGAACACGATGCACATGAAGCTTCGAACAGCGGACACTCTCACGTCGCAACACCTCCCCGGCCGCGCCGGCCCCTCGAAACTCATCTGAAAAGCTCCTCCAGACCGTCGAGGGAGAGCGCAAGCTCGATCTCCTTTTTTACCTCTCCGACGAAACGGGAGAGTTCCTCGTCCTCGAAGAGGAGAAGACTTTCCTCGAAGGACCGCACCGCATTCCGCATTTCTCCGCGGACGAAGGCGTTCTTCCCCTCCTCGCGGAGTTCGAACGCCCGCTCCAGACGCGCGGTCCGCGCCTCCGGAAGCAGAGGAGCGGGCGGAGAGAGAGGAGCGGCGCGCCGAGCGAGCGCGGCCCGCACACGAGGAACCCGCTGCGCAACCTCGTCGTCGGGGAAGAGCATAAGGCTCTCCTCGTAGCTCCGGAAAGCGCTTTCCAAGCGTCCGACCTCTTCGTGGGCGACGCCGAGCCGGCGAAGCAGCAACGCCGTTTCAAGGCGGGCAAGGGTGAGCGCGACGCCCCGGGAGGTCGGAGGAGATGCTGCGGAGACCGGGAGCGGCCCCGCCGTTCCCAGCAGGAAACAGCCGAGAAGCGCGGGGCGGAGGAGGACATTCAGAAAGCGCGGGATGCTCTTTTTCATCATGGCGGCTCTTTCCTCCTGAACGGTACGTATTTTGTCGCAGGCGCTGAATGCTTAGTATTCTGAATTATACCTCTCGCAAAAGGAGAGTACAATGGGAGTGCGCTTCAAAGCGAACCAAGGCCGACGCTCTGTCCGTTCCGCGCGGAAGCGGAACGATCGTTGGATTCACGGGGCGCGTATGATAGAATTTTCGAGCGGGCGCGCCGCGGAGCGCGCCGCAAAGGAGGACATCGCTACTATGGACGCATGCGGCACGCCGGGAGACTGGCTGCTCTTTCACAACGACCTTGTTCTGGTGAAGTCGAAGACCCCTCTGCTTCTTCCCTCGGGGGAGGAGATCGCTCCTTTCGCCGACGCGCTGCTCCGCTTCGGAACGCTCCCTCCCGCGCGAGGCGGCTTTTCGTGGGGGGAGTACCCTCCGGACGGCGAACTGCCGTCCGGGCTGGAGCCGGTCGGCCTGCGCGAGCTGTGGGCGCTCGGGGGCGAAGCGGTCTTTCATGCGGCGGGGACCGCGTTCCAGATGATGGACTGGCGGCGGAACAGCCGCTACTGCCCGCGCTGCGCGACGCTCATGGAGGCTGCGGAGGAGGGGCGCGCCTACGCCTGTCCCCAGTGCGAGTACGTCTCCTACCCGATCCTGAGCCCAGCGATCATCGTGGCGGTGGTCCGCGACGGAAAGCTGTTGCTGGCCCACGGAACCCGCTTTCCTTCGAATCGATACAGCGTGCTCGCGGGGTTCGTGGAGCCGGGGGAGAGCCTCGAAGAGGCGGTCGAACGCGAGGTCTTCGAAGAGGTCGGCATCAAGGTCAAGGACATAACCTACTTCGGCAGCCAGCCGTGGCCGTTCCCCCACTCGCTCATGCTCGGCTTCACCGCGATGTGGGCCGAAGGCGAAATCGTCCCGGACGGTGTCGAGATCGGGGACGCCGGGTGGTTCACACCCGAAAACATGCCGGAGATCCCTCCATCCATCAGCATTTCCCGAAAGCTCATCGACCACTGGCTCTCCGGAGGTATTTCGTAAGACTATCAGGGAGGTGAAACAGGTGATACGAGCGCTCGGAATACTGCTTTTCCTTGCCTTCGCCCTCGCGCTGCATCCGCAGACGGACGCCGAAGGGAAGGAGATCGAAAAGGGACTGTCGCGCGGCAGCGTCATGCTCTCCTGGTTCAAGGACGTCGAAATGGACTTTCAGCTTCTCCGGAGCCTGGGAGCGGACGCGGCGGGAGGGGGAGCGGCGGGCGAACTCCTCGTGACCGCGAAGGGGATCGCGGACGGCTCCCCGGCCTCGTGGTCGGCGGCCTTTCTCGCGCTCGCCGAACGACTGGAAGCGGACGGCAACACGCGCCTGGAGCGCGGACACAAGGTCAGCGCCATGGAGAGCCTGCTGCGTTCCTCCGCGTACTTCAGAGCGGCGGAGTACTACGGGGACCCGTCGGCGCCGGAGACCGCGCAGACGGGAATGAAGTGCCGCGACGTCTTCCTCAAGGGGATGCGGCTCGCGGCGTGGAAGACGGAGAGCGTGCTCATCCCGTTCGGCCGGGAGAACGACTTTCTTCCCGGCTACTTCATCACCCCGTCGAGAGGGAGCGGACGGAGAAAGACTCTGCTCGCGCAGAGCGGTTTCGACGGCACGGCGGAGGAGATGTACTTCGCCATCGGAAAGGCGGCGCTCGAACGGGGGTACAACGTGCTCCTCTTCGAGGGACCGGGGCAGACCGGAAAGCGGCGTTTCCACCCGAACTCCACTTTCGTCCCCGACACTGCTCCGGCGCTCCGGGCCGTCATGGACTTCGCGCTCGCCCGTCCGGAGGTGCATCCGGGAAAGATCGCGCTCTACGGAGCAAGCTTCGGCGGTTACTTCGCCCTCTCCGGCGCGGTCGGCGACCCCCGGCTGGGCGCCGTGATCGCGAACTCGCCGCTCATCGACGCGCAGGAGCACTTCTTCGCCGGCATGGGACCGCAGTTCGTCGCCATGTTCCAGAGCCAGAACCTCACCGCCGAGGAGATCCGCGCCATGCCCGAGGAGGAGCTGCCGGCGAAGTACAAATTTTCTCTGCTGAACCTCTGCGCGCGCTACGGCAAGCCGTCGGTGAAGGAGACGTTCGACGTCATGCGCGACTTCCGCCTGCGCGAGGACCAGCTCCGCTCTTTGAAGATGCCCGCGCTGGGGCTTGTGAGCGAGTCGGAAGGCACGGTCCCGATGGCGCAGGCAAGACGTTTCGCGGAGCTGGCGCCGAGGGCGGCCCTCCACATCTTCACGGAGGAGAGCGGCGCGAACATCCACTGCCAGCTCGACAACATGCCCCTCTCGTGGGCGGTCGCGCTCGACTGGCTGGACGAACAGTTCCGCTAAAGACAAGAAAAAAAGCGGGACGGAAAGACCCGTACGAGTCTCTCCGTCCCGCTTTAAAGTGTCGCTTCACCACACGGCGGACGGCTTCCGGGTCTAGTGCACCGCGCTGTTCGCGATGTCTTCCGCCGTGACCTTGAAGTACTCCTTCCGCGCGTTCTCGGGCGTCGAAAGCTCGCCCACGATCTCCATGGCGTCCTTCACCGACGCGTTGCCGTGGATGACCGCCTTCACGCCCTGCAGAATCGCCGCCGGGTAGTCCGACTGCCACACGTTTCGCCCCATGTCGACGCCGATGGCGCCTTCCTGCATCGCCTTGTAGGTGAGTTCGATCACGTCCCGGTAGGTGTCCAGCTTCGGGCCTCCGGCCACGACGATCGGCGCGGGCGTTTTCGCTACAACTTCCGCGAAGCCTTCGCAGTAGTATGTCTTGACGATGTCGGCGCCCATCTCCGCGCACAGCCTGGAGGCGTGCGAAAGATAGCGCTTCTCCTTGCGGTCCTTCAGCGCCTTCCCCACGCCGGTGACGCCGAGCACCGGAAGATCGAACTCCGCAGCCTGCGTGATCATGTCGGTAAGGTTCAGGATCGTCTGATGACTGTGCTCCGACCCGACGAAGATGGAGACGGCGACTGCCGAGGCGTTCATGCGGACGGCCTGCGCCGCGGTGAGGATCAGCTCCTCGTCGTCGATATCGGGGTCGAGGATGCTGTTGCCGCCGCTCGCCCGCAACACCACGCCCTGCGTGAGGGCGGGATCGATGCAGGTGGTGAGAATCCCCGGGCTCAGCATCAGGGAATCGACGTGCGGAAGCAGCTTCTCTATCGCCTCGGCAGGCTTCTCCATGCCGTGCGTGGCGCCCATGAAATAGCCGTGGTCGATGGCGAGCATCAGCGCTCTCCCGTCGGGAGCCACGATGGAACTCAACCTGCTCTTTTTTCCCCAGCTCATATGTTCGAACATAGCGCTCCTCCTTGTCGCAATAAAGATTTCACGTATGTGACATAAACTCACAAAAGTGATATACTCTGAAGGTCATTCTAAAGATGCGCGAAGGAATTGTCAAGAAAGAAAACGAAAAAACAAGCGAGCGCTTCCGCGCGTATTCCGGGACAACAGGCTATCATGCGTAATAGAAACATCCGAGGAGGGGAAGAGTATGCAAGAACGCCCGAGGGACGAGAACAGCCCGAGAAGGCAGTATCTCGCCGAAGTGGCTCATCTGTACTACAACCAGGGGAAGACGCAGCAGGAGATCGCGCAGATCGTGGGCATCACGCGCTCGGGGGTTTCGCGGCTGCTGACGGAGGCGCGCGAGAAGGGGATCGTGGAGATCCTCGTCCACTACCCGTGGCAGACCTCGAAGGCGCTCGAGGACGAGCTTTCGGAGCTTTTCGGGCTGAAGGACGTCCGCGTCCTCGTCAGGGGAGGGAAAAACGACCGCGAGATGCTCGACGGACTGGGTTCCGTCGCGGCGCAGTTCTTCCTGAACATCCTGCGCGACCGCCATATCGTCGGCGTCTCCTGGGGAACGGCCCTCTACAGCATGCTCCAGGCGATCCGCCCCGTGCACCGTCCGGACGTCAAGGTGGTGCAGCTCATCGGCGGCACGGGGGCGGAGCACTCGTCCATCGTCGGCCCCCTGCTTGCGCCGATGCTGGCGAATCTTCTGGGCTGTTCGTGCCACTACCTCCACGCGCCGCTGATCACGGAGAGCGAGGCATTCCGGAAGGCCGTCCTCCAAGAGCGCCCAATCCGCGAGACGCTCGAACTCGGACGAAAATCCGACATCGCGCTGGTGGGCATAGGCGCGACGCACCCGGAGATCTACAACCCGTTCCGACTCGGATACATCTCCAAGGAAGAGCTGAACGAGATCTCCCATAACGGCGCCGTCGGCCTCATCTGCGGACGCCACTACTCCATCGACGGCACGGAGCTGGATATTCAGGTGAACAGAAGAGTGATCGGCATTACGCTGAAGGAGCTGGAGGAAGTAGAGTGGGTGATCGGCGTCGCCGGGGGCGCGCTGAAAGCGGAATCGATCCTGGGAGCGTTGCGGGGGCGGCATGTGAACGTCCTCGTCACCGACGACATCGCGGCGCGGAAGGCTCTGGAGATCCATAAAACTAGAGGATCGAGGATCGGCTGAAGGTCAGATCGCTTCGGGAACGTGCTCTCCGGTGCAGCCTCGGATAAAGACCTCGGGCGTAGCCGACAGGTCCAGAAAGACGGCGGGCGAGAGCGCCTCGCCGTTCTTGCCCCGCTGAACGAGCACCCTGGGGCGGAGCACGCCGCGTTCTCCCGGAGCCGTCACGACGCCGGAGCGTCCGTCGGAGAGGACGACCCCCGTACCCGGCGGGTACATTCCGAAAGCGCCGACGAACACCCCGACCACCTCGCTGTCGAGGTGCGTTCCGATGTTGTCCATAAGCAGCGAGACGCCCTTCCTTCCGGACATACGTCTCTTATAGGCGCGCTCCGACGTGACGGCGTCGAAGACGTCGGCCACCGCCGCAATCCTCGCCGCCTTCGGTATGGCCTCGCCCGCGAGTCCGTCGGGGTATCCCGAACCGTCCAGCCGCTCATGATGGTTCCGCACCATTTTCAGCACGACGGCGTCCACCACGCCCGATTTCTGCAGCGCGGCCTCCCCGATGATCGGGTGCCTGCGCATTATCTCGTACTCTTTTCCAGAAAGCGTCCCCGGCTTGTTTAAAATTTCCTCGGAGATATACGTTTTCCCAAGATCGTGCAACAGTCCGCCCGCGGCGACGGAAACAGCCGTCATCTCCCTGTCCGGGAACATTCTATGAGCCAGAAACGCCGAAAGCAGCCCCACGTTGATCGAGTGCGAAAGCAGCAGATCGTCCTTCCGGAGCACGTACCCCAGATGCATCGGAATATCGGGATCGGCGGCGACCGCCTCGGCGAGCATCCTTCCGGCGCGGAGCAGCATAAAGATCTGCAAATTGCCCGGGCCGCCGAAGAGGACCTTCTCGCAGAAACCGGTTAAATAGTACATCGCGTCATGGTGGAGATTGCGGTACTTATGGTCATGCGGGCGTTTTCCGCGTGCCATGACCTCCAGGATCTCCTGGAGCGCGACTTCGGGGCGTTCGCGCACGGCGACCGACGTAACGCCCGCGCCGCGCAGAGAGAACGCGAATCCTCGCCGTCTGGACGGAGAGAGCGCCGCGAAGTCGGTGTCTCTTGAGAGAAGCAGGGCCCCGTGCGGAGAAAGCACATCTTCGGCGACAACACCGCAGAATGTGACGAGATCGACTGCCGGAATACGGTACACAACGCTGTCCAACATCATCGTGCCCTCCCGATTATGAAATGAATGCCGAGAGAAAAGAGCAGCCCCCGCCGGATGAATCAAGGAAGATAACCGCAAGCGTACCACAAAACCAGTATAACCTGGAGTATATCATGGCAAGCATCCGCTCCTCCCGCGCTTTGAAACACCCTCCGAACGACCGCAGCTTCATTTCCTGGATGTATGCAGTCCTTTCTTCATCTTGAAACCTCCCGTTTTTATCGGGCATTCCGAAACAGTTCCTCTTTCATCCGTACAAAAGCATCTTCAAGAGCAAAAAAGGCCTATTTTATGCATGTTTTTTAACATTTTACAAATAAAAGAATCATCTTGCTTTATGGAATTTTAGTGGTAGGATATTTTCTTATTTCATGTTTATTTTTTTTGGGAGGTGCGTCGAGTGCGCGTTGCTGTGCTAGTGAAGCAGGTCCCCGCGACGGAAAACGTCAAGATCGACGAGACGACGGGAACCATGATACGCGAGGGCGTGGAGGCCGAGCTGAATCCGCTCGATCTGCACGCCGTGGAGGAGGCGGTCCGGCTCAAGGAGCGTTTCGAAGGAACGGAGGTCGTCGTGATCTCCATGGGGCCGCTCGGGGCGAAAAAAGCGGTGAAAGCAGCAATCGCCATGGGGTGCGACAGAGGCGTGCTGCTCTCCGACAGAAAGTTCGCCGGCTCGGACACGCTGGCCACGGCGCGGACTCTCGCCGCGGGGCTCGTCCACGAGGGCGGGTTCGACCTTGCGCTCTCCGGCGAACGGGCGACCGACGGCGAGACGGGGCAGGTCGGACCGGCGGTCGGGCGCATTCTGGACATGTCCGCGCTCACCTTCGTCAGCGAGGTGGAGTCGATCGGCGCGGACACCATCGTCGTGCGCCGCGCGGTCGAAGGAGGGCACGAACGGGTCGAGGCCCCTCTTCCCGCGATGCTCTCCGTGGTGAAGGAGATCAACGTCCCGAGGCTCTGCACGCTCGGCGGGAAGATCCGCGCGAAGAAGGCGGAGATCCCCGTCGTCGGGGCGGATGAACTGGAGATTCCGCAAGAACACCTCGGACTCGCGGGATCGCCCACGAAGGTGGTCAGGGTGTCGTACCCGCAGATCACCCGCAAGGGGAAGAAGCTCTCGGCGGCCGACGACCTGGATTTCGCGCTGGACGCGATCCGCGAACTGCTCGCGGACAGAGGGGCGGTGTAGGTCATGAACGAATACAGAGGCGTCTGGACGCTCGCTGAAGTCCGCGAGGGAAGAGTGCATCCGGTATCCTACGAGCTGCTGGCGTGGGGACGCGATCTCGCCGACGCGCTTGAGGTCCCCCTCTCGGCGGCGCTGCTGGGAAGCGACATCGCCGATCAGGCGAACGACCTGATCGCGGCCGGGGCGGACCAGGTCTACGTGGTGGACTCGCCCGAACTGGCGTCCTTCCTGCCGGACAGCTACACGAAAACGCTCGCCGCGCTGGTGGAACGGCACAAGCCGGAGATCTTCATCGCTTCCGCCACGTCGACGGGGCGCACCATCATGCCCCTGCTCTACGTGGACGCGGAGACGGGGCTGACCGCCGACTGCACGGAGCTGACCATCGAGAAGGCGGAGCGCCTGCTGCTCCAGACGCGGCCCGCGATCGGCGGCAACGTCATGGCGGACATCAGAACCCCGCTCGGACGGCCGCAGATGTGCACCGTCCGCCCACGCTCGAAGAGGCCCCTTCCGATGGACCGTTCGCGGACGGGAAAGGTCTTCCGCGAGAACGTTGACAAGAGAGACCTCTCCTCCGCGATGAAGCTGCTCGAGTTCCTCCCCGAGAAGAACGTCGGCGCGCCGCTGCAGGACGCCGAGGTCATCGTCTCCGGCGGCAAGGGGATGAAGAACGCGAAGAACTTCGCGCTGCTCGAAGAGCTGGCGCGGCTCCTCGGCGGCTCCGTCGGCGCGTCGCGCACCGCGGTCGACCTGAACTGGGCCCCCTACTCCTCGCAGGTGGGGCTTTCCGGAAAGTCCGTCACGCCGAAACTCTACATCGCCTGCGGCATCTCCGGCGCGGTGCAGCATCTCGCGGGGATGTCGGCGTCGGACACGGTCATCGCCATCAACACCGACCCCGAGGCCCCCATCTTCCGCGTGGCGGACCTCGCCATCGTGGGGGACGTCCTCGAAGTCGTTCCCGCCCTTATAGGGAGGCTGAAATCATGAGCGGCGCTTTCTTCGGCAACACGGACGCTCTGCGCGAGCGGTACACCAAGATTACTCCGGAGATGCTCGCCGAGTTGAAGGCGGCGGTGGGCGCGAAGAACGTCGTCGCCGGCGATCCGGAGGCTCTGGAGAGCTACGCCTCCGACGAGGCGGGCATCATGTTCACCTCCATGCCCGACGTCGTGGTGAAGGCGGAGAACACCGACCACGTCGCCGCCGTGATGAAGCTGGCTTCCAAGTACAAGATTCCCGTCACGCCGAGGGGCGCGGGGAGCGGCCTCGCAGGGGCCGCAGTCCCGCTGTGCGGCGGCATCGTCCTCTCGATGGAGAAGATGAACCGGATTCTCGAAATCGACCCGGTGAACCGCGTGGCGGTCGTCGAACCTGGCGTGGTCACCAACGAACTCTGCAAGGCGGTCGCCGAGCACGGCTTCCTCTACGCGGGCTACCCGATGAGCACCGAGACCAGCTTCATCGCGGGGAACGTGGCCACCAACGCGGGCGGCGGCAAGGTCATCCGCTACGGCAACACGCGCCGCCACATCCTCGGGCTGGAGGTCGTCGTTCCGTCCGGTACCGTACTCAACCTCGGCGGCCGCATCCGCAAGGAAACCTGGGGGTACAGCCTGATGCAGCTCATCATCGGTTCGGAAGGAACGCTCGGCGTCGTCACGAAGGTCGTCGTCAACCTGGAGCCCAAGCCCGGCAAAACGGTGAACCTCCTCGTCGCCTTCCCCGACCTCGACTCGGCCGTCGACAGCGTGGCGAAGGTCATCCGCACAGGGATACCCGTCATCTCCTGCGAGCTGCTGGACAAGATCTCGGTGAACATCACCACGAAGCACGTCAACACGCCGCTCCCCTATCAGGACCGTGCGGACGCCTTCCTGCTCATCCAGATAGAGGGCGACTCGGAGGAACGCCTCGAGGACGGCTACGAGAAGGTGGGAACTCTCTGCCTTCAGAACGGCGCGCTGGAGGTCTTCGTCGCGGAGAGCCGCACCGAATCGGGCGCGATATGGAACATCCGGCAGAACCTCGCCGAGGCCATGCGGGCCTACGACCCGTACTGCTCGCTCAGCGGCGACATCGTCGTCCCCCTCTCCACCGTCCCCGAGATGGTGGAGGAGATACGCAAGGCGGCGAAGGATCGCGGTATCACGGTGGGCATCCTGGGGCACATCGCCGACGGCAACCTCCACCCGATCATCTTCAAGCCCGAGTCGATGGAGCCGATGGAATGGGCGGAGTACGCGGAGGCCTTCTACGACGACCTGACGTCCGTGGCGATACGTCTCGGCGGCGTGGGGAGCGGAGAGCACGGCATCGGCTACGTGAAGATGCCCATCTTCCTCCACTCCAAGTCCGAGGAGGAGATCGAGATCATGCGCGGGATCAAGCGCTCCTTCGACCCGCAGGGCATCCTGAACCCGGGCAAGCTGCTGGGAAGCTGACGTACCAGGCGGGGGCGTCGGGCCTCGCGCCGCATTCATGGCACGTATACTGGAAACACGAGAGGAGAAGATATCATGATCGACAAGAACCAGTTCGGTATTCTCGCGGTGGCCTTCGTCTGGTTCACCACGCACTTCGGCGGCGGCTTCGCCAGCGGCGTGCAGGTTGTGCAATTTTTCGTTTCCTACGGATGGTACGCCGTCTTTCTGCCCGTTCTCTCGATAGCCATCGTTACCGCGGTGCTGTACTATGCGTGGAACTTCGCGGCGGTGTACTGCACCTTCGACTACCGCGAGTGGGGCAACAAGTACTTCAAACCGTTCGAGGCGCTCTTCTCCAACGCATACGAGGCAATGTACATCCTCATCCTTCTCATCGCCTCCGCAGTCGCCTTCGCCACCGGCGGCACGGTGATGCAGCAGATCCTGGGGACTCCCTACGTAACGAACACCGTGATCGTCGCCGTCTGCATCTTCTTCCTCACCATCTTCGGCGCGGACCTCGTCAGAAAGGCCGCCTCCACGATGGCGGTGATCATCATCGCCGGAATGCTGGTCATCTACGTAGGCAACCTGATCGTCAACTTCCCGAAGCTGCTCGCCGTCCTCAAGGAGGCTCCCGCCCCCTCGAGCTTCCTCGACGCGCTCTGGGCGTCGCTGAAATACGCGGGCTTCCAGTCGTGCGCGATGGGGGCATACATCGCCGTGGCCGACGCCCTGAAAAGCCGCGAGGACGCGAAAAAGGCCTCCATATGGGGCTTCATCGTCAACGCCGGGGTGCTCTGGCTCGCCACGGCGGGCATCCTGCTCCACTACCCCGCCATCCTCACCGAGAAGGTGCCCGTGCTCTACGTGGCCGCGCACGGCGGCGGCGGAGCGGTCGGCACGGCCATCGTCTCGCTGCTCATCTTCCTCGCCGTGGTATCCACCGGCGTCAGCCTGATCTTCGGCGGGGCGCGGCGCATCGTCGGGCTCTGGGGGAAGATGAAGGGCTCCACCGTGGCCGGGGACAGAAAGGTGAACGTCGTCGCCTCCCTGATCTACGTCCTCATCACATGGGGCGTCGCGCTCTTCGGTCTTATTCCGCTGATCGCCAAGGGGTACGGTTACCTCGGCGTGCTCTCTTTCCCGCTGCTCATCGTCCCGGTGCTGCTCATCGGCGTCATGCGCTCAGGAAAGTGGGGAAAAGAGCTGTAGAGAAAATTCGCGCGAACTTGATAGCGCTCTACAGGGTGGGGGGGTATATTCCCTTCCACCCTGTTCTTGTGATAGAATAGAAACAGAAACCATTTCGGAGGTGAATACGCTATGGAAAGAAGAGGAATAACCACAATGAAAGGGAACCCGATGACGCTGGTCGGCCCCGCACTGCAGCCGGGAGACGAAGCGCCGGATTTCCTCGTGCTCGATCAGACGATGGCTCCGAAGACGCTGAAGGACTTCGCGGGAAAGTTCAAGGTCATCTCGGTGACCCCTTCGCTGGACACCCCCGTGTGCGACCTCCAAATTCACTGGTTCAACGAGGACGCGTCGAAGCAGCCGCAGGACGTGGCGGTGCTCAACATCTCGATGGACCTGCCCTTCGCCATCCGGCGCTTCTGCGCCACCGGCGGAATAGAAAACGCAGTCGCCCTCTCGGACCACAGAGACGCCTCCTTCGGAACCAACTGGGGCGTCCTGATGAAGGAGCTTCGCCTCCTCGCCCGCTCCATCTTCGTCGTGGACAAGGAGGACGTCATCCGCTACGTCCAGATCGTCCCGGAGCAGACCGCCGAGCCGGACTACGAAGCCGCCCTGGCCGCGCTGAAAGCCCTGATGTAGAAAACACGAGGAGCCCGGAGAGATCCGGGCTCCTCGCTTTTTTCGTGCGGGAAGGCATTCACTCCCGGCGCAGTCTTCCCTCGCGGATTTCGGCGAGCTGTTCGGGAGTAAAACCGGTGTACAGACAAGACCAACTTACCCCGAGACGATTCCCATAAGTTTCGCGTAACTGTCCACAACATCGTATCGAATGTTCTTCGAGTTCATCGTGTCGGAAAGTCTGTCAAAGAACTTGCGAGCGCACTCTATCTTCATCTTCTCGACTGCGCGCAGCTCCATACTCGACATCGTGCCTTTGGTTTCCGCAACAAAGTAGACATGCTTCACACTCCCCTCCTCGAAAGCGATAGCCCAATCAGGGTTGTAGTCGCCAACCGGCGTGGGTATGAAAAACCCCCTCGGAAGTTTTGCGTAAACCACTACTTCGCTGCTGATTTCGAGTTCTTCAACGAAACCCCTTTCAACTTTCGAATCTGTGATCGCATAATCGTAGATATGCTTCTTGAGTTTTTCTCCGGCTTTCGAGAAGTCCTCCCGGCTTTGCCCTGCGGTAAAAGAGGTCGATCTCGTGACGCTCCGTAAGTGTGTCGTAACTCAGGCGTTCAATGATGATCGTCGCCTTCTGTTCGCTGATCAAGCGACTCGCTTCCGAGATGAAATGCTCCGGGTTCTCCTTGAACTGCTCGAATACAGGACTCTGGATCCTCTTCAGTATTCCGGCGACGCTTTTTCGTGTCAGACGGGTATTTTCAGCTAATTTTCCCAAAAGGTCGTATCGGACGGAGGATTGAACAGATGCTTTATGCGTGTGCACTCTGCTCGTGAAGAGTTCGATCGATTTCCCGCCCCTGAGTTGCTCCTCCGTGATCTCTTCTGTCTGAATACCCGATTGCACCGTGTACTGAAGCGGAGAGACCCGAAGGTTTTCGTCCAAGGCAACAACGCTTTTTCGCACGAGTTCGTCCGAATCAAAGTCCACCTGATACACTGCCTTCCGATTCATTCGCTTCCATAGCTCTTGAAACTCTTTCTTCTCGAAATTTTCGTTGAGAAGATTCTTCTTCGCCTTGCGGTCATCCTCGATTTCCGGAAGAGACGATTCGCTGAAGATGCTATCGATCAACTTGTAAACGTGTTCGGCATACGGCGCTAGTTCCGATGGTAACGGAAGAAGCGTTCCTTCCTTGCGAGCAGTATGATATTCGTCGGTAATCCGGTCATGTTCATCGGTATAGTCGTTTTTCACCAGATACCGGTAAATCTGTTTTGCCAGAACCGGCGTTACCTCAACTTCTCCGCTTTCCGTAGAAATGACTTTTCCAGTGAAGTACGCTTCATCCGCTGTACGAGGACGGAACGACAGAGAATCGGCAATCTCCCGTTGAAGGTTCGCTGCGAAATCCTTATAGCTTTCGTTCGCTACTACTGTCAGGACATTGATATCATGCACAGTCTGCGGATTGTCCATCCGTTCCCCAGTCTGATTCACGGAAAGCCGCAGACCGCGTCCTACTTCCTGCCGCCGTGAAATCGTGTTGTCGCTGTGCTTGAGCATGCACATCACAAAGACATTGGGGTTGTCCCACCCCTCTCGCAACGCGGAGTGCGAGAAAATGAAACGAACAGGCTCCTCGAAGGAGAGAAGGCGTTCTTTGTCTTTCAATATCAGGTCGTAAGCATCGACATCGTCCGAGAGTCCCGCATCTTCTCCTCGCGCTCGTACCGATGGATCGACAAGTTTTTTGCTCTTTTTGTCTATGGCGAAATATCCCTCATGCGTTCTTTGTGCATCGATCCCGTTGACGTACTCTCTATACTTCCCGTCCTCGAACGGAAGACGGCTCAAAAAATCATCCCGTATCCGCTCGTACTCCTCCTGGAAGATTCGGGCATACTCTCCCTGTTCGTCCGGTTGGCTGTAATCTCGATATTTTGCGACTTCATCGATGAAAAAGAGCGACAGCACCTTCACTCTCCGGGGGAAAAGCTCGCTCTCCTTCTCGAAATGCGCCTTGATCGCTTCTCTGATCTGCATCCGGCGCAGCACAGACTCGGTAATGTCCCCGACCGCCTCTCCCGCGGTCAGAACGACACCGTTCGTAAATTCAACGGTATTGCTGCGAGCGTCTATCTGCGACACGACATACCCCTTGTACTCGTCGAGTTCGTTGGATTCGACGAAGAGATCCCGTCCCTTCCCGATGCGCTTGACAACTCTTTTGATATTTCCGCCCGCGGAACGCACTTCCATCTCTATGAGCGCCAAAGGCGCCTGTTTCGATATCTCTATCGACTCAAGATAAAGATAGGCGTTCGTTCCCGCCAACCCCTTCACCGATATACCCCGGACGGCTATCTTTTTGACCAGCTTCCCGTTGTAAGCGTCCAGTGCATCAAGACGATGGATTTTGTTGTGCTGGGTACGGTGGGTGGCGGAGTAACGAAGGATCATCAAAGGTTCGAACTTCGCCAGGGCGTCGAGCGTCTTCTTTCCTTCCATCTTCTGCGGTTCGTCGAGAATAATAATCGGACGGTTCGCGCTGATCACGTCGATCGGTCGCCGGGACTGAAAATCATCCAGTTCTTCGTAGATGCGTCTGTTGTCCTTCCCGGTGGCGTTGAACGCCTGAATGTTGATGATCATCACGTTGATCCCGGCGTCGGAAGAAAAACTCTCCAGATTATGGAGCGCCTGGGAACTGTAGACGAAGAATCGCGTCTTCTTCCCGTACATCTCCGTAAAGTGCTCCGCGGTGATCTCGAAGGACTTGGCAACTCCCTCGCGGATCGCGATACTTGGAACCATAACGATAAACTTGGTCCATCCGTACCGCTTGTTCATCTCGAAGACGGTCTTGATATAGCAGTACGTCTTACCGGTTCCCGTCTCCATCTCCACGTCCAGATTGATCGGGCATCCGGCGCTGGAAACGAGCGAATCCGAGAGAGGAAGATTCTGCCGTCTTTGAACCGAGCGGATATTGGAGAGTATCTGTTCATCGTTCAGCCGGATCTCTGAATTCTTGAAGCCTTCGAGTTCGTAAAGGTCTATCTGGGCGTTTCCCTGTACATCTGAGTCAATTCCGGGATCAAGACGGTAGACGATACCGGAACTTTTCGGTTGCCCCTCGAAACAATCGACAACGGATTCCACTGCCGCGGTCTGAAAGGGTTGGACTTTGAATTTGAGCTTCATTTCCCGCACCCCCTCAGAGAGACTTTACTTCCGTACCCGGCGACATTTGCCTGAATATCTGCTCCGCATTTATCTTTACAGAATCCGAGATATAACCGCTGTCGCGGAAGACCGCGCGGAGCGGTTGGAATTTCGTCAACTCCTTCAGCAAATCTTCGTTGATCGCATCGTCGAAGCATGCAAGAATAGCGTTTTCGTCCACAAGGAAGACGGTTTTGCCGCGAACCGTCTCTTTGCGGATGGGAAGGGTGAGGTCCACACCCCAGTCGAGCATGACCTGGAAGAGGAGGTCTTCGTGGGTGCGGTCGGGCTTGATATTGTTCTCGTAGAAAGAGAGATTACCCTGCTGCAGTTCATCCGGAGTGTAGTAAATGTCGGCCATGTTCGAAGTATCAACTTTGAGAACCCGGAAGCCGATGTCCTTGTTCCACTCTTGGACGCCGTCTTTCCCGCTTAGCACCATCCCCACACGACGTATACGCTCTTTCGATATTTCAGATATCAAAGGCTTGAGACCTGTATGTTGGCAGAAATCGTAAGCCTCTTTTGCGTCATTGCTGTCCTGTCCAATCATCTCAGGATATTGAATACTAATGAACCTCCGGTTTCCGCCCTCGCGCCGATTGAGTTCAAGAAGCGCATGCGCGAGCGTCGACGAACCGGCAAACAGATCTAGACAAATATCATGCGGACCTGTCATAAACGATATGAGACGCTCCATCAACAGAACAGGCTTGGGATTAGAGAAAACCTTTCTACCTTCAGAGAACAGTGTTTCCAAATCATATGGTCCTGACCTACCATCAAGTTCAAAGACACTAGACAACTTATCCTCAAATTCAGTTGCATACACCTTAAGTTCAATGATTTTTGACTCATCTTCCCCAAATAAAATTCTTTGCTCTGATAGCAAGCGAAGCATTGTTTCTTCAGGAAACCTGTATCCCATTAACGGCTGTTTACAAGGCATTCCCGTCGCAGGATGCAACACGTCATACCGATAACCTTCTTTCCCTGGGTTATGGACACTTTGACTACCCGTATAAACACCACCATTGTCAATGTATCTATAACGATCCAAGGGACCAAGTTGTGCTCTATTTTCACGAAACCAGTTGGTATAAGCAGTCTGAAGAGCGTCTTTATCATCAGGATACATTTCAACCAGTTCATTGCCAATCCGCAAAAGGACTTCTTTGACATCTGAAACGGTGCTCTTCCACACCCCTTCTAGATCGCTCTTGTTTCTGGCAAAAACATGAATGCTTTCATGCTCTATGGCAATATTAGTCGGGTTATTATCAGTCGCGTTTTTCCAAATAACCGTACCGACAAAATTCGATTCTCCAAATATCTCATAACAGAGATGAAGTACATTCGCCGTTTCTGCATCGTCGATAGAAATGGCGACGACTCCCGTCGGCGCCATAAGGTTCCTTGCAATTCGAAGTCGTTGATACATCATCCCTAGCCAATCGGAGTGGAACCTTCCATTTGCTTCTGTATTAGCCAGAAGCCGATACTCTTGGTCATCAGTTTGATTGCTTTGCGTCAGATAATCGCATGTATTGCCAATAAAATCGTCTCTGTAAACGAGATTGTTGCCTTTTTTTCGGTTGTACGGAGGGTCGATATAGATCATCTTCACTTTGCCGAGATACGTCTCCTGCAGCAGTTTCAGCGCATCGAGATTATCGCCTTCAATGAAAAGATTCTTCGTCGTATCGAAGTCGACGCTCTCTTCGCGGCAGGGGCGAAGGGTCTTGGCGATGGGGGCGTTCGCGGTCAACAAAGCCTCGCGCTTCCCCGGCCAGTCAAGATGATAGCGCTCCTGCGGTCCCTCCACGATTGAATCAGAAAGCTCTTGGCGCAACAGATCGAAATCGACGGCGAGGCGGACATCTCCATCCTTTCCATGGGCCTCGGTCACGCATCCGGGAAAGAGTTCCCTAATGCGCGCGATGTTCTACCGTGTCAGATCCGGCGAGTGCATTTTAAGTTTTTCCATTCTTCTTTCCTTCCAGTCGTCTAATCGTCGTACTTCCGATAATGGACGTCATTTGTTCGATGGCCATTCTATTGAGCGCAACCAACCTCTCCTGCTGCGTAACGCCTTGTTTTATCAGCTCCGCATTCATGCTTTCAAGATTGGAGAGGACGATAAGCTGCTGAATAGTCGCCTCGTCGCGCATATTCCCCTTCGCCTCGGGGTTTTGCTCTTTCCATTCCGCGGCAGTCCGTCCGAAGAGGGCT
>JAHDKT010000122.1 GCA_018436725.1 Synergistaceae bacterium | reverse complement strand
GCTTCGATGGCCGCGTTCAACGCAAGGAGGTTCGTCTGGTCCGCAAGGCCGGTGATGGTGTCGCCCACCACGCCGATCCGCTGCGAGTAGGCGTCGAGCTGCGTCAGCAGCTCCTCCGTCTCCTGCACCGACCCCTTGATGGTCTCCATGTGCTCCACGGTCTTCGTCACCGTCTCGTACCCCTGGTCCGCGGCTTCGGACATGACGAGAGAACTCTTGTCGGCGTTCGAGGCCAGGCTCTGCGCGATCTGGATGAGGCTGCTCATCTCCAGCATCACCTGCGACGACTCGACGGCGTTGGCGCGGCCTCCCCTCGTCTGTTCGGCGAGTTTCGCGTTGCTCTCGGCCACTTCGTTCGTGGTGCTGGTGACCTCCTCGGTGGAGGCCGCCGTCTCCTCGGAGATGGCGGAGAGGTGGAGCGATTTCTCCTTGAGTTCGCGGATCATCCCCCGCTGCGATTCGACCATCTCGGCGAGCGCGTCGGCCATCGTACCCAGCTCGTCGCGGTTGGTGATATGAAAATCCGTGCGCTCGATGGTGAAGTCTCCGTCGCGCGCCCTTCCGGCAAGTTCCGCCACGCGATTCAGCGGAACGGTCAGGCTGCGCGTCATGAGGAAGGCGACGACCGCGCCGAGAAGCACCGCGACGACCGTGGCGATCAGGATGACGAGAATGGTGGAGGCGAGGCTGCTCACCGCTCTGTCGGCGATATCGAGGGAGTGTTTCGAGGCCGCCTGCACGACCTCTCCCGCGACGGTTTGGATGGCGTTGCCGACGCGGATTCGCTCCGCATTGAGGGCGTCGAGGGTCTTCCAGTTCGCGGCGATGCTTTCCATCGCGGCCTTGTAGCCGTCCGCCGTCTTCTGGATGGCGTCGAGCTGGTCCAGGTTGATCTGCTGCCGGGTGTCGGCGCGGATCTTCTTTACTTCTTCGGTTATGGCGTCGAAGCGCTTCAGCCCCCCTTCGAGTCTGGCGAGGTCGCGGGTGGCCTGACCGACGAAGTTGTCGATCCGGACGTTGTTTCCGGCGTCGACGACGTTGTTGATCAGCGTGATCTTGTTGAGGCGGTCCTCGAGCTGCGCCTGTTCCGCACCCTCCTTGATAGCCTTCTTCATCGCCTCGTTTTGGGATTCAAGATAGGCTTCAGCGTTCTCCATAAAGAGGCGCGCGGTCTCGTACCCCGTGTTTCTGGCCGCGTTGATCGCGTTCACGGCGCTCTCGGTCCGCTCGATGAGACGGATGTACTCCTCGAGCGCGGCGGAGGCTTTGCCCGCTCCTTCGCGGAGCACGGCGAGATTGGGGTACGTCACGGCAAGGTCGGTCGCCTGCTTCATCGCCGCACGGGCGGCGTCGGAGGTTTTCCGCCCCGCGTCGAGGTAGGAGGCATCGTAAGTGAAGTTGTAGCCGCGGATCTCGTACATCATGTTCTGGATCGCATTTCTGACATCCGCCGCGATCACCATCTCCGGAACGTACTGCTGCGCCAGCGAGTTCGCCTCCCGCTGCACTTCGCTCATGTTCATCCAGCTCATAGCGCCCACTCCGGCGAAGATGAGCAACAAGGCGCCGAACGCAAGAGTGAGCTTCCCGCCGATCTTCATCCGCTTCAACATGCATTCATTCCTCCCTTTCGCGATCTTCCGGCCGAAAAGGCCGTCCTTCACGGGCATCGTCCGTTCCGGCCGGCGCCGACAACCCGTTCATGCACATCCGTCCGATGAAAGTATGCGCGAAAAGCTTCGGCGATACATTGCGGAGATCGACAATTTGTTACCTGTAAAGTTTTACAGGTGACAAATCATCGAAGAGGGTGCGAAAAGTTCCGAGTGCGCTGCGAGCGGTCCGGGGGAGAGCATGCGGAGGGAGGCGGGCGCCTCCCTCTAGCGGTCGATCAGGCGAAGTTGTTCCAGAAGGATGACGCCCCGCTTGAGGGCGACGAGGATAGCCTCGGTCTTGTTCTTCACTCCGAGTTTGCCGTAGACAGAGGTGAGATGCGCCGCCACGGTCCGCTCGGTGATGGAGAGCAGGCGTGCGACTTCATGTCCGGGGAGCCCCTGACCGGCGAGGACGAGCACCTCCAGTTCGCGGTCGGAGAGCTGTTCGACTTCGCCCTCCGTCCGGGCCAGCGAGACGGAGGGGTCGAGATAGAACTCGCCCGCAGCCGTCTGAAAGATGGCCTTGCGGAGCTGCGCCAGCGGGGCGGATTTAAGGATGAACCCTTTTGCGCCGGCGCGCACCGAGGCCATCACGTACTGATGCGCGCTGTAGGCGGTGAGGATGAGGACGTTCGTCCGCAGGCCGCGCTTGAGAACGCGCGATGCGACGTCGATGCCCCCGGCGTTCGGCATCTCGATGTCGAGCATCGCCAGGTCGGGCTGCAGTTCAAGAATGGCCGACCATGCCGACTCTCCGTCCTCGGTTTCCCCGACGAGCTGCATTCCCTCCTCCTTCGCTATCCACGCGGAGAGGCCGGAGCGGGTCAGAGGGTGGTCGTCGGCGAGCAGAATGCGTACCATGGCGGAATCTCCTTTCGTTATCGTGTCGTACACTGCCCGTTATGATTCTTCGAGAGCGCTAATCGCCGAAAATAGCTTTCAACTTGTTGCGTCGACATCGGGCGGCTGAAGAGGTATCCTTGGACCTCCTGACAATGTTTTTCTTTCAAGAAATCCGCCTGTTCGGTCGTTTCGACTCCTTCGGCGATCACTCTCAAGCCCATGGCTTGAGCCATGTCAATGATCGCGCAGATGATGGCCCCGTCTTTCATGCCGCCGTCGACGCCGCATGTATTCAAAAAAGAACGATCGATTTTTAGACAGTCGATAGGCATCTCTTTCAGACGGAAGAGATTTGAATAACCGGTACCGAAATCATCGATGGCGATCCTTAGTCGCATGTCCTTGAGCGCGTTCAGGATAGCCATGATCCCTTCGTTCCCGATAAAAACGCTTTCGGTAATTTCAATTTCCAGCAGTTGCGGTTCAAGAGTCGTTTCGGAAAGAACCCGCCTGATCATCTTCAAGAAATTCGGATGGGTCAACTCATTTACTGAAAAATTGACAGCGATCCGTTGAAGCGGAATTCCTTTTTTCACCCATGTCGCAGCCTGACGGCAAGCCGTGCGCAGTACCCATTCGCCAATGGTTATAATCAAGCCGCACTCCTCGGCAACGGGGATGAACTCGAGCGGCGGAACATCGCCCAACTCGGGGCTTTCCCAACGCAGCAGCGCCTCCAAGCCGCTGACTCTTCCCGTGCTCAACTCGAACTGAGGCTGATAGTGGAGGGTGAATTCATCGCTCCGAATGGCCCGTCTGAGATGGTTTTCAATGGTCAATCGTTTCAATGCCGTCGCAGTCATGGATTCCTGATAGTATTTAAAAAGGTTGGGCCCTATACGTTTGGCGAAATACATGGCCGTATCTGCGTTTTTAATAAGCGTTTCCATAGTGTCGCCGTCTTGGGGGAAGATCGCGATGCCGATGCTGGGGGTGATGATGACTTGGTTGTCGCCGATATCAATGGGTTGGCCGAGGATTTCCGAAATTCGTCGAGCAACCGCGGCTGCATCCTCGGCTCTTTCCATTTCCGGGAGGACCACTGTGAATTCGTCGCCGCCCAGTCGGGCGACGAATTCATTCGACGATACTCCGGCGACGGTGTCCGAAGTACGCAGGCATTTGCCAAGGCGTTCCGCAGAAATTTTAAGCAATTCGTCCCCAACGCTGTGCCCCAATGTATCATTGATTCGCTTGAAGTTGTCCAGGTCGATAAAGAGCAGCGCCCCGTTTTTTTTGAAGCGTTGCGCAAGTTCAAGGAACAGGGCAAGCCGATCAAGGAATAACGTCCGGTTTGGCAGGCCGGTCAAATCGTCATAGAAGGCCAGTTTATTTAATCGAAGCTGACTTTCGCGCTGTTGTTGCCATTTGCATGTCAATGCATGGGCAAGTTGGAGAATCTCCACATTGTCGAAAGGCTTCTTGAGTATCAAGAGACTGTCGCTCTTGCCGAGCGCGCGCTGAATTTCATCCCATGAATAGTCGGCGTATGCGGTGCATAACACAATCTGCACGTCAGGGTCTTCTTCCCATAAGCGACCGATGGTTTCAACGCCGTCCCAGCCAGGCGGCATCCGACCGTCTATGAGCGCGAGCGAATAGGGGCGCCCCTCGGCGACGGCCCGCCGGACAAGTTCCAGCGCGTCCTTTCCTTGAAAGGCGCAGTCCATTTCAAAATCGTCGGCGGATATCGTACTCCGATTTGCCGCACCGAAAAGAAAAGCTTCCATGCTTTGAAGATCGCCGCTCCGATGTTTCGCTTTCACCAGGATCTTGCGGAAATCTTCGTGAATTGCGGCATTATCGTCAACAACGAGGATGCGAAAAGAGCGAGTTCGTTTATTGGAGGTCATGTTCTCTCTCTCCTTAATGAGTGTGGCAGTTCAAGAGTAAAGGTTGCGCCGCAGCCCGGTCCGTCGCTGTACGCGTTCAGGTTGCCGCCTAGTTCTTTGGCGGCCAGGGCGCCGCTGTGCAGGCCATAACCGTGTCCTGTCTTGCGTGTGGTGAATCCGTGCCGGAAAATACGGGTCAGATTCTCGGGGGCGATGCCCATTCCGTTATCGCTCACCTGCATGATTACTCTGTCGGGGGCGGCAGTGAAAATTCGCAATGTGATAACTTTTTCACTGCCGCCGGTGGCGTCGCAGGCATATTTGGCATTGTTTATCAGGTTCAGCAGAATCTGCAGGACCTTGTGTTTGTCGATGATAAGCGGAGCAACAGGCTCGTATGCTCGCTGCACCGTCACTTGGTGCCGGGCAAGTGATCCCGAGTTGAGCTTGAGAGCGTCCTCCATAAGCTGTTCGGGTGCGATGGTCTCTTCGACGCCCGAGACACGGCCGTAGCTCTGCTGCATATTGACGATTTCCTTGATGTGTTCCATTCGATCGAACAAGTATTCCGCCTCCCTGGACATGGCTTGGTTTTCTTCCTCCAAGGCTGAACCGAGCGAGAGCAAGTAGGCCGGAATTCGCCGGCCCCGAGGATCGTCCGAGAGAAATTGGACCAGCCGCCCTTCATTTTCCGCCAACAGTCCGGCCGCTCTGGAAACATTTCCAACTCTGGATTCCTTGAGCTGATCCCGGATCAGCGTGCAGGAGACGTTTACGCTGTTTAAAACATTGCCTACGTTGTGCAGCACCCCGGTGGCCACTTCGGCCATGCCGGCGGACCGGGACGCTTCCAGAAGGGAGCTTTGCGCCTCCGCCAGATCCGCAAGGGCTTTTTCCTTGACGATCACCTGATCCCGCAGCTCCCGTGTACGCTCATGCACCCTCTGTTCAAGAGTTACTTTTGATTCCAGCAGAGCTTTTTGAAAAAGCTGACGGGAGTGCGTAGCGCCGACAAGGTCCGCGATAGCCCGCAAGCTGTCCTTGTCGGTATCTGTCCATACGCGGGCTGTTTCACAGTCGTCCAATCCCAGAAAGCCACGCCATATCCCCTCGAAGAATACAGGAACCACGATAATCGACAGGGTGTTTTGAGACGCCGGGAAAAACTGTTCCGCGCGGCTCAAGTCGGAAATCGCTCCGCAAATGATTCGACCGGAGGAGAGCCGCTCGACCCAGCGATCCAAAGCATAGTCCGAATACGCAACATCTTGTAGATCGGGGTTGGGCAACCGAGAGGATATCCCCTGCGCCGCCCATTCATAACGCAGAGAGCAGAGCAGGCGGTCGTCATCGTCGAGACGGTTTTCAAAAAAGTACGCGCGGCTTGCATCGGTTGCTTGACCGATCTTGGCCAGAATATCGTTTATGGCATCCGCCCAACTGTCGATCAGCATAAGCTTTTGGCCTGCAAAACGAACGCTCTCCATAATCCGATCCCGCCGAAGTAAAGATTCGATCATGATATTGATAGAATCGGCAAGATCGCCCAATTCGTCGCGACGAACCTCGTCCGCACGCACGTCGAGATCTCCTCCGGCGACTTTCTGAACGATATCGCGAAGTCTGTGTATCGGCCTGACCATCCTTCTGGCATAAAGAAGCGAAAGCAAAAAGCTGAAAAAAATACAGAGCAAAGCGAGCAGAATCGTATTGATATAGATGTCCGCGACACTTTGGTCATAGTCTTCCAGCGAAAGCCCCACATGGATCCATCCCCACTGGATTCCCGAGTAGTCGAAGGGCTGCGCATAATGAAAAACCCGTCTGTTCAGCAGGGGCATAGTCCGGATAGAACCAAAAGAATCTCTTGTTTCCGGCAGCAGAAAGCTGTCCGATATCGTTTCGACCCGCCAGCTCTTCTGTTCATTGATTATGGAGAAGCCGTCGTTTCGTACTATAATCAGAAAGTCCAAACCGGGATCGCCTCTCAAAAGGGTTTCGCTTGCAGTGACAAGACTTGCATAATCCTCATTCAGCGCGGCCCCGGCAGCCACATCGCGCAAGGATACCGCCACGCCGTTGGCTTTTGAATGAAGATTTTGAATAAATGTTCTTTTTTGCTGAGGTATGATGAAAAGGACGAGGACGACTATGGTCATGAAGGTTATTTGCCAGGCGAAAAGGGCAATGCGAAGAGATATTTTCATCCCCTGCGCTTTGTTTCTATCGACGTTCATGGCCGAGATCCTTAGGTCGTTGATTGGAAAACATGTTCTTGTTTATGCCTGAGGCCGCTGTCGACGGCAGGGCGATTTGTATCGCAACGATCGAGCGCGTGCAGCCTTTCATCGCTGATTCGGCATCGTTGCAAGCGATGCTGCCAAAGCTCGCATAAGATGCCTTCAAGCTAAAGCATTCTATTGGACAAGCGGAAAAAAGGAAACGAGCGGATATCGAATGAGCGGTGCGCAGATCGCACAGTGTCGAATCCGATCTTTTCATGAGAGGCCTCCGAAATTCCGAGACTTTTTCATTGGTTTCGTAATAACCGCCGATGTCTGTTCAGCAGTTCCAGGCTTTTGTCCAGGCAATGTATTTCGTATCCATCGATCTTTTCCGCTTGGGCAAGCTCAATAATTTGCCGGCCCGCAGGAGTGTCTCCCAACCGGGTAATGGCATCCAGTATCCTCGTACGAGATGCTGACTTGGAATCCTTCAGGAAAAAAAAGCCGGCCGGTACCAGTGGAGGGGAAGCATTCAGTATTCGCAATTGCTGCTTGAGTTGCGGATTGAGTTCGCTCATCACTTCGAAGCAATCCTTAGTCACCAAACATGCTTCAATCTTGCCGAAAAAAACCGGCAAGACGGCCTGCGAGACTTTCCTGTCCAGAGTAACTTGTCTGAAAAAATCGGAGCTTCGCTTCAGTTTCGCTTCCAGGAGGACTGTGTCAAGCCAGATCAAGGCCAGGCTCATGCGCGGATTGTCGACAACGCCGAGGGTACGTCCAGCAAGTTGATCGAGCCGGTCAAAGCCTCTGTCCTTGCGGACCAGAAGGAGATACTCCTCCGTAATCCGTCCCTCCGTCGAACCTGTCGCGAACAGGTCGAACGATATTTCTCTGCTCAGAGCAAGATACTCGGGTGTGGTAACGCCGAGTCCGTCGACGGGATTGCCCCGGGCGAATCGGATCAAATCCTCCACCGTCCGGTGGATGTTCGGATCGGGATCCACCGTGATGCCTTGTTCTTGGGCAACCGTCATGAACCACACCTTCATGGCGGCGCGGGCATCGTTCTCGTTGACCTCCGTGAACATGCTGGAAGTGAAGGCCAGTCGGAACGGCCGTTCGACGCCGTCCGCAAGGAGTTCGGTTCGCGCGCCAAGGAGAAGCGCGATCGCAGCCATTCCGAATATGAGCGCTGAACGGAAAAAAAACACCCCGCGTCGTCCGTGTTTTAGTACCAACATGATCGTGATGACGCTCATTCGTATTCGCCGGTTTTTTTCCGGACTTCGGCCCCTACCAACAAGTCGAGTCTGGATTTGAGCGCGACATTCTCATATCGCGTCCTGTAATGCTGAGCCGACATAAACGCCTCCACCAACTGGGCGCGAATGACCTTTTCGAATTCGACCAGTTCGTGTCGATAGGCCCTTGTATTGAGAATACGGTTCTCTCTGGCGGCGTTCATTGCATCCAGAGTTGCCTGATGGGATTTTTCAACGGCGTTCAGGGAGAGGAATATATCTCTGAGCTGGAGTCCGAGCCCGTCTTTGAGGAGAAGTTGTTCTTCCTTAATTTTAGCTGCTCGTGCGCGGGCTTCGGCTACTTTGTTCCTGTTCAGCGAGCCGTCGAATACGGGAATTTCGACGCCGATGCCGATGCTCCATCCTTCTTTGTTGCGAGCGGTGTTGATTCCGGCATCGTAGTCGTTCCACCATTTGTACAGTTCGCCCGTAATCGCCACCTTCGGGGAAGAGGCGCTTCCGGCGGTCAGCAACGAGCCTTCCGCAGCTCGAAGGCCGGCCTCGATCTTCCCCCAGTCGGGGTTGAACCGGTATGCGTCGCCGACAAGCTTTTCCAATCCGTCGGATAGCGGTGTGAAGGGAATTTCCCTTTCGGTCGGTTTCACGCTCACATTCCACGGCAGCCCCATGGTGTTGGCCAGGGCGGCCTGGGCCATCACCTCGTTTTTTTCCAGCTGCGCGACCATCGATCGCATGGACTCCACCATGACCGTGTTGTCGAGCCAGTCGGTCTTCTTCACTCTCCCGCTGCCTTCCTTGTACATGGTTTCAGTGAGTCCGAGAGTAGCCTCCATGCGGGCCAGGGTATCTCTGCCCACCTGATGGAGCTGAATGGCCATTACCGCTCCGTAATACAAACGATTAACACTGTCGATAACTTCCAAGTCGGTTCGTCTGGCCTCCTGTTTCATCATTTCCAGTACGCCTGCCGTCTGCTCCCGATATCCTTTGCGCATGCCGCCGTCGTAGATCAGCCAGCTCCCCCCCAAAGAAGCCCTGTATGTTTCCTTGTCCATCAGTTTGATATCCTGTTCGGGAATGGTTATTCGATCGACGGGAACGATTCCCACTCCGGGGATATCGATCGGAAGTGTTCCTCCTATGGGTATCTCTATATTATAGGAGGGAAAGATATAGTTCGGATCGTCATCCAAGCGTTGATAACCGAGCTTGAGACTGATTTGCGGCCAGTAGCCGGCCAGAACCTGTCGATGCTGGGCCTCGGCTATTTCGACAGCATAGCGCGACGCCGGGCGGCGACGGTTGTTCCGAAGCGCCTGTTCAAGACATTCTTCCAATGACGCTTCGTGCTTTTCAATTTCGACTTCACAGAAAACTGGGAATGCATCCGGAAGAAAGCCGAAGAAAACAAGAAGTGTTACGCATATCTTGAAGAGAGTGTTTGATATCGGCATAAAGGGCCTCCCCAGTATTTTTTTGAGTTTGTCATTTTGCTTGTTGAGTCTATTAATCTCTTCTACTTCATTATATATTGCCTGATTGGCGCCTGCAATAATGAAAATTCCCTTTTAATAAATTCACGACGAGTTCAGTCGTTCGCTTACGTGCTTGTTGATCGGCGAATGTGGGAAAATGGCTGAAGATGAAGCTGGGCTGGTTGCGAAAAAAAGGCAACGATAAAGGGTGGACCGCTATGAAGAGGCTTGTCCGAGGGAGGGCGAATCCTCTCCGGGCAACGGGGGATTCGGGAAGAGGATCTCGATGAGGCATCCTTTGCCAGGGCGCGAGGAAATTCGCATCGTTCCGCGGAGTAGTCGGACGCGCTCGTTGATGTTCGCCAGGCCGCGGTGCCCTGTTGTTCGCAGCTCTTCGAAGTCCGTTCCGACGTACGCGTAGGCGTCGAAGCCCGAGCCGTCGTCCTCGACGGAGAAACGGAGGAGGTCGCCCTCCTTGTGCAGTTCGACCTGAACGAAGCGCGCTCCGCCGTGCCGGACGGAGTTCGACGCGGCCTCCTGGAAGATGCGCGCCAGCGAGAGCACATGTTCCTCGGGGAGAGCAGCGGCCGTCTCTTCAAGTTCCATGTCGATATCCACATCGATCTCCACTCCTTCGTACGCACGGGCGAAGCGTCCGGCGATCTCCTCGAGCGCGCTGGAGAGCCCCAGCCTGACCCAGGAGGGGGAGAGCGTCTCGCAGTAGCTTCGGATCTCGCCCGCCGCCGCTTGGACGACCTCCTCGGCGGTATCGAGATATGTTCGTAGGGGGGAGTCCGCGTCCGAGGGCGCGGATTGTTTGGCAAGCTGGATGCGCTTGACCGCCGCGACGGTCGATTGGAGCGGGCCGTCGTGCAGCTCCCGCGCAAGTTGCCCCCGCGTGGCCTCTTGAGCCTGCACAAGGTCGGTAACATAGCGTTTCTTCAGCTCCTCCTTCTCGAACGACTCCGCCGCGAGGCGCTCGATGACGGAGGAAAGCGACTCCAGTTCCGCGAGAGGGCCGCTGTAGAGGCGGACGGAGCGTTCTTTCCCCCAACCTACGTTTCCCAGTCTCTCCGCGATTCCGCGCAGCGGCACGGCGAGCCAGCGCCAGAGGAGGAGCATGCCGGCGAGCACGACCGCCGAAGTGGTCATCGCGGAGAGGATCCATGTCTTCCAGACCCTGGTCAGCGGCGCGAGGAGATACGTCCGAGAAACCGCCGCGAGAACGAAGTTCCCGTTATCGAGGGGGCGAACGACGACGTAGTAGCTCTCTCCCTTCGCATCGAGGGCCTCGCGAGGGGCCTCGTCGGGCGCGCTGCCTTTCCAGAGAGGGAGCAGACGTTCCGCTCCCGGCGTGGCGCTGATCACGCGCCCTTCGCGCGACAGCACAAGAAGCCCCCCGGCCTCGGGACTTTGCAGCGCGGGGTCGGCGGAGAGCATCCGGAAGCGCATCATCCCCGGCATACCATGTCGTTGCGCCTGGCCTCTGCCCCCGGTGAACGCGGCGGTGTTGGAGAAGTTCTCCGCGAGGTCGAGGACGTACGAGCGCATCATGGAGTCCATCGCCGACTCCTGCGTCCTGAAGGCATGGAGAGAGACGAAGAAGTTTCCGGCGGTGAAGAGCGTCACCACCAGCATCAGCAGCAGGAGAAGATGTTTCTTCATTTGTACGCGCCCTCGTCGTCGAGGTACCGGAGCTGGTCCAGCAGGACGATGCCCCTCTTGAGGGCGAGCAGGATGGCCTCGGTCTTGTTCTTCGCCCCCAGCTTCGCGTAGATGGAGGTCAGGTGCGCCGCCACCGTCCGCTTGGTGATGGAGAGCAGGCGCGCCGTCTCGGAGGAGGGAAGTCCCTGCGCCGTGAGGATGAGCACTTCCTTCTCGCGCTCGGAGAGTTCTTCGGCGGGGATCTCGTCCGAGACCAGCGAGACGGAGGGGTCGAGGTAGAAGACGCCGCGCGACGTGTCCTCGATGGCCTGACGCAGTCGGTCGAACGGGGCCGACTTCAGGATGAATCCCTTGGCCCCGGCGCGCACCGAGGCCATCACGTACTGTTGGGCGCTGTACGCGGTGAGCATCAGGACGTTGGTCGGCAGTTTCCGCTTCATGACGCGTTCGGCGATCTCGATACCGCCGCCGTTCGGCATCTCGATGTCGAGCAGCGCGAGGTCGGGCCGTTTTTCAAGCAGCATCGTCCACGCGGATTCTCCGTCCGAAGCCTGTCCGACGAGTTCGACGCCCTCTTCGGCCTCCAGCCACGCCGCAAGGCCGGAACGTGTGAGCGGATGGTCGTCGGCGAGCAGAATTCGCAGCATGTCGTCGCCCTCCTTTCAGGAGCCGCTTTCCGCAGTACGCGGCGCGGCGAGGAGATTCTCTCCCTTATAGTATAGCCGTTTTTCGGGCCGAACGAGGAAAGAAAACGCTCTTCGGGCGCCTTCGGAAATTGTAACTTGTTACAGTCGGGAGAGCGGTAGTTCGGACCATGCGCGTGCGGCCGCGCCGGGGTATTCTGTACCCGTCGCATCAAAACACACTTTTGAAAGGCGGGGTTCACTGATGAAAAAGACGACGATATTCGCGTTGGTGGCGGTTCTGGTGCTGGTAGCGGCGAGCGGAGCGTTCGCATGGGGCGGACGGGGCGGCAGAGGAAGGGCTGTTCAGGGGACGCCCGTGACGACGGGGCCCATGATGGTGAGATGCATGGCGGCTCCCGGCGCAACGGACGGCGCGGCCGCCCCGATGATGGGAAGAGGCATGGGGGGACGCGGAATGGCGGGGCGAGGCGGCATGACTGCCAATCCGCAGATGATGAGAGGTATGCGCGGCTGCGGAACGGGCGGAGGCATGGCCGGACGTGGCATGATGAGCGTGTGGGCGAACGTGGAGATTCCGCAGGAGATCCGCGACAAGCAGACCGAGATGCAGAAGCTTTCCATCGACATGCACGCCGAGATGCAGAAGAAGCCGATCGACCGCGCCAAGATCGAGGAGCTGTACAAGAAGCGCGTGGAGCTGCGCGACGCTCTCTCCGGCTGGCGGATGAAGACAAAGCTCGACATGATCGAAAAGCTCCGGAAGTAAGCGAAAAAACAGCGCGCCTCCCGAAAGAAGCGCTGCGACAAACAGAGGGCGAGGACTCCGGTCCCCGCCCTCTGTTGTGTGAACGTATCCGACACGGCCAAGGTGCGCAAGCGTGCGAACAACCTCTTGAAGGGGGCATGAAGCGGGTTTCCCTTCGCTTGCGGATTCCCGCCGCCGATTCTATAATATTCGTATGGGAACTCACGACAGAGGATACAAGCTTCTCTTTTCGAATAAAGAGATGATGCGCGACCTTCTCCTTGAATTCGTCACGGAGGAGTGGGTCGCCGGTCTGGATTTGGATACGCTGGACAGGGTGCATGATTCCTTCGTGACCGACGATTTACGGGAGCGGTTCGACGATATTATCTGGAGGGTGAGCTTCAGAGGGAGAACGGTGTATCTCTGTCTGATCGTCGAGTTCCAGTCCTCGCCGGACCGGTGGATCGCCGGGCGGCTAATGGCGTATATCGGTCTGCTCTACGGCGATATCGTCAAACGGAACGAGATCGTCGACGGCTTTTTCCCTCCGGTACTGCCGATCGTGCTCTATTCGGGGGAGGGGAGATGGACCGTCCCCCTCTCTTTGGAGGAGATGCTGCACCCGGCTTCGTCGGTTCTCGGGCGCTACGCTCCGCATTTGAGCTATCTGCTTCTCGACGAGAGCGCATACAGCGAGGAGCGGCTCGCGCAGTCGAAGAATCTGGCGGCGTTTCTTTTTCGCATGGAGAACAGCAGGACGCCCGAACACCTGTTGGAGATAGTGCGGTCGCTCGGCGGCGTGCTGGACGGAGAGGAGCACAGGCATCTGAGGCGCTCGTTCGCGGTCTTCGTGCGGAACGCGCTGCTGCCGAAGAAGACTCGCAGAAGGATTTTTCCCGATGTGGAGGATCTGGTGGAGGTGGAGAGAATGATAGCCGAAGGAACGCGCAACTGGGCCGACGGGTGGATCAAAGAAGGCGAAGAGAGAGGCGAAAAGAGGGGCGAAGAGAGAGGCGAAAAGAGGGGCGAAGAGAGAGGCGAAAAGAGAGGGCGCGAGCGTACGGCGCTCCGCATGCTGGAGCACGGAATGGATGTGGCGCTCATCGCCAAGCTTGCCGAACTTTCGGAGGAACGCGTCCGCCAGCTCGC
>JAHDKT010000088.1 GCA_018436725.1 Synergistaceae bacterium | reverse complement strand
GTTCCCCTTCTTACAGTCATTTTAACGCTGAATCTATTGAAATGGGATATTGTCGTCGCCCTGCTTGCCGGAATCGTGCTCGCGATGATTTTGAATTTTAAACATTATAAAGGTTTCACGAAGACGATCAGCGGAGGAGCGACCGGTTCCGTTCTTGCGATCATCAACACGAGCGCCGCCGTCGGTTTTGGATCGGTGGTCAGAGCGGTACCCGGTTTTCAGGCGCTTACCGAGTTTGTGCTTGGGATCAAAGGATCTCCGTTGATTTCCGAAGCGGTCGCCGTCAACGTTCTTGCGGGAGCTACAGGCTCCGCTTCCGGCGGAATGGGCATCGCCCTTGCCGCCCTTGGGGACAAGTACTACCAACTGGCGCTCGAGACGGGAATCAGCCCTGAAGCGTTCCACAGAGTCGCCTCGCTTGCTTCGGGCGGTCTCGATACCCTTCCTCACAACGGAGCGGTGCTGACGCTGTTGGCCGTCACCGGAATGACGCATAAGGATTCGTATATCGATATTTTCGTCACGTCGCTGCTCCTTCCGGTGCTCTCTTCGATTCCCGCCATCATACTGGCGAGTTTGGGACTGTATTAGTGCACGACCCCCTCTCTGTATCGTTCAGAGGTTTTCAGGAGAGGGGGATCTGCTTTCTCACTATGAAAAAGGAGGCTATTCGCTCATGAAACAGGCGGTCATAGTAAGTGCGGTACGAACTCCGGTAGGAACGTTCGGAGGAGTTTTCAAAGATTTCGGCGCCGTTCAATTGGGAACTGTCGCGGTCAAGGAGGCAATGAAGCGGGCCGGCGTAGAACCTTCGATGGTGGACGAGGTAATCTTCGGCAACGTGTTGCAGGCCGGGCTCGGGCAGAACGTCGCGCGTCAGGTTGCGATAGGCGCCGGAATTCCCGATACGGTGAACTCCTACACCGTCAATAAGGTCTGCGGTTCGGGACTGAAGTGTGTTGCTCTGGCGGCGCAGGCGATAAAGGCCGGAGACGGGGATATCTTCGTCGTCGGCGGAACCGAGAATATGAGCCAGGCCCCGTATCTTCTTCCCTCGCAGAGATGGGGGCAGCGGATGGGCGACGGACAGGTCGTGGATTATATGGTCGCCGACGGGCTGACCGATATATTCAATAATTATCATATGGGCATCACCGCCGAGAATATCGTCGAACAGTATGGATTCACAAGAGAGGAACAGGACCGGCTCTCGCTAAACAGCCAGAAACGAGCCGAAGAGGCAATAAAAAGCGGCCGTTTCAAAGAAGAGATAGTCCCCGTGAGCATCCCCCAGAGGAAGGGCGATCCTGTTGTCGTGGATACCGATGAACACCCCAAATTCGGTACGACGATGGAAACGCTTGCGAAACTTCGTCCTGCATTCAAGAAAGACGGTACGGTAACGGCGGGCAATGCGTCGGGGATCAACGACGGAGCGGCGGCTCTGGTTGTCATGAGCGCGGAAAAAGCCCGGGAGCTTGGTGTGAAGCCCCTTGCGGAAATCGTCGGTTATGCTTCGGGCGCTGTGGACCCCAAGATTATGGGAACGGGCCCGATACCCGCTTCGAAAAAGGCGCTGAGCAAAGCTGGGCTTGCGATCGAGCGGATAGATCTTGTCGAAGCCAATGAAGCGTTCGCGGCGCAGGCTCTTTCCGTCGCAAAGGATTTGAATTTCGACATGAGCAAGGTCAATGTCAACGGCGGCGCGATCGCTTTGGGACACCCTATCGGCGCCTCGGGAGCCAGAATTCTTGTAACGCTGCTTTTCGAGATGGAGAAACGAGGAAGCTCGACAGGGCTGGCGACGCTCTGCATAGGCGGCGGTCAAGGCATCGCCATGATCGTGAAGCGATAGAAAGGGGATGGCCGGTCATGAACAAAATGATTTCTCTTGAGGATGCGGTAAATAAGATACAGGACGGGATGACCGTCATGGTCGGAGGGTTTCTCGGGTGCGGCACGCCTCATCGTATCATCGACAAATTGGTGGAAAAGGGGACGAAGAATCTTACGTTGATTTGCAACGACACCGGATTCCCCGAGGTCGGCGTAGGAAAGATGGTTGTAAATAAACAATTTAAGAAAGTTATTGTTTCTCATATAGGAACCAATCCCGAGACGGGGCGTCAGATGCACGACGAGGAGATCGAAGTCGTTCTGGTTCCTCAGGGTACGTTGGCGGAGCAGATACGCGCCGCAGGGGCGGGACTGGGGGGAGTGCTGACTCCCACCGGCCTGGGAACCGTTGTGGAGCAGGGGAAGGATCTTGTCGAAGTGGACGGCGTCACCTACCTTCTTGAAAAACCGTTAAAGGCGGATGTAGCGCTTATCGCGGGAGAAATCGCCGATACGTACGGCAACATCGTGTACTCCGGTTCGACGCGCAACTTCAACAATATTATGGCGACCGCAGCCGAGATTGTCGTCGTCGAAGCGGAACGGGTGGTGGAGGCGGGAACGATCGACCCGAACCATGTGGTGACTCCGGGTATCTTTGTGACCCACATCGTCGATGGAGGTGCGAAGTGATGGATAAAAACCAAGTGAAGGAGTTCATCGCGAAGAGAGTGGCGAAAGAGCTGAAGGACGGAGACGTGATCAACCTCGGGATTGGTTTGCCTACGCTGGTGGCGAACTATGTCCCCGAAGGCGTCAATATTTTTTTCCAATCGGAAAACGGATTCATCGGCGTCGGTCCCACCCCGGCTCCGGGCACTGAAGATCCCAGGATAATCAATGCGGGGGGGCAGCCCGTGACCATACTCCCCGGAGGAGTCTTCTTCGATTCCGCCACGTCGTTCGGTATTATCCGCGGAGGCCATGTCGACGCTACTGTGCTCGGCGCGCTCCAGGTGGACGAACAGGGAAATCTGGCCAGCTGGATGGTTCCGGGGAAAATGGTGCCTGGAATGGGAGGGGCGATGGATCTTGTTACCGGAGCAAAAAAAGTGATCATCGCCATGGAACATACCGCCAAGGGAAGCCCGAAGATTCTCAAACAGTGCAGTTATCCTTTGACGGCGGCGCATCAGGTGGATTTTATCGTTACCGAAATGGGGTTCATGAAAGTGACGCATGACGGTATTGTTCTGCAGGAGATCAATCCGGAGTTTTCCGTCGAGGAAGTTCAGGCGGCCACGGAGGCCGAGTTGATCATCCCGGACGATTTGAAGCAGATGGAAGTATAAGCGGCCGGAAGGGGGGCTGTTCCGTACAACGAGCCCCCCTTGTTTTGCTTGAATCGGGAGGAGCGGCGAAAAATGAAGATTCAGGACGTAAAGAAGATCGGTATCGCAGGAGCCGGTACGATGGGGTCCGGTATAGCCCAGGTTTTCGCGGCGAAAGGCTGCAAGGTTGTCGTCACGGACCTTGGAGAAAGCGACCTGGAAAAATCAAGACGTCTCGTGAAACTGTTCAATGCCAACCTTGTCGAAGAGGGGCTTTTAACAGAGGATGCAACAAAAAACATTGTCGATAACATCTCGTACTCGACCGACAAAAAGGTGTTTTCCGACGCCGATTTGATAATAGAAGCGATTATCGAAAAAATGGAGGTCAAGCAAGCTTTCTGGGCCGAGGTCGAGCTGATTGCCCGGAATGATGCGTTCTTCGCGACGAACACCTCTGGTCTGAGCATAAACGAGATGTGCTCGAAGATGCAAAACAAAAAACGTTTTATTGGGATGCATTTTTGGAATCCCCCTCACATTATTCCCTTGGTCGAGTTGATTCGAGCTGATGGAACCGCCGACGAGACCGTCGACGACCTCAAGGAACTTATGTATGCGATCAATAAGGAGCCGGTTGTCGTGCGGAAAGACGCCCCCGGTTTCATTGGGAATCGCCTTCAGTTCGCCGTATTCAGAGAGGCGCTTCATATTATGGAAGAGGGGATCGCCGGAGTCGACGATGTCGACCGTGCCATGCGGTACGGTCCCGGATTCCGCTATCCTGTCATCGGTCCTCTTCAGACGGCTGATTTGGGAGGTTTGGATACGTTTTATTACATCTCTTCGTATCTCTTCGCATCTTTAAGCGATATGAAGGAACCTTCGGTTACATTGAAAAACTTGATGGAAACACAGCAGTTGGGAGTAAAAACCAAGAGCGGATTTTACGACTACTCCAACGGTAAGGATGAAGAAACCATAAGGCGAAGGGATAAGATGTTTTTCAAGATGCTGAAACATATTCATTCAAACGGGAAGAATAGCTGAAAAATACCTTCGGAATGTGAAAAGAGTGTTGCAGCATATGAAGGGTAAAGAAAATAAGAAGGATGAAAGCGGATGGAGCGAAAAACAGCGTGATTCGCTCGATGGGAGGCTT
>JAHDKT010000032.1 GCA_018436725.1 Synergistaceae bacterium | reverse complement strand
CTTCGCCTTGTACTTCCCGTACAGCTCCAGCTCGCTCTCTCCTATTCCCAGCTTCTCCGCTATCTCCACCACCGGCCGCAGTTCCGCTCCCTGCGCTATCTCGATGTCGCTCGGCACATGCATTCCTTCTCAGTCCTCCTAAAAAGACATCAGCACCAGCCGCGAAGCAGCATGGCCGAACGTATTTTCCCGATGGCGCCGATCCAGGCTCCAAGCCTCATGGAGACGCCCTTTTCAACCGCTTTCTCCCGGGCCTCGCGGTATGCGGCCAGAATACGGCTGTTCAGACGCTGCTCCACCTCTTCAAGACTCCACCAGTCGCTGCTCAGCCCCTGGGTTCTCTCGAAGTCGCACACTATGGCGCCGCCGCTGTTCGCCACCACGTCGGGGATGACGACGATGCCTCTCGAAGAGAGGAGCGTATCCGCGCCGGGAGTGGTGGGGCCGTTCGCCGCTTCGACCACAATACTCGCGGCGACCCGCTCCGCGTTTTCCTCGGTAATGACGTCCTGCACGGCCGCGGGGATGAGAATATCGCACTCCGTTTCGAGAATGCCGCGGACATCCGCAGCCTCTCCTCCGGAGAATCCCGCAACGGAGCCCGTTTCGGCCGTATGGGCGACAAGCGCGGGGATATTCAGCCCCCCGCTGTTCTTCACCGCCCCGCCGATATCGGAGACTGCGACGATCGCGTACCCCTGCTCGAAAAGCTCCCACGCCGCGACGGCCCCCACCTGACCGAAGCCCTGTACGGCGACGCGAAGGCCGTCGGACTCCAGTCCTTGTTCTTTGGCGGCTTCTACGGCGCAACGCGCCACCCCCCACCCCGTGGCCTCGTAGCCGCCGCGGGACCCTCCCAGTTCGAAGGGTTTATCGTTGATCGCCGCCGGGAAATGGCTCCCGGTGATCTGCTCGTACTCGTCGAGCATCCACGCCATAGCCTGCGTGCCCGTGCCTATATCCGCGCCGGGAACGTCGACGAACGCCCCTTTCGGTTCGAGCCTTCTGATGAATCCGCGGATAAGCCGCTCGTACTCTCCTTCGCTCATGGCGGAGGGGTCGGCCTTGATCCCGCCCTTTCCTCCCCCCGCCGGGATGCCCGCCACCGCGTGCTTGATGCTCATAAAGAGCGACAGAGCCTTTATCTCCTCGGGCGTCAATCGAGGATGAACGCGCGTGCCGTCCTTGGTCGGCCCGGTGGCATCCTGGTGGCGCGAACGATAGGCCGTGAAAAGCTTCTTCGATCCGTCGTCCATACGGACGGGAATGGTGAACTCGGTGAATCGCATGGGGGTGGAGAGCCGCTCCAGAATTTCCGGCTCGAGATCCATGGCTTCGGCGGCTTTGGCGAGATTGAACAGCGCTTCTTCCCAGACGTTTTTCATCTTCTCTTCTCCTTATGAATAAGAACATTTTTTCGGACGGACGCCGGACGGTGTCGCAACGCTACCTTGCTCCCGCGTCCTCTTATTTCACGAAGAGCTTACGCTCGAAGTTCAGGAAGAGATCGCAGCCGTTCTCGGTGACGACGAGCGGCTCGCTGCACTCGAAGCCGAAGTCCTTCAACCAGATGCCCGGCATGAAGTGGATGCACATCCCCGGCTGGAGGATGGTCGCGTCCGCGGGGCGGAGGCTGAGCGTCTGCTCGCCCCAGTCGGGCGGGTAGTTCAGGCCGAAGGAGTACCCGACGCGCGACGGCTTGTGGACGCCCGTCCCGGCGATGGACTCTCGCCACTTCGCCTCCACGGCCTCCGCGGTCACGCCCGGACGGATGAAGGCCACAGTCTCGTTCAGCCCCTTGACGACGGCGTCCGCGATCTTCCGCAGCTCCGCGGGCGGCTCTCCGAGGAAGAGGGTGCGGGAGATCGGGCAGTGATAGTGGTGGCGCGCCCCGGCGAGTTCGAGGAGAACGATGTCGCCCTGCCGGTACTTCCGGTCGGCGCACCAGGTGAGGTGGGCCGACGAGGTGCGCTCGGCCGACGGCATGATCGGGCAGAGCGAGGTGTAGTCGCCGCCGAATTCGGGCGTGCCCGCGATCTGCGCCTTGTAGACCTCGGCGGCAGCGTCGTTCTCGCGGACCCCGGGGGCGATGACGTCGAGCGCCGTCTTCATGACGCTCTCGGCGATGCGCGCCGCCTGTCGGACGTACTCGATCTCGCGCGCCGACTTTATCCTTCGGACGAGGTTCACCACGAGCGTCCCGTCCTTCACGGCGGCCTTCGGAAGGTCGCGGCGGAGCGTCTGAAAGCCCTCGGCGGTGAAGTAGTACCCCTCCATCTCCACGCCGATGTGCCGGGCATCCCACCCGCGTTCGCGGAGGATGTCGGCGACGAACTGCATCGGATGGCGCAGCTTGGACATGACGTAGTGGTCGGGGTAGCCCTTGATGTTCTCCTCTTTGAGGGAGGTGAGGATGCGCGCGGCGTTGCCGTCCTGTTCGCGCCCGAACCAGATCGGCTCGTCGCAGTCGAGCGAGACGATCAGCCCTTGGTGGACGTAGAAGGACCATCCGTCGTATCCGACGAGGTAGTTCATGTTGGCGGGGTGGGAGACGATCAGCACTTCCACTCCGTGCTCGTGCATTCGTTCCTTCGTTTTCGCGAGGCGCTCCGCGTACTCTGCAGCCGGAAAGAGCAACATCTTGTCACCGCCTTGTGGAGGTATTGTTTTTATGTCGTTTGTCGACAATAAAACGATACCCCTCGAACTCCGGTTTGTCAAGACGGGATATTCCGTGTATTTTTTTCGTCTGTAACAAAAGTTTTTCTTGCCAAAGTTCGCTTCGAGTGCTATTCTTCGGAACGCACACCAGTTTTCCGTGCAATAAGCTATTTTTTATGGACAATCATATAAAGTAAAAGAAAAATATTTTAATTTTTGGAATATGAGAAGCGCGGCGACGGACTGACGCCACGCTTTCTCATTTCCGCCGCAGAGCGCGGCATATACTACTTCTACAAGGAGGTTCCACCGTACTATGAAAAAGCTTTTCGCAGCAGCAGCCGTCATCGCCCTCGCCCTTTTCGCCTCCGTCCCGGCGTTCGCCGGAACCTACGCCCTGCAGAAGGCGGGGATCGAGTTCACGCTTCCCGATTCCTGGCAGGTTTCCGACTCCAAACTCGGCACGATGTTCGTCTCCCCGGCCAACGACATGGTCATCTTCTTCGGCGAAACGAACAGCGAAGCGGGACTCGACGGCGCCATGGAACTCGTCGAGCAGGTCGTGAACGAAGTCCTGACCGACATCGAACTCGGCGAGGACACCGAGCACGACGTCAACGGTATCCAGGTCTTCGCCCTCGAGGGAACCGGCAAGTCCGACGGCGCCGACGCCTTCGTGAGCATCAGCATCCTGAACGCCGAAGGCGACTCGCTCGGTATCATGGTCTCCTTCGGAGACGCGGGCGCCGACCAGAAGAACGCGGGCGACCTTCAGGCGCTTGTCGGCTCGCTGAAAATCGCCAAGTAAGAGCCGAAACGGTCGGGAAACGACGACGGAGGAGCCCGCGAAGGCTCCTCCGTTTTTTTCGCACTCTCGGCCCCCCGCGGGCTCAGTTCCAGAGCGTCTCCATCGAGAGCAGCGCCCAGGTGTTCTTGCCGCCGAACGTATGCGCCTTCGCCGCAGCGCGGAAGAGGGCGGGGATGTCCTTCTTGTCCTTGATGTTGTACAGGTGTCCCTTGAAGTGGAAGACGTTTCCGTCGCGGGAGACCGTCTGCACCTGCGCGTAGTACACCTTCTCCCCGTCCGCGCGGTCGAAGTGGTAGAGCTTGCCGTCGTAGTGGATGGGGATGGGCTCCCCGGCGTCGCCGTGGTCTTTGAAGTCGATGTCGAAGTACTTTTTCACGGACTCCGCCACCCACTTCGCCTCGAGAGTCAGCTTCCCGTGCGGGCAGTTCTTCACCGCGCAGGCGCGGACCCGGCTCTTGAAGTTGTTGATGACGTTGTGCCGCACGCCGAAGTAGACCAGGTCCTCCGGCGTCAGCCAGGAGACGTCCTGTATCTCGAAGAATCCGACCTCGGTGAAGTTGCTCAAGAAGACGCTCATCCTCTTGAGTTCTTCGGCGCCCGGCTTCAGCTCGACGAGCGCGCCGGGGGCGCAGGACGCGAACAGCAGCAGCGCAAGCAGCGAGAGAACCAGCGATACTCTCTTCATGATACGCACCTCCCTTGATTCTTCGTAACCTCCGGACTACCTTGAATAGACGCCGTCGAGGACGACGCCCTGACCGCAGAAACCGCTCTCCTTGAAGGCGTCGTCCGTCGTCACCACGGCCTTTTTGCCCTCGAAGACGATCGTCACCGAAATGGCGTCGTCGATGTCGGAGACCGCGACAAGCGTGTTCCCCTCAAGCTCCCCCTTGCCGGTGAAGGAGCAGAAGTTCGCGCTGTCCTTCCCGCGCGGCACGCTGTTTTCGAAGACAACGTAGTGTTCAGGATCTTCCTCGTCGTACCACCAGACCTCGAGGACGCCGGTCATCCCGCCCTCTGTGTAGGTGTACAGCCCCTGATGCCCCTTGTCGCTGCGCACCAGCACCGAGCGCGAAATCACGTTGTTGATGTGGAGAATCCGCTCCATCGTCACTCCGGCATACGCCTGCGCCTTGGGGACGCCCCCCGCGATCAGGGCTTTCGCCTCCTCGTCGCGCCCCTTCTTCACCCACTCCCTCTGCTCCGCAGTCAGCTTCTTGAACTCGTCCGGCGTAAGGATCTTCTTCGCTTCCTTCCACGCCCCGTTGAGCCCCTCGTCGGCCTCGCGGTACTCCTGCGACGCGGCGAGCATCGCCTTGTGGTCCGCGTCGCTCAGCGCGAACGCCGGGCGAACGACAGCCGCCGGCACGAGCGCGATCAGCGCGACGACGAGCAGCGCTCCCCAACCGCGAAACAGCTTCCATGACACCGCAGAATCTTTTCTCAATCGCCTCATCCTTTCATCGTTCCGGCCGCATCGCCGCCGGTCTCCGGCCACGCTCCGCCCATGATCGACGTTGTGTTCCCGGCGTTCACGGGGGAGTTGTTGGAAAACAGTATTCTATAAATCCGCATTTTACAGGAATGTATTTCACGTGTCAAAGAGGGAAAGCGGTACAGCGGCGGGAACATGATGCATGCGGCATCGGCGCGGAGATCGACTCCTCGACCGTACGAAAACCGGCGGGGGGAGGGAACGCGACCGGCGTCCGTCCCCTCCCCCCGTTTTTCGGCGCGACGTCCGCGCCCGCCTACTCGAAGGTTCCCTTGACGACGACGGCGCCCTCGTCCATCAGCACTCTTCCCTTGGCGACGACCGTCCGAAGGCGGAAGGCGCCGTCGAAGACGATGAGGTCGGCGTCGTAGCCGGGCTTCAGCCGCCCCTTGCGCGGAAGCTTGAGGTGGTCCGCCGGGTTCGACGTGACGAAGGAGAGAACCTGTTCGCGGGGGAGCGCGCCGCCGCGCAGCATCTCCGCGACCGATTCGAGGACCGAGTCGAGCGGCGCCACGATCAGGCCGGTCACTCCGCCCCTCTCGTCGAACGTCGCCATGGAGCCGTTGCCGTCCGAACTGATGGTGATGTTTTCCGGGGGGACGCCTCCGGAAAGGAGTGTGTCGACAACGCCGGAGGTCCCTCTGCCGAAGAGCGGCTTCCTGCCGACCTCGGCGGTGATGTCGAGGTAGCCGCCGCGCCGTCCGAACTCCACGGACTGCTCCAGCAGCGCCTCGGTGCGCGAGATGTGCGTGGGTGCGAACTGGGAGATCGGAATGTCGCTTCCCTCGACTGCGCGGAGCAGCGGTTCGAGCCCCTCCTTCTCGTTGCCCATGTGGACGCAGAGGCAGCCGACCTTGCCGGAGAGGATGCCTCCGGTGCGGGCGTCCGAAACGGAGCGGCGGATCTCCTCGACGGTGGGGTGCGAGCTTCGGTGGTCGGAGACGGCGAGCTTCAGCCCGATGACCTTGTCGATCAGGCAGAGGTCGCGCTGGACGCTTCCGGTGAGGGTCGGCGAGGGGAAAGAGTAGCTTCCGGTGAGGATCCACGTCGAGATCCCCTCCTCTTCCAGCCCCCTGGCCTTCATCAGCAGCTCGGGAAGCGAGCGGCAGACGCCGTCGGTGCCGAGCAGGCCGACCGCCGAGGTGACGCCCGCCTTGACGAACGAGGAGAGCTGGAGCGGCGGCGTCCGGTGTGCCGGGCCGCCCTCTCCGCCCGCGCCGTTGAAGTGGACGTGGCGGTCGATGATGCCGGGGGCGACCATGCCGCCTTCGGCGTCGATCACCCGAAGACAGTCGGAAAAGTCGACGAGCGCGGCGGAGGGGATCTCCCCGGCGGGACGAACGGCGAGCACCCTCTCCGCCGCGATCAGGAGATCGTTGAGGCCGAGAGGTTCGGGAGCGTAGAGATCCGCGTTTCGTATCAAGAGCATTGAAGTGTCTCCTTTCCCGCGCCCAGCCCGGAGGCGGCGCGGTGTCGTGCGATGCGGAGCGGGGTCCGCCCTGTGTGCGGGGGGCCTCGCTCCGCGGCGGTACGCTAGGCGTCGGCCTTCTTGTCGGAGGGCCAGATCGCGATTCCGGTGAAGCCGTAGAACCAGGCGGTCAGGAAACCGAGCCAGCAGAGGAAGGCCCAGGGAACGTACTCGACGACCGCGACACCGAGCACGGAGGACATGTAGATTCCGGCGGCGGACCAGGGGATCATCGGAACGACCACGGTGCCGGAGTCCTCGAGCGTCCTGGAGAGGACACGGCGGGAGATGTTCATCTCGTCGGCGAGGTCCTTGTACATCGTGCCTGGGACGATCTCGCTGAGGTAGGAGTTGCCGGTGCCCATGCCTGTGAGAATGCCGGAGAGCGAGGCGGAGAGAACGAAGCGGCCCTTGCTGTTCCCGATGAAGTTCTCCTTCAGCGACGTGCAGATACGTCGGAAGGTGCCTGTGAATTCAAGCTGTCCGGCGAAGATGTACGCGAAGAAGACCACGACCACGGAGCCCGTCATGAAGGCGAGTCCGCCCCTGCTGAGGAGTTTGTCGAGAGCGGCCACCTCGGTGACGATCTTCGGGCCGGCGGCCATCGCGCGCATGATCTCCTTCAGATCGTACCCCTGCATCATGGCCAGCGGCACGGCGAGGGCGACGGCGATCCAGAGCACCGGGAGGGTGGGGAAACGGCGGTAGGCCAGCACGAGGACGGCCAGCGGCGGGACGAGAACGAGCGGCGTCATCTTGAAGGTCTTCGAGATGCCCGCGAGGATCTCGTTCACGCCGGCGAGGTCGATCTCGCCGGCGGCCTGCGCGCCGACGTAGCCGTAGATACCGAGGCTGACGACGAACGCGGGGATAGTGGTCCAGAGCATGGAGCGGATGTGGTCCACCACGTCGACCTCCGCGACCGCAGCCGCGAGGACGGTGGTGTCGGAGACGGGGCTGAGCTTGTCGCCGAAGTACGCGCCCGCGACTACCGCGCCCGCGGCCGCCGGAAGGGGCACGCCGAGGCCCTGCGCGATGCCCATGAAGGCGACGCCGAAGGTGGCGGCGGTGCCCCAGGAGGTTCCCGTCATCGTGGACGAGAGCGCGCAGATGACGAACGCCGCCATCAGGAAGGTGTTGGGGCTGAGGATCTGAAGCCCCGTATAGATCAGGTAGGGGATGGTTCCCGCGAGCATCCACGACGCGATGAGCGGGCCGACGGTGAGCAGGATCATGATGGCGCCCGACGCGCGGGCGATCATGGGGACGACGCCCCCCTCGAAGAGGTCGCGCCAGGTGAACTTGTAGTAATAGACGTACGTGAAGGTGGTGAACATGCCGATAAACATCAGGAGCAGCGCGACGTCGAAGGTGAAAACAAGCCTTCCGACGACGATGATCGCGAGGATGGTCCCGAAAATCATGAGTGCGCCCTGGAGCGATATTTCACGTGCTTTCCGTTCTTCCATTATATTGTGTCCTCCTTGTGCCGAGTGCGTGCCGGAGGCGATCCGGCCTTCTTCAAGAATCGTCCGCGAAGCCGCCCGCTTCTTTCCGTTCCCCCCTCCTTTCGAATCCTTTTATGGATACGTTATTGTATTATAATTGCTTCTCCCGTGCGTTTTGTCAAGGTATTTCTTCGAACAACGGTTCGAAGAATGCATCTTTATCGGATATCTGCTACACTTTGAACGTCCCTTCGGAAGGGAAAAAGAAGACTGCGAGGTGCTTCATGGAAAAGGATAACGTCAACGTCAACGCGACCGAGAAGGCCGGGCGGGAGATCGTCCGGCTGATCGCGTCGCATCGTTTCAAACCGGGAGACCGTCTTCTGGAGACGTCGCTCGCCAAGATCCTGGGACTGAGCAGAACTCCCGTCAGGGAGGCGCTGGGCAGGCTGGCGTCGACCGGGTTTCTGGCGAAGACGGAGGGATCGAGGGGGTACCAGATCCCCTTCCTCACGCCGAAGGACATAGAAAACGTCTTTTTCATGCGGGGAGTGCTGGAGAGCAAGGCGGCGATGCTCTGCGCGACCGTCATGCCGGAGAGCGCGCTGCAGGAGCTGCGCCGGATCAACGAGCGCGAGGAGGAGACCTTCAGGGCGAACGAGAAGGGGGAGTACGCCGAGCTGAACGAGGCGTTCCACATGCTGATCGCCGGCTCCTGCGGCAACCCGTATATGGAGCTGTACCTCCGCCAGCTCTACTGGAGGTCGAACCTCTACGTCCTCTTCTTCATGAGCTTCTACTGCCTGGAGTCGAACTTCGACACCGAGCGGCTGAGCTACCTGGAACACCGACGCGTGGTGGACGCGCTCGCCGCGCGCGACCCGAAGGCGGCGGAGGCCGCGATGAAGGAGCATATCACGAGCAGCTACAACCACCTGCTCTATCCGAAGAACGCGCTGGAAGGGGTCGAGTAGAGGGCGTTTCAGGCCTTCCGAAGCGTCACTCTGTTGCGCCCGGACGCCTTGGCCTCGTAGAGCCCCTTGTCGGCGCGCCCCACCAGCGAACCCGGAGTATCGCCGGCAACCATCCGGGCGACGCCTCCGCTGATGGTCACGCGGCGACCGATGGAGAACGGCTCTGTCGCGACGGCCTCGCGGAGGCGTTCCCCGAACTCGAGCGCCTCCTCCTCGTCCGCGCCGGGAAGCACCGCGAGGAACTCCTCGCCCCCCCAGCGGCCGACGAAGCCTACGGGGAGGAGACTCTTCAAGAGTTCGGCCGTCCGGCGGAGCACCCTGTCCCCCGCCTGGTGGCCGAAGTCGTCGTTCACCGTCTTGAAGCGGTCCAGGTCGAAGATGAGCACCGAGAGCGGGGCTCCCGTCTTCGCGCATGCGTCCATCTCGTGTTCGAGCACGCTGTCGAGATGAAGCCTGTTGCTGATCCGCGTGAGGGGGTCGGTGCGCGAGGTCCATTCGAGCAGCGTGATCGTCTCCTGCACGCGCTCCATCAGCCTGGAGATGGCGCGGGCGACCACGGAGACCTCGTGGTTGCCGTCCGGGTAGTTGTGCGCGAGTTTTCCACGAAGCTCGAAGAAGTCCTCCCTGGTTCCGGAGAGCAGCGTGAGGTCCTCCACGAGCAGGGAGAAGGGGCGGAGGTAGCGGCGAAGCAGCAGGAGGAGGCCCGTCGGCAGAAGCACCACGAGGACGAGCAGCGTTCTGAGAAGGTTTTTCCGGAAGGCTTCAAGATTCTGCGCTATTTCGTCTTCCATGAAGACCGCGGCGAATCGCCTCATCGGCAGACTCGTCTCGGCGAAGCGCGGGGCGAACTCCACCGTTCGTTTCGTTCCGTCGTGCGGCCCGCTGGAGATCGCCGGAAAGCCCTCGACCTCCCACTCGATACCGATCCCCGCGCCCTCGACGAAGTAGGCAAGAAGCTCCGGGGTCACCAGCGCGCCGATGCCGACCGCGCCGATGATTCGCTCTCCGTACTGGCGGACCGGCGCTACACGCAACAGCAGCAGTTCGCCGTCGAGTACGAAGAAGCCGTTGTCTTCAACGCCCCGGAGCGCGAGGGCGAAGGCGGGGTGCCCGCCCAGATCGTCTCCGAAACATGCGGGAGCGTGCGCGCGGCCGAGGACGACGCCGTCCGCGTCGACGAAGAGGATCCTCGAAGCGCGGAGAGGGTCCAAAAAGAGCTTTCCTCGCTCCACCAGATAATGCGTGTCCCGTTCCTGGACGGCGCTTTCCGTATCGCTCGCTCCGGCGAGGACGTGCGCTTTCCGTCGACGGTCCTCGCGAAAATCGCGAAGACGCGACCGAAGCACCGTCATTTTCAGTTCGTCCGACGCCTCCCGCGCCGAACGCTGGAAGCCCAGCAGTCCCTCCAGATTCAGAAAACCGAGCCCGAGCGCAACTACCAGAGGAAGCAGAGAGACCAGGATGATCTTCCAGTAGAGTTTCATTCGCCCGATTCTCCCTCTTTTTCGGCGTCTTCAAGCGCCTTCCGCAACGGCTCGTAGAACTCGTCTCCGAGGACGACGAAACCCGCGGCGGGCCAGCCCAGCTCCCTGAAGGCGCTTACGGGCGCGGAGTCGGGCGCGAGAGAGACGAGCCCCGCGCGCACCGCCTCCACATGCTCCGCTTTCACTCCCCGAGCGGCCACCACGGCGTCCAGGGGGATGGGGTCGGAGACGGCGAGCACGCGGAAGATGTCCCCGTACCGGCCGACGGCGCTGTACAGCGTCCCGTCCGACACCGCTCCGCCGTGGATGGAACCGGCCCTGAGCGCCTCGACGACCGAGTCGTGTCTTCCGAGGAAGAAGACCTTGCCGAAGAAGGAATCCGGCTCCATTCCGAGGGCGCGGAGCATCGTCAGGGGGACTTTGTACCCGGAGGTGGAGTTCTTGTCGGTGAAGCCGAAGTTGCGCCCCTTCAGATCGGCGAGGGCGTCGACCGGTCCCTCTTCGAGCGAGACGATCGTCGAACGATAGTACGGCGTGACGGCGCCCTCGGAGTCCAGCTCCGCGTACGTAGCGACGTAGACGAGCCCAGGGATGGCGGAGGCGAAGGCGACATATCCTGCGGAGGTGTAGAAAGCGAAGTGGATCGAGCCGTCGGCAAGGCGCCTCGTCATCTCCTCGTAGTTCCTGGTGACGACGACGCGAACGGGATGTCCCGTCCGCGCGGAGATGAAGTCGCCGAGCGGACGGAAGGCGGCGAACATCTTCACCGGATCGGTGACGGGGTAGACGCCGAAGACGTAGGTTTCCGCCGCCCCCGCCCGGGGGAGAGGAAGGAAACAGAGGAGCAGGAGGAAACAGAGAACGGCTCTCGCGGGGGAAAAAACTACCGCTCGGCAAACGGGTTGTATTTTCACACGCGCACCTCCGTCGTTTCTCGAATCCCGTACACACGGGAAGAAATTCTCAACAAGAAAGTAACACCTCTTCTTCTTCCGGTCAAGCATATTTCGGCGGACCGTCTCCATGAACCGACGGCCGGTCGCTTCCGTTCGCACCTGTCCGGAAACGCTACGGATGCCTCAGGATGCTCTCGATCCTCGCCTCGATCGAATCGTCCTCGGCCTCTCCGTCGGCGAACCGCTCCGAGATCCGTTTGAAGGCGGCGTAGCGCCGCTCGAAGATATCCACGATGCGGGGGTCGAAATGAGTTCCTTTCCCTTCGAGAATGATCGCCGCCGCCTTCACCTTCGGGAAGGCCGTCTTGTAGGCGCGGCGGCTGACGAGCGCGTCGTAGACGTCCGCAAGCGCCATCAGCCGTCCGGAGAGGGGGATGTCGTCCCCCGCGAGCCCTCTCGGGTAGCCGCCGCCGTCCCATCTTTCGTGGTGGCTGTACGCGATCTCGCGCGCCACGCGGAGAAAAGAGTTGCTTCCGAGCTTCTTCTCGGCGCGGAGCAGCGTGTCGTGTCCGATGACGGTATGCCGCTTCATGATCTCGAACTCGTCTTTGTCGAGCTTTCCCGGTTTAAGCAGGATGCTGTCGGGGATGCCCACCTTGCCGATGTCGTGCAGCGGCGCGGAGACCCAGAGCAGCTCCGCGGTCTCCCTGTCGAGGAGTTCGGCCAGCGGGCCGCCCTCCCTGCGAAGTTCCGAGACGAGCAGCCGAACGTAGAGCTGCGTGCGCCGGATGTGCTCTCCCGTTTCAAGGTCACGGTACTCCGCGAGGAGGGCGAGGCTCTCCAGCGTGACGTCCTGCGTCTTCCGAAGCTCGCGGGTGCGCTCCCGGACCTTCTGTTCAAGCTCTTCATTGTGTTTTTGAATTTTTCGCCTGGCATCCAGAAGGGAGAGGTGGGTGCGCACCCTGGCCTTCACCTCGAGGATCTCGAAGGGCTTGGTGATGTAGTCCACGCCGCCGGCCTCGAAAGCCCTCGCCTTGCTCGCCATGTCGCCGAGGGCGGTGATGAAGAGCACCGGAATTTCCCCGTGCCCGTCCGCCCTGAGGCGGGAGCAGACTTCGTACCCGTCCATCCCGGGCATCATGATGTCCAGCAGCACGAGATCCGGGGGCTCCTGCGCGACGGCGTCCAGGGCCGACGGGCCGTCCATGGCCACGGCGACATCGTAGTCGTCCGAGAGCGCCTCCACCAGAATGTCCACGTTCGCCTCGGTGTCGTCGACCACCAGCACCGTGCGGCGATATTCCCCTCTCATCCTTCCACCTCCTGTCGGTTACTCCGGACGCGATTCCGGGACCCTTCGCAGCGGCGATTCGTTCAGCGCGGCGAGGGCTTCCTGGAAGCGGTACCTGTCAATGTACTCCTTCACTCTGCTCACGTCCTCCGCCGGCTCGCCCGAGGGGAAGAGCGCCGCAAGCGCGGCGACGCACTCCTTGGCGGGCTTGGGTTTTCTCGCGGAGAGCGCCGCCTCCAAGTCGTCGAGGAGCGCTGCGGCCGTCCGTCCGTCGGCCGGCGCGGCGGCCGCGAGCGGCGCCCCGGCTCCGATACGTTTCCCGATGGCGTCCAGCGCCTCCGCGAGGGCTTTGCCGAAGGCGGCAAGGGGAGCGGCGCACTCCCGCCCCTCCGCGACGGCGCGCTCCAGAACGGCGGCGCGCTCCTGAAGCTCCCCGGCGCCGAGATTGCCCGCGACCCCCTTGACGCTGTGCGCAAGACGCCGCGCCTCGTCGGTCCTCCCGTTCGCAAGGGCGCGCTCGATCTCCCCGTCGATCGCCGCATAGGTTTTTCGAAACTTGGAGAGCATCTTTCCGTAGAAGACCGCATCTCCTCCGACACTCCTGCACCCCGCCTCGAAGTCGACTCCGGAGCGGCGCTTCGAAAAATTCCGCGCCTCTTCAACGAGACGTGCGACGACGGCGATAAGACGTTCTCCATCGACCGGTTTCGAAAGAAAGTCGTTCATCCCGGCGGCGAGCGCCGGCGCTTCGTTCCGTTCCGGCTCTCCGGCGGAAAGAGCCAGTATCGGGAGCGACGGACGCGTCCGCCGTATGACGGACGTCGCCTCGTACCCGCCCATCACCGGCATGTTCACGTCCATCAGCACGCAGTCGAACTCCTCCTCTTCCGCTGCCTTGACGGCCTCGGCGCCGTTCGCCGCGACCGCGACCGAAGCTCCGTGCTTCTCCAGAAGACGCTTGAGCAGCGCGCGGCTGACGGCCTCGTCCTCGGCGAGCAGCAGACGCAGGCCCCGTACCGAGGAGGACGGGGCGCTCTCCCGGGAGGGCGGGGAGGAGGGAAGCTCCAGCGGCACGGTAAAAACGAAGACGCTCCCCTCCCCGGGGGCGCTCCGTACGGAGATGCTCCCCCCCATCATATCGACGATCTTCTTCGAGAGCGGAAGTCCGAGTCCCGTGCCGCCGTAGCGGCGCGTACTGGACGAGTCCCCCTGGACGAAGGGTTCGAAGAGACGCTCCATCCGCTCGCCCGTCATGCCGATGCCGGTGTCGCGGACCGTGAAGCGCAGGAAGCTGCCTCCCCCGTCCGCCCGCACGTCGACGGAGATCTCGACGCTGCCGGCGCGGGTGAACTTGAGCGCGTTTCCGACGATGTTGTTGAAGACGCGCGAGATGCGGAGCGGATCCCCGACGACGCGCGCCGGGACGTCGGGGGCGATCTTCCAGGAGACCTCCACCTGTTCTCCGGCGGGCCTCCGCTCCGTGCGGAAGGGGGCGTTGTCGAAGATGCTCCGGAGCGAAAACTCCACCTTTTCGAAGTTCCCTTCGTCGACTTCGGAGAAGTCGAGGATGTCGTCGATGATGCGGAGCAGCTCCGTCCCCGACTTCGCCACGGTCTCCAGCCGCTCGCGCTGCTTCGCGTCCAGCGACGTCTCCCGGAGGAGGTTCGTCATGCCGAGGATGGCGTTCAGCGGCGTCCGCAGCTCGTGGCTCATGGTCGCCAGGAAGCGCCCCTTGGCGATGTTCGCCGCCTGGGCCTCGAGAGCGAGCGAGTTGATCCTCTCGGCGCTCTGTTGCAGCCTGCGGTACGCCATGGCGATCTCCTTGTGCGCCTCCAGAATCTCGATCTCGTGACGGCGGCGCAGCTCGGCGTTCATCAAGAGCTGCGCGAAGACGCGGAGGAGCATGACGTCGTCCGGCGTCCAGACGCGGCGTTCGGCGACGGCGTCGAAGCCGACGTACCCCAGACAGCCGTCGTTCTCTCCCAGCGGCAGCGTGATCAGCGACTTGATACCCTGGGGGGAGAGGATGTCGCGGAGCGCCCCGGGAGGGAGCGCGCCGACGTCGGGGATGTGGACCGTGTTGCCGTGCCTGTGCGCGTGCACCCACTCGGGGAAGTCGGCGTTGGGAATGTCCTGGAGCTTCTCCAGGGCCGGTTCGACCCCCGGAGCGCACCACTCGTGCGTGTTGCTCATCGCGCCGCGCTCGAAGTCGTAGGAAAAGAGATACGCCCTGTCCGCGCGGACGAAACGCCCCATGTCCTCGAGCGCCTTTTCGATGGAGGGGTCGAGGTCTTCCACCGGCACGTTCACGAATTCGAGCGAGAGATCGATGAGGAGACGCTGCAGCTCCGACCGCCGCCGCAGCTCCTGTTCCGCGGCGATTCGGCGCTCCATCTCGAGGCTGGCGCCGCACGCTCCGCCGAGCATCCCGAGGATCGGCTCGAAGTCGAGCAGAAAATGCTCGTCGAACGGGCGGCTGCGGACAAGCAGCAGAAAACCGAAGTCGCCGAGGCGGAAGACGTACCGGAAAGAACCGTTCTCCTCTATCAGAAGGCGAGGTCGCTCCCTGTCGGAAAGGAGTTCGGGGAGACGCTCCAGCATGGAGGCGTACTCCTCCCCGCCCGAGAGCGCCTTCGGGACGACGTACTCCGTGCGGAAGAGCCCCTCGTCCCCGGAGGAGAGATCCGCCTGGACGACCGCGGCGAGGACGCAGCCGAAGCGCTTCGCCATTCCCGGGAGGACCGCGCGGAGCAGCCGGCGAAGGTCCGGCTCCACCCCGATGGAGACGGCCGTCTCGTAGAGAAGATTCCTCCGTGCGACGGACTCCGGCATGTGGTTACTCCCCCAGAACCGCCGCCACGGCCGTCTTGTTGAAGAACTCGAGGTACTCGCGGCCGTTGTTGGCGAACTCGCCGACGGTGAGCGCTCCGAACATCGGGAGGGAATCGGCGACGGCGGCCAGTTCGCGCGTGAAGTCGTCCTGCAGGAAGAGCGCTCTGGAGACGCAGTCGACGAAGAAGAGCGCCCGCTTCTCGGCGCCCGGGGGGAACGACTCCGAAGCGGCCTGCTTCGCGCGGACGGCCCCTCGAAGAAGGGACTCCGCGTCGCCGTGAAGGACGGAGACGAACGATCCCTCGGGAACCTCCCCGACGCAGACGATGGACTCGCCGATGCGCATCAGGGGATCCCGCACGACGAACTCGGCGTCCAGTCTCCCGATGCCGAGGGGGTAGGCCTTCGCCAGGTCGAAGAACCGCTCCGAACCGAAGGAGCGGCCGGAGTGCGGCTCCACGACTCTTCGATAGACGTCGAAGGCGGGCTCCCAGTTGAGCGAGTCGATCACGTTCAGCCGCGATCCGGTGACCTTTATCGGCACGGAGACGGGGCTCCATCCGTGCGCCGCGCCCACTCCCCCCTGGATGTCGGTGAAGACGACAAGCGCGCCGTCCTCGACCAGGCCCTCCGGTGTGAAGATGCACGGCTTCCGCCCGGAGAGCGACCCGGCGCCGCCCCCCACGTAGTTGAGCGAGGGACCGAACGAGTCGAAAAGAGCCTCCGTGAAGGCCGAGATACGCCGCGACATGCCGTCGACGAAGACGAAGGTCATCCTCCTCGGACCGTCCGAGAAGGCGGTCTCCTTTTCAAGAACCTCTTCGAAATCCGTCCCCCCGTCGCTCACGTTCCGGATGCGCACGACTCTGACGGGAGAGGAGAAACCGGCCATCACCGTTCCGCGGCTGTAACTCCTCCCTTCGTGGAGCACGCCCGGAAAGACGCCGCCGAAGAGCGGCTTGGGACATCCGCGGAGCGCCGTATCCACGCGCTCGGGAGTGAAGGCGTTCTCCTCGCAGGAGAGCAGCAGAATCGAAGCGACCTCCTCCGAGGCGCACATGTCCCGAAGGGAGCGGGCGAAGGCCTCCGGCGTCCCTTTCGGTTCGAAACGAATGATCATGACAAACCCCTCCCGAACAGAAGAAATGTGGATCGCGGGGCGGCGCCGACGCATCGACGCCGTTCCAATAGTATCGCATGAAAGGTATTTATGGAACAGCTCGGAAGATCGCTTCCGGAACAGCTTTCCCGGGCCGAAACGCCCGCGGCTGCAGAATCTCTCCGAAGCGCCTAAAAAACGCGCCCGAGATACTTGTCGGAAGAAGATGATTTTCACAAAACGAAAATATTGGTATAATCTCTACGCTCCACGAAAACTTCGTTGCGGAATCCGGGAGACGGATTTCCCCCGAAGCGTTCGAATCCGCAAGAACAGAGCACTCTGGAGGGCGATTTCGTGAAACAAGGCGCCTTGAAACTCCTCGCGGCGACGGCCGTACTTCTGCTCATCGCCGGTTTTCTGCTTTTGCGGAGGCCGTTCATCGTGCCGGTGACGCTCTTTTTCGACGAGCGCGACCTCGCGGGAGCGGTGGTTTCGAAACAGGCGCTCCAGTCCGTGGTGCTCGCCATGGAATTTTTCAACGCACGCTCCTCCTCGCACCGCTTTCTCCCGTTCCGAGAGACGGACCTCGACGTCTACGCCGCCATCGAACGCGCCGCGGAACGCCGTTCGGTGGCGGTCGTCGGCGGAATCAACGCGCCGTTCGCTTCGCTTCTCGCCGATGCGTCAAGGAGGCACGGCATCGCTTTTCTTTCGCTGGCGTCCGGCCCTTCGCTCGCTCGCGCCGACGACCTCGTCTTCAGACCACGCCCCATGAGCGGCGGCCGGGAACTCGGTCTCGCGGCGAAGAACGCGGGCGTATCCTCGTACTCGGTGATCGTAAGCGGCTTCGCCGCCTCCCACGTTCAGGACTTCATCCGCGACTTCGAATCGCAAGTAGGCGCGCCTCCCCGCAGGACGATGGTCTTCAGCGGCAACCTGAACAAGCACATCGAGGACTTCGAGCGCATCGCCAAGGGGATGGACGCAATGCTCCTCGTCCTCCCCGACTGGCTGGCGGCGGTGGCCGTCCGGGAGCTTCGCCTCCGTCTGCCGCACCTCCCCGTCTTCGCCTCGAACTGGGCCGTCTCGCACCGGACGCACCTGCTCGCGGGCGCGCTCGGAGAAGGCGTGATCACGGCGTCGCACACCCCGGAGGCGTGGGACGACCCCGAACACGATTTTTTGCGCTTCGTCGGGGAGACGTACGCCTCCTCCATCCCCCCCATGATCCTCGCGGCGGGGTACGACACGGTGGCCATGCTCGACGAGGCCGTCCGGCGCGCCGGCGCCGCCGACGGAAGCGCCATCGCGAAGGCGCTCGGCGAGATCACGAGCGTCCGAACGGCGGGGGGGAGCGTCCCCGTCGACAAGAACGGCGACCTGCAGCACTCCGGTTCGCTTTTCATCCTCGAAGGCGGGCGGTGGGTCCGCTTCCGCGCTCCGGACGCCGCATCTCTTAGGAAATCCGCGGAGCATTCGTCCGCCCCGCAGGAGAAAGCGCCATGACACGACGCTCCTTCTCGATAGGGACGTTTTTTTCCGCCGTCGTCGTCTGCTTCCTCGTCATCTTCATCGTCCAGGGGGCGGTCGGGCTCTATCTGAGAGTGCGGTCGCAGCTCGGCGACTTCGAGCGGCACGGCGACAACGTGCTCCAGGTGGCCTCGCTCCTGCTCGAAAAACAGGTGGCGCAGCGGGAGGAAGGGTTGCGCGCCATCGTCGGAGGCGCGGACACGCGCGACGCCGGCCGCGACGTCCTCGTCGCGGCGGTCCTCGACGGCAACAGAATCGAGCGCACGCTCAAAGGGTGGCTCCCCGACGGCATGGTGCTCCCCGACGAACTGCTGACCGACGAGTGGTTCATCAACGATCTGCTCGACATCTACGGACGGAGCCTGCTCACCGGGGTGCGCACGATCCAGGGGAAGCGGGTCTTCGCCGCGCTCCGCCTCGACATGGACGAACTGAACGTCTTCGGCGACCACCGGCTGCTCCCGGTCATCTCCGACAGCCTCGGACAGATCGTCTGGACGGGGGCGACGAACGAGGTCCGCGACCTTACGGAGCATCTGAAAGCGCGAGGATTCATCCTTCGAAAAGAAACGCCCGGAAACCAGTGGAGAATGGTCCTCTCCCATCAAGGCTCCCGGGTGATGATGCGCCAGCAGACGCTCCCCTTCGGCCTCACGTTCACCATAGCCTACCCGCTCACCGCGCTGCTGCTCTCCGCCCTCTCGGGCCTCGCGGTCGTCGGAATGCTCTTCGCAGCCTCGCTGCTCGTCATCGTCCTCCTCTGGCTGCTCTGGAACAAGGGCGTCTACAGGAGCATCGCGAACATCGCGGTTCTCGCCGACGAGATGAGCACCCACCTTTCGCAGATCGACGCCCGCGACCCCCTCCGCGGCGCCGAAGCGCTCTTCGCGGTCACCAAGCGCTTCTCCGGCTTCCGCGAGACGTTCGTCCGCGAGACGAACCTCTTCGTCCACGACCTTCGCAACCTCTTCGAGGTCATTCTGCGCCAGCAGGAGGAACTGACCGCCTTCAACGAGGAAACCGAGGCGATGAACCAGGAGCTGGAGCAGGTGAACAACCAGCTTGTGAACAGGGAAGCCCTGTGGGAACGCACCCTCGAATTCTCCCGCGCCTTCGCCCGCAACCGGGACGTCGACGCGGCCATCTCCTCCACTCTGGACACGCTGCGCCGCGACGTGAAAGCCTTCGGCGTCCTTATCTCCTCCGTGGAGGGGGACACTTTCCGCCTCACCGCGTGGAGCGGCTACAACGGCGAACTTTCGAACTTCGTGATTGCGAAAAAAGGGGTCGCAGCGGCCGAGAGCATTCTCTCGCGCTCTCCCCTCTGGGTGGAGGACGTGCGGACGCACCCCACGGCCCGGCCGGTGCACCCCTCGGTGAAAAGCGAACTCCTGATCCCGCTCTTCCAGGCGGGCGAAGAGGAGGGCGTGCTCGAAGTCGCCTTCGACCGGCCGATGCGCAGAGATGCGTTCCTCGTCGAGACGCTCACCCCAGTGGCGTCCTTCCTCGGCGGCCTGATCCACGGGGAGAAGCTGCGCCGCGAGGTGAAGGCGTCCTACGCCTACCTCGCGGAGAAGCTTCAGTTCGTCACCGGCATCTACCACGACGAGACGGAGGCCCATATCGCGCGCATCGGCGAGTACTGCAAACTGCTGGCGAGAGAGACGGGCAGGGACGCGGGCGAACAGGAGGACATCGCGCTCTTCGCGCGGCTGCACGACATCGGCAAGCTGCGGATTCCGTACGGCATCCTGGTGAAGCCGGGAGCGCTCGACGCGGACGAGTTCGAACAGATAAAGCATCACCCGCAGTGGGGGGCCGAGATCCTCGGCGACGCGGAGTGGCTGAAAATGGCGAGGAACATCTGTCTGACGCACCACGAGAAGTGGGACGGCAGCGGCTATCCTCTGGGATTGCGCGGCGAAGAGATCCCCTGGGAGGGGAGAATCGCCACCATCGCGGACATCTACGACGCGCTTCGATCCGCCCGGTCGTACAAACCGTCGATGTCGCACGAACAGGCGGTGGAGATCATCCTCAAGGGCGACGGACGGGTACGGCCGGAGCACTTCGATCCGCGCGTGCTGTCCTCTTTCGAGCGGGTCTCCGGAAAGTTCGGGGAGATTTTCGACGCCAACTGCGACGAACGGGACTCTCCCGCCTGTTTCCTGGGGAGGTAGGCACGATGTCCGCGCAGGAAACCGCGCTCTTCCGGAAAGCGGAGAAACAGGCGTGAAGCGGGCGACCGTGTTGCTTCTCTTTTCGGCGGCGCTTCTGACGGACCTTCTCTCCAAGGCGTGGGCCGTCCGGACGCTCCCGCCCCCCGCGCTCCGCCCCGGAGAGGCGCTCTTCGCGCTCGCCCTCCACTTCAACAGAGGGGCCGCATTCTCGCTCCTCCGCTCGATTCCCGGCGCGGCGCTGCTGCTGAGCGTCGCGGGCGTCGCGCTGCTCGTAGCGATGCGCAGGGCGCTTCCGGCCCTCCGGCGTTCGCCCGCCTGGGCGCTCCTCTTCGCGGGCGCGGCGGGCAACCTGGCGGACCGGCTGCTCCGCGGCCACGTGGTCGACTGGTTCCGCGCGGGCCCCCTCCACATGAACGCCGCCGACATCTTCCTCTGCGTCGGCGGCGCGGTTCTTATGCTCGAAATGCTGCGGAAGTAGCCCCCGTCACTTCTTTTTGCGCGCGTTGGCGAAGTACGTGGCCACGCCCGCTTTATACCCCGAGACGAACCCCTTGTACCCCTCCCACGGGCTGTAGGAGACGCCGTCCCCCTTCGAGACTTTCCATCCCGCGAGGGAGAGGTTCGGCCTGAGATCGTCCCCCAGACCGATCGGGCCCAACGACGGCCCTTCGCCGATCTTGTCGAAACGCTCCGCGATCCCCGAGGCGAAGTTCTCGGCCCGTTCGAGGACGGATTCGTAGCTGCCGCCTTCGAGGGTGAAGGCGGCGACGCTCCAGACGGCCGCGTCCACGCCAACCATGAAGCCGAGGAAGAGCCCCGCGCCGTCGGGGACGAGCGCCTGGATGATGACCTCGGCGGCGAAGGCCCCCCTCTCGCCGCTCTCGAAGACGGATGTGGTCTCGTAGGTGACGGGGTCGATATCGAGCCACGCGACGAGCGGCGTGCCGTTCACGGCGGGCGAGGCGACCGGGAAGAGCGTGACCGAACTTCCGCCTTCGAGTTTTTTCGCCAGTTCGGGGCGGAGTCCGGCCTTCTTCATGCGCTCCAGCATGGCCTTCCGCTCTTTCCCTTTCGGCGGGAGGACAACGAGGTCCGATCCCTGCCAGAGCTGGAAGACGCCCTTCCCGGAGAGGACCGCCGCCTCGAGGTCCGCGAGGAAGAGACCGTCGACGATGCGGAACGCCGCAGCCGCTTCCTTCTCCCCCCGGACGTCCGGATGGACGTCGCGCAGGTCGATAGTTGCCCGAACTCCTTCGGGCACGGAGGCGTCGCGTTCGATGGTGAGCAGCAGCAGCCGGGGCCGTCCGGACCTGTCGAGCGTCACGCCCAACTGCCCGGCGAGGTCGCGCTCGTGCTTCGTCGAGGCGGCAAGAAAGGCGTAGAGCCTGCTGCGCGTGTACCAGCGCGCGACGGAGAGGTGGGCCGGGACGCGCTCGCCGCGGATCGCCTTCCAGCGCTCTTCGAGGCGCGCGGCGGCGGCCTCCGGCAGATCGGGGAGCAGGGCGCCGACCGTGTGCATCCGATCAGTGAGCGGCATTTCCCCGTCGAGTTCCCCGACGTACTCGCAGAGCTTCGCCCTTCCGGCGGAGAGGCGAATCAGCTCGCGGACAGGACGGTACTCCCGCGTATCGAGGACGCTCTTGCCCGGAATGCGCCCGAAGACCCCCTCCACCGAGGCGGTCACGCCCGTCTTTCCTTCCGCGTCCGTCCCTTCCGTGTAGATGATATCGAAAGCGTCGAGCGAGGCGTCGGCGAGAGAGAAGACGCCGTCGGCGAGCACGACCTGAACGAGCTTGCTCCCCGACGAACCGCCGAGCGCCGACCCTATCGAGCCGAGCTGCGCGGAGGCGTCCGGGACCTTCGGCTCCGCGAAGACGACGACCTCGACGCGCAGTTCCGGCCTGTCGGCGGGGACGTTCTTCACCTTCGGGAAGTCGATAAGAGCGGCGCACTCGTCGAGCGGCTTCATGAAGGGGAGGACGAGCGACGGCCCCTTCTCCGCCTCCAGCACGGGACATTCGCTCCATCCGGGGGCGGCGGCGCGCCCCTCCGAAGTGAGCGGAACGCTCTTCCGGGCGACCTTCGCCCCCTTCGCGAGGAGCCACGCCTCGGCCATCCGCGCGGCCTCGCCCGCTCCGGCGCTCCCCTGGAGCAGCAGCGCCGCCGGGGCCATTCCCGCCCGCCACGGCTCGCCGCCGGTGATTCGCAAACTCCCGAGCGCGTTCAACAGGTCGGCGTACTCCCCTTCGAGCAGCGCGCTCCATCGCGCCGCGCCCTCCTCCGTCAGCACGGGGTGCGCCAGCGGCGGCGGCGCGACGGTCACGGAGCCGTCGGTGGCGGCGATGCGCTCCTCCCCGGCCTGCTCGACGCCCCTGGAGGCGGCCCTGCGGACGAGCGACTCCTCCACCCTGGCCAGCAGCTCCTTCTCGAACTTCGGCGGAAGCGCCTGCGTCATTTTGAGGGTATGCGCGCTCAAGAGCACGGGATCCGGCGAGGCTTCGCGCTCCGTCAGCGGGACGGAGAGCGGAAGCGCGGGAGAGGCGAGGCGGTACGCGCCCTTTCCCGGACGGAAGAGGACGAGCGCGCGATGATCGGCCCCGTCGGGGACGACCACCGAGGGGTTCCACCCGAAGAGCAGCTTTTTCGTCTCGGCGTCGGGACCGACGTCGTTCTTCGTCCGTTGCGCGGGCTCGGCCCGTACGGCCCCGTCCGATTTCGCCAAGAAGAGCATCTCGCCCAGCCGTGTTGAAAAGCCGTCCGGCAGGTCCTTCACCGTGACGTCGGCGAAGACGGTTTTGCGGCCCGACCCCGCGAGGTAGGCGAAGTCGTTCACGCGGAGCGCCACACCCTGCGCCTCCACGTCGAAGGGCTTACCGCCGCTTTCGGGCGCGGCCCCCGAGAGCGGCAGCAGCAGGTCCTCCCCCTTCAGCTCCACCCGAAGGCGGGAAGGGGCGTCCGCAAGCAGCGCGGGGAGGACGTACGCCTGCCGGAAGGCGTTGAACGAGCCCGGCGCGAGACGGACCTTTCCGTAGAACGCGCCCGGCAGGCCTTCGGTGACCGGCGACGGCGGAAGGCGGAGCGTCCCCTTCTCCGAGGGGAATTCGAGGGAAGTTCCCTTTCTCGGCTCGAAGTCGAGCAGCGCCTGCACCTCCGACGTCATGCCGAGGCGGAGCACCCGGAAGAGCTGCCCGTCGGCGATCGCGCCGCCGCCGAGCTTTCCTTTGACGTCCTCCATTCCGTCGACGCGGAGCGTGAAGGCCCCCATCGGGCCGGAAGGGGCGTGCGGCAGCGACGCCGTTCTGTCGGCGACGGCTTCGGGGGCGCCGAGCAGCGGCACGCCGGCCATGCCGTAGGCGGTGTCGTAGAGGTCGAGCGCGGCGGTCTCCGGAATTTTGTCGGAGACGACGAAGATCAGCGCGCCCTCGACGGGCTTCTCCGGCGGTACGAGCAGTTTCCAGCGCCCGTGGACGCCGAGACAGTCGTCCAGCAGCCACGTTCCCTCGGAAGGGGAGAGAATTTCCGCGCCCCACCGGAGGAAGAGGTGGCGCTTCATGTCCTGCACGAGGTAGGGCGGCGTCATGACGACGGTCTTCCCTTCGCCGCCGCCGCGTACCCACTTCGCCGGGTGCGGCGAGCCGCCCTCGGGGACGAGGACCTCCTGCGGGGCGAGGAGGTTCTTCCACGAGAGGGAGAGGGCGAGGAACAGTTTTCCCGAAGGGGCGCGGACGCCGTCGAGGCTTTCGGCGAGCGCGAACGCTCCCGCCGTGATCTCGACGGCCTCGTTCCGTCCGGAGCTTCCGAGCGGGACGACGCGGAAGGGAACGAAGGCTCCGGCTACGGAGAACGCAGGCGACGCCGTCTCTTTTCTTGGAGCATCCTTCTTCGGCGCGTCGGCCCGCTCCTTTCCGGGACGCGCCGCCGCCGAGACCTCCAGCGGCTCGAACGAGATCGAGAGAGTTCCGGCGCGCGCCGAGAACGGCGTCTGCGATTCCTCTTTCGGCATCGCGGGGAGCGACGCGAGTCCGGAGCCCGCGAGCGCCACCGGCAGCCCGTCGTCGCCGGGAATCTTCACGACGGCCTCGACGGCGACGCGGTCGTCCGAGGCAAGAGCGCGGACGCGCTTCAGCAGGTCCTCGACGGCGCGCAGCAGCGCCTCGTGGTTCTCCCCGAGGACGTACGCGCCCCCGGAGAGCGCGGCGGCCCGCTTGAACCCCTCCTCGGCCTTCCCCTTCTCCATGGAGATCCACAGCGTGAAGATCCCCTCGTCGCGGATGCGCCCCAGCATGGCGTCCAGCTCGGCTTCGTTGTTCTTCCCCACGTTCATCGCCGCGTCGGAGAGAAAGAAGAGGTACTTGCGCGGCGCGGGAGTCGCGGACAGCTCTTCGAGGGCGGAGCGCACCGCCTTGAGAATATCGGTCCCGCCCGAGGCAGCCATCGAGGAGACGGCCTGATGGAGGGAGGCCTTCGAGTGCGTCGGAGACTGGAGCGAACGCACCGTGCCGGTGAAGGCGGCGACCGAGACGGCGGCCTCTTCGGGAAGGCCGTCCACGAGCCGGTGCAGCGCGGAGCGCGCGGCATCCATGCGGGTGAAGCGCCCCTCGGATGCGCTCATCGACCCGCTGTTGTCGATCATCAGCGCGACGACGGCCTGCGACCCCGAAGGCTCCCCCTTCGGCCTCCGGTAGAGCACCTCGAACTCGCGGGAGAGGCTCTCCGCGACCTTCGAGAAGAGGTCGGCGACGTTCTTCTCGTCCGCAGCCCTGTACTCCCCTCCCGAGCGCTCCGCGACGCGGCGCAGCGTGGCCTCGTCGGACTTCGCCCCGAACCCTATGGAGTAGACCGGGACGGAGGAGGCGGCGAGGACCTTGAAGAAGGCGTCTTCCCCGATCTTGCTGCCGGGGCCCGTATCGTCGTAGTTGGCGTCGAAGCCGTCCGTGAACAGCACCAGCGCGGGGCGCGGGGCGTCCGCGAGCAGCTTCAGCCCTTCCACCACGGCGTCGCGGAGCGCGGTGGCCCCGTCCGCCTTGATCTTCACCATCTCCGCGAGCAGCGCCTTCCGGTCAGCCGCCTTGAGCGGCTTCACCTTCGTGTCGAAGTCGAGCACGCGAACGGCGGCGTCGGGGGGCAGCTCCCGCACGAAGGCCATGGCCGCGTCGAGCGCGGGCTTCATCGAGCGTTTCATGGAGCCGGAGCTGTCGAGCGCGAGGACGACGGAGAGCGGGGCCTTCGCCGTCCGCACTTCCAGAACCTCCCCCTTCCGGCCGCCTTCGAAGACCTTCACGTCCTCAAGCGCGGGAGGCTCCTTCAGGAAGGGACCCGCGAGCCGAAGGAGCGCCGTATCCGGCTCAACGGGGTCCGCGGCGCGGAGGATCAGGCCGCGTCCGCCCCGTCCGGCGACGAACTCCGCGCGCGGGCGAGAAGGCCAGTCGAGAACGGTCCGGACTCCGGAAGAGACGGGAACGAGGCGCGCCTCGGAGGGGACGTCGCCGTCGCGGGTCAGCCGCCATACTCCGGCGGGGAGCAGGAAGTGGACGTCGCCCGCGGATGTTTTCACCCCGCGGAAGCTCGCGGAGCGCAGCGTCGCGCTCCGCACCTTCGCGCCCCCTTCGGGAACCGCCGAGACGGCTCCCGGCCCCGGATCGCGGAGGAGCAGTTCGCCCGGCGCGTCCCCGTAGGTCACCTCGGGCGCGGCGCCCAGATCGACGGCCTCCAGCCGGACCGTTCCGGCGCCACCGACGAAGCGGAGGGTGAACGGAAGCGGCGTCGGGAGCCGGGGCAGGTCCTCGATCGTGAAGAAGCGCTCCTTGCGCGGATCGACGTCGCGCCTCCAGTTCCACGTCCACTCCCCTTCGCCGAGCGCCTCCTTCAGGCGCGATTCGACGCGCAGACGCCCTTCGCCCTCGACGATCTCCGCGGAGAGCGCGAGACAGCGGCCGTCGCCGGAGAGCAGCACTTCGGCGGGCGCGTCGACGTCGAGCTTCAGCAGCAGCGACTCGCCCCCGGCGAGCGTCCGGGCGGCCGCGGGGGCCGTCCACAGCAGCAACAGAAGCAGCAGAATACCGGGAAGCCACCCCGGAACACCATGCGGCGCGGAACACTTCGTACGGAGCGGACCGAACATTCGAATCCCTTCCTTTTCTGCGGGCAGTCTCGGGCGGATCCCTTCTCCCGATTATCTATAAGAGCGGGCCGTCCGCTGAAACTCGTTTTTTCGCGCGGTGCCGGACCTTCGACTCGGAAGGCATGGGGGCGCATTTTCCAGAGTATAATACCAAAAAGGAACGCCCGAAAGGAGAAAGAGACGGCGAGCGATACGGAGCACTCTCGAAAAACGTGTGCACAGCGTTTTGTGTACAAGTTATCCACAGAAGGTGTATAACCTGGGTCCGAAAGTACAAACTGTCCACAATAGCGAGTCGTTGACTCACAAGGGAGGCGGTACGGATGAATCATACGGCAACACGCGTCGCGGCGTGCGCACTTCTCGTTCTGGCGGTCGCGGCGGCGGCCTTCGCGGCCCCGGTCGCGGTGGTTTTTTCAAAGGGCGAGGGCATTTTTCTGACCGATTCGGAGGGGAAGCAACCGGTGAAGCTGGCAACGGGACACAATCCGGAGATCTCGCCGGACGGCCGCTTCGTCGCCTTCACGGCGCCCTCGGGCAAGGACGGATGGGGGCGGAAGATCGCCGTGGCGGAGATCGCGTCGAAGAAGATCACGATCATGAAGACGATCCCCGGCGAGAACAGCTACGGCCCGCGCTGGTCGCCGGACGGGAAGTCGCTCCTCTTCAACCACTGGGACGAACGGAGCGGCGACTGGGTGTTCGGAACGGTCGCGCTCGCCGACGGGAGCTTCCGCGTCCTCGCGCCGGACCAGAAGGGTATCTACTCCCCCTTCTGGTCGGCGGACGGAGCGTCCGTCTACGGGCAGGATCTGGACACGCTCTACCGGATCGACGTACCAAGCGGCGCGGTCGTCGAGAGGCGTCCGCTCGCCGAAGTCACCGGAAGCGAGGCGATGGTGTCGAGCGCCCTCAGATTCTCCCTCTCGCCGGACGGGACGATGTGGCTCTTCGACGCCGAGGTGGAGGACACCGGAAAGCTGATGAAACGCGGCGAGCCGCTGAACTCGGCGATCTTCCTGCACACCCCGGCGGACGGGAAGACGCGGCGGCTGACGCCGGAGAACATCTGCGCGATGCACCCCTCCTGGCTCCCCGGAGGAAAGGAGTTCCTCTTCGCGGGCTACGGCCCGAACGAGGCGAAACGAAAGGGCTCGCCGTTCGCGATCTTCCGGCGCGGTCTCGACGGGGCGAAGGCGACGCTTCTTCTAAAAGAAGGAGACAGCCCCTCGGCGGGGCGGGAAAGGAACGCCAAGTGAAGCCGGGATACCGTGCGCTTTTCCCTGTCCTCTGCATCGTGTTTTTCGCCGCGGGCGCGTTCGCGCAGCCGGAGTACGGCTTCGGCAGGTCGTTCGGGACGAAGTCGGGGCATGCGGAGTACCGGCTGACGGGGGAGCTTTCCGGCACGAAGTCGCTCTGGTGGGACGACTGGGGGGCGAAGTACCGGGAGGAGATCGACACGAAGGAGATCTTCGACGCCGGGAAGAAGAGGGAGACGATCCACAGTCATTCGCTCGCGCTCTCGGACGGCGAGTACTTCTACGTCGTGAACATGAGGACGATGAAGGGGACGAAGGTCCGCGCCGACGTCGCGCTTGCTGCGGAGAGGCTCTACGGAGCGCCTCCGGGGCGTCCGCTCGCCGGGAAGAGCGCGAAGGTCCTCGGTCGCGAATGCGACGCGACGGAGCGCTCGGGGGCGACGCTCTTCTCCTACAAGGGCGTGCCGCTGCGGGTTCATGAACGGACGAAGAGCGGCGAACGCCGTATGGAGGCCGTCCGCTTCGAGGAGAACGTCGCTGTGGCGTCCTCCCGCTTCGCGCCTCCCGCGAAGGCGAAGATCGAGGACGCCACCGCCGGCATCGAGGCCGAGACGCGCCCCGAAGGAAACGTTGGCCAAGGCGCGGACGAAGGCGACACGCCCTACCCCGGCGTTCCGTTCGAGAGGTTCTCGTCCGAGTGCAAGTACGTCGCCGGGTCGACGGGGTACTCGATGACCTCGGAGGAGGCGCGGTACGGCGTCTACTCCAGCTTCTGGGAGAAGGAGGGGGCCTTCCTCGCCTTCGAGATGAACCCGCTGGCGACCAACCTGGACTGGCAGGTGGTGTACGGCGAGGGGGCGGAGTTTTTCACGCACGGCGGAAGGCGAATGGGCTTCCGCAGGGAGAGCGTGCTCGCCGGAGAGAAGGGCGTTCCGACGCCGGGATCGGTGCTGAGCGTCGAGATGAAGAAAGAGGACGCGCTGCTGCTGGTCATTGCCGCTCCGGGGATGACGAGAGGGGAGCTTGTCGCCGTCTTCGATGCTCTGCGTTTTTAAATGAACATTCTGCCCAGGAGGCTGGCGCGCCAGATTTTTCGACGGATTCTCGTGGTCTACGCCTGCATCACCGTCGCGATCACGCTGTTGCAGATGGCGGCGGAGTTTTTCGATACCAGGGCTCTCATCCATCAGGAGCTGCTGCGCATCGAGAGAATTTTCACGCCACCCCTCGCGGGCGCGCTGTGGGAACTCAACCACTCGCAGATGGAGGCGATCCAGAAGGGCATCATGGACTTCCCCTCCGTCTCCGTCATGACCGTCGAGGACGCCTTCGGACACAGAACGCGGCTTCCCGACGACGCGTTTTCGCCGAACATCATCATCGCCCACGAATTCAAGCTTTTCTACAGCTTCGCCGGGGAAACCAAATTTCTGGCGACCGTGAAGCTCGAAACGGGAAAGGACGTGGTGATCGACCGTCTGGCGTTGCGCTATCAGCTCCACTTTTTGGCCGCTCTCGTCAAAAGCGCCGTGCTGACGCTGCTCTTCTCCCTCGTGTTCCGACGCAGTCTCGGCAAGCCTCTCGAACACCTCATCGCCACGGCGGGAGCAATCAGCATCTCCTCCCTCGACCGGAGCCGCCTCGACCTCGGCCAGACGAAGGAGAACGAACTCACCGACCTGGAGACGACCTTCAGCACCATGCTTCGCACGCTCGATTCCGAACGGCGCGAGCATGAATCGGAGCTGCTGCGGATCAACAGCGCGCTTGAGGAACAGGTGCGCGAGCGGACTTCCGAGCTGGAATCGGCCAACAGCGCTCTGCGGAGTCTCGCGAGCACGGACCCTCTGACGAAGGTTGCCAACCGCCGCTCGTTTACGGAACGTACGGTCTCGGAGATGGAGCGCTCCCGACGGAACGGGCGGCCGCTTTCGCTGCTGATGCTGGATCTCGACTTTTTCAAGAAGGTCAACGATACGTGGGGGCATGCCGGAGGCGACGCGGTCCTTTGCGATTTCGCGCGGACGACGGAGTCGGTGGTTCGCACTACGGACATTGTGGCTCGCTTGGGCGGCGAGGAGTTCGCCGTGCTGCTGCCCGACACGGGGATCGAAGGTGCGGAGATTCTGGCCCGGCGACTCCTCGATTCCGTACGAGCCCGAAGCGTCGCGTACAACGGCGGAGAGATCGTCTACACCGTCAGCATCGGACTCGCCGCGTTCGGAGGCGCGGAGGATTCTTACGACACCCTGCTCGACAGAGCCGACTCCGGGCTCTATCTGGCGAAGAAGAACGGGCGCGACCGGATTGAGACGGTGCTGTGACGGCCGGGAAAACGTCCCGGTCGCAGCGTTTTCATTGAAGAAGCGGAACGGGCACTGTACGCCGTTCCCCAACACTGACGACCGACGACAGAAGCATTCGCACGCTACCGCTCCGGACACTCGAGCGACCACACGGCTCCTTGTTCGCTTCGCTCACGTTCGCCGGTCGTCTACTCAACAGGAGGATAACGGAAATGAAGAATTTCAGAAGGAAGATACATCTCCGCACCGTTTTTGCAGCGTTCGTCGCCGCGCTTCTCCTCGGAGGAATCGTAGGCCTCTCCCCATCGGAGGGAACCCCGACGATCATTCGCCACACGGCCATGGTCAACCTCAACGATACCCGCAGCCAGTACTATATCGACATGCTGCACCTCGCCCTGTCGAAAACCCGCGACACTCTTGGGGACTTCGTTGTCCAGGGAACCACGCAGATGAACCAGAGCCAGGCTATCCACAATCTGTCCAGAAATCTGTGGATAGACGTCCTGTGGACCATGACCTCCGTCGAACGGGAGGAGCTGCTTCTCCCGGTGCGCATTCCTCTGCTCAAGGGGCTGCTGGGGCATCGCATCTTCATCGTCAGAAGAGCCGACAAGGAGCGTTTCGCCCGAATCGAGACCCTCGACGAATTGAAGCGCTTCTCCGCCGGACAGGGGCACGACTGGCCCGATACCGCCATTCTCAAGGCGAACGGCTTCAACGTGACGACCGCGTCCACCTACCCCGGACTGTTCGACATGCTCCAGATGGAGCGGTTCGACTTCTTCCCGAGGGGCGTGAACGAACCGTGGAACGAAGTGGTCAGGCACGCGGACAAGGACTTGATCGTGGAACCGACGCTGATGCTCTACTATCCCGCCCCAACCTACTTTTTCGTAAACAAGGAGAACGCCGCCCTCGCCGAGCGCCTGGAAAAAGGGCTCAAAACGGCTATCGAGGATGGGTCATTCGACGAGCTGTTCCGGACGCACCCCGCGAATATCCCAATTTTCGAACAGGCGAACCTCCCGGGGAGGAAGCTCTTCGTCCTGGAAAACCCCTTGCTTCCCCCTCTGACCCCTCTCGACGTGCCCGAATACTGGTATTTCCCCGTCGAAGGGAGGAAACCCTGAGGGAGCGGGCGACCATGCCCGCGTCATGGCTAAGAAGAAAAAAAGTTCGACAGTGAGGATGAGTTCGACCTCCCGAAGGCGACGGAGAAAGAACGCTGCAAAGGAAGAACTAGAAACCCGAAAGAGGCGTATTATCCACCCTTTTGTACGAGGCGACGCGGAGGCGGACCTTTTCGGAAGCGACATCGAGCAGCTCTCTGCGCGGCGGCGGCGCGGGCGGTTCCGCGTCGGACGGCGAGCGAAGCGATCGGGCCGTGCGTTCGAGCGTCGCTTCCGTGTCCCCCTCGAGTTCGCACTCCCAGACGACGATGACGCGCCACCCCGCACGTTCGAGTTCCGCCCGCGTCCGCGCGTCGCGCTCGACGTTCCCGGCGAACTTCTCCGCCCAGAAGGCCTGCCTGCTCTTAGGAAAGGTCGCCCTCCGGCAGCCTTGGTGCCTATGCCAGAAGCAGCCGTGGACGAAGACGACCGTCCGGTACCTCGGGAAGACGAGGTCGGGCGTTCCGGAGAGGCTCTTGTCGCGCAGACGGTAGCGGAACCCCATCCGGTGGAGTCCGCAGCGGAGTATCCACTCCGGCTTCGTATCCGCGCTCCGTACCGAGGACATGACTTCGGAGCGCTTCTCTTTGGAAACGGTGTCGGTCATGCCACCATCTCCTCCGGACGAGGGATATCAGCAGCTATTCCGCAGTTCAATTCTTAGACGTCCTTTCCCAGCTTCCACGTTCCATGAACGGTGCAAAGCGCCTTGTCGATGTTGGCCACCGTGATTTTCGCATCGGACCTGTCGAGCTTCAAGGTGAAGTCGGGTGGACTTTTCCCCACGGGAATATTGATCGTCGGGCCGTCCGCCTGGAAGCTGGAGAGTCCGACGTCGAATACCTGCTTGAAGAGCGCTACCGGTATTTCCACCAGCTCATACATCACGGATGTCTGGAAGTACCGAAGTTGAATGATCGCGTCCACTTCCGCGCAGTACTGGCCGAAAAGATCGAAAGTCGCCTTCCGCCGTTTCGAGGCTGTTCGACAGTCTTGAATCCATGCCGCTTCGGTGAGTTTGCTGATATGCAGTCTGTTTTCCTTCAGACTCTTCGCCTTCGACGATTTCAGACTGATTTTTCTTCCGTCGACGGCGACGTCCCAGAAACGCCGACCTTCGGGCGCCTTCTCCACTGTATGGCCGGAGTGTTCGCACGCCGCGATGAATGCGGAGTCGAAACTTTCCTGAAAGAGAGGACTGCCCATGAAGCAGTGATGCGTCAGCAGCTTCGAACGGAATTCACTCTCGAACTCCGCGGAATTGTATTCGGAGCGCGGATTCATGCGCGCTTCGCACTCTGTTCGAAGCGCGTTCAGGAACTCTTCGAGACGCCTGAATTCTGCAGGGGTAACCGAGGTCGAGAATTCACGCATAAAGAAGCTCCATCTGACGGCTGCAGAGAAGATCGGTCGGCTGGATGCTTGTTCCGGGAAGCAGAATCTCTTCCATGTCCGGGCGCTCGCCGGTGAGCATCCAAGCGCAAAGACAGGCCAGCTGATACGATATCAGCGGGGGGACGGCGTCTCCGATATGGCGGTAGGTGTTCGCAAGAGACGATCCGTTGAATTCGAAATCGTTGGGAAAGCCCTGGAGGATGGCCATCTCCCGAACGGAGCAGAGGCGATGCTTCTCCGGATGAGCATACCGTCCGTTGCCGACATGCGCGCACTCCCTCTTTATCGTGGGCGCCGGTTTGTCCCACGCCATCCGTCCGTACACGTCGGGGTAGGAGCCGAAACGGTTCCGTTCGACGATACGTTTCATGGAATCGGTCAGAAGCCGCTCCGCATCTTTCCGTTTCAGCAGATCCATCCAGGAGCCTCCATCACTCGGAATCGCTTCGATTCTTCTGCGAACCGACTCGGAGGAAAAATCGGGGAACAGCTCCGTCGCGGAGGCGTTCGTGTCGATGGAGTCGAACGCGCGGCGAACCGTGAGCGCTCGTTCGTCGACGTACCACCCCTCCCAGAGCCTGTCCAGAGTACGAAGTTCATATTTTCGCTTTACCGCCAGGACGATCGCTCTTTCGCGTTGCTGCGGCAGGCCGAAACGCGAGAGCAGATAGACGGAACCGAAAACGTCGTACCCGTTCTCTTCCAGGACGTTCCGGAAGCACTGGTAGTGATGGTCGAAATTTCCCCGGATAAGCTCTCTCGCGTTCTCCATGACGACGATCTCCGCGTCGAGAGCGAGCGCGAACTCGGCCGACCTTCGAACGAGACTGTTCCGGTTGTCGTCCCGAAGGTGATTCTCCGGATTCGCCCGGCTGAAACCGGTGCAGGGGGGGCACGCCGAAAGAACGGAGACGGGCATCGTTTCAGGCAAGCCAAGTGCGGCGCGCAATGTTTCCGGAGGCGTGTCCGAGAGATCGAGACGAGCTGGATGCACTCCCGTATTCAGATGATACGCGCTGTTGCATTGAAGGGCGCCCGCGCCGGAACTCGGCTTTCCCAACTCCGCGTCGGCCGCCGCCGCCAGAGAAAAAAGAGGATGTTTATGAAAACCGAAACTCATTCCCCCGACACCGGAAAAGAGGTCGACGACGGCGAATTTCTCCGTTCCCATCGATATCCACTCCTTTATCCACAAATTTTCTCGACTCGATGAGAAGACCTACGCCAGCCCCCTATCGCTTTCGGACGGCGCGACGGGGACGTTTCACTGAATTTCCACCATATTCGAAGTGTACGCCGAAGCATCTTCTTTGTCAAAACGAGCGTTCCCTCGAACGTCCGGAGGAGGGGGCGCACCCTGTTTTTCCTCGACTCTTCTTCCTGGTTGGTTCTCGCTCCTTGAAAACACAATGTCTTCAAGGTATAGAATAGAGTCGCGATCGTATGAAAAACGCGGAAAGGAGCATCGTCATGAACGAAACGGAGCGGAACAAACAGGTGACGCGCCGCCTCGTCGAAGAGGTGGTGAACACGGGAGACACGAGCCGCATCGCGGAGTTCGTCTCCCCCGACTGCGTCGTCACGGACGGCAGGGTCCGCGTCAGGTGCGGCGTGGAGGGGATGGCCGAACACGTCCGGGCCGTGAGGGAAACGTACCCCGACCTCCATGTCGTCGTGCAGGATCAGGTGGCGGAAGGCGAATGGGTGGCTACGAGAATCCTCGCGAGCGGCACGCACCTGGGGTCGTGGCTGGAAATGAAACCCACCGGAAAAACCGCGGTCTTCGGCGGCGTCAACATGGACCGCGTCGTCGACGGCCGTATCGTCGAACACGGAGGCGCGGCGAACACGTTCGAAGCGCTCCTCGAAATCGGCGCGATCCGACCGGTGAAGGATGGAGAGGAAGCGTAGCGTACGAACGCTACCGATTCATCCGTTTCATTGCGCCTCTTCGAGCGCGCTCCGCTCCATTCCATCGGCGCGTTGATGGGAGTCTTCATTCCAAAGCGAGTGTTCGACAGAGGCGACGAGATGATCCGTACGTCGCCGGAGCCGGAGGAAGCATCCACTCCGGCTCCGGCGACGGCGGATTCACTCCGGCAGCTTCATGACGGCGCCCTCCGCGGCGGAGGCGGCCAGTCTGGCGTAGGTGGCCAGGAAGCCCCGCTTCACCGTCGGCTCGGGGCGCTTCCAGGCGCGCAGACGCTCGGCGATCTCCTCGTCGGTCAGGTCGATGCGCAGCGAGCCCGCGGGGATGTCGATGGTGATCCGGTCGCCGTCCCTGACGATCGCGAGCGGCCCTCCCTCGGCCGCCTCGGGGGAGACGTGCCCGACGAAACAGCCGTTGTTGGTGCCGGAGAATCGCCCGTCGGTGACGAGCGCGGTCTTCTTCGCCAGCCCCATGCCGTAGAGGTACTTCATGGCGGCGAACATCTCGCGCATTCCGGGGCCGCCCTTCGGCCCCTCGTAGCGGATGACCACGACGGTCCCCTCCGGTATCTCCCCGGCGAGGATGGCCTCGTCGGCAGCGTCCTCTCCGTCGAACACCCTGGCCGCGCCGGAGAAGACGCGCATGGACGGGTCGATGGCCGCAGGCTTCGTGATCGCCGTGTCCGGGGCCAGATTGCCGCGCAGAACGGCGAGGCCGAGGTTGACGCCGAACGGGTCGGACGCCGGGCGAATGATCTCCGGGTTCGCCGGATAGCGCTCGACGTGCGCGTCGAGGTTCTCGCCGACGGCGGAGCCGGTGACCGTGACGCAGTCCGTATGGAGGAGCGAGCGAATCTCCTTCATGACCCTCGGAATCCCTCCCGCCAGATGGAACGCCTCCATATCGTGCTTCGACGCCGGGTTCACCTTCGCCACGTGCGGCGTCGTGCGGCTGCAGCGTTCGTAGAGCGCCATCATCTCCTCGGCGGGAATCCCGATCTCGGCGGCGATGGCCGAAAGGTGGAGCACCGCGTTGGTGGAGCCCCCCGTCGCCATCAGCACGCGGACCGCGTTCTCCAACGACTCCCTCGTGATGATGTCGTGCGCGTCGATCCCCTTCTCCACGAGCGCGACGATCGCCTTTCCGGTCCGCTCTGCGAGGCGGAGCCGCTCGGCGTAGACCGCCGGGACGAGCGCGCCGTCGGGAATGGTCATTCCCAGAGCTTCGGAGAGGCAGCACATCGTGTTCGCCGTCCCGAGGAAGGAGCAGGAGCCGCAGGTGGGGCTGCAGAGCCCTTCGAGGTTGCGGTAGGTCTTCTCGTCGATCAGCCCGCGCTGGAGCATGCCGAAGGCCTCCGCGTTCGTGGTGCTGTCCGACTTTCTTCCGTCGAACTCGACGCCGCCGAGCATGGGGCCGCCGGGGAGGAGGATCGCCGGGATTCCGAGCCGGGCCGCCGCCATGAGCATTCCGGGGACGATCTTGTCGCACGACCCGAGCAGGACGATGCCGTCGAGGCTGTGCGCCCGCACCATCGTCTCCACGTCGTTCGCGATGAGTTCCCTGGAGGGGAGGATGTACTTCATGCCCTCGTGCCCCTCGGAGATGCCGTCGCACCCCGCGATGACGCCGAACTCCGCCACGGCCCCTCCCGCCTTGTGGACGCCCTTCCGGACGTACTCGGCGATCTGCCGGAGGTTGAAGTGCCCCGGCACGAGTTCGTTCCACGAGTTGGCGATGCCGATGATGGGCCCCGAGAGGTCCGAGTCGGAATACCCCATCGATTTGAAAAGATTCCTGTGGTTCGCGTCCTTCGTCGCATTCGCGCTGTGCAGCTTCATAGCGTCCCTCCTCAAGAATGGCGTTCGTGAATGTACAGCCTTTACTTTTTTGACATGCTCCCCGCGCTCCTCACCCCAGCAGGGCGGGGTTCATCCGCCAGACCGCGAAGGCGAGCGCGGCGGCGAAGGTCGTCCACGCCAGATACGGAGCCAGCAGCCACGCGGCGAGCGGCCGGACGGCGTGGAACGCTTTCATCGTGGCGACGATGAGCGCCCAGAGGACGAGGATCTCGACGAAGGCCCACATCCCCTGACGCCAGACGAAGAAGATCCATGTCCAGAGCGCGTTGAGCACAAGCTGGTCGATGAAGAGAGAGAGCGGGACGAGCCCCCCGCGGAAGCCCCTCTCGCTCCAGACGAGCCACGCGGCGACACCCATCATCGCGTAGAGCGCCGTCCACACGGGGCCGAAAAGCCACCCCGGAGGCGCCCATGACGGTCGCGCCAGATCATTATAGAACGAGGCGGATTCCACCGAGGCCAGCCCCCCGACGGCCGCCGCCGCGAAGACGATTCCGAACCAGAACGGAAGTCCGATACCCTTCGACATCATCGCTCCCCCTTTACCCTGTCGTTCCGCGCTCGCTAGAAGGCGCAGGGAACGAAACCTTCCGACGTACTCCTCCGCGTTACCGCGTTAGCCACTGGTAATCCTGCCTGCAGTCCACTATGTAGTCGACATGGACCGTCTGCTGTTTGATCTGGTACAAAATCAGGTACCATTTTTGAACGAACAGCTTATGATACTTGTTCGGCGGGAGAAACTCCCCTGCGATGAACGGAAATCTCTCAGGCATCTCATCAAGAGAGCGTATCGCGTCCATAATCTCGTTTTTTATCTTCCGTGCGGCCTGAGGGCTTGACCGTGCAAGGAACCCGAGATGCGTCGTCAGCATCTGTCGGGCGCGGTCGGAGACGACGATCTTATATCGAGCCGTTTTTTCCATGCTCCGCCTCGTCGAGAACGCTCTCCAGCCAAGCGTCCAGTTCGTCGGGGGAGGTTCCGACGCGACCGGCCAGGCGATCCTCCTCGACGGCGAGCAGCTCTTCGCGCAGCTTCAGCATCTTTTCCCGGCGGGAGAACGTCTCCATATCCATCACCACAAGATCCCCTTCGCCGTTTTTCGTCAGAAAGACAGGCTCTCCGGAGGACTTGCACAGAGCCGATATTTCGTTGTAATGCTGCCGGATGCTTGCGGACGGTTTGATCTGCATCGCACCCACCTCCATGTCATTATTATGAACATATACTACTTCTTTCCTGCTATAAAGACAATCGTAATTTCCTGCCAGTACGCCGGGGGAGGAGGCAATATCGGCCGATTGCAAGCCGCCCCCTCAGATGCTCCTCCCGATATCCCTCGCCTTCTCGAGCGCTCCGGTGCTCACGACGTCCCCCTTGTTGCTGATGCCGCGGACGCCGAGGGAGCCGCGGTCCTTCAGCTTCAGGTAGTGCACCATCTGCAGGTAGGTTCTGTCGATGCCGTCGAAGAGGTCGTCGTCCGTGTCGTGGGCGCAGACCATGAGGACGCTCTCCTTTATCTTGAGCGGCGTCGGGCAGACGGGCTTGAGGAAGGCGTTCATCTTGTCGACGGCGGCCTTGAGCTGCGACGGGAAGTTGAACCAGTAGAGCGGTGTGGAGAGGACGAGCACGTCCGCCTTCGCCAGCAGCGGCGCAAGCTCCGTGAAGCCGTCCTCGAAGACGCAGGCGCTTCCCTTCGCCCAGCAGGCGCCGCACGCGCGGCAGCCGTTCACCGTGTTCCGCCCCGCGTCGAATCTGAGCACCTCGTGCCCGACGCTCGTCGCGCCCTCGATGAAGGCCTCCGCCATCATATCGCTGTTGCCGCCCTTCCGAGGGCTCCCGGTCAGGACGAGAATCGTCTTCTTTTCCACAGTATGCACTCCTCCTTCGGCTGTATCTACGCTCTTCCCGGCGACGCTCTCCGGTCGTTCCGGGGCGAACCCCGACCGCTATTATACTCTCCGCCGCGAACATTTCAGGATCGCCGTCCGATATTTCCGCCGCCGTCCTCTCCGTTGCGCGCACCGTGAAGTTCCTCTGTTACCGAGTTGAAACAAATTTCTGTTGACTTCGCCCCCCTGAACTACTAGAATCGTATGTACGGGTTCTACGCGTCCCCCGCGCAGGAGACGGAACCCGGAGATCTTAAAGGAGTTCCAAAGTTCACCACACTACAACAGGAGGGATATGAATGAAGAGGTTTTTGACCGTGCTGTGCGTTTTCGCGCTCATGTTCTCCGTACTTGCCCCCGCGTCGTCCGAGGCGTCCGTGCTTCGGGTGATCACATGGTCGGGGTACGCGCCCCAGGAGCTGCTCGACAAGTTCACCGCCGAGACGGGAATCAAGGTCGAGGTAACGCTGAGCAACAACGAAGAGATGATCAGCAAGCTGCGCGCGACCCGCGGCGGCGGCTTCGACCTTGCCCAGCCCTCGCAGGACCGCATCTCCTCCGTGGTGGAGCAGTACAAGATCTACCAGCCCGTCGACTTCTCGAAGATCGACGAGGCGCAGATCGACCCGTCGCTGCTGGAAGCGGTGAAGAAGAACACGCTGGTCGACGGCAAGTCCTACGCCGTGCCGCACGTTTACGGCACGGAAGGCCTCGTGGTGAACAAGGCGAAGGCCCCCGACGTCAAGGACTTCAAAGACCTGCTCGACCCGAAGTACGCCGGGCGCGTCTCCTACCGGCTGAAGCGGCCCACCCTGATCGGCATGGGCTTCTCGCTGGGGTTCGACCCGTTCTCCCTGTACGGCAACCCCGCCGAGTACCAGAAGTTCCTCGATGAGATGGAGAAGGTCCTCATCGCCGGCAAGCCCGCGGTGAAGACGTACTGGGACAACGGCGACCAGCTGCTCCAGCTGCTCCGCTCCGGCGAGGTCTGGGCCGCGTCCGCGTGGGAGCAGGCCGGATGGAAGCTCCACGCCGAGAACCTCGACATCGACTACATCGCCCCCGAGAGCGGCGCGCTCGCCTGGGTGGATACCTTCGCCATTCCGGCGCGCTCCGAGAACGTGGAAGGCGCCTACGCCTACATCAACTTCATGCTCCGCCCCGAAAACGCGGCCTTCTTCACCAACCGCGAGACCTACGGCACCGCCTCCAAGGACGCCGTGAAGCATCTCGACCCCGAGATCAAGGCGAACTTCGAGCGCGGCTTGCCGCCCGAGGTGCTCGCGAAGATCAACTGGTACCCCACCGTTCCGGCGGGCGTGGAGGAGATGGAAGGCAAGACGCTCGACAAAGTAAAGGCGGCCAGATAACGCAGCCGTCATCTATCCCGACAGCAGGCGGCGGTCTTCGCGAAGAGGCCGCCGCCTGCCGCACATTCAGAGGTGACCGCCGTATGCGCAACGCTCTTTCAGTACAGAACCTCGTGAAACGATTCGGCAATTTTACCGCGGTGAACGACGTCTCCTTCGATGTGGAGGACGGCAAGTTCTTCTCGATCCTCGGCCCCTCGGGGTGCGGCAAGACCACCCTGCTCCGGATGATCGCCGGGTTCTACCAGCAGGACGAGGGAACCATCCTCTTCAACGGCCGAGACATGGCGGGCGTGGCGCCGAACAAGCGCCCCGTGAATCTCGTCTTCCAGAACCTCGCCCTCTTCCCGATGATGAACGTCCACGAGAACGTCGCCTTCGGCCTGCGGCGGCGCGGCGAGAAGGGGGCCGACGTCGACCGCAAGGTGAAGGACATGCTCGAACGGGTCGGCCTGCCGGAGTCCGGGAAGAAGGAGATCGGCCAGCTCTCGGGCGGGCAGAAGCAGCGCATCGCCATCGCGCGCTGCCTGGTGCTCGAACCGACGGTGCTGCTGCTCGACGAACCGCTGGGCGCGCTCGACGCGAAGCTCCGCGAGCACATGAAGGTGGAGCTGAAGACGCTCCAGAACAAGGTGGGGACGACGTTCGTCTACATCACGCACGACCAGTCGGAAGCCATGGTGATGAGCGACAGGGTGGCCGTGATGAACAACGGAACCTTCGAGCAGATCGGCACGCCGCAAGAGCTGTACCACGCACCCTGCTCCTCGTTCGTGGCGCAGTTCGTCGGCGCCAACAACAAGCTCTCCGTCACGCTCCGCCGGGGCGAAGGGGGCGAGCTGCTCGCGCGGTACGCGAACGGGCTCGACTTCCGTCTCGCTCCGGCCTGTTCGGTCGACGCGCAGCCCGACGAGCCGCACGACCTCTTCGTCCGTCCGGAGTCGATGGTGATCAATCCGCCCGAAGGGGATGGCCGCTTCAACTCGCTGCCCGTGACGGTGAAGGCGATCCTCTTCGACGGAGGAAACAGCCGCCTGCTGGTCTCGTCCGAGGGGACGACGGACGAATTCACCGTGGCGCTGCCGCAGACGCGGCAGTTCGACGACATCAAAGCGCGCGATACCATCCGCGTGGGGTGGGATCCGTCGGCCTCGCTCTGTTTCCGGAAGAGCGACTGGAAGCTGTACGATGAAGAGTAAACGGATCGGCTTTCTCTTTTTCTTTCTGCCGGTGGCCCTCTGGCTCGGGCTGCTGAT
>JAHDKT010000112.1 GCA_018436725.1 Synergistaceae bacterium | reverse complement strand
TGGTGCTGGCGGTCGGGAGCATGGCGGGCGCGGTTTTGGGCGCGCGCTTCACGGTGATGAAGGGGAACAAGTGGGTGCGTTACGTCCTCGCCTTCGTGGTCGTCGTCAGCGCGGTGAAGATGGTGATGGACGCGATAGGGTAAAAGCAACCAATAGAGATGACGAAGCCCCGGTGTCACCGCCCGGGGCTTCGTTCAATTCAAAGGATATCAAAGTAGCGGCTGATAATGTGTTTTGTAAAGGTATCGAAGGCGTCTATTGCCTCGGGGGCGTTTTTTCGTACAAGCCGCTCGTTCAGCTGGACGCCGTAGCCGTGGTGAAGGTGATGCCTGTACTTGAGCATACCCTGTACGGTGTCCCGAATACCCGCTGGGATGAGTTGCATTTCGTCGGAAAGGCGCAACAGGTTGCCGTGCCAGGATTCGTTCTTCTCGATCTTTCTGCCTTCGATGTTTTCAAGAATACACCGCAATGACTGTTCGAGGGCTTTATAAATATCTCCCAAGCACATGCCCATACCGGCAAGCTGGATTTTATCCCATTCCGGCAGGTTGAGATACTCCTGCATCGACGGCACGGTTCTTGTATAAGCCTCCACACTTCACGCAGAAACTGTCGCGCGCTCTCTTTCCCGTTCATAGATCGTCACTCCTTCGGCGCGAACGATCACCATGACGGGCAGCGCATCCTCCATCCGTACGAGGTCGACGTTTTTCATAAGGAGTTCAGGAGCCCACGTGAGGTCGTTCCACATCTCGACGAACGTCGCCGCGTCGAGTCCGCCGACGGCCATGTCGATGTCGCCGGCTTCCGCCTCCGGAAGATGCAGGCAGGAACCGAAGAGCACAATTCGCTGCACTCCGTGTTTCTCTCCTATTTCTTTGATGAATTCAAGGCTTTTTTGCGAGAGCACGGCTCTCCCTCCCTACCGGCGCCGCCGAATGAGTTTTCGCGCCCCCTGATCGTCCTATTTTACCATCTCTACAACCGATGCGCGCCCGCCGCGACGAAGGAGAGGCCCGCCTTCGTCAGTGCGTCGGCGGTGCTGTTGACCGCCTTGTGCTTCATCAGGTAGTTCAGCGTGAGGGCGTCCATGTCGCCGGAGGACTCGATCTCCTTCTTGTCGCGGAAGTAGTCGAGGATGTCGGACGGGTGGTCGAGCTTCTGTTCGTCCTCGGGGTTGCCGCCCTCGTGCTTGGCGGAGATGTTGGGGACGGTCTTCGCCAGCTTCAGCAGCCCTTCCCTGCGGTTGTACGGCTGGCGGACGATACTCTTCCACGTCTCGGTGATGTGGTGCTCGATGCGCACCTGATCCTCCAGGCCGAGGTCTCTGCGGATCGCGGCGGCTTTGGCGATGTGCGCGTCGTCGATGGAGTTGGAGAGGTTGAACCCGGCGAGTGGCGTGCTCCCGTCGTCGCGGGCGAACATGCGGGCGGCGAGCAGCGTCCAGAGGACGGCGTAGGGGTTGTCGTTCCCCATGAAGACGGAGATTTTGAACCGCACGTCGACGCCCATCCGGTAGAGCAGGTACCCCAGGAAGACGGTGCCCGGGTTGATGTTGAGCACTTCATCCACTCCGTAGTTCGTATAATAGTAGAGCACCTCGTCCACCCACTGGAGCGGGTGGCTGTTCGGCTGGCCGATGCCGCCGAAGTAGCCGGTGATGGTGCTCGGTCCGCCGAGGTGGACGTTGGAGCCGTCGACCCCCTTGGTGTCCAGAGTCTCGACGCAGGTCGCGCCCAGTATTTTGACCGCCGCGCGCACTGCGGGGAGGTCGCCGCCGTCCGCCTCCTGCTCCTTCATCTTGCGCACGCGGATGAAGCGGCCCGGGAGGATCTCCCCCTTTTCGACCGTCTGCCGGACCTCGGCGAGCAGCCACGGGAAGTACTGGAGCGCGCTGATCTCCAGCGTCGGAGCCTTGGAGAAGTCGTAGTCCCACACGGCGCGCTCGGGGTTGACGCGGGCGCGGTAGTCGGAGAGGGGGACGAACTTCCCCTCGTCTCGGAGCGAGGCCAGCCATTCGAGGTCCTTCACGAAGGGGGCGTTCATCCGCTCCAGCTTCTTGACGAGCGACTCCACCTTCCCGGCTTCGCGGGCCTGCTCGTTGATGTCGCGCACCGTGCCGTACTTGGCGACGACCCTCCTGAGGTCGGCCAGCACGGGGTTTTTGGGGTCTCCCAGATAGTCGTTGATCTCCTCGAACACTCGCGGGTCGATGCGGAACTCCTGAAACGGCATTGTCGTTTCCTCCTTATAATAAGAGTTGAAAAAGCCGGGAGCCTCCGAATTTGTGTTTTCGAAGACCCCCGGCGGAAAAGAGCGTTCATTGACCGCCCGGCATTCCGGGCGCCGCGTGCAGCAGTATCATGGCGGGAAAAAGCGCCGAAGCGGCGCCGAGGTTCCCGCAACGAACAGGCGAAGAGACTGCATGATGTGGTGAATGCACGCCGTACCCTCTCCTTTCATACCGCTCTGCGGAACATACTACCCAAGAGCGGCAGGCCTGTCAACCGTGATCGGACTGATACGAGAGGGTGTCGCGCTCCGCTTCTCGAGCGTCCTGCGCGGCCTTTCCGATGGCTCTTGCCGCTTCGCTTATCCCGCCTTGACCGAGAAGCGCGCGCCGTGCCGCTCCGCGGCGGCGATGGCGAGCATGTCGGAGAGGAGGGCCTGGCCCGTCTCCTCGCGCCCCGCGCCGGGGCCGATGATGGTGACGTCGCGCAAAGTGTCGGTGGTGAAGGTGAGCGCGTTCGTCGCGCCGCCCACGCTTGCGAGCGGGTGGGAGAGCGGGATTTCCGCCGGGGCGACCGAGGCGGCGACGCCGCCGGTGGTGCGCGCGGCCTTCGCCAGCAGCTTGATCCGCTTGCCCCGCTTCGCGGCGGCCTCCACGTCGGCGCGCGAAATGGCGCCGATGCCGGTGCGCTCCACGGCGTCGAGCGGCAGCGGGAAGCCGAGGACGGCGGCGGCGAGGATCTGGGCCTTCACCGCGGCGTCCCACCCATCGACGTCTCCGGCCGGGTCGGCCTCGGCGTACCCCTTCTCCTGCGCCTCGCGGAGGGCGTCGGCGTACTCGAACCCCTCCTCCATGCGGGTGAGGATGTAGTTCGTGGTGCCGTTCACGATCCCCTGCACCTCGCGCACGTCGCACCCCGCGAGCGATTCGAGGGCGAGGTTGAGCGACGGGGTGCCGCTCATTACCGCTCCTTCGAAGCGGTAGTGCGCGCCGCGCGCGCGGGCCAGTTCCTTCAGTTCGGCGAGGGCGAGGGAGACGGGGCCCTTGTTCGAGCTGACGACGGACCGTCCCGACCCGAGCGCGGCGCGGGTGAGCGACAGCCCCGGCTCGCCGTTGATCAGGTTGGTGGGCGTGACGTCGAGGACGATGTCGGTCTCCGGAAGGAGGGCCGCCTCGACGGGGGAGATGCGTTCGTTCCCGACGGGTTCGCCCCTTTCGACGCGGGCGAGCAGGTCCGCGAGCGAAAGCCCGTCGGACGAGAGGGCCGCGCCCCTGGTGCGGGTGACGACGGCGACGGTGCGGAAGGCGAAGCCCCAGCGCTCCGCGAGTTCCCGCTCCTTGCGGACGAGGATGCGGGCGAGCCCCTGCCCGACGTTGCCGAAGCCGATGAAGCAGAGTCCCAAAGAAGAGTCTATGCGCATTGGAATACCCCTTTCTTCCCTATGAATTCTTCATGAAGCGCCCGGACGGCCTCCGCCGAGCGGTCCCTGTCCACGACGCAGGTGACGGAGAGCGCCGACGAGGTGAGCAGGTGGACGGTCGCGCCCATCTCCGCAAGGATGCCGAGCATGGCGCGGCACACTTCGGGGTGATTCCCGGCGCCCGGCCCGACGACGGAGACGCGGGAGAGCTTTTCGTTGACCGAGACGCTGCATCCCGCCAGCTTGTTGCAGATTTCGACGGCCTCGGGGAGGCGCGCGCCTTCGATGTGGAAGGATGCGCCCCCCGCGCCCACCATCGCGGTGGTGCGGATGCCCTCCCTGGAGAGCGCGTCCATCAGTTCGCGCTCGACCGTCCTCCCCTCCACGGTGAGCACCGCAAGATCGTCGTCGGATGCGACCGACCGGATAAAGACGGCTTCGTCAACGTTTCGTTCCATGATCCATGTTCCCTCGCTTTCCTGAAAGCTGGATGCGACGCACAGGGGGATGCTCGTCCTGCCCGCCATTTCGATGCTGCGCGCCTGCATGACCGCGGCGCCGCAGAAGGCCATTTCGAGGCACTCGTCCCAGGGAATCCGGTCGAGCTTGACCGCGCCGGGGACCACGCGCGGGTCCGCAGTGTAGATGCCGTCGACGTCGGTGAAAATGCGGCACTCGGCCGCCCCGAGGGCCGCGGCCAGAGCGATGGCGGAGAGGTCCGAGCCGCCGCGCCCGAGGGTGATCGTCTCTCCCTCCCTGGTGCGCGCCTGGAAGCCCGTGATCACGGCGACGTGCCCGAACGCCGTGGCGGCCTCCACTCGCGCCGGGTCGACCGAGAGGATGCGCCCCTCCCCCCACGGCCCCTCCGCCACGAATCCGGCCTCCTCGCCGCTGAACGAGCGCGCCGGGCAGCCGTCGGCGGAGAGGGCCATCGCGAGCAGCGCCGCCGACTGCTGCTCTCCCGTGGCCAGCAGCCTGTCCAGCTCGCGCCTGTCGGTCGCCGACGGAGCGGTCGCTCTCGCCAGCCCCAGAAGATCGTCGGTGGTCTTTCCCATGGCGGAGACGACGACCGCCGTCCTGCGCCCCTGCCGGGCGAAGGAGGCGATCCGCCGCCCCGCCGCGCGAATCCGTTCAGGCGTGCCCACGGACGAGCCGCCGAACTTGAGTACTATGCCTTCTCCTTCTTTCCACACACCCGCCGACCTCCCTTATGCGTACAAAAAAACCGGGGGTCTTCGTCTACGAAGACCCCCGGCTGAAGCTATCGCGCACGCAGTACTAAGCGCCGACCGCTCCAGGAGGGTCGCCGCTAGTCATCGTCATTGCACATGCGAACAAAACTGCTGCGTCGACTTTTTTCGCATCGGTCATAGTGCGGGAACCTCCTTTCGAATCGGTTTAAGTTGGGGAGGATAATACGCTCCTTCACGGGACTTGTCAAGCGGTACGCGCGAAAAAAACCGCAGGGTGGGAAAGTCCGTTCGAAGCCGCCGGTTTCGTTCCTCGTCGTGTGCGATGTCGCGCAACGGAAAGAGGGGAAAGGTCCGCCGTCTTGTCCGGAGCGACAAGACGGCGGATTTTCGAATGATAGGCAAATTATCTTTTTTATGTCGCGCTTCTCCGGACCCATTTGAAGAGAGCGGTTGACATTCTCCTTTTCATGATATACTCTGAGTGCTGTTGCAAAAGTTGCCTTTAATTTGTTTTTTGTCGAGGTGCGTGCGATGCTCGGGAAGCCGGTAAGAATCCGGCGCGGGCCCGCCACTGTACGCCGGACGAAGCCGCAGGATCCACCGGGAGCCCCCGGGAAGGAGCGGCGGAGGATGACGGCAAGCCAGGAGACCGATCGCGCGCATCGGGCAGAAACGCCTTGCGGGGACTTGAGGCCATTTGCGGAGAACGTCGGCGGTATGCGCCGGTGTTTTGCGCGGATGCGCTCCGAGTCCTTTTTTATGCGCATTATCCCCGAGGGCGGGAGGCGTTGTGTGTTCGCCGGAGTGCGAAACTGTTCACGAGGGGGGTGGTTCGGGGGAGTCCGACAGACGCCGCATGCTTCGCCGGGAAGGAGCGTTTCCGGGGAGCATCGCCGGTTGCACGCATCCGTCCGCGGGCCGAATGGATGTTTCGCGGCGCGGGGGCGCATGAAAACACATTGGAGGTGAAATGACGGTGAACCTCAAAACAAAGCTCTTTGGTCGCGTCTACCAGTTCAAGAATGTCAAGGAGGTTCTTGCCAAGGCGAACGAGGAGAAGTCCGGCGACCGCCTCGCCGGAATCATCGCGGAGTCGATGGAGGAGCGGATCGCGGCGAAGCACGTGCTCGCCAACCTGACCGTCGCGGATCTCCGGAACAACCCGGTGGTCCCGTACGAGCAGGACGAAGTCACCCGCGTCATCCAGGACGACGTGAACGAGCGCATCTACTCCGAAATCGCCGGCTGGACGCTCTCCGATCTGCGCGAGTGGATCCTCTGCGACGGAACGACGGGCGACGACATCAAGCGGATCAGCCGCGGAATCACCAGCGAAGTGGTGGCGGGCACGGCCAAGCTGATGACCAACCTCGACCTCGTCTACGGAGCGAGCAAAATTCGTATCCAGGCGCACTGCAACACGACCATAGGCATTCCGGGAACGCTCTCGGCGCGCCTGCAGCCCAACCACCCCACGGACGACATCGACGGCGTCACGGCCTCCGTCTTCGAAGGGCTCTCCTACGGAGTCGGCGACGCGGTGATCGGCTTGAACCCCGTCGACGACACGGTCGACAACGTCAAAAAAGTGCTTTTCAAGTTCCAGGAACTCAAGGAAAAGTACGAAATCCCCACGCAAATCTGCGTTCTCGCCCACGTAAGCACCCAGATGGAGGCCGTCCGCCAGGGCGCCCCCACCGACCTCTTCTTCCAGAGCATCGCCGGTTCCCAGAAGGGGAACGAGGCGTTCGCCATCTCCACCGCCCTTCTCACGGAGGCGAAGGAGCTGGCCGCGAAGCAGGGAACCTCCGTCGGACCCAACTTCATGTACTTCGAAACGGGGCAGGGCTCCGAGCTGTCCTCCAACTCGCATTTCGGCGCCGACCAGGTGACGATGGAGGCCCGCTGCTACGGCTTCGCGAAGCGCTTCAAGCCGTTCATCGTGAACACGGTCGTCGGCTTCATCGGGCCGGAGTACCTCTACGACAGCCGCCAGGTCATCCGCGCGGGGTTGGAGGATCACTTCATGGGCAAGCTGACGGGCATCTCGATGGGGTGCGACGCCTGCTACACCAACCACATGAAGGCCGACCAGAACGACATCGAGAACCTGGCCGTCCTGCTCACCGCGGCGGGGTGCAACTACTTCATGGGCATCCCCCACGGCGACGACGTCATGCTCAACTACCAGTGCACCGGCTACCACGAGACCGCGGCGCTCCGCCAGCTTCTCCGCGTCCGCCCCGTCGCGGCCTTCGAAAAGTGGCTCGAGAAGATGGGGATCATGGAGAACGGAATCCTGACGAAGAAGGCCGGGGATGCGTCCATCTTCTGCGTCAAATAGGATCTTTCCGGATATTTTCGGACCTGTCCCGAATATGTTCGCGGGGAAGGGGGAAGACGCATGAAGCTGAAGACGGTTCTTGGCGGAACCGCATGGTCGTTCCGCGATCTGAAGGACGTGCTGGCGAAGGCCAACGAGGAGAAGTCCGGCGACACGCTGCTGGGCATCGGCGCGTCCAGCTCTTCGGAGCGGATCGCGGCGAAGTACGTGCTGAGCAACCTGACGCTGGAGGATCTCCGGAAGAATCCGGCGGTGCCGTACGAGGAGGACGAAGTCACACGGGTGATCGAGGACGGAGTGAACGAGGCCGTCTACCGGGAGATGAAGTCGTGGACGGTGGGGGAGCTGCGCGAGCGCATCCTCGACCATAAGACCTCGGGGGAGGAACTGAAGCGCATGGGGCGCGGCCTGACCTCCGAGATGATCGCGGGCGCGGCGAAGCTGATGTCCGCGATGGATCTTGTGTACGCGGCGAGCAAGATGAAGATCGGCGGAACGTGCGCCACGGAGGTCGGCCTGCCGGGCACGCTCTCCTTCCGCATCCAGCCGAACCACCCTTCGGACGACAGCGACGGCGTTCTGGCGTCGATCCGCGAGGGGTTCGCCTACGCGAGCGGCGATGCGGTGGTGGGGATCAATCCGGTGGACGACTCGATGGAGAACACGAAGAGGCTGTTGCAGCTTTCGTGGGATTTTATCGAAAAGTGGAACATTCCGACGCAGAACTGCGTGCTGTCGCACGTGACCACGCAGATGGAGGCGGTGCGCCATGGCGCACCGGCGTGCATGTTCTTCCAGAGCGTGGCGGGTACGGAGAAGGCGAACTCCGCCTTCGGCATCGACGCGGCGCTGATCGACGAGGCGTACGAGCTGATCACGAAACAGGGGGTCGCGCGCGGCCCCAATCTGATGTACTTCGAGACGGGGCAGGGGTCGGAGATGTCGCTCGACTGCCACTGCGGCGTGGACGAGATGACGCTGGAGGCCCGAACCTACGGCTTCGCGAAGAGGTACGCCCCGTTCATGGTGAACAACGTGTCGGGGTTCATCGGGCCGGAGACGCTCTACGACGGGAAGCAGATCATCCGCGCCAGCCTGGAGGACCTCTTCATGGGGAAACTCGCCGGGCTGCCGATGGGGATGGCGCCGTGCTACACGAACCATACGAACATCAATCAGGACGACCAGGAGATCGCGACGATGCTGCTGGCGATGGCCGGGTCGAACTACTATATGGGCGTCCCCGTGGGGGACGACGTGATGCTCTCCTACCAGGACACGAGTTACCACGACGACGCGACATTGCGCGAAATCCTGGGGCTGAAGCCCGCTCCCGAGTTCTTCCGCAGGTTTGTGGAGCTGGGTATTCTCGACGAGTCGGGGAGGCTGACGGAACGCGCCGGCGACGCCTCGTTGTTTGTGTAACAAGGTGACCGTTGGAAATGTTGCTTAGTAATTCCCAAGCGATGGGCGGCTAGAAACATGCCGCCTAAGCGATCATCACAATTCGCGACTTTGTCGCGAATTGGATGCCTGCTTAAGGAAGGTGAGATTATGGTAACCGAGCTTGAACTCAAGCAAATGGTCCAGCAGATTCTCGTGGAGATGAGCGGCAAGGAGGGCGGCGTTCCGAAGGTCGCTCCTCCGACGGGGCAGTGCGCCGTCTGCGACGACGGAGACGGTCTCCCCGATCTTACGGAGATCGATCTGAGAAGACAGTGCCTCGTGCCCGCCCCTGCGGACGCCGAGGCGCTGATGGCGATGAAGCTGACGACCCCTGCGCGCATCGGGGTGTGGCGCGCGGGGCCCCGCTACAAGACGGAGACGCTGCTCCGCTTCCGGGCGGACCATGCGGCGGCGCAGGACGCGGTCTTCAGCAACGTCTCGGACGAATTTCTGGCCGCGAACGGGCTGGAGACGATCCAGACCGAGTGCGCGAGCAAGGATCAGTTCCTGACGCGCCCCGACCTGGGGCGGCAGTTCGGCGCGGAGGCGAAGGACGCGATGAAGCGCATCGCCGGGCCGTCTCCCAAGGTGCTGGTATACGTTTCCGACGGACTCAGCTCCACCGCGGTGGAGACCAACGCGATGGACACGCTGAAGATGATCGGCCAGGGGTTGGAGCGGCAGGGCGTGAAGCTCGCGAAGCCGTTCTTCGTGAAGTACGGGCGCGTTCCGGCGATGGACGTCGTCTCCGAGGCGACGGGCGCGGACGTCGTCTGCGTGCTCCTCGGCGAACGTCCGGGACTGGTGACCGCCGAGAGTATGTCGGCCTATATCACGTATAAGGGGACCGTCGGCATGCCGGAGGCGAAGCGCACCGTGGTGTCGAACATCCACGCCGGGGGAACTCCGGCGGTGGAGGCGGGCGGCTACATCGCGGACATCATCAAGCTGATGCTCGAGAAGAAGATCAGCGGCATCGATCTGAAACTGTAAGTATTTCTTACTGTCGGGAGGGAAGATGAAATGAAGGGCGATCCCTTGAAGGCAACGCTTTTGAGTGTGAAGATCATCCCCAACGTGAATCCGGAGATGGCGGCGTCGCTGAACCTGAGTCCGGACCAGAGAAGTCTCGGCATCGTGACCGCGGACAGCGACGACGTGACCTACACGGCGCTGGACGAGGCGACGAAGAAGGCCGACGTGGCGGTGGTGTACGCGAAGTCGTTCTACGGCGGCGCGGCGAATGCGAACACGAAGCTCGCGGGAGAGATCATCGGCATCATCGCGGGGCCCAACCCCGCCGAGGTGCGCAGCGGACTGAACGCCGTCGCGGACTTCATCGAAAACGACGCGTGGTTCGTGTCGGCGAACGCGGACAATACCATTCCATACTACGCCCACTGCGTCTCACGCACGGGGAGCTATCTCTCCAAGGTGGCGGGAGTGACCGAAGGCGACGCGATCGCCTACCTGATCGCGCCCCCCCTGGAGGCGATGTACGCGCTCGACGCGGCGCTCAAGGCCGCGGACGTGAAGCTGGCGGCGTTCTACGGGCCCCCTTCGGAGACCAACTTCGGCGGCGGCCTGCTCACGGGATCGCAGTCGGCGTGCAAAGCCGCGTGCGACGCGTTCGCCCAGGCGGTGATCTTCGTCGCGGAGAACCCGGTTCTCTACTAACGGTTTCATGGAGAGCAGAGCCCTGGGAATGATCGAGGTCCGCGGAATGCTCGGCGCGGTCGAGGCCGCGGACGCGGCGCTGAAATCGGCCGCCGTGCGTCTGTTGCGGTCGAGGAAGGTCGGCGGCGGTCTGGTGACGGTCTTCCTGACCGGCGATGTCGCCGCCGTCCGGTCGGCGGTCGACGCCGCGGTCGCGTCGCTGGGCAGGCTCGGACTGCGGTGCTCGTCGCACGTGATCCCGCGTCTTACGCCGGATGTCTTCGCGATGATCGACGGGAGCGCGTGCGCGCATTCGAAACAGGTCGCGCACGAAACGCCGCGCGGGGAGGAGTCCTTCGGGCCGTCTTCTTCCGATGATGCCGTTTCCGCGGAGAAAGATGTTTCCGGGGAGCGCCCCTCCGGCTGCGTGATGAAGGACGCGGCAGACGAAGAGGATGTTTCGGCCGTTTCTCCCGTCGAGGAAGGCGCGGACGAAGATGACGATAAGGATGAGGGCGGGGAGGGAATCGATGCAGGCTCCGTTTGGAGCGCAGACGCCCCCGACCTCGAGAGCATGACGGTGATGGAGCTTCGTCGTCTGGCCCGCACCGTCGGCCTGAAGACGATGACACGAAAGCAGATACGCTTCGCCGGAAAGGCGGAGCTGCAGCGCGAACTGACGGCGTTTTGGAAGAGCCGGGGAGGTGAGAGCGAGTGACGCAGCTTCAGGACAGAGATCTGCTCTCCGTGCAGGAGGTCCGCAACCTCGTCGCGAAAGCGAAGGAGGCGCAGAAGCGCCTCGCCTCCATGAGTCAGAGCAAGATCGACGAACTCGTGGCGGCGGTTGCCGAAGCGGCGTGCCGGCACGCGGAGCGGCTGGGGAGGATGGCGCACGAGGAGACCGGCTTCGGCAAGCCCGAGGACAAGGCCCTCAAGAACATCTTCGCCGCGAAGAGCGTGTACGAATCCATCAAGGACCTCCGGACGGTCGGCATCGTCCGCGAGGACGCGAAGAACAAGATGTTCGAGGTCGCCGTTCCCGTCGGCGTCGTCGCGGGGCTGATTCCCTCGACGAATCCGACCTCGACGGCGATCTTCAAGGCGATGGTGGCGCTGAAGGCGGGGAATGGCATCGTTTTCTCCCCGCACCCGAGCGCGCAGGGGTGCATCCTGGAGACGATACGCGTGCTCTCCGAGGCGCTCTGCGCGGCGGGAGGCCCGGAAGGGATCTTCGGCTGCATGACGATCGTCACCCTCGAAGGCACGGACGAGCTGATGCACTCGAAGGACGTGGCGCTGATCCTGGCCACGGGCGGGTCGGGGATGGTCCGGGCGGCGTACAGCTCCGGGACTCCGGCCATCGGCGTCGGCCCGGGGAACACGCCGGCCTTCATCGAGCGGTCGGCGGATATTCCGCAGGCCGTCCGCAGAATCATTTCGAGCAAGACGTTCGACTACAGCACCATCTGCGCCTCGGAGCAGTCCGTGGTGGCGGAGTCGTGCATCGAACAGGTTGTGAGAGCCGAATTCGAGAAGCAGGGCGGGTACTTCCTGCCGCCCGAAGACGCGGCGAAGGTGGCTCGCGCCATCTTTACGCCGTCGGGGGGAATGAACCCCCGCACGGTGGGGAAGAGCCCGAAGTTCATCGCCGAAAAGGCCGGGGTCTCCATCCCGGAGGGGGCGAAGCTGCTTTTCGCGGACGGCATGGGCGTGGGGAAGGAGTACCCCTTCTCGCACGAGAAGCTCTGCCCGGTGCTCGCCTTTTACTCGGCGGACGGGTGGGAGAAGTGCTGCGAGCTGTGCATCGAGCTGCTCGCGTTCGAGGGCGCCGGGCACACGCTGGCGATTCACTCGTCGAACGAGGAGGTCATCCGCGAGTTCGGGCTGAAGAAGCCCGTGTCGCGCGTGGTGGTGAACGCGGGCTCCTCGCTGGGGGCCGTGGGCGCGACGACGAACCTGATCCCCTCCATGACGCTGGGATGCGGCGCGGTAGGGCACAACGCGACGTCCGACAACGTGGGGCCGCTCCATCTGCTGAACATCCGGCGAGTGGCGTGGGGCGTGCGCGAGATCGAGGATCTGCGCCCCGCGAAACAGGCGAGCCCGTCGACGCTCAACGGCGACCAGCTCGACCGTTTGGTCGAGCGCATCGTCGAGGAGCTGGCGGCACGAATTAAGTAGGCATATTTTTACTTTGGATACCACACATACTTCCGAGGGAGGTCGCAGAGAGATGAATAACGGAATGCAGGCGCTTGGAATGATCGAGACGAAGGGACTTGTGGGCGCGGTGGAGGCCGCCGACGCCATGGTGAAGGCCGCGAACGTGACGCTCATCGGCAAGGTGATGGTGGGCGGCGGCCTCGTGACCGTGATGGTGCGCGGCGACGTCGGCGCGGTGAAGGCCGCGACGGACGCGGGCGCCGCGGCGGCCGGGAAGGTCGGGGAGCTTGTCTCCGTCCACGTGATTCCGCGTCCGCATGCGGAAGTGGAGTTCATTCTTCCGAAGCTGGAAGGCTAAGTCCGGAGCCCCGTGCTCCGGAGTCGGCCCCGGAAGGGAGCGGCAGCCGTGAACCCTGAAACACGTCCCGGACAGTGCTCCGGGGAAACGCCCGGAATGGGCGCTGAAGCGCTTGATCTGCTCGTCGGTCGGGTGGTCGCCGAGGTCCGAAAGCGCCTCTCCTTCGAAGTGGAGGCCTCCGGACGGCATGTCCACCTGAGCCGCGAGCATGTCGACGCGCTCTTCGGGAAGGGGTATATCCTCACCGACTCGCGCGGGCTCTCGCAGCCGGGGCAGTTCCTCTGCTCCGAACGCGTGGCGCTGGTCGGACCGAAGGGTGCGCTCGAAAATACGGCGATTCTGGGGCCGGAGCGGAAAGAGAGCCAAGTGGAACTTTCCATCACGGACGCGACGATGCTCGGGGTGAAGGCCCCCGTCCGCGACTCCGGAGACCTGGAGGGGAGCGCGCCGCTTCGGTTGCGGACTCCGAAGGGGGAGATCGTGCTCGAAAAGGGCGTGATCGTGGCCCAGCGGCATATCCACATGACGCCGCAGGACGCGGAACTTTTCGGCGTGGCGGACGGCGACAGGGTGAGCGTCCGGGTGGCGGGAAGCCGCCCCGCGGTCCTGGAGGGCGTGCTGGTGCGCGTATCGCCGAGGTACAGCCTGGCTATGCACATCGACTACGACGAGGCGAACGCCTGCGGCTACACAAAAGGCGTCCGCGGGACGATCATACGCTGAACAGGGAAGCAAGTTAGGAGAGGGAACGTGCACGAACTGGACAAAGGGAACGAGCTGTTGGATGCAACCTATGCGCGGCGGGGCAAGACGGCCGCCGTGCGCCCGGGGACGACGCTGAAGGTCGGCGTCGACCTGGGAACCGCCTCCATCGTCGTCGTCGTGCTCGACGAGAACGACACCCCCCTGACCTGGGAGATGGAGGAGGCGTCGGTCATCCGCGACGGGCTCGTGGTCGACTTCGCCGGGGCGGGAGCCATCGTCCGCCGTCTGAAGGGACGGATCGAGGAACACTTGGGCGCGGAGCTGCGCAGCGCGGCCATCGCCGTCCCCCCCGGCACCGGAGTCAGAGACTGCGCGACCCACGGCTACGTGGTGGAGAGCGCGGGGTTGGAGGTTACATCGGTTCTGGACGAGCCGACCGCCGCGAACGCGGTTCTGGGAATCCGCGACGGCGCGATCGTGGACATCGGCGGAGGAACCACGGGCATCGCCGTCTTCTCCGAAGGCGCGGTGTCGGCGGTCTTCGACGAGCCGACCGGGGGGACGCACGTCTCGCTGGTGATCGCGGGCAACCGGAAAATTCCTTATCTGGACGCGGAACGGCTGAAGCAGGATCCGCGGATGCACAGGGAGCTGCTGCCGCTGGTGACGCCGGTGCTCCAGAAGATGGCGTCCATCGTCCTCGGATGTGTGAAGGGGCACGATGTGAAGGTGCTCTATCTGGTGGGCGGCACGTGCTGCCTGGAGGGGATGGAGCGCGTGATCGAGAGGGAGACGGGAATCCCCGCCTTCAAACCGGCGCACCCGTTCCTTGTAACCCCTCTCGGCATAGCTATGAACTGTGGAAGCAGGTGATTAGATGGATCAGGCGCAATTGATCGATGTTGTGACGAAGGAATTGATCCGGAGGCTCGGGCTGACGACGGATGCTCCGCAGGGGAAGCCGCTGTTGGTCGCGGGCGAACCCGGATGCTGCGACGCGCTCGAAGGCGTGTGCGTCGAGTACCGCTCTTCGGGCGATGAAACGCCGGACTGGAGCCGCTACTCCGGGGCGGCGATCCCGTCGCTTTCGGAGAACCAGCTTGTCCTTGCCTCCTTCGGCCTGAAGTACGGCGCCGAGTCCTCGACGATGGTGGACGCGCTTCTCGCGGGCGTTCCCGTGTACGTGATCGAGGAGGGGGTCGCGTGGCGGCGCGCCGCGTGCCCTGCTTCCCCCCTGGGGAAGCACTACGCGGCGTGCGAGGCGAAGCTGCGCTCGTTCGGGGTGCGGTTCGTCCCGGCGGCGAAGCTGGCCGGATGCGCGGCGGCGGCGGACGTGAAGCAACCCGCCCCGGCGGTGTGCGTCGAGGCTCCGGCCGACGGGCCGTGCGCGGATCTCCGTTCCAAGAAGGTGCTCTCGGAGCGCGATCTTCAGGAGGCGTGCGCAAACGGCTGCGGAGAAATACTCGTGGCCGCGAGGGCGATCATTACTCCTCTCGGGCTGGACTGGCTGCGCCTTAAGGGAATCTCCGTCCGCCGGGAGGGAGCGAAGTGATTATCGCGAAGGTCGTGGGCAACCTCTGGGCCACGAAAAAAGACGACAAGCTCAACGGCATGAAGTTCTTCGTGGTTCGCCCGGCGAAGGGATCGAAGTCCGAGACCTTCGTCGCGGTGGACGGCGCGGGAGCGGGCATCGGCGACGACGTGCTCGTCTCGCAGGGCAGCTCGGCGCGGACCGTCTTCGCGGGCGGCGACGTCCCCGTGGACGCCGTCATCGTCGGCATCATCGATTCCGTGGAGGTGGACGAGAGCCTGCTGGAGTATTAACGCCCCATTGTGTCCGAGCTACGGCGGGGAGCGAACAGTCTTCCGCGCACCGGACAGGGTATCGCCGCGTCGCCCGAAATCCGGGAGGCGCGCGGATGCGCCATCGGCAACTTCAGTATCGGAAAAGAACCGGAACCGCCATTCTATTCGGAGGTGAACTGCATGGGAATCAACGATATCATTCTCTACATCATGACCGGATTCATGGTTTTGGGCGCGCTCGACAAGGCGTTTCTGAACAGCCGCCTGGGCTTCGGCGAGAAATTCGAGGAAGGCTTCATGGCGATGGGCTCCCTGATGCTCGCGATGGGCGGCGTCATCACCCTCGCCCCTCTGCTGGCCGCCATCCTCAAGCCTGTCATCGTGCCGCTTTACCAGGCCGTGGGCGCCGACCCGGCGATGTTCGCCACCACGCTGCTCGCCAACGACATGGGCGGCTATCCGCTTGCGATGCAGATGGCGGAGAATCCGGCCATCGGCCGCTTCGCCGGTATCATCCTGGGCGCCATGATGGGCCCGACCATCGTCTTCTCCATCCCCGTGGCCCTCGGTATCATCGAGAAGAAGGACCACCCCGCGCTCGCCAAGGGAATCCTCCTCGGCATGGTGACCATCCCCTTCGGCTGCCTCGCGGGCGGTCTGGTGATGCTGAGCAGCGAGTTCACCGTCGGCATGATGCTGGTCAACCTCATTCCCGTGGTCGTCTTCTCCGCGCTGATCGCGACGGGGCTCAAGATGATCCCGAGCGCGATGATCAAAGGATTCACCTACTTCGGCAGGGGCATCGTCACGGTCATCACCGTAGGACTGGCGATGGGCATCATCGAAGCCCTTTCGCCGTTCCGCTTCTTCGCCGAGGGTTCGCCCATGGCGCTCGCGCCGCTCTCCGACTCCATCGAGGTCATCGGCGCCATCGCCATCGTGCTCGCCGGAGCGTTCCCGATGGTCATGTTCATCACCAAGGTCTTCAAACAGCCGCTCCTGGCCTTCGGCAAGAAGCTCGGCATGGGCGACGTGGCGGCGGCGGGCATGGTGGCGACGCTGGCCAACAACATCCCGATGTTCACCCTGATGAAGGACATGGACGAGCGCGGCAAGGTCATCAACGTGGCCTTCGCGGTGAGCGCGGCCTTCGTCTTCGGCGACCACCTCGGCTTCACGGCGGGCGTCGAACGCGGCCTCATCTTCGCCATGATCGTAGGCAAGCTGGTCGGCGGCATCACTGCCGTCATCCTGGCGTGCAAGGTCACTCCGGTCAACGGCCCGACGAAGAAGTAAACGTCCGCCTCCTCCGGAGGAGCTGTTCGTAGAAAGCGTGGTGTTTCTCATGGACAAAAAAGAGCTTGAATCGCTCGTGCGGAAGATCATTCTGGAGATCGCGGGCGGAGGCGGAGCGGCGCCCTTCGAGAAGGCGGTGGACCCGAGCGGCATCCTCTCGGTGACCGTCCCGACCGTGAAGCCCGCGCCGTTCGACACGGGGAAGAAGGGCGACCAGGTCTACCTGACGGACGTGGTCACGCTCCAGGAGAGCCCCCGTCTGGGGTGCGGCGTCATGGAGATGGAGGAATCCGCCTTCGACTGGACGCTGCGCTACGACGAGATCGACTACATTATCGAAGGAACTCTGGAAATCCTGATCGACGGACGCAAGATCACCGGAAAGAAGGGGGACATGATCTTCATCCCGGCGAACTCGTCGATCACCTTCAGCGCGCCCTGCTTCACGCGGTTTCTCTACGTCACCTACCCCGCGGACTGGGCGTCGCAGTAACGGCGACAAGCGGATTGTCATCGGATGCGGGAGCTGGTTCGCGCTCCCCGGACGTATGAAGGAGGGACAGACACATAATGAAAAAGTCCACAGTACGTGCGTTTATGCAATGCGTTCTGCCGCTTCTCCTCGTCGTGCTTCTCGTTTCGGCGGCCTCCGCCGCTCCCATCGGGCTCGATCCCGGCAAATGGGCTCCGGCCGCGTACCAGCGCCTCGTCGCGTTCGTCGAGGCCAACGGCTCCGGCGGTCCGAACTACGATCCGGCGAAACCGCCGTATGTCGTCTTCGACTGGGACCAGACCTGCATTTTCAACGACACGGAAGAAGAACTCTTCCGCTACAAGATCGAGACGCTCAACTTCAAGATGACCCCGGAGGTCTTCGCCGAGGCCATCCGGAAGGACATCCCGAAGGACGACTTCGCGGTGAAGAACGTCGACGGCAAAGCGGTGAACATCGACGGTATCGGCGCGGACCTCGACGCGGCCTATACCTTCCTCTACAAGAACTACGAGGGGTTCGGCGCGGGAGGCAAGATGACGCTTGAAGAGGCCCGGGCCACGGAAGAGTTCGTCGACTTCCGCGGGAAACTGGCGTGGCTCTACGAGGCCATCGGCGAAACGTTCAGCGCCGACGTGAGCTACCCCTGGGTGCTCTACCTCTTCAGCGGAATGACCGTCGACGAGGTGCAGGCGCTCACGGAGAAGTCCAACGACGTCGGTCTCGCCGCGAAGCTGGAGACCTACACGCTCACCAGCTCGAAAACGCTTCAGACGAAGGCCGGAGTAGTCACGGGCTCCTACAAGCGCGGCCTGCGGACGGTTCCCGAGATGTCCAACCTGATGAACGTCCTCCGCTCGCGCGGCATCCACGTCTACGTCTGCACGGCGTCGCTCGACAACGTGGTCCGCGTCTTCTCCAACCTGCCGAAGTACGGCTACAACGTTCCGCAGGAGAACGTATTGGGGATGCGCGTGGCGAAGGTGGACGGAAAGTACGTCCCGCGCTACGACGACACGTGGGTGCAGACGCAGCAGGCGGGGAAGACCGAGGCCATCAAGCGCGAACTCGTGAGCAAGTACGGCTACGGCCCGATCGCCGTCTTCGGCGACAGCCAGGGCGACTACAGAATGTGCGTGGACTTCGAGGAGACGCAGGTCGTCCTCGTGGTGAACCGCCTTCGCAAGGACGACTTCGGCAAGCTCGGCCTGCAGGCGATGGAAACGCACGGGAAGCCCGACGCGAAGTTCATTCTTCAGGGGCGCGACGAGAACATCGGCGCTTTCCGCCCCGACGAAAAGACGATAAAATACGGCAAGACGGAGCCCGAACTCTTTCACGCAAGCCTGGTGAAGTAGCGCGCGGCCGGATGCCGGGGGGTGACTGGAATGAAGCTGATCACAGAACAGGATCTGCGGGCCGAGATAGGCGGCAAGGATCTTCGCTCCTACCGGGTTGACCGGGGGACGATC
>JAHDKT010000075.1 GCA_018436725.1 Synergistaceae bacterium | reverse complement strand
GTTTTTTCAACCCGCTCCCTGGCCGTCAGGATGGGCACGTCGTAGTCGGAAGCGTGCTTGACCATGGAGATGATGTCGGCCAGCGGCTTTTGGTAGACGAGCGCGTGCCCCCGCTGCAAGTCTTTCTCGGAGAAATGGCTTTTTCTGAGCTTGTCGCGCAGATCGTCCAGCACGCCGGCGTTCCACCCCGAGGGGCGCGAGAGCAGGATTTCGATGGCTTCGATCTGTTCGGGGTTCTTTCGTACGAACTCTTCGAAGAGCCGGAGGTAGTCCCGCGGTTTCTGATATTCGTCGCCGACGCGGAACGCCACCTCGTCCGTTACCGTATCCACGATATCGTACCCCTTGAAGAAGACTTTTTTCGGGCGGGGGTAGTTTTCGAGCAGCTCCTGGAACTCTTTGTTCCTGAGAAGCGTCATCGTCTCGGTGAAGTGGTTCAGGATGTTCTCTTTCAGCCCGTCGGCGTAGGCTTTCATGTCGCCGTCGGGGATGAAGCGGGCGAAGGCTTCGCGCGCTTCCGCGCCCATGGCGTTTTCGATGCGCCGCAGGCGTTTGATCAGACGGTTGCTATTATACTCCCGGTCGCGGTTGTCGTAGATTCGTTCGATGATTTCGGCGAGCGGGACCGTCTCTTTCCCGAGGTTGACGTCGAAGTCGGTGGCGTTCTTGAAGTATTCGACGAGGCTGCCGTCGAAGCAGTCGAAGATGGTGAACTTCTCTTTGTTGATCTCCTTGCACAGCCGGGTTCCGCGCCCGAGCATCTGCACCCAGAGGATGCGCGACTTGACCATCCGCATAAAGACGAGCATTTCCACGGCGGGGATGTCCACGCCGGTGGTCAGCATGTCGACGGTGACGACGATTTTGGGCTCGGGGCGGTTGCGGAACTGGCGTATTTTCTGCAGGGGGCGGTCGACGGTGGGGCTTCCGGTGATTTTCAGCACGAAGTCGTCGCCTTTGCCGTAGATTTCCTTGCAGGTGCGCACCACTTCGTCGGCGTGCGAGACATGGGGAATGTCGTTGACCGCGAAGATCAGGGTCTTGGGGAAGCGCGCGTACTCGGCTTCGTGCCGGTCTGTGTACTTTTTGAGGGCGGCGATGATCTTTTTGGTGCTGTCGGGAGCGGTGAGCTTCCGCTCTATTTCCGACGCGCCGAACTCTCGTTCGTCCTCCAGCGCGTCGAGCTGCTCGGCCCCCGTCTCCACGTCGATTTCGCCGACCAGCTCCCCTTCTTTGAGGAACGCGCCGTTGATGTGGATGTCTGAGGCGATCTTTACGGCGTCGTAGTCCACGAGGTAGCCGTCGAGGATGGCCTGTTCGGTGCTGTAGGAGTACGCCTTGTTTTTGAACATGGCGAGGGTATGCGCGGCGGGCGTGGCGGTGAGGCCGATTTTCACGGCGTCGAAGTAGTCGAGGACGTATTTCCAGCAGCCGGTTTCTTTGGCGGAGTAGCCGCGGTGGCATTCGTCGGCGATGATGACGTCGAAGGCGTTGATGGGGATATCGAGCTTGTTGGCGTCGACGTCGTACTCGAAACCTCCGTCGGCGTCTTTGCCGAGCAGGTTGATCGCCATGCGCTGAATGGTGGAGACGTAGACGAAGGTGTGCGTCTCCCGGGGGTTGGTGAGGTACTCTTCGGGGAGCGCTTTGGAGTCGAAGCTGTTTCCGTCTTCCAGCTCGTCGCGGGTGAATCTCTGGCTGTAGACTTCGTAATTTCTGTCCAGTTTGAGCCCCTCCGGCGTTTGAAAGGCGGCGAGCGCGGAGACGGTCTGCGCGGCGAGGGCTCGTCTGTCCACCAGGAAGAGAATTCGTCGCGCGTAGCCGGATTTGAGCAGCCGGTAGATGGAGGAGACGAGGGTGAAGGTTTTTCCGGTTCCCGTCGCCATGGCGATCAGCATGCTCTTTTTGCCGCTGCGCAGGGCGCTTTCGATGGCTTCGACGGCGGCTATCTGGTAGGGGCGCAGGCGTTCTATTTCGGCGACGGGCCT
>JAHDKT010000091.1 GCA_018436725.1 Synergistaceae bacterium | reverse complement strand
TTCACGACCCTGTCCAGAATCACCGCTTTCGTCGTTTCTTTCAGACTCAAGAAAACATCGCTCCTCATCATTCACTTAGAATGACAGATGACATTTCCCCTGTCCCGTTTAGGGATGACATTATCGCTGTCCCGTCACACTCTCGACAGGAGAAAGAGAGAGAGATACACTGAAGAGGGAGGCGAGAGGAATGGCGAAGACCGAGACTGCGCGGTACTTCTGTTCCGCCTGCGGTGCCTCGTCCGCTTCATGGGCGGGACGATGTCCGTCCTGCGGAGAGTGGGGGTCGCTTGAGAAGAATGTTCCTGCTGCGGCGTCCGCAGCGGGGCCTTGTAAAGCGCCCCAAAGCGTAAAGGCGACGGATGTGCTCCCGCCCGAGCGTATCTCATCCGGTTCGGAGGAGTTCGACCGCGTTCTGGGGGGCGGATGGATCCCCGGCGGCGTCTTTCTGCTGGGGGGGCAGCCGGGTATCGGAAAGTCCACGCTGCTGCTCCAGACGTGCGGCAGGATGGCGGGGAACGCAGGTCCAGTGCTCTATATCTCCGGGGAGGAGTCTTCCGCGCAAATCGCCCTTCGCGCACGGCGTCTCGGAGTGCTCTCGGAACAGCTGCACCTTGTCTGCGCCAACGATATGGCGGGGGCGCTCGAATCGCTCCCCGGGAAGAAGTTTCTGGTCGTGGACAGCGTGCAGGCCATGAGGGCGGACGGCGAGGGCGGGTGGCCGGGGAGTCCGGCCCAGGTTCGCGCCGTGGCGCAGATGTGCATCACTGCGGCGAAGGAGCATTCCGTGCCCGCAGTCCTTGTGGGACACATCACGAAGGAGGGGCGGATAGCCGGTCCGATGCTCCTGGAGCACATGGTCGACGGCGTGCTCACCTTTTCCGGAGAGGACTACTCCCCGTACCGGATGCTCAGGGCGGGGAAGAACCGCTTCGGCAGCACCGAGGAACTCGGCGTCTTCGAGATGACGGAGACGGGGCTTGTTCCGGTCGGCGACGTAAGCGGTCTGTATTGGAACAAAGCGGCCGAGACGGTTCCGGGCGTGGCGATGACGGTCGCGGTCGAGGGGAGCCTTCCCCTGATCGCCGAGATACAGTCGCTGGCCAGTGCGACGACCTTTCCGTACCCCAAGCGCACGGGCCGGGGAGTGGATGTGAACAAGATACAGCTTTTTTCCGCGGTGCTCGATAAACGCTGCGGTATCGGGTGCGGGCTTTTCGATATCTACGTGAACGTGGCCGGAGGACTCCTTCTGCGCGAGCCCGCCGCGGACTTGGCGCTCTGCGCCGCGCTCGCTTCGGCGGTCCGCGACGTCCCCCTCTCCGGAAAGTGCGTCTTCCTCGGAGAGGTCGGCCTGGCGGGCGAGGTCCGTCCGGTAGTCAGGTTGTCGCGTCGTCTGCAGGAGGCTGCGCGACTGGGGTTCAAACAGGCGATCATCAGCGCTCGCGAAGAGGGGGCCGGGAAACCTCCTCTGGAAGTCGTCAGGGTTTCGACCCTCGAAGATGCTCTCAAGGCGGTGATACTATGAGATTCCGTACTCGAATGAAGGTGGCTGTTCTTCTTCTGGCGCTTTTGCTCCTCGCTCCCCCGGCGATTTCGGCCGCGGCGACGGGGACGATCCTCTCCGTCGAGGGGAAGGTGTTCACGGCGGTCCTCGAGGGGACCGTGGGCGTTTCCATGGAAAATTTCGTGACAGGAGTGCTTGCCCGTGCGGAGGCCGAGAAGGGAGGACTTGTCGTCTTTCGCATGGATACTCCGGGAGGGCTTGTCAGTTCGATGAGGGCCATCACGGCGGCTCTGCTGGAATCGCCTGTTCCCGTCGTGGTCTGGGTCTCTCCGCAGGGAGCGAGAGCGGCCTCCGCCGGGGCGTTCATCCTCCAGGCGGCGCACGTCGCCGCCATGGCCCCCGGTACGAACGTCGGGGCCGCGCAGCCGGTGATGGCGTCGGGGCAGGACGCTCCCGACAAAGATATGAAGCTGAAGATCACAAACGACCTTGCGGCGCATATCCGCTCCCTCGCACAGCTCAGAAAGCGCAACCCGGATCTCGCCGAGCGGATGGTGACCCACAGCGTCTCCCTCACATCCGAGGAGGCGCTCGCCGAAGGGGTGGCCGATCTGCTCGCTCCCGACATGGAGTCGCTGCTTTTGGGAGTCCGCGGCAGGCGGGTGCTCGTGAAGGGAGAGGAGAAGATTCTCGCTCCGGAGAGCGGAACCCCCGCGGAGATCTCCATGACGTCGCGGGAGAAGGCGCTCCAGTTCATCTCCAGCCCCGATATAGCCTATCTGCTGCTTACGGCGGGGGTGTTGATGATCGTTCTCGAGGTGATGTCTCCGGGAGGGTTCGTCCTCGGGACGTCGGGCGCCGTGATGGTGCTCCTCGGGGCCTTCGGGCTCCGGATGCTGCCGTTCAACTGGGCGGGCATCGTTCTCCTGGTGGCCGGCATCGGCGTGCTCGTTCTCGACCTTATGGTCGGCGGAATAGGTATTCTGAGCATCTTCGGTCTCGCCGCCCTCGTTACTGGAGGGCTTATTCTCTTTCGGGCTCCGGGAGGTGAGCTTTTGAACGTATCCATGAGCGTCATCGGCGGCATGAGCCTTGCGCTCGGCCTCTTCTTCCTCGGCGCGCTCTTCCTCGTTGTTCGTTCGTTCCGGAAGAAGGCGGTCTCCGGCCGCGAAGGGATGGAAGGAAAAAAGGCAGTTGTCGTGGAGGATCTGCGTCCCGAGGGGCTGGTCAGGTGCCACGGAGAGATATGGAAGGCGCGGAGTTCCTCGGGGGCGTTTTTCGTGAAGGGCGACGAGGTTCGTGTCGCCGGATTTGAAGGAATCGTGCTTGTGGTGCATGGAGAGAGCGGGAGCGCGAATCCCGCCGAAGATACGCACAAAGCAAAGGAGGAGTAGTCATGGTCATCGATCTTTTGGAGATATTGCTCAGTCTGGGGACGTCCTTCGGGTTTATCCTCATCGTCCTGTTCATCCTGGCTTCGGCGGTAAAGATCGTTCCCGAGTACCAGAGGGTGGTTGTCTTCCGGCTCGGTCGGCTGGTCGGCGCAAAAGGACCCGGCATCGTGCTCGTCATTCCGATCATCGACAAGGTGGTCAGGGTCGATCTGCGCGTGGTGACGCTCGACGTTCCCGTGCAGGAGGTCATCACCCGGGACAACGTACCGATCAAGGTGAACGCGGTCGTCTACTTCCGCGTTATGGATCCGGCGTTTTCCGTGGTCGAGGTGGAGAACTACATTCTCGCCACGAGCCTCCTCTCCCAGACGACGCTTCGCTCGGTCGTCGGAGGAGCCGATCTCGACGAAGTGCTCTCGTCGAGAGAGAAGATCAACAGCGAGCTGCAGAAGATCATCGACGAGCGTACCGATTCCTGGGGGATCAAGGTCAGCGCCGTCGAGCTGAAAGAGCTGGAGTTGCCGGAGAGCATGAAGCGCGCGATGGCGAAGCAGGCCGAGGCGGAGCGCGAACGCCGCGCGAAGATCATCAACGCCGAGGGCGAGTTCCAGGCCGCGCAGAAGCTCAGCGAAGCCGCCATGCAGATGGAACGTTCTCCGATCACGCTGCAGCTTCGCTATCTGCAAACGCTGCGCGAAGTCAGCGGAGGGGACAAGTCGTCCACGACCATCTTCCCGCTGCCGCTCGATCTGGTGAAGCCCTTTATGGAAATATTCTTCGACAAGAAAAAGAGCGGCGAAGGCGCGTAACGAAATGCCCGAGGAAATGCGGCATGGCCGTCGCCGGGCCCCATGCCGCATACCGAGGAGAGTTGTAGTGGAATCCGGGGATTCCGGTATATAATAGCTGTACGAGACTATTTCGGACGACTGTTTTAAAACGGACGCACACGGCCTTTCAAGGAGAGAGCCTTCCTTTCTCCAAGGACGGTCGTTTGCGTCTGTCCTGCGAACGGGCGCTGTACTCAAGGAGGAAGGGTTATGGGCTACGATTTTCATTCCATCGAGAAAAAATGGCAGCATACGTGGGAGAGCGAGGGGACGTTCAATGCGGACGCGGATCCGGGGAGGGAGAAGTTCTACTGCCTGGAGATGTTTCCGTATCCCAGCGGCGCGTTGCACATGGGACACCTGCGGAACTACTCCATAGGCGACATGATGTCCCGTTTCCTCTGGAAGCGGGGTTTCAACGTCCTCCATCCGATCGGATTCGACGCCTTCGGCCTTCCCGCCGAGAATGCCGCGATGAAGTACAAGACGCCTGCGCATGCGTGGACGTGGCAGAACATAGAACACATGACGGAACAGCTCAAACACATGGGGTGCAGTTACGACTGGCGGCGCAGGGTCGAGACGTGCAACCCCGACTACTACAAGTGGACCCAGTGGATCTTCCTCCAGTTCTTCAAGAAAGGGCTGGCCTACAGAAAGAACGCGCCCGTGAACTGGTGCGAGAGCTGCAACACCGTGCTCGCCAACGAACAGGTCATCAACGACGGGCACTGCTGGCGGTGCGACACCCCCGTGGTCAAGAGGAACCTGGAGCAGTGGTTCCTTCGTATCACCGACTACGCCCAGGAGCTGCTCGACGATCTGGACAACCTGCCCGGGTGGCCCGACCGGGTGAAGACGATGCAGCGCAACTGGATCGGCCGTTCGGAAGGCGCCCGTCTCACTTTCACCGAGAAGAGCAGCGGCGAGATCATCGAAACATTCACCACACGTTTCGACACGATCTACGGCGTAACGTTCCTCGCGCTGGCCCCCGAACATCCGTTCGTCGAAAAGATGTGCGCGATGTCTCCGAAGGGAGATGAACTCCGGGCGTTCGTCCAGAAGTGCGCCGGCCAGAGCGCCATCGAACGGACCGCCGTCGGCGGCGAAAAAGACGGCATGTTCACCGGATTCTCCGCAGCGAACCCGGTCACGGGCGAGGAAGTCCCCATCCTGATCGCGAACTACATCCTCATGGACTACGGTACCGGAGCCATCATGGGCGTTCCGGCGCACGACCAAAGGGACTTCGAATTCGCGCGCAAGTACGGTATCCCTGTGAAAGTCGTCATCCAGCCGCAGGACGGGACGCTCTCCGGCGACACGATGGAGCATGCGTTCGAGGACGACGGAATCACCTGCAACTCGGGCGCGTTCGACGGCATGCCCACCGCGGAGGCCATTCCCTCGATGATCGAGTGGGGGGTGGAGAAGGGGCTCTGCTCCCGGGAGGTCAACTTCCGGCTTCGGGACTGGCTCATCTCCCGTCAGCGCTACTGGGGAGCCCCGATTCCCGTTGTGTACTGCGGCTGCTGCGGGATCGTCCCCGTTCCGGAAGAGGAGCTTCCCGTGCTTCTGCCCACCGAGGTCAAAATCGTCGAAGGCGGCAAGTCTCCGCTGGCGGAGGATCGCGAGTGGCTCTCCGTCCCGTGCCCGAAGTGCGGCAAACCCGGCCGTCGAGAAGCGGACACGATGGACACCTTCATCTGCTCTTCCTGGTACTTCTTCCGCTACTGCTCCGCACGAGAGGACAATGCCGTCTTCAACGTGGACGAGGCGAACTACTGGATGCCCGTCGATCAGTACATCGGCGGCATCGAACACGCGTGTCTTCATCTGATCTACGCCCGATTCTTCACGAAGTTCTTCGCGGACCTCGGCCTGTGCCATGCGCGCGAGCCGTTCACGAACCTCCTCACGCAGGGAATGGTCATCAAGGACGGCGCGAAGATGTCCAAGTCTTTGGGGAACGTCGTCGACCCGGACGAGATCATCGGTACCTACGGAGCCGACACGGCGCGTCTCTTCATCCTCTTCGCGGCGCCTCCCGGCAACGACCTGGACTGGTCCGAGCGCGGCGTCGAAGGCGCCCACCGTTTCCTGAACCGAGTCTGGAGACTTGTGGAGGATAATCTCTCGTTGCTTTCGTCGGCGCAGGACGGCGTCTCAGTGCCGATGGAGCGGCTCTCCGAACAGCGGCTGCGCGATCTGAAACGAAAGATCCACACCACGATCCGCGACGTGACGCGCGATATCTCCGGCGAAAAACAGTTCAACACGGCGGTCGCCCGTCTGATGGAGTTGCTCAACGCTCTAGGCGCCTTCCGGCTCGAGGGAGAGACGGAGAGCGTGCTTTTCCGCGAGGGCGTCGACGTTCTGCTCTCCTGCCTCAATCCCTTCTGTCCGCATATCACGGAGGAGTTGTGGTTCCTCTCGGGCCGCTCCGGAACGCTTGCGAAGTCGTCCTGGCCGGAGGTGGAACCTTCCGCGCTGGAGATGGATTCCGTTACGGTCGTGGTGCAGATCAACGGCAAGGTGCGCGAAAAAATGGAATTCCCAGCCGGCCTTTCGAAGGAAGAGCTTCAGGAGCGCGTTCTTGCGCTTCCGTCCGTCATGAAGCGCCTTGAAGGAGTCGAAATACTCCGCGTGATCGTCGTGCCGGACAAGCTGGTCAACGTGGTGGTGAAGGGGTAGTGCCCCATCTGAGAATCATCGCGTCGGGCGGCGCCTCGGGGCGCCGCCTCGTCGCCGAAGAGCTTGAGGCGCTCTCGAAAAAAGGCAGGGCGTTCGCCGGAACCCGCGAGGGCGGCGAATGGCCTGCTATTATCGCCGCAGGCCGTTCCATGGGGCTTTTCGACGACAAACGAGTTTCCACCGTGGAGTCCGCGGAACTACTCGGCCCTTTTCCCGACGAGCTTTTGCCGTACCTCGAGGATGAAGCGGCGTCGGAGGTTATTCTTCTCGTCTTTGAAAAAGATCCGGGGAAGACCTTCTCCGCCGCTGCGAAAAAGAAGATCGTGCAGATCAAGGGGGAGTCGGCGCCGTTCTGGTCCGCTCAGCGGAAGAAGTGGCTGCTCGATTTAGCCGCCAAAAAGGGAATCGTTATGGATGACGATGCGGCGGCCCTTCTCGTAGAGCTTCTCGAAGATCCGGAGGAGGTTCGCGCCGAGCTGGAGAAGCTTGGCGTCTATGCGCACGGAGCGTCGGTGAACGCCGAAATGGTAAAGGAACTCTCCTTCGACGAGGGGCGGAACAGCATGCTCAAATTTCTGGACGCCTTCTGCCAGGCGCGTGCGCCGGAGGTCTTCTCGGTCTTGGAACGCTTCAAGCAGGAGCCGAGCATGCTCCCGGTGCTCACCGGCCTGTACAACAGGATTCGCCCCGCGCTCTACTTAGGCATCTTTCCATCCGCTGGAGGCGAACGTGTGCGGAATGCGCTGGAAATAAAGGACTATCCGCTGAAGATGGGAAGGGAGGCGCTTCGGCACTACTCTCCGCAAGCGCTTGTCGATCTTTCGTTCGGTCTTCTTTCGCTCTCCTGGAAGGAAAAAACTTCGTTCGCCGAAGGGTGGCCGGGGTTCGAGAGCTTGTTGATGGTCTGTATGGCCTCGGCGGGAAGAAAAGAATAAAAAAGCCGAACGGAGGCGAACGCCGCGTTCAGCTTTAAACTTTCAGAATACGAAAGGGGAGGAACGAAAGAAAAAACCCGTACGATTACGCGGGCTGCTTCTCTCCGGAGAGCGCCTTTACTCTGTTGGTGATCATGGATTTTCTGCGCGATGCTGTATTGCCGTGCATAACGCCCTTGACGACCGCTTTGTCGATGACGCTCTGGGCGATGGCAAGGCGCGTCTGCGCAAGAGCCTCGTCCTGACCCTCCACGGCTTCGAGGACCTTCTTCACGGCGTTTTTGCACCGAGTCGACCAGAACCGGTTGTAAAGCCTGTTCCTTTCGCTCGTTTTCATTCTTTTCGCTGCTGATTTCTTGTTAGGCATGTACCTCACCTCCTCCCGATATAACCACGACATTCTAGCACGGTTTCTGATATATTAGCAAGAGAGGCGAAGTAATTTCCCCGGAATTTCGAGATTCAGGAAAGAGGGTACGCGATGACGATACCGTCGATGGACGTGTTTTTCGGTCCCGAGGGCAGTTTTAAAAAGAAATTTTCCTCGTTCGAGTACAGGAAAGAGCAGGAGGAACTCGCGGAGGAAGTCCGGCGGGCCTTGGTGACGGAGGGGGAGTTCGTTCTTGCTGCGGAAGCTCCTCCGGGGGTCGGCAAGACATTCGCGCTTCTCGCTCCGGCGATGCTCCGCGTTGCCGAAACTGGAGAGACTGCGCTCGTCCTTACCGCAGGCATCCCGTTGCAGGAACAGCTCATAGGAAAAGACCTCCCCCGGCTGAACCAGCTTCTCGGGTTGTCGCTGCCCTTCGGATTGCTGAAAGGGAAGGGCAATTACGCCTGCCTTTCAAGGGCGGAGGAGGTTGTCGAAGGTGAAGGAGCCCGGCAAGGCTATCTTTCCCGGCGGGACGGGGGACATTCTTCACGCATGGTCGAAGAGTGGCTGCGGACGACGGCTACCGGAGACCTCTCCGAACTTTCGCTCCCGCCGGACTCGCCGGCCGTCGCCGGAATCGCCGCGTCGTCGCGGTCGTGCAGAGGCTTCCGATGCCCGCGCCGGGGCGACTGCTTCGTGCAGAGGGTCTTGAGGGAGGCGAGGGAGTGGCGTGTTGTAGTCGCCAACTATCATCTCTTCTTTTCCTACGTTCTCGGCGCCGGAAAGCCCTTCCCTGTGCCGTTCGATCTTCTGATCTGCGACGAGGCGCATCATCTGCCCGAAGCGGCGCGTTCTTCGATGACCGTCTCGGTGTCGGACGACGACGTGACGCGTCTGCTCAGGAGCCGTGTGCTCTCCGATGCGCTTGGAAGGCTGGAGAAGGTCGGGAGAACTACGCAGGAGATTTCGGCGCTCTCAGGGGAGATCCGCGAGGAATCGGCGAGATTTTTCGAACTTCTCGAGGTGCTTCTCCCCGGCAGAAAGGAGAATATTACGGTACGCAACGAAGAGCTGCTCCTACAGCAGAAGATCCTCTCGGGAAAAATGCTGGGGCTATTTAATATCCTTTCCCCATCGGTCTCGGACGAGACGGCCTCCGACCAGGACGACGGCGGTCTCTCCGCTTGGTTGGAGGAGTGCGGACGTATCCGGCGGAGTCTCGCGTGGTGCGCCGGGGTCGACGAGTTCCCTTCCTGGGCGTACTGGAAGAGCGAACGTTCCCTCTTCAGCGCGCCCGTCTCTCCCGGCGAAGAGCTCGCAAACGGTTTCTTCGCTTCGTCCGCCGAGAAGATGGTGTTCATCTCCGCGACGCTGACGATAGGAGGCAGTCTCGACTTCTGGGAGAGGGAGACCGGCATTCGTCCGGATCGCCTTTTTGTCTGCGGATCCCCCTTCGATCTGGAGCGGCAGATGGAGATAGTCGTGGTCGACACCGGTCTCGACGTGAGAAACCCGCGCTACGACGAAACGGTCTGCCGCATCGTCGAAAAACTGGTGGAGGCGAACGGTGGAAGCACGCTGGTTCTGCTTGCCTCCCACAGGCTGCTCGCAAAGGTGGGGCGAACGCTCCGAGCGAAGCCCAGGAGGTACCGCGTGCTCGTCCAGGGAGAAGGACCGCGCAACGAACTCCTCGAAGCGTTCAGGAACGATCCCTCGTCGGTGCTCGTGGGCAGCGCCTCGTTCCGCGAAGGAGTGGACGTGCCGGGCGACGGCCTGACGCAGGTCATCATCGACAGGATCCCGTTCCCGCACCCCGGGGATCCCCTCGTGCAGGCGAGAAATGCGCTTGAAGGGGCGGGCGCATTCGTCCGCGTCACGCTTCCCGAGGCGAAGATGCTGCTGAAGCAGGCTGCCGGAAGGCTTATTCGAAGCCGAAGCGATCGCGGAAGGGTCGCGATTCTCGACGGAAGGGTGCTCAGCCGCGCCGATTGGAAGATTCCGTCCGCGTTGCCGAAAGTGAAATATCGTCGGCTCGTGGTTACGCGTTCCGCTGTTGCTCCAAGCGGGGGTGTGTGATATAGTATCAAGGCTGAAAAAAAGCCGTTGCTTAACGGCTGGTTTCTATTGCCGTCAGGAGGTGTCATTGGTGAAGCAGACGTTCCAACCCCATAACAGACCGCGAAAAAGAAAGATGGGTTTCCTCGCCCGGTCGAGTTCGCCCACAGGCCGTCGTATTCTCCGCAATCGCAGGAGAAAGGGTCGCGCCCGGCTGGCCGTGTAATCCTTGAGATTTTTTTTTCCTCGGTCTTCGCGCCTTCGAAGAGGGTGGGAGTTCGATAGTGTCTTCCGCACCGGTGATCGGCTGAGAGGCGTACTGGTGCGGTTGCTGTTTATGAAGGCGGAGGACGGACGTACCCGGATCGGGATGGCCGTGGGAAAACGGCAGGGGAAATCCCACGACCGGAACAGAGGCCGGAGAGTATTGAAAGAGGGCTTTCGCAGACTGCTGCCCTGGATGCGGCAAGGGGTATGGTGTGTAGCGGCTCTCAGCGGTGCGGGAATGCGGGCGGACTCGAAAGCGGTCTACGAAGAACTTGCCCGTCTTCTCGAAGGAGGAGGATTTCTTGAGCCGGAATGGCCGGGAGCGAACTGGGACGAACCGTCGGAGGGATTGCAAGAGAGATGACGCCCGCAGCATGGATCGGTATCCAAATTATTCGCGGATACCGGCTTCTCATATCGCCCCTTCTGGGGCATAACTGCAGATTCTATCCGACGTGCTCTCAATATGCGATGGACGCGCTTTCCGCTCATGGTTTTCTGAAGGGGATATGTTTTACGCTGGTACGGCTTAGCAAGTGCGCCCCGTGGCACCCCGGTGGGTACGATCCCGTACCGCCGGCGGCTCGAAAAGAGGAGCGCGGGGTTTATTCGTTCAAGGATGGTGATCTATAGTGGGTTCAATTTGGAAGATGGGCGGGGACCTTATGATGAAGCTGATGGAGCTTGTGCACGGCTTCACCGGGTCTTGGGGTTTGGCGATCATCGCGCTGACGCTGATTGTCCGTTTGTTGCTGCACCCCCTCACGAAGAAGCAGATGACGAGCATGCAGAAGATGCAGAAGCTCCAGCCGCGCATCAAGATGCTCCAGGAGAAGTTCAAGGACGACAAGGAAACGCTCAACCGCGAGATGATGGCCCTCTACAAGGAGAACAAGGTAAATCCCGCCGCCGGGTGTCTGCCTCTTCTTGTCCAGTTGCCCGTCTTCATCCTTCTTTACCAGGTTCTCACCAACTACGACTTTTCGGGCGTCTCCTTCCTGTGGATACGGCTCGACGGTTCGGTGCTCACCACGCTCGGCGAGGCTCTCAAGCTGACTGTCGAGAAGGACCAGCTCGGCATAATGACCGTCCTCTACGGCCTTATGGCGAATCCCTTCGCACTGCTGAACATTTCGGTCTATCTTCCCAATCTTCTGCTCCTCCTCGGGATAGGCTTCCTGACATGGTACCAGCAGCAGCTCACCGCGAGCGGCAATCCGCAGATGGCGATGATGAACTGGTTCATGCCGCTCTTCCTCACATTCATCTGCCTCAGTCTTCCGGGCGGCGTCCTCCTGTACTGGGGGGTATCGTCTCTTCTCGGAGTGGTGCAGCAGCTGAGCATGTCGCGGAAGACGAAGGCTGAGATGCAGCAGAAGCCGGTGTTGTTGAAGGATAAACCGAACAAGAGCGGAGACTAGACTGCAACGTGTCCGCTCCGCGAATACGGAGCGTCAAGCCGGCGGGCGGACGTCCCGAAATCCGGGCGTCCGCCTCGGTCGTGCGGAGTGAAGCCGCTCCCCTGTCCGCCCTTTATTCCCCCAGAGGCGGGACGGAGGGACCGGCTTCCGGAAGATTCTCTGAACGGAAGGAGGATTGTTGTGAACGACGACATACTTATTCTCGATGTAGCTTCTGTGGAGGAGGCCAAAAAAAGCGCCGCCGCGACGTGGGATCTTGATCCGGCCGATGTGGCCGTCAAGGTCATCGAGGAAGAAAAGAGCTTCTTCGGCCTTCTCGGCAGGAAGCTGCGCGTGGAGGTGCGTCCGTTGGCGCCTCTTCATCTTCTCAGAGGCAGAAACATAATCGATAGTCTGCTCGGGATGATGGAAATGCATATCACCTCGGAAATAGCCGAGGATAACAGAATCAACCTCTCCGGTCCCGATGCCGGAATCATCATCGGGAAGTACGGCGAAACGCTCAAGTCCATGGAGTATCTTCTTAATCTTGTCGCCAGGGGCGTCGACGAAGGGCGGCGCATCGTCCTCGACAGCGACGGGTACAGAGAGCGCCGTGAGCTGAGTCTCCAGCGTCTTGCCCTCGCCGCGGCGCGAAAATGCGCCCGAAAAGGCAGACCCGCGCATCTCGAACCCATGACGAGCTGGGAGCGCCGAATCGTCCACCTCACGCTGAAGGACAGCCCCGATGTGGAAACCAGATCCGTCGGAGAATCCCCCTCGCGGAAGGTCGTTATCTACCCGCTCCGCAGAAGCGCCTACGGCGGAAAAACTCCTCGAAAGGGATCCTGATGTACCCGGTGCTCTTTTATATCGGCGATACCCCGGTCCACAGCTACTATCTGCTGTGGACCTTGGCTTTGACTGCGGCCGTGACCCTTTCTCGGCGCAGAATGACGTTTCGTTACGGAGTCGACGACGATGACGCCCGTTCGGTTATCATCTGGGCTTTCCTGGGTATGCTTCTCGGCGCTCGCGCGGGGAGCGTCTTCGACTCCTGGCCGGTGTACAGCGCCGATCCTCTGAAGATCCTCAGGATCTGGGAGGGAGGCCTTTCCGCAGTCCCGGCGTTTCTGGGCGCTGGCGCGGCGGCTCTCGTCTACTCGCGGCTCAGAGGCGTTCCGTACTGGAAGATCGTCGACGCCGCAGCCCTTCCCGCCGCGCTCACCGTCGCGATAGGGCGTTGGGGGTGTTTTCTGAACGGCTGCTGCTCGGGAGTGGAGACGACTCTCCCTTGGGGAGTGCGCTTCCCGTCCGATGTTTTCGGGTTTCTACGCCATCCGACGCAGCTTTACTACTCGTTCGGCGCGCTCTTCATCGCAGCGTTTCTCCAATGGACGGAATCGGCGTGGCTTGGATATCACAACGACCGGAGAGTGGAGGGCGCCGTCCTGTGCCCGCTTTTCGCGACGCTCTACTCCCTGTTGCGCTTGGCTGTAGACCCTTACCGGAGCGAGTTTTCACGTATCGGGCTGCAGACCAACCGCACGATTCTTCTGATTGTGCTCGGGACGAGCCTGTTCTGGCTGGCCTATTCCATCTTCCGGAGAAAAAAGTGTATACGAAGTTTATAAGAAATGCGTATCCATGGATAGGTAAAAAAAACGATGTCTCCGTACGCCGGAAGCATAAAATATGAGCATCTTGATACGGAGGTGACACGCCATGAAATCTTCAAAACACGCTCTTCAGTTCTTCATATCCGGGAAAATTCTTCTCGCGATGCTCGCGCTTCTCGTTTCTTCGGTTTCGACCACGCACGCCGCGTTCGCCCAGGATCCTTTCACCGGAAACCCTGTTGCTAAAATCGCCAGGGAACTTTCACCCGCAGTGGTGAACATCGATGTGGAAGCCACTGTGACGCGTTCCGTCCATCCGTTCGCCAACGATCCGTTCTTCCGCCAGTTCTTCGGGGAGGAGTTCCGGAATTTCTCCAGGACCGTACCGATGAAGGGCAGAGGTTCCGGGTTCATAGTCTCGAAGGATGGGCATATCATCACCAATAACCATGTCATCGACGGCGCCGACAAGATCACAGTGACGTTCTCCGACGGAAGAACGTTCGAGGCGAAGGTCCTCGGAAAGGATCCTACGTTCGATCTGGCGGTCATCAAGATCGAAGGCAACGGTCTCCCCGTTCTCGAACTCGGCGATTCCGACAAGACGGAGGTCGGCGAGTGGGTGGTCGCGATAGGCAACCCGTTCGGACTCGAACATACGGTCACGGTCGGCGTGGTCTCCGCGAAGAACAGAAGCATCCACGCAGGAAACGTGAACTTCGACGGATTCCTACAGACCGACGCCGCGATCAACCCGGGCAACAGCGGCGGCCCCTTGCTTAACCTCAAGGGTGAAGTCGTCGGGATAAACACGGCCATCGTACCGTTCGCGCAGGGTATAGGCTTCGCCGTTCCGGTCAACATGGCGAAGCAGGTGATGAACGACCTCATCGAGTTCGGCAGGGTCAAGAGAGGCTGGCTCGGCGTGTACATCCAGCCCCTTACCAAGGAGTTCGCCGAAGCATACGGCGTGACGGAGGAGAACGGCGCGGTGGTAAGCGACGTCCTTCGCGACTCCCCTGCCGAGAAAGCGGGTCTGCAGCGCGGCGACGTGATTCTGGAAGTCGACGGCAACAGCGTGAAGAACCACCAGGAATTCGTTATGAAGATCCGTCAGAAGCTTGCCGGAGACAAGGTTACACTGAGCATCGTCCGTCAGAAAAAAAACACCAAGGTCGACGTGACCCTCGGGGAAATGCCCGGCAACGAGCGCCAAGCCGCATCCAGGGACGGGGGCTCCAAGGTGCTCAAGACGCTCGGGATGGAAGTCGCCCCGATGACGGACGACGTACAGAAGCAGAATAACCTTCGGAAGGACGAGGGCGTGCTGGTGACCTCGGTCGAGGACGGCTCCATGGCGCAAAGGGCGGGTATCCGAGAGAACGATGTTCTCCTCGAGGTGAACGGAGTCAGGCTTTCGGGCCTTTCCGATCTCGACAAGGTCGATGTCAAGAGCAACTCAGTGGTCCTGCTCGTGATGCGCGATTCCAGGACGTTCTTCGTCTCTATCCGCAGTCGTCAGTAAGTCCGGAAGTTGGCACGATGCAACGCCCCCCGAATACGGGGGGCGTTTTTTTTTCGATTCCGAGGTGCGGGCGGTCGGATTCTCCGAATCTTTCGCAGTAACGCTGTCGCCGTTTTTTACTGCTCCGGACAGCGTATTTTATAACCTACCCCGCGAACAGTCTCTATAGACGTATCGAAACCGTACGGGCGCAGTTTGTCTCTGAGATATTTCACATGCACGTCGACTACGTTGCTCCTTCCGTCGTACTCTCTCTTCCAGACGGACGCGACCATCCGTTCCCGCGTGAACACCTGATTCGCGTGACGAAGCAACGCCTCGAGAATGTCGAACTCCCGGCGCCGAAGGTGCACAGGAACACCGTCGGCACGGCATTCTCTCGTCACGGGGTCGAGCATCAGGCGTCCGCAGACGAGAAGAGGAGTCTGCTTGTCCGCAGCCCTTCGGGCGAGCGATCTGACTCGTACGACAAGCTCTCTCGAATCGAAAGGTTTCACCATGTAGTCGTCGGCTCCGCGGTTGAATCCCTCCACTTTGTCCTCCACGGAGTCCCGGGCGGAAAGAATGAGCACCGGCGAAGAACCCCCTTCGTCTCTGTATGCCTCCAGAACTTGAAACCCGTCGATTCCAGGGAGGCCGATATCCAATATGATGCAGTCGAATCGTGAAAACAGGGCTTTTTCAAGTCCCTCTTCGCCGGTATGCGCGCTCTCGACGGAAAAACCGTTTTCATTGAAGACTTCGGCGAGCACCTGCACAAGATCTCTGTTGTCCTCGATGATGAGTACGGACATAAACTTACCTCCATTCAAAGAAAAGTACCGGTTACAACGAGCAAAAGGATTAAAGCACATCGAGAATTAAAAGTCGAGTCCAGGATTAGACGTTTTTTTCGCTCTCTGAAATTTCGCTGAAAAAAAACCGTTACCGAGGGGCGAACGTGATGATTTGCTTTATTTTACACAAGATGATAGTATTACTGCCGACCCTTACCCGGATACGCGCGAGAGCGCCATTCTGAGTTTCGGGATTCTATCTACGAGGTGAATGTACATGTTGCAGGGAGAAAAAAAACAGGGTATTATCGCTGAATATCGGGTGCACACGACCGATACCGGCTCTCCGGAGGTCCAGGTGGCGATGCTTACGCAGCGTATCCGCGAGCTTACCGAGCATCTCAAGATCCACACGAAGGACTTTCATTCGCGCAGAGGCCTTCTGAAGATGGTCGGCAAACGCCGCAGACTTCTGCGTTATCTGAAGGACAAGGATTTCAACCGCTACAGAACGCTTATCGAGAGACTCGGTCTGCGTCACTGAAAAAAGGTCGATTTCCGGTGCGGGGACGAAAAGTCCTCGCACTTTTTTTGTTCGATTGTGGTATTCTTACTCCGCATACAAAAAAATGAGCTGAATATTGAGGAGGAAGAAGTATATGGAAATGACGTTTTCAGTAGAAATCGGAGGCCGTCCTCTGGAGTTTTCCACAGGAAAAGTAGCGAAGCAGGCCGGCGGCGCGGTGGTGGCCACGCATGGAGAAACGACTGTGCTGACGACAGCCTGCATCACCGAAAAACCGCGCACCGGGATCGATTTTTTCCCGCTGCTTGTCGATTTCGAAGAACGATTTTACTCCGCGGGGAAGATCCCCGGCGGCTTTATCAAGCGCGAAGGCAGGCCTTCCGAAACGGCCATCCTGAGCTGCCGGATGGTGGACCGCTCCATCCGGTCGCTCTTCGATGAGTCGATGCGCTACGACGTCCATGTGGTCTCGACGGTCCTCTCCGTAGACCAGGTCAACCCGCCCAACGTCCTTGCGATCAACGCCGCCTCCGCCGCTCTGACTATTTCCGACATCCCCTGGGGAGGCCCTGTGGGCGCCGTCAGAATCGGACGTCTCGGCGACGAGTTCGTGGTGAACCCTACCGAGGAGCAGATGCTCGAATCTACCCTCGACCTTCTCGTCGCAGGCCATCTCGACGGCGTGACGATGGTCGAGTGCGGCTCTAAGGAGATCTCCGAGGAGCTTCTTGTCGACGCCCTGGAGTTGGCGCAGAACGAAATTAAAAAGATCGTCGGTCTGTTCAACGAGATGCGTGCCGCCGTAGGCCGCGAAAAGCTTATGCTTCCGCCGCCCCCCTCCTTCCCCGACATCGACGCGTGGGCGGCGGAGAACCTTGCGGGGGAGATCCGCGACGCGGTGATGATACATGAGAAGAAGCCCCGCGGCGACGCGATATCCGCAGCCAGGGACAAGCTTCTAGAGCGCTTCCGGGAGGAGTGTCCCGAAAGCGGCGACTACATCGGCGGGCTCATCGACGAGATGGTGAAGAAGACGATGCGCTCGCTCATCGTCGATGAAAGAACGCGCGCCGACGGTCGCCGGATGGACGAACTCCGAAAGATCACCTGCGAGACTGGGGTTCTTCCGAGGGTACACGGTTCCGCGCTCTTCACGCGCGGCGAGACGCAGGCGCTCGTGGTCACGACGCTCGGAATGATGGGCGTCGACGACCAGATCCTCGACGGCCTGAAACAGGACGAGCCGGCCAAACGGTTCATCCTGCACTATAACTTCCCTCCGTTCTCCGTCGGAGAGGTCCGTCCAATGAGGGGACCCGGGCGGCGCGAGATCGGCCACGGCGCGCTCGCCGAGCGCGCGCTTCGCTCCATGATCCCCGAAGAGGCCGACTTCCCCTACGTGATGCGCGTCGTCTCCGATATTCTTGAATCCAACGGCTCCAGCTCGCAGGCCTCCATCTGCGGCGGCAGCCTCGCCCTCATGGACGCCGGAGTTCCGATGAAGAAGCATGTCGCCGGAATCGCGATGGGGCTTATCAAAGAAGGTGAGAAGGTCGCGGTGCTCACGGATATCCAGGGGCTTGAAGACCACTTCGGCGATATGGACTTCAAGGTCGCCGGCACGCGCGACGGCGTGACCGCGCTCCAGATGGACAACAAGGCCGGCGGAATAACCAGGGCGATCCTCGAGCAGGCGCTCTCTCAGGCGCGCGCGGCGAGAATGCGGATTCTCGACAGCATGGAAGCGGCGATACCCTCGCCGGCGGAGCTTTCCACCAACGCCCCCAGAATCTTCATGACCACTATCGACCCGGAGAAGATCCGGGACGTCATCGGCCCCGGCGGCAAGATCATCCGCGGCATCACCCAGAAGACGGGAGTCAAGATCAACGTCGAGGACAGCGGAGAGATCTACATCGGAGGTTCTTCGCAGGAGAAGGTGAACGAGGCCCTCTCCATCATCCGGGGGCTCACGAAGGACCTTGAGGCCGGAGAGGTCTACCTCGGCACGGTCACACGCCTCATGACCTTCGGCGTCTTCATTGAATGCCTCCCCGGCAAGGAAGGACTGCTCCACGTGAGCGAAGTGAGCACGCACCGTATTCCGAAGGTGGAGGACGTCTTCAAGGTCGGCGACAAGGTGCTCGTCATGGTCAAGGAGATCGACGACATGGGGCGCACCAACCTGACGCGTCGACGTATCCTCGACAACGAGAGCCGCATTGCGGAAGAGGGGCTTTCGGACGTGCTTCCGGCCGAGAAAGAGCGGGAGAGCATGATCGCGGCGCTTGCCGAGGCGAACAAGAACAACCCGCAGCCGGAACGGGAAAGACCCCGGGACGGAGGCGGAAGGGGCGACCGCAGACCCGGAGGCGGGGGCGGCGGGCCTCGCAGGCACTCTTCCGGAGGAAGGTCGTAATCGGCTATGCCGGTGCCGGTAAAAATACTTCGCGAGGGAAGGGCGAAAGAGTTCCCTCTTCCTGAATACGCAACGGAGAGCGCGGCGGGCGCCGATCTACGCTCGGCCGAGGATATTCTCCTCCTTCCGGGCGAGCGTACAAGCGTCGGCACCGGTATTCGCATAGAACTCCCCGAAGGGTACGAAGCCCAGATACGGCCTCGCAGCGGTCTCGCAATACGCCACGGCGTAACGATTCTGAACGCTCCAGGCACGATCGACAGCGACTACAGGGGAGAGGTGCGGATCCTCCTGGTGAATCTCGGGAAAGACCCTTTCACCATCGTCGCCGGCGACAGGATCGCGCAGCTTGTCGTCGCTCCCGTCGCCAGAGTGGAATGGCGCGAGGACGAAGCGCTCGGGCTGACGGGACGCGGAGAGGGCGGTTTCGGGAGCACCGGAAAGAGTTGACAGATTCCCCTTTTAGGGGTATAAGTTCAGAAAAGTTTTCTTTCCTGCGATGAGAGGGAGAGTAGGGACGCTTCGTCCGGACAGAGAGGGAGGCACGCGGCTGAAAGGTCTCCTCCGGATTCGTCCTCGAACACCGCCCTTGAGCGGACGCCGAAATACCCTATCGGGACAAGGCGTCGGGGGATCCGCCCCGTACAGCGGACACGAGCGCCGCGCACGGTACTATGCGCGGAAATGGAGTGGAACCGCGACAAGCCCATGTCGTCTCCATAATGGAGATGCGTGGGCATTTTTTTTTGAAAACGAGGAGGTAGGAGTATGATGCGGTTTACAGGCAGCAACGGCAAACAGGCGGAGTTGGCTTTCGGCACGGCGGGCGATGTGCTCGACGCGCTGGGACTGAAGAAGGGCGCGATAGCGGCGAAGATCGACGGCTGTGCGATGGATCTCTCTCGCGTCGTCGAAACGGACGGCGAGGCGGCCCCGATACTTCCGGATTCTGACGAGGGGCTCGACATTCTGCGGCATTCCGCAGCGCACTTGATGGCCCAGGCCGTCGCCCAAATGTACCCGGGAACGCGCTACGGCGTCGGTCCGTCGATCAAGGACGGATTTTACTACGACATGGAGATCCCCGGCGGCATCACCGAAGAGGATCTGCCGAAGATCGAGAAGGAGATGCACCGGATCGCCAAGCGTTCAGTCCCCGTGGAACGCCGTGCGATGACCAAGGCCGAGGCGCTCGAATGGTTCAAGGAGAAGAACGACCCGTACAAGGCGGAGATCATCTCCGAGCTGGAGGAAGAGACCGTCACACTCTATATTCAGGGGGAGTACGCCGATCTCTGCCGGGGACCGCACGTCCCCAACACGTCGTGCGTCCGTCACTTCAAACTGCTCTCCGTGGCGGGAGCGTACTGGCGGGGCGACGAGAAGAACATCATGCTCACAAGGGTTTACGGTACTGCCTTCGGCGACGAGGAATCGCTGGCCGCCTACATTCACAGAATGGAGGAGGCGAAAAACCGCGACCACAGACGTCTCGGCAAGGAGCTTGACCTCTTCAGCCTTCAAGGCGAGGGCCCTGGCTTCCCGTTCTTCCACCCCAAGGGGATGGTCATTCTCAACAACCTGATCGATTTCTGGAAGAAGGAGCACACGAAGAGAGGGTACTGCGAAATCCGCACGCCGCTTATCCTCGAACGGTCGCTCTGGATCCAGTCGGGGCACTGGGATCACTACAGGGACAACATGTACTTCACCGAGATCGACGAGCGCCCCTTCGCCATCAAACCGATGAACTGCCCCGGAGGTATGCTTGTCTACAAGAGCCAGATACGCAGCTACCGCGATTTGCCGCTACGCATGGCCGAGTTGGGCGTGGTGCATAGGCACGAGCGGAGCGGCGTGCTCCACGGTCTGATGCGCGTCCGCTGCTTCACGCAGGACGACGCGCACCTCTACTGCCGCCCGGACCAGGTGAAGGACGAGATCAAAGGCATCATGGACCTCTGCCGCTTCATCTACAAGGATGTCTTCGGCTTCAAGTACACCATGGAACTGTCGACACGCCCCGCGAACTCCATGGGCTCCGAGGATCAGTGGAAGATCGCCGAGACCGCGCTGCAGCAGGCTCTTGAAGAGACCGGATCCGAGTACAAACTCAACCCGGGCGACGGCGCCTTCTACGGCCCGAAGATCGACTTCCATTTGGAGGACTGCATAGGAAGAACGTGGCAGTGCGGCACCATCCAGCTCGACTTCCAAATGCCGGAAAAATTCGACCTGAAGTATATCGGCGCAGACGGCAAAGAACATCGCCCGGTGATGCTCCACAGAACGGTGCTCGGCAGCCTGGAGCGCTTCTTCGGCATCCTCATCGAGAACTTCGCAGGCGCCTTCCCCTACTGGATCGCCCCCGTCCAGGCGAGAGTCCTGCCGGTCGCGGAAGATTTCGTTGAGTACGGAAAGAGCGTGGCGCAGACGCTTCGTTCGTGGGGCGTCCGTGTGGAAGTCGACGAGCGCGACGAGAAGCTGGGCAAGAAGATACGAGACGCCCAGACGCAGAAGGTTCCGTATATGATCGTGATCGGAGAAAAGGAAAGAGAGTCCGGGGCGGTGGCCCCCCGGGAGAGAACGAAGGGCGACCTCGGCTCGATGTCGCTTGAGCAGTTCAGAGCCGTCCTTGACGAGGAGTTCAGTCCGCTGAAGAAGTAGCGGTCGGTGCGGAATACGCCTCTTTTTGAAAAGAATGTTCAGAACAGGAGTCGCTTGAAAGCCGAAGCGACTCCTGTTACAATCTTGAGGCGGTTTGATAACCGAGAGTGTGGAGTATATTTCAGGGGGTGAAATCACCGAAGACGTGGGGTAGCGGTGAAACGCACTTACTATAACGAAAGAGGTGGATGTTTGATGAACAAAAAGAGAATCGCCATTCTGTGTGTCGCGCTGTTTCTTCTGGTTTTCGCCGGAGCCGCCTTCGCTTCGACGAAATTCGTCACCATCGTAACAGGTTCCACGGGCGGAACGTACTATCCCATCGGCACTATCCTCGCCAATCACTTCAACACGGCGCTTATGGAAAAAGGGTACAAGTGGTCCGCGCAGAGTTCCGGCGGCACGGTCGAGAACCTCGACATGATGCAACGCGGAGAGGCGGAGATGGCGATCGCCATGGCCAATCTCACCGGATTCGCCTACACCGGCACCGTCCGCTACGAAGGGAAAAAGATAGAGAACCTGCGCTACGTCATGGGGCTGTGGCCCGACGTGACGCAGTTCGTCGTCAGCGGTTCCTCCGGAATCAAGACATGGGCCGACCTCAAGGGCAAGAAAGTCGCCGTCGGGCCCGCAGCCTCCGGTACCGAGTTCAGCAGCAAGGTGCTTCTTCAGGCTCTCGCCGGTTTGACTTTCGACGACATCAAGGCGGAGTACGTCGGATACAGCGAGGCCGCGCAGGCGCTGCAGAACGGTCAGCTCGACGCCTTCAACGCCGAAGCCGGGGTTCCCGTTGGCGCGGTTGCGGAACTCTATGCGGGCCGCCAGGAAGTCAACATGCTTGAGTTTTCCGCCGAGGACCTGGCGAAGGTGAAAGAAGTCGCTCCCTTCTACGCGGGCGTGCTCATCCCTGCCGGAACCTATCCGAAGCAGGAGAAGGACCTCCGGGTCGCCGGCATCAAGTCGGCCCTTCTCGTGGGGCGGGATGTCCCCGACGAAGTGGTCTACGACATGCTGAAGATCATCTACACGAAGAAGGGCGACCTGATGAACGAGCATGCGGCCTTCAAAAAGGTCGACTTCGACAATCCCATCGACGGACTCTTCGGCGCTCCCCTGCATCCGGGCGCAGTGAAGTTCTTCTCCGAGATCGGTCTCACTATCCCGGCGGAACTGCTTCCGTAGTCTTCTTTTTCAGTAGCTTATACGACGCGGGCGGCGTGGGACAATCCCATGCCGCTCCTTTTTCGGGAGGAGCGTATCATATGTTGATGAAAGGTTTTGTTTCCCTCTTTGTCCCCGGCGAGTCCATTCCCGTACGGAAACTCACCGGTCCCGCAGGAGCCGCCGCGCTTGTTTTGACCGTCGCGACGGCTCTCGTCCATTTCTGGATGAACAGCATCGGCCTGCTGATCGCCGTCAAGATGAACGCCATTCACTTAGGGACGCTCATGGCGATCATCTTCCTCTTCTACCCGGCGTTCGCGGGTTCACCGAGAGAACGCCCGTCGCTCCCCGACTGGGTTCTGGCTCTGACCTCCCTCGGATGCATGTTTTGGCTGCTCCTTACCTATGACAGGCTGCTCCAGACGAATCTTCAGGCGACGTTCGCGGATCTTGCCGTCGCGGTGGTCACCATGGCGCTCCTCGTCGAGGCCAGCCGCCGCGCCGTCGGCCTTCCGCTGACGCTGCTCAGTATTTTCTTCCTTGCGTATACGCGTTTCGGCCCCATGTTCCCCGGGCTCTTCGCGCATCGAGGCTTCAACTGGGAGCGGATCATCATCAGGATGGCCCTCACCGACCAGGGAATTTACGGAGTCACGCTCATGGTGTCTTCGAGCTATGTTTTCATGTTCATCCTCTTCGGTGCGTTCCTCTCCGCTTCCCGTACCAGCGAATTCTTCAACGACTTCTCCCTTGCGCTCGCCGGAAAGTACCGCGGAGGCCCCGCGAAGGTCGCCGTGATGGCGTCCGCGCTGATGGGGAGTATCTCGGGGAGCGCACAGGCGAACGTGGCGACCACAGGCGCGTTCACCATTCCCCTCATGAAGCGGGTGGGGTACATGCCGCACTTCGCGGGCGCGGTGGAGGCGGCAGCAAGCACCGGAGGCATACTGATGCCGCCGATCATGGGCGCCTCGGCGTTCATCATGAGCACGTTCCTGGGCATACCATACGTCAAGATCATGATTGCGGGATTCACACCGGCGCTGCTTTACTACCTCGCCATCATGTTCATGGTGGATCTCAGGGCGAAAAAACGGGGACTCGTCGGCCTTCCTCCCTCCGAGATTCCGTCGCTGAAGGCCACGATGCTCGACAAGGGGCACATGACCATCCCGCTCGTCATCATCATTTATTTCCTCGTGGCGGGGTACACGCCGCTCTATTCGGCGTTTCTCGGTCTTTTCGCCATCATCGTCGTCTCCTCGCTGAAAAAATCCACGCGCATGGGGCTGAAAGACGTCGTCCGCGCGCTTGACGAGGGAACGCAGAGCGCCGCGCCCGTCGGCATCTCCTGCGCAATAGTGGGCTTCATCGTCGGAGCGGTCGGAATGACGGGATTAGGGCAGGTCATCGCGATGAACATCATCATGTTCGCCGGGGGCAAGCTCTGGGCTGCGCTCATCCTCTGCATGATCGCCGCGATCATCCTCGGCATGGGGCTGCCTGCGACGCCCTGCTACATCATCACCGCCACGATCGCCGCGCCCGCGCTCCAGCAGATGGGAGTTCCGCCGCTCGCCGCGCACTTCTTCGCGTTCTACTACGGCACCATGTCCGCAGTGGTACCGCCCGTCGCCCTGACAAGCTACACCGCCGCCGGTCTCGCCGGAGCGCGTCCGTTCAAAGTCGCGATGGCGGCGCTCGGACTGGCGCTTTCAGGCCTGCTGCTGCCCTACTTTTTTGTCTACAACCCGGATCTTCTGTTCATCGATTTCGTTCTGTCCAAGTACCTTTTGGATTTGACCATTGCGATTGTAGGTATCTTCGCGCTCTCGTGCGGTCTCATCGGTATGCTCCGACGGGCCATGCCTCTTTGGGAACGGGGGCTTTTCGTGGCGGCGGGCATTTTGATGGTCAACCCGCTCAGAATGCTCAGGCTTTCCAGCTTCGTCTTTTTTGCGCTCCTTCTCGCCGTCCACCTCTTTACGGGAAAGGCCCGGAATACGCCCGACGAGAAGAAAAAGGCCGGCGTGGAAAAATAAGAATTGCGCCGTATCCCTCTTCGTGCTATAATGCCCTAGTTGAAAAATATCGAAAAGAAGAGGGGCCACCCTCTCACCTTGCGAAGCGTTTATTCGCCTGGTTTGAAGAAAAGTCTTCGCGTATGCGGGGCCGGTGGTTTTCCACCGGCCTTTTTTATATTTTTACTGGAGGTGAAAGGCTATAGTAACAAGAAAAGACGATGGAGATCCCCGAGTGAACCGGGAAATTTCCGCACGAGAAGTCCTGATCATCGACGAAAACGGCGTCAAGCTGGGTACCCTGCCCACCGCCGAAGGCATCCGGATGGCCGAAGAGCGAATGCTTGATCTGGTGGAGGTTGCGCCGCAAGCGACACCCCCCGTGTGCAGGATCCTCGATTATGGAAAGTACCGGTATCAGTTGCAGAAAAAAGAAAAAGACGCTCGGAAGAAACAAAAAGTCCAGACGCTGAAAGAAATGAAGATGCGTCCGAAGATCGACGAACACGACTACGATTTCAAAGTCAGGGCGATCAAAAGTTTCCTTGAGGATGGACACAGAGTTAAAGTCTCGGTTTTTTTCCGCGGGAGAGAGATGTCCTTCCTTGACAAGGGCGAAGAGGTGCTCGCGCGCGTGATACGCGATTGCGACGGTCTCGGCAAAAGCGAGGGCGCGCCTCGCATGGAGGGCAGGTACATGCGGATCATGATGACTCCGCTGCCCCAGGGGCAGGTCAAGCCGGTCACCAAGCCTCCTGTGAAAAACGATGCCCCGAAAGCCGTCAAAAAAGCTCCGGATGCGAAGGAAAACGGAGCGGCAGCGGAAAGCCGATCGCCTACGGAATAAGTACAGTCTGAAAGCGTATATAGCGATGACGTTCAATTCGCCTGTCGCGAACTGCGGCGGGCTTTTATCTTGAAGAATATCCGAGGAAGGAGGAATGCTCAAATGCCAAAGCTCAAATCCCATTCGGGAGCCAAAAAGAGATTTTCGTTCACTGGAACCGGGAAGCTCTCCTACCGCAGGGTGGGAAGAGGTCATCATCTTACGGTGAAGGGACCCGCCCGCCTTCGCAAGCTGCGCAAAACAGGGTATGTCGACGCTACTCGAATCGAGAGCCTGAAGAAGCTTCTCCCGTACAACTGAGAACAAGTTCAATTTATGAAAGAGGTGACGTGCGATGCCCCGCGTCAAAGGTGGTAGCGCAAGCGATAAAAAAAGAAAAAAACTTTTTTCGATAACCAAAGGGTACTGGGGACGAAAGAAGAACGTGTATCGGAGAGCGAGAGAGGCCTATCTTCACTCCCTTTCAAGGGCGTATGTCGATAGAAAACGGAAGAAGAGGGATTTCCGCCGCCTGTGGATCACCAGAATCAACGCTGCGACCAGATCCTGCGGAATGTCCTACAGCGCCTTCATGAACGGTCTGAAAAAGTCGGGAATCGTCATCAACAGAAAGATGCTTTCCGAGCTGGCGATCAACGATATGGCGGCGTTCACTCAGCTCACGGCGCAGGCGAAAAACGCGCTGGGCAAGTAAGCATTCCGGAGCGTTCGGAGGGCGTATAACGCTCTGCGCAGCACTGCGGAGCCGCCGGCCTTCACAATGATGCCATTTCGGGGTTCCTGCCGCCGGGTCGCGGCGGGAACCCTTTTTCTTTGCATGTGGAGCGGCGGCGGGAGTGGTGATATAATCCACTCCGGAGTAGAATTTTCGCACGAAGAAGAGTGCTCTTTTCCTTCTTTTCGACTGAAGACGCAGCGCTTTTCCCGCCACGGTCCGGTTCGTCGATGCGGGGGATATGCCGCAGCAGGCCGTGTGGAGGAGGAGTATTCCGAAATGAACGAGAAGGAGGAGAACGGCACGTGACGTCCATCCGCACTGAACTGGAAGGAATCGAACTTAATTTTTTGGAACAGATCGCATCATTAGCTTCTTCCGAGGAACTGCAGCAGGTAAAGGTCGCTTTTCTCGGTAAGAAGGGCGCCGTGACCTCCTTTTTGAAGACGCTCGGCTCCCTTTCACCCGAGGAGCGCCCCGTTGTCGGTCAGGCAGTCAACTCCCTCCGCGACCGTATGGAGGAGATTCTCGAAGGGAAGAAAAGAGAGCTTGAAGAAAAGGAATCTGATGTCGCGGAGAGAACGCACCGCATCGACGTAACGCTTCCTCCCCGGGGGAGGAGCACGGGAGGGATCCATCCGGTCGCCCAGTTGACGCAGGATGTGGTGGAAATTCTTGCGGGACTCGGTTTTTCCGTAGCGCTCGGTCCCGAGATAGAGGACGACTTCCACAATTTCGAGGCGCTCAACATCCCGGCATCCCACCCTGCGAGGGACATGGCGGATACCTTCTATTTCCCGGACGGCAAGCTCCTGCGGACGCACACGTCGCCCGTGCAGATCAGGGCGATGCTCCGACACGGCGCGCCGATCCGGATCGTCTGCCCCGGCAAGGTGTACAGGCGCGACAGCGACCCTACGCACTCGCCCATGTTCAATCAGCTCGAAGGACTGCTCGTCGAGAAGGACATCTCCGTGGCCGATATGAAAGGGTGCCTCGAAGCGCTCATGGCGGCAATCTTCTCCCGCCCCCTCAAAGCCCGCTACCGCGCGAGTTACTTCCCCTTCACGGAACCCTCTCTCGAACTCGACATCGAGTGCGTCGAGTGCTCGGGCAAGAACCCCTCGTGCAGAATATGCAAGGGAACGGGCTGGCTCGAAGTGGCGGGACTAGGCATGGTTCACCCCAACGTCATCCGATACGGAGGCATCGACCCCTCGGTGTACAACGGCTTCGCATGGGGGATAGGGCTCGACCGCATCGCCATGCTCAAATACGGATTGACCGACCTGCGCGTGCTCTTTGAAGGCAACGTGCCCTATCTTCTCTCGGGGAGGCGTTTCTCATGCTGATTTCCTGGAACCTGCTGAACGACATACTGACGATTCCCGCATCGCTGCAAGAGGTCGCGGAGCGACTGACGCTCACGGGATGCGAAGTCGAATCCGTCGACTACCCCTGCGCTCTGCTCAAGGATGTGCGTTCCGCCCGGATCGAAAAAATGGAAAGACACCCCCTCAAAGAAAACCTTTTTGTCGCCTCCGTACACGACTGCGCGGGAAGCGCTCTCGTCGTGACGGCGGCCCCGAATCTCTCCGCCGGGGATATCGTCCCCTGGGGACGTCCCGGCGCCGTGCTCGCCGACGGGGCCGTTCTCGGCGTCCGCGATTTCGACGGCGTCGAGAGCTGCGGAATGCTGCTCTCCGCGGCGGAACTGGGGATACCGGAGGCGGCGGACGAATTCGGTATCCTTCGTCTGCCCTCGGAGACGGCGCCCGGCGAGGACGTTAAACGGCTGCTTGGGCTTGACGACGCCATTCTCGACCTCTCCGTGACGCCGAACCGGGGCGATCTGCTGAGCATGCTCGGCGTGGCCCGCGAGGTCTTCGCCCTGTTTCCCGAAGCACGGTGGAAAAAGGACCTCGCCTCGTTTCCCGCGAACGGGAAAAACGCCCAATGGCCCGTCGAATTCAGGGGGATCTCTCTTCAAGACGATGGATGTCCGCTCTACTGCCTCGGTCTGATTACCGGACTCAGGAGCGGCCCGTCGCCGCTTCGGACGCGGATCATGCTCACGTTGCTCGGAATGCGCCCGATATCCGCGATGGTCGACGCCACCAACCTCGCCATGCTGATGCTCGGGCAACCGACGCACGCCTTCGATGCCGGACGTCTCGCTTCGCCGGAGATTACGGTGCGCTCGGCCCGCGCCGGAGAAGAAACCAGAACGCTCGACGGGAAGAGCCACAAACTCGAACCGGGCGATATGCTCATCACGAGCGGCGGCCTCGCGGTGGGTATCGCCGGCGTCATGGGCGGGGAGAACAGCGAAATCCTCGAATCGACTCGAAATGTCTTCCTCGAGTCCGCCATCTTCGACGCCATCCGTGTAAGCCGAACCTCCCGCAGGCTCGGCATTACCTCCGAAGCGGCCTTCCGTTATGCCCGTATCGTCGATGCCAAGATCACCGAAACGTCGCTGCAGTATATCTTTTCACTTCTTGAGGAGTGGGGAGCGGCGGAGGCCGGGTATTCCGTTCTCAGAGCCTCGACGAAGCTGCCCGAAGAGCGGACTGTCTCTTTGACGCGAAGCAGCCTGAAGAAAATTTTGCTTACGGAGGACATGGAGGAAGCGGCGGCCATTCTTTCGCGCCTCGGCCTCGCCGAGATTTCATCGACGCCGGAAGCGAAGACGTTTTCCGTCCCCTCTTGGCGCCCGGATATCTCCATCGAAGAGGATCTTATCGAAGAAGTCGGCAGGATCCGCGGGTACAACGAGACGCTGAAGCCCCGTCTTCCGCAAGCCCTCTACGGACGAGGCGACATCGGCCCGACGACCCGCCTCAAAGGCGAAATTCGCTCAACGCTTCTCTCAAGAGGGTATGTGGAGCTGGTAAACTACAGTTTCCTCTCCCCCTCGTTCGTCGATCTTCTGCGCCTTCCCCCCTCCGACCGCCGGGCGGCGCCTCTTTCTCTGGCCAACCCGCTGAGCGCGGAGCAGTCGAGGATGCGAACCACCCTGCTCCCCGGTCTTCTTCGGAGCGTCGAACAGAGCGTGGCGTCCGGATGGAAGACGGCGATCCGCGTTTTCGAACTCGGCAGAGTCTTCCTCCCCATCGACGAGGGAGGGCACGAGGAGGTCGAGCGAATATGCGGTCTGGCCTACGGAGGAAAGGATCCTCGGCTTCCCTATGGCCCCGCCGACGCGGACGACCTCTTCACGCTCAAGGCGGATGTACTCGCCCTTGCCGAGAGTCGCGGCGTCTCCCTCCGTTTTGTCCAGGGCGAAGAACATTTCGGGCATCGCGGCCAGACCGCGATTCTCTACAGCGGAGAGAAACAGGTCGGGTATCTGCTCCGCCTGAAACCGTCGATCGAAAAGGAGCTTGACTGCGCGCCGCTCTTCGCATTCGAACTGGATCTCGAGCCCTTTGAATCGCCCGCGCTTCCGGCGTTCAGAGAACTCTCCTCGTTCCCGCCGGTGTTCAGGGACATCTCTCTCTTCGTGCCTCTGACGGAGCCTATGGAGAAGGTGACCGGACTGATCCGCGAAGAGGGGGGCCGGCTCCTCGGGGAAGTGCGCCTCTTCGATGTGTACTCCGGCAAAGGAGTTCCGGAGGGGCATCGGGGGCTCGCGTTCTCTCTCTCGTACAAACGCGACGACAGGACGCTCACCGACGAAGAAGTGGACGATGTGAACGAACTCGTCCGCGCCAGAATGACCGCGAGCGGATACGTGCTACGGTAAGGGGGCGATCGGAATGACGGCGATCGGAAATATCGAACATCTCGTCGACAAGCTCTGCTCGACCGTCTCCTCCCTGCGGGCGGAGCGGGATCAGCTTCGCGCCCAGGTCGACGATCTGAAAAGCAAATTCGCCGAGAAGGATCTCGAACTCATCCGCGCAGGGAAGGAAAATCAAAGAACGCTGGAGGTGCTCGAACGCGAGAAACTCACCCTCCAGAAAGAGAAGAACCAGATAGAGGCTCAGTTAAAGGTTATCTATGATCGTATTTCGACCCTCATGCCCGAACTGACGGGCGCCGCACCCGGCGCCGGAGGGGAAAGGAGCGCCAGAGGGTGACGTCGTCCCTTCGCGATGTGACGATCAAGGTCGGCAGGAGCGTCTACCACGTCAGAACATCTCTCGACGACGAGAGTCTGATGCGGGTAACGAAGCTCATGGCCGAATTTACCGGCGAGCTGGAGCACACCCTCGACCAGGAGAAGATTCTTCTTCTCCTGTGTCTCCAGCTCGGCTGGACCCTTGAAAAGATTCGCTCCAAAATAGACGTGTTTTCGGAGGAGCTTGAAAAACAATGAATGTGGCTTCCGTTTTTGATATCGTAATGTTGCTTATAGTTATCACGCTTGTGCTCCGGGGTCTCTTCCGCGGATTTTCCGGAGAGTTCTTTTCACTGCTTGGAACGGTAGGAGGAATCATCCTCGCCTGGAAGTACTCCGATCCTCTCGCCGAAAAACTTGCGGAGATCTGGCCGCAGGGAGGGAGCGCGCTGCTGTCCGTCTCCGCGATGGCCCTCATCTATATCGCGGCAGTCGTGGGCGCGGCGCTTATGTGCAAGATGGTGCGCGCCTTTCTAAAATTCACGTCGCTCGCATTCGTCGACAGAATTCTCGGCGCGGTCGCGGGAGCGCTCAAGGGCGTCGCGCTGATCCTCTTCCTGTATGTCGGCATTACCACCTACTCGCCGATCATTCCGTCCGAATGGATGTCGGAGAGCGTCGTGATGCGGGGAGCCCATGCCGCCTGGCCGGTTGTGCAGGCGCGAATGAGGGAGTGGAACATCTTTCCGGAGAACTTCTCTCTGCCCGAGCTGAACCTTCCCTCTCTCTTCCCGGGGAACGGAGGAGAGGCGGACGGAGGTTCCTCGGATGGAAATTAAAGAAGACGTCTCGCGAATTCTCGAAATACCCAAAATACTGAACACCTTCGCATCCTCCGTCCGGGGCGAGCTGGGGCTTTTCGCGCTCGACCGCTTGAAACCGCAGCCGTCTCTCCGCAACCTGCTTGAGCGGATCGACCTCTTCCGTTCCTACATGGAGTTACGCGACAGAAACGGCGAGTGGCCGTGGAACCCGAAGGCCGTTTGCGTCTCCTTCATGCTGCAGGGAGCGAAGCGTTCGGGCATGCTCTCCGGCGAGGAGCTTCTTTCGGTTTCGCGCCTTCTGGCGCTTGCCAACGCCACAAGGGAGATCCTCGGCAAGCATCGCGGAACCTTTCCTGCGTTCGAGCAGCCGTTCCGCCGTTTCAGGGACTTCTCCGCTGAACTGCAAGCTCTCGGCGTCCTGGACGACAACGGCGTGCTCTACGATACCGCAAGCCCTGCGCTCGCCTCCATACGGCAGGATGTGGATTCGCTTCGCAGACGAATCCGCCGCGCCGCGCAGTCGCTTCTCGATACCCCTTCCGTCGCGCAGATGCTCCAGGACAGAGTGCTCGCCTATAGGAACAGCCACTTCGTCTTCCTCGTACGGCAGGAGTACGTCAACCGCTTTCCTGGAACCGTGGTCGACAGATCCGGATCGGGAAGCTCCATCTACATGGAGCCGTCGGTGCTGGTGCCGCTCAACAATACGCTCGCCCTCCGGCTGCGCGATCAGGAGGAAGAGGAGCATCGTATCCTTCGTAAGCTGACGGCGGACATTATGGCGCGGGAGCGCCCCGTTCTCGACGCGCAGGATGTGCTCGCCGATTTCGACCTCTTCTTCGGCGCCGCTGAAGTCATTTCCAAACGACGCTGGAAGCTTCCCCGGATCGAAGAGAAAACGCTCTTCTCCCTGCACGAGGCGCGTCACCCGCTTCTCGGTGAAAAGGCTGTTCCGGTGAGCATCAAGTGCGGCGAGGGATTCCGGAGCCTTGTCATCACGGGGCCGAACACAGGCGGCAAGACCGTCGTTCTGAAGACGGCCGGAGTCTGCGTCTTTCTTGCATGGTGCGGCCTTCCCATTCCCGCGGAGGAGGACTCCAGGGTGGGGAATATCGGGGCCATCTATGCGGATATCGGAGACGAACAGAGCATAGAACAAAACCTGTCCACCTTCAGCGCGCATGTGAAGAACATCATCTCGATCCTGGAAAATGCCGACAGAACATCGCTCGTCCTTCTCGACGAACTCGGCGCGGGCACCGACCCTCAGGAAGGAGCCGCGCTGGGAGTCGCCCTGCTGGACACGCTGACGAAGGAAAAGGGGCTTACTCTTGCGACGACGCATCACAACCCCGTCAAGCAGTACGCCCTCACCGCTCCCGGCGTGGAAACGGCAAGCATGGAATTCGACGTGGAAACGCTGTCTCCTACGTACAGAATGCTCCTCGGGGTTCCGGGGAAGAGCAACGCGCTCTTCATCGCACAGCGCTACGGAATGCCGCTTTCCGTCCTCGACAAGGCGCGCGCGGTATTGAGCGAACGAGAGGTCCCGGTCGAGGAACTCATCGGCGAACTGAACGAGCGGAGGGCGTGGCTCGACAAGGAGGAGAACGAGATGCGCTCGCTTCGCAGGACGCTTGCGGAGGAGCGAAAGAAGTACCAGGAGTTCTCTTTCGAAATGGAGTCGAGAAAAGACCGCATCCTCGCGGAAGCGGAACGGAAGGCGGAAACTCTGCTCGCACGCGCCGAGGAGTCCAGCAAAGAGCTTCTCCGCACGCTCAACGACGCGTCGAAGTCGGTGGTGCACCGGACGATATCGGAGTCTTCGGAGCGCGTCAGGAGCGAACGCAAAAAAATCGAGCAGCGCCAGGAGCGGCGAGCCCTCAAGAGCGCCGCAGGGCAGGAGGGATTTGTCCCGGCCGTCGGGACGCCCGCGCAGATAGTCGGAACGGACTATGTGGGTGTCATCGAGATGCTCCAGGGCGAGAAAGCCATTCTGCGCGTCGGCGCGATCAAGATGGACGTCAACGTAAAAAAGCTGGTTAAGACGGAAAAGAAACCAAAGGGGGCGTCCATGCCGCATAATACCGTGATGGAGACGCCGGAAACGGTTCCCTCGTCCGTCATGGTCCGGGGAATGAACGTTCAGGAGGCGCTCCCCCTCGTCGAACGCTACCTTGATCAGGCCCTGCGCCGCGGTCATTCGAGCGTCACCGTGATCCACGGGCGAGGCGAGGGGATCCTCCGCAGAGAGATCCACGCGCTCTGCGCCTCGCTGAAGTACGTGGAATCCTACCGTCTCGGCGATGTCGGCGAGGGAGGCTTCGGGGTCACCATCGTCACGTTCAGGCGCTGAAAAGGAGTCCCTGGCGGAGATGTGGAAGTTTGTTTCACACTGTCTCCTCCTCGGGAAAAAAAGTCCGAGCATCGACTAGAGAGCTTCCCCGCTTTGAGCATCGGCCACGCCTCGAATTTTCTAACAACTCCGCAAGCCTTGACGCCGTCATCTTTCAAGGGTAGAATAGGCTTCGCCTTTCGGGGCGGCATCCGCGCCTGTAGCTCAGCGGATAGAGTATCGGCCTCCGG
>JAHDKT010000055.1 GCA_018436725.1 Synergistaceae bacterium | reverse complement strand
GCGCGCGTGGTGCAGCGCGTGGCGCAGAAGGAGAGCCCGGGGAACTTCCTGCTGATGCACGCGATGGGACCGAACGTCGCCGGAGTCATCGGCACCGCCGTCGCCGCGGGCGTCATGCTCACCCTCCTTATCTGAGGCGCTTCGGGAAAGATTTTTCCGGATAGAATGTGCAAGGAGGCTCTCGTACGTTTCGGGAGCCTCCTTTTTAAAGGTTTTCCGCAGGCTTGTATATGCCTTTCTTTTGACAAATGATATGATATCAAGGGCTGGAGAAGGTCACCGGGGGCTCGACGTTTTTTATCAATCTCCTGGAAATTGTACGAGGAGGGGTCTGTCCATGAAAATTGCCGTAGGTTCCGATCATGCTGCATACTCTCTGAAAAAGTTTCTTCTTGAGCATCTTCGGCAAAAAAGCGGTATCGAAGCGGTAGATATGGGTGTTGATACAGATGCTGTTTCTTGCGATTATCCCGACATCGCGTTTCGTGTCGGAGAAGCTGTCGCGGGTCGTCATGCGGAAAAAGGGCTGCTCTTGTGCGGTACCGGCGTTGGAATGAGCATTGCGGCGAACAAGATTCCCGGTGTGTACGCGGCGCATTGCCATGACGTCGAAACAGCGCGCTTCAGCCGCTGGCACAATAATTCGAACGTGCTTACCATGGGGGCGAGAATTCTCTCCGAGGAACTCGCCAGAGAAGTACTGGATGTCTGGCTTGAGACCGATTTCGAAGGAGATCGGCATATCCGGCGCCTGAGCAAGATACAGGATTACGAACACAAAATCTGCCCCAGCTGCACTTTCTCCGAGAAGGGAAAAACCGTTATTTTCGAACATCCGCTTGTACAGCATAAGGTGAGCATCATCCGCGACAAGAATACTTCGGTGAAAGAGTTCCGCGAATTGGTACAGGAAATAGCCGGGTTAATGGTTTACGAGATGACTCGTAATCTCCCGCTTGTCAAGATCGAGGTGGAGACTCCGCTCGCGAAGACGGAGGCCTACGCTCTCGAGGGTAAAAAGCTTGCCATCGTCCCTGTGCTCAGGGCAGGACTTGGCATGGTGGACGGTATTCTTCAGCTTGTCCCGAACGCGAAGGTGGGGCATATTGGTCTTTATAGGGATCCCGAAACGCTTCTTCCCGTGGAATACTACTGTAAATTGCCCGGAGATATCAGCGAAAGAGATATTCTGGTGCTCGATCCTATGCTCGCCACCGGAGGTTCGGCTGCCGCTGCAATCAGCCTCGTCAAGGCAAGGGGCGGCAAGAAAGTCTCCCTCGTATGTATCATCGCTGCCCCGGAGGGCGTCTCCAAGGTGCATGCGGAGCATCCTGACGTGGATATTTACGCCGCAGCTCTCGACAGCCATCTGAACGATCACGGCTACATTGTTCCAGGGCTCGGCGACGCCGGCGATCGTCTCTTCGGGACGAAATAGGGAGATTTCGTGGACTCTGTCGTTGTTCCTCTTTCAATTTCACTGCCGCTTCTTTTCCTCTGGGGAGTGTGCGTTACACCGCTTTCGATCATTCTGTCCAACCGGTATCGAATCGTCGACATGCCGGGAGAGCGGAAGATCCATACCTCAGTCACCCCAAGGGGGGCAGGGATAGTCCTATGGCTGGGTTTTCTCTTATGGAGCCTCTACGCAGTGGAGGAGGCTCCATTGCTTCGTTTTCTCGCTGTGGGAGGAACGCTTGTGTTTCTCAGCGGTTATTGGGATGATATGAAGACGTTGAATCCCGCCGTACGGCTGACGTTTCATATCGTTGCAGCCGGGGTCTTTCTTGCGCTGCTTCCGATCCCGCTTCGCCATGTTCCCGTCGCTCTTCTTTGGATAACCGGAATGACCAATGCGTTCAACCTTATCGACGGAGCGAACGGTTTGTGTCTGATGATGTTTATCACAGCGTCCTCCGTTCTCGCGGTCTTCGGTTTTGCCGAGGTCTTTCTTCCCCTCGCGAGCCTGGCTACCGGTGTATTGCTATGGAATTTTCCGAAGGCGAAGACATTTCTGGGGGACGGAGGTACGACCCTGCTCGGGTATCTCTATTCGAGCTTTTGCATCTACTCCATAACGCCGTATTTCGAGTTCGTGTCTGTAATTCGATTGCCTTTTTTTCTCTTGTTGCTCGGCGGCATTCCTGCTGCGGACACTCTTTTTGCTATAATAAGAAGATTGGCGAAGAGCCGTTCCCCTTTCTCTCCTGATCGCGGTCACATTCATCATCGTTTCCTCGACGGGGGAATGAGCACTGTATCGACGGTCGCTCTTCTGAGCATTGTGCAATTCTGCCTTGTCGCCGGGGGCGTTCTCTTTTTCGGGCGGTTTCTGTTTTAGGTGTTTCTGCTTCTGTGTCTTGATCGTGTTTTTGCGAGGGATGGCTGAAGATGGAGAAAAAGATAGTCTGTGTAGTTGGAACCCGCCCTGAAGGAATCAAGATGGCTCCTCTGATCCGTACGCTTCGAGAGAGAGGGTTTCAGGTCACTGTACTCTCGACAGGCCAGCATCTTCAAATGCTCCATCAGTCTCTGGAATTCTTCGGTATCGAAGCGGATGTCAACCTCTCCGTTATGGAAGAGCGACAGACTCTGGACCGGATCACCGCGAAGGTTCTGAGCGGCGTCGGTGCTTTTCTGGACCGCCGTCCACAGGATCTTGTTCTTGTCCATGGAGATACGACGACGACCATGGCGTCGGCCCTTGCCGCCTTCTACAGACGAACTCCGGTAGGTCATGTCGAGGCCGGACTGAGAAGCGGGGATATGCACCGTCCCTTCCCCGAGGAAGCAAACAGAATTATCACGGACCGATTGTCTTCTTTGTGGTTTGCCCCGACGGAGCAGGCTGCGTCGAATATCCGCAACGAAGGTCTTCCGATATCGGAACGAACTCTTGTGGTTACAGGGAATACCGTTATTGATGCGTTAAAACTCGCCCTGACCAGAAAACATGAGGTATGTGAGGAACTCCTCCCGCTTCAAGAGTTTTCGGGACCGCTCCTTCTGATGACCGCCCATCGGAGAGAATCGTGGGGAGAACCGCTGGAATCGATTTGCGAGGCTATCATGGATATACTGCGTCGGAACAGCGAGGTACGGATTCTTATTCCGCTGCATAAAAATCCGTCGGTTCGGGATGTTATCAGGCGGCATCTGGGTGAAGAAGGACGGGTGATTCTTTGCGAGCCGCTTGATTACCCGGATTTCGTCTGGGCGATGCAGCGAAGCTCTCTGATTTTAAGCGATAGCGGAGGCGTCCAGGAAGAGTCGGCTGAATTGAAGAAGCCTCTTCTGGTTATGCGGGATGTCTCGGAAAGACCTGAAGCTCTTGAAACAGGAACGGCTCTTCTCGTCGGAACCAGCCGCGTAGGTATAGCGGAGACGGCGTTGCGAATACTCTCCGACGATGTCTTCCGAAAGAGTCTTTTAAGCCGGGGGACGAATCCCTTTGGAAGCGGCGACGCTTCGGAAAAAATTACTGGCGCGATTGCGTGTTTTTTTGAGAACGAACAGAGCAATCGCTGAATCATGCTCGTTTTTTTCCACAATATATTCGGGGGGAATTAGAACGTGGAATCCAAAATGAAAATCATCGGCGGTATCCCGATGAAGGGTACGATCTCCGCGCAAGGCGCGAAAAATGCTGCGCTTCCGGTGATGGCTGCCGCCATATTGTTAAAAGGAAAGAGACTGAAGATCAACAGGGTCCCGAACCTTCTTGACGTTGTGACTATGGCGGATCTCCTCCGAAGTCTGGGGGCAGAGGTTCACTTCAAGGACCACGAGATGGAGATTTCGACTCCCGGCGAAATCTCGTGGGAGACTCCTCCTGACCTTGTACGGAAGATGAGGGCGTCTTCGTTGGTGTTGGGGCCTCTGCTGGCCCGATGCGGAAAGGCAGTCATGCCTCTTCCAGGAGGCTGTTCGATTGGAAGTCGCCCGATAGATCTCCATCTCAAAGGTCTGACTCGTATGGGAGCGTCGATCGAACTTGTCCATGGAGCGGTACACGCGCGTGCAGACGGGTTGAAAGGCTGTCGCATCTATTTGGATTTTCCCTCTGTAGGAGCCACTGAGAACTTGATGATGGCCGCTGTTTTTGCTAGGGGAGAGACGATTCTCGAAAATACGGCTCGCGAACCGGAGATCTTTAATCTCGTCGAATCGCTCCGCTCTATGGGAGCTTTTATCGAGGCTGACGGGACTGGAGTTGTCAGAATACAAGGCGTCGACGATCTCGAGAATGCTACAGCGAATATTATTCCAGACAGAGTCGAAGCATCGACATATATTCTTGCGGGTGCCGCTACAAATGGGGAAGTGACGGTTTGCGATATCATACCTAATCACATCGATTCTCTCCTTGCTAAACTGGAAGAAGCAGGCGCCTCGCTCACGGTCGAAGAAACATCGGTGACGATCCATCCTTCGGGAAGACTGAAGGCGGTGTCTCTCAAGACGCTTCCGTACCCGGGGTTCCCGACTGACCTGCAACCTCAGGTCATGGTGGCGCTATGTCTTGCAGAAGGAACGAGCGTCGTTCAAGAGAGCGTCTTCCAATCAAGGTTCCTTCATGTGAGCGAATTGAACAAGATGGGAGCAAAAATCGATATACAGAGCAATTCCGCTATTATCAACGGCGTAGAGTGCCTCACGGGCGCCGATGTGCTTGCTACGGACCTTCGAGCAGGCGCCGCTCTGGTTTTGGCAGGGCTGGCGGCTCATGATACCACCTATGTTCATCATCTCGGGCATATTTTCCGAGGGTATGAGAATATGGAGGAAAAACTGAGAAAAATTGGAGCCAATATATCAATTTTGCCTTCCGAAGAGGATTTCAAAGGAAATTCTCCGTTGCTTCGTGCGTAGCAAACGCACGGACATTTGCTTTGCCTCGTCGTACGGTATGTGATTATGGCGTTGAACGTTTCGGGAGCGACGAGAGTTATTGCCTTCGTCGGTCCGGCAGGTACGGGAAAGAGCCAGCGAGCACAGATGGTCGCCGTGGAAAATGAGGTCGACTACATTATCGACGACGGTCTCGTCATCGCCAAAGGACGTATCATGGCGGGAAAGAGTGCGAAAGCCGAGAAAAATCTAGTCCGGGCAATACGAAGGGCCCTTTTTCAGTTTCCCGAGCACAGAAAAGCGGTCTTGGCGTTTCTCCAGAAGAAGAAGCCAAAGAAGCTGATGATAATCGCAACATCTATCTCCATGGCGGAAAAGATCACCAGGGCTCTTCGCCTTCCTTATCCGGAGATGTTCATCGACATCACCGAGGTCGCCTCCGCCGAGGAGATTATCAACGCCAGGAGAGAGCGTCACGAGAAGGGGCAGCACGTCATTCCCGCATCCCGGACTCAAATACGCAAAAATTTTGCGGGTAAGCTCGTCGGTCACTTACGCGGACTTTTCAGAACCGTCGACAAGGAGGATGGAGAACGTACGATCGTTCGCCCGCCATTCAGCTTTTTCGGCGAATTGACTATAGAATCTTCGGCGATTCTGGACCTCGTTCGTCATGTGCTTTCATCGAATCCTCAGATCACAGGGATCAAGGATATTCGTGTACGGTACAAGGAGGATGCCATATCTATGGAGATTTCTCTTCAGGTCATTCCAGGGAAAATGGATTTCCACCGTCTTGGCCTGGTCAATCAAAAGAAAGTGGCATCTGCTGTCAGTTACTTTACCGGGATGGATGTGGACGGGGTAGATATCCACATCGTTGAGGTCATGCTGCCATGAATGTCTTCGCCGGCGGGACCGACAGACAATTGGCGTGGGAAGAGCTACAACGGCGCGTTGAATCCTGTTCCGCATGCGGTTTGTGTTCGACGCGAAAGAAGGCCGTTTTTGGACAGGGCAACAGATCCTCGCCGCTTGTTTTTGTGGGCGAAGGACCCGGGGCCGACGAAGACGAACAGGGCATCGCCTTCGTCGGGCGGGCCGGGAAACTGCTCACGCGCATTCTTCAGGCAGTCGCCATCGAAAGGGAGGATGTATTCATCACGAATGTAGTCAAGTGTCGTCCCCCTGAGAACCGAACCCCGCAAACAGAGGAGATGATGGCATGCAATCATTTCCTCGAGGCACAGCTTGCGCTTTTACGGCCGAAGATCGTCGTCTGCCTTGGGAATACTCCGGCAAAATGGCTTATCAAAACGTCCGAAGGGATCTCTTCTCTCCGCGGACGATGGTTCCCGTGGAGGGGAATAGAGTTGTTTCCGATGTTTCATCCAAGTTATCTTCTCCGCAACGAATCCAAAAAAATAGGAAGTCCCAAGGATCTGACGTGGCATGATATCAACGCTCTCCGAAAACGATTCGATGAGCTGACGAAAGGGGGCCCTTCCTCGTGACATCACAGCAAGTACTGCCTCGACACGTGGCCATCATAATGGACGGAAACGGACGATGGGCAAAGAAGCGTTTCCTTCCGCGCCTTCTTGGGCATAAGGCCGGAGTAAAAGCTATCGAGCGAACTGTTCGGGCCGCCGATGCAATGGGTATAGAATGCCTCTCCCTGTATGCTTTTTCTACTGAAAACTGGAAGCGGCCGGAAAAAGAGGTCTCGGGGCTTTTGAGCATCTTCCGTTTTGTGCTTCGCCGCAAAGTGGAGGAGATGAAACAGAAGAATGTCCGACTTCGATTCTCAGGGTTCCGCGACGGGATGCCGAAGGATGTTGTCGAACTTATGGAGTGGGCCGAAGAGGAAACAAGAAGCAATACCGGCCTGACGCTCGTTCCCTGTCTGAATTACGGAGGCCGCCAGGAGGTGTTGCACGCTGTGGAAAAACTGCTGGTCGCAGGAGCGGAACCTCCGCTGACCGAGGATGCTTTTCGTCAATTTCTTTACCTTCCGGACCTTCCGGATCCGGATCTTATTGTCCGAACCAGCGGAGAAAAACGCTTGAGCAACTTCTGGCTCTGGCAGAGTTCGTACAGCGAACTCTATTTTACGGACACCTTGTGGCCCGATTTCGACGGAAAGGAACTTGAAAACGCCGTGACATATTTTGCGAACAGAGAGAGACGCTATGGCGCTCTCAAATGAGAAAATTCGAGAACTTACGCTGCGCGGAGGGAGTTCGCTCGTCATCGTTGCCGGTACGATGAGTTCGCTCTACGTCGGAGGCATGGTGTGGACCTTTTTTGCATCCGTAGTGGCCCTCATTTCTCTTGCGGAGTTCTACGGGATGCTCTCTCGGAAGTTCAAAGTCTCGAAGGGTATCGGTTTCCTGACTTCGGGGTTGATAATTTTCTCGGCGTCCGAAGGAATACACCCTGTATCGCTGGTGCTCACACTCAGCGTATCGGCTTTCGTCGTCCTTTTTGTGGAAATCATCCGCAGACAGCTTCGTGGTGAAAGTTTTGCGATATGGAACATGGGCGGAACCATATCCGGAATAGTGTACATCACCATACCATGGACATTTATGATCCTTCTCCGGCGTCTGCCCGGAGGCGGTTTGCTCCTGCTCGCGATGTTCATCGCCACATGGAGCTGCGATGTGGCGGCCTACCTCATCGGATCACGATGGGGACGCAACCTCCTTTGTGTCAATGTGAGCCCGAACAAGACATGGGAGGGTTTCATAGGCGGTTTTTCAGCAGCCCTTCTTTCGGGCGTTCTGCTTGCGTTCATCCTGGAAATACCTCCGATACCTTTTCTGTACGTCGGGATTATCTGCGGCTTCGCGGGGCAACTCGGCGATCTCGCGGAGTCCGTGATCAAGAGAGAGAGCTGGGTAAAAGACAGCGGCAGCCTTATACCCGGGCATGGAGGAGTTCTCGACAGATTCGACAGCACATTGATAAACGGCTTGTTGGTCTATGTACTCTTCGGGGTGATTCTGCGATGAAAAAGCGTCTTTTCGTAATCGGGTGTACGGGGAGCGTAGGAAGTTCCGTTCTTTCGGTCTGCCGTATGTTCCCCGAGCATTTCGAAGTGGTTGCGCTGGCCGCCAACTCCTCCGCGGAGCGTTTGCTATTCCTTGCCGAGGAATTCTCATGCAGGACCGTTGTCCTCGCCGATTCTTCATCGGCGCAAAAGGCCGCTGTCCCGTCAGGGCGCTCACACACAGGGATCGCTGTTCTCTCCGGTGAGGAAGGCTTGCTGCAGATGGCTTCGCACCCTGATATCGATCATGTCGTCTTCGCTTCATCCGGTACCGGAGCTATCCGTGCGCTGATGCAAGCCCTCCGCAACGGAAAGGATGTTTCTCTGGCCAACAAGGAAAGCATCGTCGTCGCGGGGCCATGGGTTCTGCCTCTTGTCGCACGCGCAGATCAACTGCGTCCGCTGGACAGCGAGCACAATGCGATATGGCAGTGTCTTTCCGGGGAGTCGCTTCATTCCGTGGAAAGAATCTACCTGACCGCTTCGGGCGGCCCTTTTCTTTCTTTTTCACCGGAAGAGCTGGAGCGCGCGACTCCGTCAATGGCCGTTGCTCATCCCGTGTGGAGCATGGGAGCCAAGATCAGCGTGGACAGCGCCACTCTGATGAACAAGGGAATCGAGATACTCGAAGCGATGTACCTTTTTTCTCTTTCAGCGGCGCAGGTCGATGCCGTTATCTCGGCGAATCCGTTCATTCACGGAATCGTCCGTTTCTCGGATGGTTCTTTCCATATGTGCGCCTCCGCCCCCGATATGGGAATTCCCGCGCTTTCCGCGTTGTTTCACCCTCTTCGGAGCCCTCGGGACAGAGGCAATACGCCTCGCCTCGACGGTATGCAGATATCCTTTCAGGCGCCCGACGAAAGCCGCTTCCCTTGCATACGCCTGGCTCGGGAAGCCGCGCGCATGGAGGGGGCGTATCCGGCCCTTCTTGTAGGCGCCGATGAAATTGCAGTGGACAGGTTTCTTTCAGGACGCGTCGGTTTCTGCGATATCCCGCGTATCGTGGAATCGGTTCTGGAAGAGTATTCGGGGCCTTCGCCCTCCACGCTTGAACATGCTCTGCATGTTCTCGACGAGGGACGACGGCTGGCGATCGCGGCGGGCAATCGTTTGGAAGCAATACACCCATCAAGGAGATAAGACAAAATGGCAAGTCTCGTTTCGTTTTTGTTGGTAATAGGCGTGTGCGTTATTGTCCACGAGTGCGGGCACTATCTGACAGCGCGCATTTTCGATGTTCAGGTTCATGAATTTGCCTTCGGCATGGGGCCCGTCCTTTTTCAACGAAAGGGGCGCCATACGGTTTGGTCCTTTCGGGCGTTTCCTGTTGGGGGGTTTGTACGTCTCGCGGGAATGGGGGAGGATCACGAGGACGAATCCGTGGAAGAAGGGAGAGGTTTTTTCGACAAGGCGGCATGGAAGCGGTTTCTGATCCTTGCGAACGGTTCCGTCTTCAACATATTCCTTGCGATGCTGCTGACGGTTTTCTTCCTCTCGGGCCACGGAGTCATCAATCTTGAAAGCACCAGGATCGGAGAGATAATGGAGGGGTACCCTGCGCAGACAGCGGGCATTCTCCCCGGAGATACAATCGTGTCCGTCAACGAATCTCCTGTGGCTTCGTGGCGGGAAATGTCCGAGAAGATCCGTGCCGCGGCGCCGAGCGGACCGGTACTCTTTTCCGTGCGCCGCAACGAGGATGTCTTTTCTCTCTCTGTGCTCATTCCTCCGGATGCGCAGGGTGTTCCGCTTTTCGGCATCAGGCCGGCGATGCGCCAATATCCTGTGCTCGAGGCTTTCTCCTCCGCCTTTTCCTATACCGTTGATATGACGGTCGAGATGGCTCGGGGGATATTCCGGTGGATAAGCGGTGTGGAAAAGGTCGACGTCACCGGCCCGGTCGGTATTGCCTCGATGGCCGGGGAAGCTGCTCGAAGAGGGCTCTGGCCGTTCGTTACGTTTCTTGCACTGATCAATTTGAACCTGGGGCTGCTCAACCTTTTTCCCTTCCCGGCTCTTGACGGCGGACGGCTCATCTTTACGGCCGGAGAGATGGTGCTCCGAAGACGCCTCCCCGCCAAGATAGAGAACTTCATCCATATGTCGGGGTTCGTCCTGCTCATCCTGCTCATCGTATATGTTACCTGGCAGGATATCCTTCGTTTCTTCTAGCAGGGGGGCAGGAAGCATGAGTGCAAAGCGACTGTTCATCAAGGGACTCCAGATAGGCGGAGGCGCTCCGGTCCGTGTCGAGAGCATGCTCAAGATTCCCCTCTCTCTTCGGGAGGAGTGTCTCGCGCAGTGTATCGCGCTCCATGGCGCCGGCTGTGAATTGTTGCGCGCAGCGTTTCCTTCGTTGGACCTTCGTGAAGATTTGAAATGGCTGAACGAGCGTTCGCCGATTCCACTCATGGCGGATATTCATTTCGACGGAGCGCTTGCCCTAGCGGCTTTGGAGGCGGGGATCCCCTCGATCCGTATTAACCCGGGGAACATGTCCTCGTCCCGCCTTCGGGATATCGTTGCGTCCGCCAAGGGGGAAAACGCCGTGCTTCGTATCGGCGCCAACGGCGGCTCGCTCTCTTCGACGCAGCTCAAAGCAGCCGGAGGAGTTCGATCCGACGCGCTCGCGGCCGCTGTCGAAGATCAGCTGCACATCCTTCTTACAGAAGGATTCGAGGATATTATCCTCTCGGCGAAGTCGACTTCGGTTATGGAAACCGTCCGTGCGAATACCCTGCTCGCCTCGAAATACCCGGATTTTCCTCTACATATCGGCATCACCGAGTCCGGTTACGGAAGAGACGGTCTCGTAAAAAGTGCGGCGGGTCTTTCACTGCTGCTTGCGCAGGGAATCGGCGATACGTTGCGGATAAGTCTTACAGAGAAGCCCGAGGAGGAAGTTTTGGCCGGTTATTCCCTGCTGAGGGCGCTTGATCTGCGTTTTCACGGAGTGACCATCGTTTCCTGTCCGACGTGCGGCCGCAGACGGATTGATGTCCGGGCGATCCTGGAGAAGCTGGAGCCGTCGTTTGTCGACCTTCCGGATGCGCTCACAGTGGCGGTGATGGGGTGTGAAGTAAACGGTCCGCGGGAAGCGATGGACGCCGATTTCGGTGTTGCCGGATCGCCGGGCGGGGCCGTTATTTTTAAAAAAGGCAAGGTTTTGCGAGAGGTAACTCTGGAAGAACTCCCCCGTGTTTTTGACGAATTCGCTCGTTCCTCGGGTGAAAAACGCCCGAACAATACATGTGGACACTCGAAAGGAGAATGATACATTATGGCTGTCAACCTCAAAGGACGCAGTTTCCTCACGCTGATGGATTTTACGCCTGATGAAATTTATTATCTTTTGGATCTCTCCGCGGATCTGAAGGCGAAGAAACGCTCCGGAATCCGCGGGACTGCCCTCCAGGGAAAGAACGTGGCGCTTATCTTTGAAAAATCGTCTACGAGAACTCGCTGCGCATTCACGGTTGCGTGCATCGATGAAGGGGCGCATCCCGAATTTTTAAACAAAAACGATATCCACCTGGGGGCGAAAGAGGATGTAAAGGACACCGCTCGAGTTCTCGGGAGAATGTTCGACGGCATTCAGTACCGCGGTTTCAAACAGTCGCTGGTGGAAGAACTGGCGCAGTATGCGGGAGTTCCCGTATGGAACGGCCTCACCGATGTTGACCACCCCACGCAGATTCTCGCCGACTTTCTGACGATTCAGGAGAACTTCGGGAAGAAGCTCAAGGGCATACGGCTGGTGTACTGCGGCGACGGAAGGAATAACATGTCGAACGCCCTTATGATCGGGTGCGCTAAGCTCGGGATGCATTACGTAGTCGCTTCTCCGAAGGCGCTCTTCCCCGAGAAGGAACTACTTGCGAAGTGCTCGGCGATGGCGGCCGAAACGGGAGGCTCCGTGACCGTTTTCGAGGATCCGTTCGAAGCGGTGAAAGACGCCGACGCACTCTATACGGATGTCTGGGTATCGATGGGAGAAGAGGACAAGAAAAAAGAGCGCCAGGAGCTTCTCACACCCTATCAAGTGAACATGAACCTCCTGAAGGCCTCCGGGAAGGATTCGACGATCTTTCTCCACTGTCTTCCCGCAGTGAAGGGACAGGAAGTAACCGAAGACGTTTTCGAGGCGCCGATTTCGAAAGTATTCGACGAGGCGGAGAACAGAATGCACACCATCAAAGCAGTGATGGTGGCGACGATAGGCAATCATTAAGCTGCACCCTTTTGCGTTTTTTAGGCGGGGAGGTGACGTCGGTAATGGAGACCGTAAAATACAGGGTTTTCCGATGCGCCTCGTGCGGAACGGAGTTTCGTGTCGAGGGCGGGGACAGAACCGTCCGGTGCGCTTCGTGCGGAAGCAAAGTACTCATACTGGTCGAAGGAGAAAGAATATCTCGAAAGAAATGCGGTGGATGCGCCGCATCCTCCTGCTCTACCTGAGGGGGTTGAATTCCGGGGCAGCGGTTCGCTGCCCCTTCTTGGTCTAAAGGATTGCCGAGATGGACGGTTCGATGCTCTTCACCCCCTTAAGTGTGCCGAGCGCTTCCACGAATCGCCGTATCGCTCCGGCGTCTCCTTTGAGAACTATGCACTCCAGACAGTGGTCATGATCAACATGAACATGGGTCGTACAGATGATGCTCTCTCCATAATCGTGTTGCAGCGTCGTGAGGGCAGCGACGATGTCTTTCCCGTGGTGGTCGTACATCATGGTGACCGTGCCGTAGACGATTCCCGAACCGCTGATCCACATCTCCCGGGAAAGCCTTTCCCGTATAAGCTGTCGCAGCGCTTCAGAGCGATTCGGCATCCCCTTTCTCTCGATGAACGAGTCGAACTCCTCCAGCAGCGAAGATGGAACTGCGACACCGAAACGGATCAATGAGTTCACGAAGACTCCTCCTTTGGCTTTTCTGTCTTGGAGTAGGATAATCCCGATTTCCCTTTAAGGGGGTGTCTCTATTGTACCCAATTTCAGCGACATTCTTGATAAAGTCACCCGGCGCTTCTTTCTCCGACGACATTTTTCTTTTCCTCTGTCGCTCCGCCTCACCCGAGTTTTTACGACGTGCCGCACGCGAAAAAAACGCCTTCAGCGCCGCTCTCTATGATGAACGATCCGGAGAAGTAATCGGCTACGACGATGGAGGCAACGAAATAGAACGATACAGGTCCGCAGTCTCGTCAAAGGAGGACGACTCTTCTTCTCATCTTTTTTCGACTTTCCTTGCGGGGGACTGTCTCTGCGGCATTTCGGGAGGAGAGGATCTGCTCATTCCGGAACATAGCCGCGTCCTTGCATTGTCCTCTGTAGAAGTGCTTTGTTGTTTTCCCTCGGAGGATTCGTTTATAAAATACCCTCTCCGCGAAGTCGCCCGAGTCAGAGCGATAGAAAATCAGTTCTTCGTTCTCCTCGTCCCGCCTTGCGGGGAAGAGATTCTCTGCTGGGAACCGACCGGGGCGCCCGCCTCCGTTTTCGAGGGGAGCGGCGGAGAACGGCTTTTTATCCTGAAACGCGGGGATATCGTGCGCCTCCGCAAAAAAGTTCCCTTGCTCTTCCTTCGAAAAAAACAATTTAGGGATGCGCTCGCCGTCCTCTGAAGAGAGCCTCTATGCTACAATAAACAAGTTATGGATTTTCTTTTGAAGAAGGTGGATGGAACGATGAAGTGCGATTGCAGAGATGCCGGCCGTCTTGCCGCCGCTATCGAAATCTGGCTTAAACAGCATGTGAAAGAGGCGGGGACCGTCGGAGGTATTGTGGGGTTGAGCGGAGGCATAGATTCTGCGGTTGTGGCGGCTCTTCTGAAACGGGCATTCGGCTCCGAAATGCTCGCAGTGCTGCTTCCCTGTGGAAGTATGGAAAAGGACAAAGAAGATGCGTTGTTGGTAGCCGATACATTTGCTCTTCCCTGCCGCGAAATCGAGCTAACGCCTGCGTACGAAGCGTTTCTTCGAGCTTTCGGAACTCCCCTTTCCCCGATGGCCTCGGCAAACATCAAACCCCGCCTTCGCATGAACGCCCTCTACGCCCTGGCGCAGACCAACGGTCTTCTTGTTTGCGGTACAGGAAACAAGGCGGAGATCCTCATGGGGTATTTCACTAAATATGGAGACGGCGGCTGCGACCTGCTTCCCCTCGGGGATCTTCTGAAGTGCGAGGTTCGCTCTCTTGCCCGTTTTCTGGGCGTCCCTTCGGAGATCATCGAGAAAGCTCCTTCGGCGGGCCTCTGGGAAGGGCAGACGGATGAAGGGGAGATGGGGATGACGTACGAGGAAATAGATATGTATATCGCCACTGGCAAAGGAGATGAAAAGGTCAGGACACGGCTTGAACGTATGAAAAACGTGTCGGCGCACAAGAGGGCGATGCCCCCTGTGTGCATTCCATTCTGAGATTTTCCATATTTTCCGGAGAGGTGATTTTCTTTGTCGGGACATTCTAAATGGGCGAATATCAAACATAGAAAAGGCGCTCAAGACGCGAAACGCGGGAACCTTTTTCAGAAGCTTGTCAAGGCCATCATCATCGCGGCAAAAGAGGGCGGCGGCGATCCTTCGATGAACATGCGCCTGAAGGCCGCCATCGAACGTGCCAAAGCCGCAAGCGTTCCAAACGACAACATCCAAAGAGGCATCAAGCGGGGAACGGGAGAGATCGAAGGCGGTCAGTTCGACGAGATTGTCTACGAGGCTTACGGACCGAACGGTGTGGCGATTCTTGTCGAAGTGCTCACCGATAACAGAAACAGAACAGCCTCTGAAATGCGCGCCATGTTGACCCGAAACGGCGGTTCGCTCGGCGAGGCCGGGAGCGTGGCCTGGATGTTCGAGCGAAAGGGCGTTATCGAAGTTTCCGGGAAGGATCTTGACGAGGAGACTTTAATGACGGCAGCGCTCGAAGCGGGAGCGGAGGATCTTCAGAACCAGGGCGACGGCTACCTCGTCTATTCGGAGCCTAGTTCTTTCGGTCAAGTCCGCGATGCCCTGGAAAGTGCCGGGTACGTTGTCAGCCGGGCGGAGACCGAAATGGTCCCGAAGAACACGATTATGATAGAGAACAAGGAAAAAGCGCAGAAAATTTTGCGCCTGATGGACCTGCTTGAAGAACACGACGACGTTCAGAACGCATACGGCAACTTCGACATTCCGGACGAAATCATCGAAAGCCTGGATGCGTAAGCGTTGTTGAAGTGCATAGGGATCGATCCCGGACTGGGGCGGATGGGTGTGGCCACAGTCCTTCAGGACGGACGTTCTTTTCGTCTGCTCTCCTGCGGATGCATTGAAACGCCGCCTCGGGAGGAGATGTCTTCCCGGCTGGATATTATCTTCAGAAAACTCGGGGAGCAGATTGAAAACTGCTCCCCGGATTTTATGTCGGTGGAAAAACTTTTTTTCGGCAGAAATATTACCACGGCGGAGTCGGTCTGGCAGGCCCGCGGCGTAGTTCTCCTTCTTGCGGCACGATTCGGTCTTCCCGTCTTCGAACCCAAGCCCGCTCAGATCAAGCTTGCGGTTTGCGGATACGGAACGGCGCCGAAAGAACAGGTTCAAAGAATGGTCCAGAGACTATTGGGCCTTCGGGACCTCCCCAGGCCGGACGATGCCGCGGATGCTATCGGGGCCGCGATCACCGGTTTTTCACTCTTCGCGGAAAAGCGGCGCATATCGGGTGCGGGAGGCAATCATGCTACGCTTTCTCTCAGGTAAGGTGCATTCCGTTTTCGAAAATCTCGTTGTGCTCAACGTCGGCGGATTCGGTTTCGAACTCCCTTGCACGGGGAGAGGAGCCGCTCTCTGTACCGAAGGAGAACCGGCGACGCTTGTTACGTACCTGCAGTTTTCCGAAGCCGGGCCGACTCTTTTCGGTTTTGCCGACGAAAGGGAGCGGGCGCTCTTTTTAAAACTGACCACGGTCAAGGGCGTGGGAGGGAAAATGGCGATGAACATCCTTAAGGCGGCGCCTCCGGAGCGCATCGTCTCCTGGATTCTTTCCTCGGATGTGAACTCCATGGTGAAGATCCCGGGAATAGGGCGCAAAACAGCGGAGCGCCTCTGTTTCGAGATGCGTCCGCACCTCGTGGGAGAGGATGCCGAACTTCCGGCCGAAGGCTATATGCCTGCCGGCAAAAAAGTGGAGACAGCCATGGAGGCGCTTCGTTCCCTTGGATTTGCTCAAGGGGAGGTTGGGACGGTCTTTCGAAGACTGAAAGACGCGGGGCTTCTCGAGGGAGACGATCTGACGGAAGAAAAAATTCTGCGCCTCGCTTTGAAGGAATTGAAGCGGAACTGAGGTGACGAACAGTGGCAGAAGAAATTAAACGTTTTCTCGATCCAAACGACGAGCCGGGAGAAGATGATACTTCTCTTCGGCCGCTCTCGCTGAACGACTTTCTTGGACAAGAAAAACTGAAAGAAAAACTGGCTATTTTTATTCAAGCTGCACGCCGGCGCGGAGAGGCGCTCGACCATACGCTCTTTTATGGTCCTCCGGGGCTCGGGAAGACAACGCTGGCAGGTATCATCGCCCGTGAAATGGGAGGGCAGCTGCGCGTCACAACCGGGCCTTCTCTGGAAAAAACGGGCGATCTTGCGGCCATCCTGTCGAATTTGGAGCCGAACGACGTGCTCTTCATCGACGAGATTCATAGACTTCCTTCGAATGTGGAGGAAATCCTCTACCCGGCGATGGAGGATTATGCGCTCCATATCATTGTAGGCAAAGGACCGCTGGCGAACAATATTTGCCTTACTCTCCCGCGCTTCACTCTCGTCGGAGCGACTACGCGCCTAGGACTGCTCACATCGCCCCTTAGAGCACGTTTCGGAATCGTTGAACAACTGATGCTCTATTCCGAAGCGGAGCTTGGGAGCATTGTCGTCCGGGGGGCCAAGGTTCTTGGTATAGCGATACACGAAAATGCCGCGCTCGAGATTGCCCGGCGATCACGAGGAACACCGCGGATAGCCCTACGGCTTCTTCGGCGCGTACGCGATGTAGCGGAAGTGCGCTCTCTCTCGGCAATCGATGAAGCGATAGCCTCGGCCGCTCTGGACATGCTGGGTTTGGACGATCTCGGGCTCGACGAGGGCGACAGAAGAATTCTCAAAGTGATCATCGAGCTTTTCGACGGAGGGCCGGTTGGTCTTTCTACGCTGGGAGCGGCACTGAACGAGGAAACACAGACTATCGAAGACATCTACGAGCCTTTCCTCATCCAGCGAGGATTTCTGGAACGAACGCCCCGCGGAAGAAAAGCGACCAGAAACAGCTGGATATATCTGGGGAAAAACCCTCCTCCGGAGGATACTGAACAGTGGCAGCTCCATCTGCCGGTAGAAGAAGGAACCGGGTCATGAACAGCCCGGGGAAGCTGCTGATTTCTCCGCGACTTCTTTTCATACTTTCCGGCGGCTTTTTTCTTCTGGAGAGAGTCGGGCGCCTTCCAGGAGATTTTGTGTTTACCCGCAATACGCCACGTTTTTTGCCCCGTTTACAAGCATGCTTCTTGTCGGCATCGTGTTGACGTTCGTAGCGAACATCGTTATCCGATGGATGAAATTGATTATACTGGGGGTATGCCAATGTCGTTACTAAAAAAAAGAGGAGCGGTTTTTGCCCTGTTTCAGGCTCTTGTCCTGATGTCTTTCCTGCGTATCTGTCTTGCGCCGACTGCCGCTTGGGCCCGAATCGTTTCAGTCGGCCTGGTGGTCGGCCAGCCGTCGTTGTCGGTGTCCTCGGTCTCTGCCATTACTGCGGTCGATGGAAGCGGAAAGAAACAAGTTCTGGGTACTGCGGCAGCTTTCCGTATGTCCGGATCAAACAGTGTTGTGGTCGGAAATCGAACCTTCAGACTTCCTATCACCCTTTCCTCCCGTCATGCGCTTGCCTTCGACGGAAGAAGATATCGCGGTACATTCCGACTGATCGCTTCCGGTTCGGGAATGACGCTGATCAATGCCCTCGACCTTGAAGAGTATTTGCGCGGCGTCCTCAAGATGGAGGTGAATCCTGCATGGTCTATGGAGGCGCTCAAGGCGCAGGCTATTATCTCCAGGACGTATGCTTTGAGAAGCGTTCTTCAGAACAGCGGAAAGGGAGGATACGACCTTAGAGACAGCGTGATGTCCCAGGTGTACCGCGGAATGAACGCGGAAGATCCCAAGACCGACGAGGCGATACGCGCAACGAAGGGAATGGTGCTGAAATACGGGAGCGAGATCGCGTTTACCCCGTTTCACTCCCACAGCGGAGGGGCCACGGCCGATGTGTCGACGGTCTGGGGCGGGAACATGCCGTATCTCAAAGGAGTGAATGAAAGCTTCCGGACGGAGTCGCCTCATTCAAGTTGGGAGGCGCGCCTTACGGTTGCTCAGGTCGAGGAGGCTCTTCGTTCAGCGGGAGTCAATGTGGGCCGCTTGCAGGAGCTTCGAGTGGAGCAGACGGATTCTTTCGGCAGGGCGACAACGCTTAGAGCCATCGGTACGATCGGAAGTCAGACGCTGAAAAGTCACAGTTTCCGAATGGCGGCAGGGAGCAATATCATTCGAAGCACTGTCTTCACTATCGCCTCCGCCGGAGCGGCTTCTCCTGCGCCCGCAGCGCTTTCCCCCCTACCTCAGCCGAACGTACAGCCCTCCTCTTCGCCGGGAGCTACGAATGTTCCGACATCGCTTACCCCTATGAATGCAGCGGAGGAACGGATGTTGACCGAACTGACGGAGAAGGGGGTTTTCAATGCGGAGGAGCTGATGGATATGCTTCTCAATCCCGACAAGCGAAAAGGGTATCTGATCCGTGCTTTACGAACTGTTCGGCCGGAGATTCCGGCACAGCCCCAGCCCCAGCCCGTCGGCTCCTCCTCGGGACAGTTCCATTTCCGGGGAAAGGGTTGGGGGCACGGCGTAGGTCTTTCTCAGTGGGGGGCAAAAGCGCTCGCGGACCAGGGGTGGGATTTTAAGAAGATTCTTTCGTTTTACTACCCGGGAACGAAACTTGAAAGGATGTAGACCGTATTTTGCAGGACGCCGATCTTTTCGACATAGAGTCGTACGATTATGATCTGCCTGAAGAACTCATCGCACAAAATCCGGTAACTCCCAGAGACTCCTCCCGAATGCTGGTGTTGGATCGTCGCTCGGGGGAGATGATGCACAAGCGTTTTTCCGATCTCGGAGAGCTGCTGGCTCCGTCGGATCTGTTGGTGCTCAACGATACGAAGGTAATTCCGGCCCGCCTCCGGGGAACGAAACTACCCGGAGGCGGGAATGCGGAGCTGCTCCTGCTGAAATCGCTCGATCCGGAGTGGCGCGAATGGGAGGCTCTTGTCAAACCCGGACGGCGGCTCCGGTCAGGAACAGGGATACGCCTTTCGGACGGTACCGTCGTCACGGTCGGTGAACGCATTGATAGAGGGAACGGGGTGCGGACGGTCTCCTTTCCCGGACGAACTCCCGTGCTCGCGTTGCTCGAGGAGATAGGCGAGACGCCTTTGCCCCCGTACATCACCCGTTCTACTGCCCCGCGTTCGGCGTACCAAACGGTGTTCGCCGCCAGAGACGGCTCGGCGGCGGCCCCTACTGCGAGCCTGCATTTCACGGAAGAACTTCTGGAGAAACTCCGGAATACCCTCGGCATCTCGATCGCCTGGGTGACGCTCCACGTCGGACTTGGCACCTTTCGTCCCGTTCAATGCGAGGATATACGCCGCCATTCGATCCACGAGGAGTTTTGTGTGCTACCTCTTGAAACGAAGCTTCTCGTCGAAGAGACAAAGAGGCGTGGGGGCAGGGTTGTAGCGGCGGGAACTACGGTCGCGCGGACACTCGAATCGATGGCCGCAGACGATGGGGAGCTGCGGTGCGGTGAGATGAACACGCGTCTTTTCATCTTTCCGGGATACGAGTACAAGGTGATCGACGCTCTTGTGACGAATTTTCATCTTCCGAAGAGTTCCCTGCTGATGCTTGTTTCGGCGTTCGCCGGTTACGAGCCGGTGATGCGCGCGTATGCAGCCGCGGTTTCTATGAAATACCGCTTTTTCTCGTTCGGGGACGCGATGTTCATCCGTTAGAACGCGAATCCCGAACGTCACCTGAACAGGAGGTGAATGTCATGTGGTATTGGGAGTGTTTTACGCCTCATCCTCCGGTGATTATCCCGGAGGTCGGAAAGGGGCGGGAGCAGGAAGCTTCCCGGACGCTCGAAGGAATGGACGCGCTTTCAGTCTTTGCAAGAAAAAACCCGCCCGACCACATTCTTTTGCTTTCACCGCACGCGCCCTTTTCGGGAGGTTTCACGGTTTCGCTGAGTGAACGCTATTCAGGGGACTTCGCTCGTTTTACCGCGCCGGGGACGCGTCTCTCCTTTCCCGGTGCAGCGGAGAAGGGTGAACGTCTGGCTCGTTCGCTATCGGAATTCTTTCCGGTTTCCGTGACCAGTCGGCCTGAGCGGACACTCGACCACGGCAGTCTGGTCCCTCTTTTCTTTCTCCGTGGAGAGGATGTCTCGGCGCTCCCCTCGATTATCGTCGCGAATCCGATCGGGCTCTCTCTCTCCGAGGCGTTTGATTTAGGGCGCGCTCTCTGGAATTCGCCGCTTGAAGGGCATTGGGCGCTTGTAGCAAGCGGGGATCTTTCGCATAGGGTGACGCCCGATGCTCCTGCTGGCTATTCGCCTTTCGGAAGAACGTTCGATAGGATGATCGTCGAAGCCTTTGAAAAAAACGACCCCGGAAAGCTTCTTGCTTTGGACGAACGGGAAAAGGAAGAGGCGGGGGAGTGCGGCTTGCGCTCCGCTCTTATCTTCCTCGGTTTGGGAGCGAATCGCCGGGTCAGGAACATCTCCTACGAGGCGCCTTTCGGCGTGGGGTACGCCACAGCGTTCGCTTCGCTGCATAGCGCCCCGTCGCTTGCGCGTGCAGTTCTCTCGGAGGGGGTGCGCTTCGGAACGGAGGCGGCAAGAAAAGCGTCGGCCCGGTTCAGGGCGTTTCCCGAACTTCAGGGGAAATCCGCATGTTTCGTTAGCCTGAAGATTCGATCGCAAGGCCTCCCGGAGGAGCAGCTTCGGGGGTGTATCGGTACGCTCGCGCCTTCGCACGCTACCCTCCTGGACGAGATAACAGAGAACACTCTAGCCGCTGCACAGCGCGATCCTCGCTTTCTTCCGGTAACACCAGACGAACTCGGAAGGATCTCGCTTTCCGTAGATATTCTCTCGTCTCCGGAAGGTGCGTCTTCTCTCGAAATGCTCGATCCGAAGAAATTCGGCGTACTTGTCGAAAAGAACGGCTTGCGAGGGGTGCTTCTCCCGGACCTGGAGGGAGTAGACACCGTTGAGCAGCAACTTTCCATTGCAGCAAGAAAGGTGGGAATTCGCTCGCTGGAAGGAGCGTCCATCTCGCGTTTTACGGTGAGCAGGATAAGGGAGGATGCGGAGTGATAATCCCTGCCGGGTTGATTTCGCAGAAGTCGTTTCGCGAGGCGGATTGGTGGCGTCGGGAGGGCGATGGTGTACGCTGTACCCTCTGTCCGCATGTCTGCTTTCTTTCTCCGGGCGAAACGGGGCGCTGCGGCGTCCGTATCCACATGGAGGGGGAAGGACTTCGCTCCCTTTCTTACGGAATGGTGTCCTCGCTGGCTATGGATCCTATTGAAAAAAAACCGCTGTATCATTGGAAACCGGGAACGCGCATCCTCTCTTTTGGATCCGTGGGGTGTTCGATGCGCTGCCCCTTCTGCCAAAACTGGAAATTGGCGGAATGCGCCCCTTCCGTGCCTCTGCGACGGATTTCCCCTGAGGAACCTGCGCTTTTGGCACAACGGCATGGAGCGCCTTCGGTGGCGTTTACCTATAACGAACCTTTGACATGGTTTGAATTTCTTCTGGACTCCTGTACGTTTCTCTCCGAGTTCAAGATTCCGGCGGTCTTGGTGAGCAACGGGATGATCAATGCGGACCCTCTAGACCAGCTACTCCCGCAGGTCGCGGCGGCGAACATCGACCTGAAAGCCTTCACAGCGGAAGCATACCGTTTTCTGGGAGGCGAACTGGAAACGGTCAAAAGAACAATTCAAACGCTTCTGAACGCCGGGAAGCACGTCGAGGTGACATTTCTGCTTGTACCCCGAATCAACGAGGAGATTCCCGCTTTCACTGAGATGACGGCTTGGCTTGCTTCTCTCGATCCCGCGCCTGTTCTTCATATCTCCCGCTACTTTCCGAATCGCGAATGGCGGGAGCCCGCGACACCGCCGGAACGTATCAGGGAGTTCGAGGTTATTGCGAAAGAACGCCTTCCGTGGGTCTATCCGGGAAACATCGACGGCGATATCGTCACTAGGTGCCGAAATTGCGGAGGTGTGCTTCTTCTGAGACATCGTTACAGCGTTCTGCAAAACAATGTAACCTCGGATGGACGGTGCGCGTTCTGCTCATCGCCCTCGCCGATTATCCTGTAGCTGTGTTCTGGAGGAATGCATTGCGATGAAAAGAAAGTTGACTTGCTTTATTCTTGCTTCCGTCGCGCTCTTCGTGGTGATCCGCACTTCGGCGTTCACTCCGGAACGCTGGCCGCTGCCCCTTCCAGAAGGCAGCGGAGCGCCGCTTCCCGTCGCGATACAGCAAGGGATGACCGCTAGGCAAGCGGCGGAGGAGTTCGTACGTGCGGGAGTCCTGGACGAAGGCCGAGGCGCCCTCTTTGCACGATGGATGGCCCGCTTCGCCATCGATCGCCGTTTGCGACCCGGTGTGTACCATGTTCGGAAGGGATCGCCCTGGGAAGTCGCGCGCCAGATGAAAACCGCCGAGCCGGGTTTTCTTACGGCGACGCTTGTACCAGGTACGGATATTTACTCTTTCGGCGCGCTCTTCCCCGAAAAGGATCTGTACGGTGAATCTTTAGAGAAGCTGCTGGCGGACGAGACCCTCTATCCGGCAGAGATGCGGCGGCTGCTTCCGGATACTACCGAGGGGCGCCTTGCTTTCCTTCTTCCGGAGACCTACCACCTCGCATTCCTGAATGAGCATGAACTGGTTTCCGCAGCCGCCGCGCTCTGGTGGAGGAGGATAGGATCCTCCATTCCTCAGGATCAACAGAATAAAACCTCTTTCGAAGAATTGGCTATTCTGGCCTCTCTTGTGGAGCGCGAAGGATTTCGCGACGACGAACGTCCGAGGATCGCTGGCGTACTTGCCAACAGAATGAAGAAAGGAATGCAGCTTCAAATAGACGCAACCGTCGTCTATGCATGGAGAAAGAAGGGAAGAGATATAACGCGTGTTTTTTTCAAAGACTTGGAGATAGATTCTCCTTATAACACCTATAAAATCCGGGGGCTTCCTCCCGCACCGATATGCACGCCGTCGGAAATCTCGTGGAGTGCGATTCTCCGGCCGGAAAAGCATGAGTACCTATATTACGTTGCGCAGTCCGATGGATATCACCTCTTCGCAGCATCCTACGCCGAGCACCAGAAGAACATCGTGAAGGCGAGGTCTCAGTGATGCCGCCGGATAAGTCCTCTTCGTTCGCTCCGGACATGGGGTGTTTCGTACTGCGCCTTCCTGTTGCCCGGATAGTGATTTTAAGCTGGATCGTCTCCGAGTACGACGGACTCGGATATGTCAAAACGGAGAACGCATCCGGGGAATGTATCGCAGGTGAAACCCCGGGATCGGATTCTGAAGGAAGAAACGGATACGTTTCACTTTTTTTCCCCGAGGGAAAACGGGATGACGTGTTAGAATTACTGGGAGCGCTTCGAAAAGAAGGGATGCCGCTGGATGTTCTCCACGAGAAACGGGCGGACCATACGGCGGAGGATACGGAGAGAGAATGGACACTGGAGGATTTTGACACGATATGAGCATCAATGCGAAGCTGGGGGATGTTTTAAAGACTGTGGTGCGAAGCGGCGCCGATTTTGCGGATCTCTATTTCGAAATCGCTGCTTCGCATTCCTATTCATTCGAGAACGGGGTCCTCGAAGAGATATCTTCTTCTTCATCCGAGGGCGTAGGCGCCCGAATTCTTCGCGGCGAAGCGACATCGCTGGCATATGCGCCCGGCGTCGATCTGGAGACCGGTTTTGCCTGCCTTCGGGATGCCGCGGAAAACGGGTACGTCTCTCTTCAGCCTCTTCGGCTTCCTTCCATTCGTGTGATGGACAGAGAACCCCCTTTCCCTCCACCGGAGTATGCTTTTTTCCATGACCTGGACAAACGGCTCAAGGCAAGTTCGATGTGGATACGTCAGGTCTCGATGAATTTGGATACTGCTTTCAAGAGATTCAGCGTCTTCAACAGCGACGGCGCTCTTGCCGGCGACAGGCGGCTCTATACGATTTTCAGCGTCGAGGTTGTGGTTGAAAAAGGCGGCGTCCTCCAGACAGGGTATGAATCAGAGGCCTTCTCGGTCGACAGCAGGGAGTTCTTCAAGACGACATCCCCTTTGAAGATCGCGGAAGCGGCCCTCTCCCGAGCGTTGCTCATGCTCGACGCTCCTCAGTGTCCCGCCGGGGCGATGCCGGTGCTCATCTCGGGAGAAGCCGGCGGAACGATGATTCACGAAGCGTGCGGACATGGTTTCGAGGCGGATATTATCCAGAAGGATTTTTCCGTATACCGCGACAAGATCGGGAAACAGGTGGCAAGTCCTCTGATTACGCTTGTCGACGACGGATCTATTCCCGGATACCTCGGCAGCGGCGTCTGCGACGACGAAGGGACCCAGTGCGCGCGGAACGTCCTGATCGAGAAAGGGGTTGTCAGGAAGTATATTAGCGACATCGCCTCTTCCAGAAGAGGATCGCTTCCTTTGACGGGGAACGGCAGACGGAGTTCGTACCGCTCCGTTCCTCAGCCGAGGATGACGAACACGTACATAGAGCCCGGAGACTCCTCGCCGGAGAAGATGCTGCGATCCGTCGGCAGAGGACTCCTTGTAAAGAAGATGGGCGGCGGAGAAGTGGATCCGACTTCCGGAGATTTCGTTTTCCACGTCACGGAAGGGTATCTCGTCAAGGATGGGCGGGTGCTCCATCCTGTCCGGGGAGCCGTGCTTACAGGCAACGGGCCGGATGTTTTGATGAACATAGAAGCAGTGGGGAACGATCTGCACTTCCTCCCCGGCATGTGCGGAAAATCAGGGCAGAACGTACCTGTCACCGACGGACAGCCTTCGCTGCTCATCGGTAATCTCACTGTTGGAGGGGCCCAGACGTACGATGAAGCTATTTCAGAGTAAGAGGAAAAAAGCTTTCCCAAAGAATTCCATGGCCTCCAAAGGGCGCGGGAAGAGAGAAAACTCCAGTGTGCTGGCGCTCTGGATCGAAACGTTTGCCTTTCTGCTCTTCGCGTTCCTTCTGTACGTGCTTGCCTCGGTATTCTCAATCCGAACCGGGGTGTGGGGAGGGGCGATCCGTTTTTCTCTTTTGCGTAATTGGGGGGGAGCTATTCTCATTCCTCTCCTTTTCGGCGGGTATCTATGTATTGCCTACTTCCTGAAGACCGGCACGAAGGGGCTTCTCTCTCAGGGACTTGGTACGTTCCTGCTTTTCCTCTGTACTGCGCTCCTGTTCGGCCTTTTCCAGACTACCGATGTCTTTCAGGGAATCTCGTTGTTCACTCCGGGGTATCTTGGTCAGGGACTCGCCGTCTTCTTCACCAGAGAAATAGGATCGTTCGGTACGACGTTGCTTGCCGCCGCGCTTCTGATTCTCTCCGCAACTCTTTACGGGTTCATTCACCCCGCTTCCGTCGTGGCCAGAATCTCTAAAATTGTTCTTTTCGTGCGATCTCTTGTACCGCAGCGCCGAAAACAAAAAAACGGGCCCGTTCCAACGGTTGCCGTCGAGGTGCAGGAGGAGGATTCTTCATTTCCGTCCCGTTTCATTCTAGTTCGCCCTCCGGTTCACAATATACCCGCCGAGGTACTGAAAGAAATCGAGGAACAGGAACTCTCGGGAGAAAAAAACACAGTTGCGCTTCATGACCCGTATGAAGATGAACGAAGGACGAACTCTCTTTTCCCGGCGCATGAAGAGTTTTCTCTCCCGGAAGTCTCCGTTTCCGAGGCGGAAGAGACGGGAGAACCAGTTTCTCATGAAGACTTTTTCCCGGCGCCCGGAGACGGCGTACCGAGCGCGGACGACGAGTGCGAGGAAACGGAAGAATCTCCGAGACCGAGTCTCGACGTCGATGAAGACGCGTTCATACTCAGACGACCGGATGAGTGTCTTCCAGAAAGGGATTTCTCCCCGTCGCTCTCCGACGAAGAGATCGACGGATGCGCCGATGCCGCCGAACCCGGAGGGCACGATCCTCACGCACTTCCGGATATCGAGTTTCACGAGATAGAAGATGAGCGGCGTGTTCGAGGAGGCGCCTTTCCGCCGCCGCCTGAAATTTTCGGACCACGCCAGGAAATGGAAACCTCGGATGATAACGAAACCGTTCGCGAACAAGCCGCCTCGATCATCACCACACTCGCCGATTTCGGGGTGAGCGCCGAGATGGCCGACGTGGTTATCGGCCCGACGGTAATCCAGTTCCAGCTTCAGCTTGCGCCCGGCATCAAGGTCAGCAAGGTGGCGGGCTTGAGCAACGATCTCGCCGTTGCTCTCACAGTTCCTTCTCTTCGCGTCGAGGCGCCGATTCCGGGTAAACCGTACGTCGGCGTGGAAATTCCCAACCCGAAACGGAAAGGTATTGCGCTTCGCACTATTCTCGAGTCCAGATTTTTTCAGGAATCGGAGAACGATCTGCCGCTCGCAATGGGCGTTCGTGTCGATTCCCGTCCCCTGGTCATCGGCTTGGAAGATTTGCCGCATCTTCTCGTCGCCGGGACCACCGGTTCGGGAAAGAGCGTGTTCGTCACCAGCTGCATTACAGGGCTGTGCACTCACCGGACTCCCGAGGAACTTCGACTGATCCTGATCGATCCGAAACGAGTGGAACTCAGTATTTACGAACACTTGCCCCACGTGCTGGCCAAGCCGGTGGTCTCTCCGAAAAAGGCCGTTCAGGCCCTTGCCTGGGCCGTCCGCGAGATGGAACACAGATATGAAGTGTTTGCGCGGGCCAGGGTCCGAAACCTGAAGTCGTTCAATCAGAACGTTCTGCCGAAGGCGAAGCTCCCGCATATCGTCATCGTGGTCGACGAACTCGCCGATCTGATGTTCACAGCACAGAAGGATGTCGAGGATTATATATGCCGCCTTGCTCAGATGGCCAGGGCAACGGGCATCCACCTTGTTCTGGCGACCCAGCGCCCTTCGGTCAACGTCATTACGGGTCTTATCAAAGCGAATATCCCGGCGAGAGTCGCTTTTACTCTTCCTTCGCAAACGGACTCGCGTACAATCATCGACGTTTCCGGAGCCGAACGTCTTCTCGGGAAGGGGGACATGCTCTTTGTCAGCTCCAAGTATCCTCGGCCCCTGCGCCTTCAGGCGCCTTTCATCGACGACGGAAAGAGTATCGAGATCGTGGAGTATCTCGGCAATCTTTTCGGCCCGCCCGAATACGTGGATATCGAAGCCCAGAGCGGCGGTGAGAGCAGCAACAACGGAGACACTTCATTCGCAGAAGACCCTCTTCTGGAAGAGGCCGTCGACATAGTGATGGAGACCGGAATTGCGTCGGCAAGCCGTTTGCAACGCCAGCTCCGTGTAGGTTTTACCCGTGCCGCGCGCCTTGTGGACACTATGGAGCAAATAGGTATTGTCGGTCCCCCTGAAGGATCAAAGCCCAGAGAAATTCTCGTCGATGACGAAACAGCGCGGAGTCTGCTCTCACGCGTTCTTTCCGGAAAGGCGGAGTAGCGAATGCCCGCCCTTCGCTTTCCCGATGCAGAAGCTGTTTTCCAGGAAGAATTCTTTGAACCGCTTCTTCTTGTTGCAGGAGGCAGGAAACCTTCCGTCTCCTGGATGCGGCAGCTCCTGCCGGAGTTTTCGACTCGATGGTGCGCCGATTCAGGGCTTATTTCCTGTTTTGAGGCGGGGTTTTTGCCGGAGCGGCTCGTGGGCGATGGCGACAGCACGCCTCCGGAGCTTTGGCAACAGGCCGTCGATGCGGGGGTTTCCGTCACCAGGCACCCTGTGGATAAGGATTTGACCGATTTTCAACTGGCTCTTTTCACCGCAGGAGATGAGATGCACGGAAAACCGGTTGTCGTCACCGGATGCTGGGGCGGGAGATTCGACCATCTCTGGGCGAACATCTTTTCCGCTTTGTGGGCGAAAGAAAACGGAGTTCGCGTCCTTGCGTTCGCGGATGAGCAAGAGATGCTGTTTTTGCTGGAGGGAGGAAAGTCGCTGGATATTCGTCTGCACAACGGGGAACGCGCGGTCATATCGCTGCTCCCGCTGACGGCCGAATGCGCGGGTGTGAATCTCGCGAATGTCCGATGGGAGTTGAAGGATTCCCTTCTACTGCAGAAGCGTCCCTATACAGTGAGCAACAGAACCGAAAAGAAAAAAAACGTCTCGGTAACGTTGCAGAAGGGAATCCTTGGTGTATACTGCGGATGGCTCTGAGAAAGCGAAAGGGTTTACACAGCCCGTTTCACTTTGCCTGAACGGAGACACCGTGTGCAGATTCTCATGCGGAGAGATTCGCCGCCGCCGACATCTGCCTTGACGCTTCGAAGATTGACAAGCCAACGTCTTCGTGTATGCCGGTTGGAATGGCTTACTGCGTTTCCGGTGACAGGTCCGCGTCCGCAACATTCACATACTTTTGCCATTGATTTCGCCCCCTTGCTGCGATTGGTTTCGATAAAACAGAAGAATTTTAGCACAGAGGGGTGCGCGGAGCAAATTTTTTTTGTAGAATTCCTCGGGAGGGTTGGAAAAAATGAGTTTTAGCGGGAAAATGGAAGAATTGGAGGGCATAGTTGCCCGCATCGAGAAGGAAGCCCTACCCTTGGAGGATGCACTTGTGCTTTTTGAGAAGGGGGTAGGATTGGTTCGCGAGTGCCGCGGATATCTTGCGGAGGCGAAGCGGAAAATTCTTCTCCTTGCGGAGGACAACACCACGGTTCCCTTTGATTCGGTCAACAACGGTGAAGAGGAGTCAACGCTATGACGCACACGGCACATTCTTTTAATGTCTTATTTTCAGAAGCGGGGGAATTTGTCGAATCTCGTCTGCAGGGGATCGCGGAGGCTCTTCCGGCGCCCGCCCCCACAAGGCTCAGGGATTCGATCATGTATTCTCTGACTGCGGGAGGAAAACGCCTTCGCCCTATCCTTTGTCTTAAGGCGGCTCAGGTCTTCGGTATGGGATGGGAGCGGAGTCTCCCTCTGGCGCTTGGTTTCGAGATGATCCATACGGCGTCGCTTATTCACGACGACCTGCCCGCGATGGATAACGATGTGCTTCGAAGAGGCAAACCGACCAACCACGTCCTTTTCGGAGAATCCCTCGCAATTCTGGCGGGGGATGCGCTGCTGGCCTGGGCGTTCGAGTATCCTCTCACGCAGCTTGCAGGGGCCGACGTTCCTGCGGACAGGATATGCGAGGCGATGCGGATAATGGCGAACGCATGCGGACCATTCGGAATATGCGGCGGACAGGTGCTTGATACGGATCCGGAAAGCATGGAGGATGGCGCGGACTTCCCGTTCAAGGTTGCCGCACAGAAGACGGCGGTTCTGATCTCCGCGTGCGTCGAAAGCGGCGCGGCGCTTGGAGGCGCCGACAAGAAGGAGGCCTGTGCTTTCCGCGCATACGGGATGCATCTTGGTGCGGCGTTCCAAATGGTCGACGATATACTCGACGTCACTTCCTCCGCCGAAGAGCTGGGGAAGACCCCTGGCAAGGATGCGACGCAGAACAAAAAAACCTTCGTCTCCCTTTTCGGCCTTGAAGAGACCCGCAGTCTCGCGAAAATCGAGAGCGAAAAGGCTATTGAAGCGATCAGTGGAATTAAGGGCGATACAGGATTTTTCGAAGCCCTCTCCGGCTATCTTGTGGAAAGGACGCGATAGCTATGGCTGTTTTGGAGCACGTAAAGCACTATTCCGAGTTGAAGGGGTTCTCGAAAGATAATCTTGAGACGCTTGCAGCGGAACTTCGGGAGTATATCGTCTCCGTCGTTTTGAAGAACGGAGGGCATATGGCGTCATCTCTCGGGGCGGTGGAACTTATCCTCGCCCTTTTGCGGTCGTTCGATCCCGAGGACGACAAGATTCTTTTCGACGTCGGCCATCAGGCGTACGCCTACAAAATTCTCACCGGACGGAGAGACCGCTTCCCTACACTGCGCCAGTGGGGAGGTATCAGCGGTTTTCCTAAACGTTCGGAGAGCCCATATGATCATTTCGACGTCGGCCACAGCAGCACGTCGCTCTCCGCCGCTCTCGGTTATGCAAAGGCGAGAGACGTGCTCGGTGGCAAGAACCATGTCGTTGCGGTGATAGGCGATGCATCGCTTCTCAACGGACTCGCCTTCGAGGCGCTCAACTATACTAAGGATTCGAATACTAAGGTCATCTATATTCTGAACGACAACGCCATGTCCATAAGCCCCAGGGTAGGCGGGTTTGCCACCCACCTGGCGAGGCTCAGCTCGAGCACGGCCTACAACTCCCTGAAGAAGGCGATCAAGGATTCCTGCTCATCGCTTCCCAAAGGCCAGGCTCTGGAAAATGCGCTCGGCAAACTGAAGGATCATATCAAGTCGATCGTTAAACCGATCAATATTTTCGATGAGATGGATATTAATTACTGGGGGCCTTTTGACGGGCATAATATCGAAGAGATCGAAAATGTTCTTGAACTTGCCAAGAAATACGATAAGCCGGTGCTCATCCATCTGGTAACGGTTAAGGGGAAGGGGTACGACAAGGCTGAACAGGAACCCACGAAATACCATGGAGTGCCCCCGCAAAAACCTGAAGACACGCTGCCGAACCCGCACACGAGATCCTGGAGCGAGGCCGCGTCAAGCGCCGTGTGCGACCTTGCGGAGCGCGACGATCGAGTCGTCTGTCTGACTGCGGCCATGAAGTGCGGCAGCAAGCTCGACGAGTTCGCCTCACGCTTTCCCGATCGTTTTTTCGACGTCGGCATCGCGGAAGGACACATGCTGACAATGGCTGCGGGGATGGCCGCAGGTGGTCTTCGGCCTGTGGTGTTCATCTACTCGACGTTTCTTCAGCGCGCCATGGATCAGCTTGTTCATGATATCGCAATGCAGAATCTGCCTGTCATCGTCGCGGTCGACCGTTCCGGAATCATCGGAGACGACGGAGAAACCCATCAGGGGTTGCTTGACATAACCTGGTCGCGGTCCGTGCCGAATCTCGTCGTAACCGCACCTCGAGATGAGATTGGTCTTTCGGCGCTTTTCGATCTTGGTCTCAGGAGAAACGCCCCGTTGATGATTCGTTTCCCCAGAGGAGAAGCAATTCCTTCTCTTTGCAGGAGCCGCGGCGAAGTCTTCCTGAACGATCTTCCGATCCCCGAAACTCTGGAGAAAGGATCGGAGTGCGCGCTGCTCGGTTACGGAAAGACAGTCGAGCTGATGCTTGAGGCACGCGAACAGATCATGCGCAATGGGGATGTCCCACCCGCCGTTGTGGATCTCAAATGCGTCAAGCCTCTCTGCGTTACCGTAGTGGAGGAGATTCTGAAGAACAACGAGCTTGTCATCGTGGCGGAAGAGGGGTACAAGGAGGGCGGGGTCGGCGAGGCTATCGCGACGCTTGCAGAAAAGCTTCGATCGACGTGCCGTCCCGCCAGAGTGGTTCCGCTCGGCATCCCCGATATTTTCGTCCCCCAGGGGACAGTAGCCGAACAGGCCGAGTTCTGCGGCCTTACCCTCCACAAAGTGGTGACTGTGTATGAAGAGTATCAAAAAAGAGCGCGTCGACAGAGTTCTGGTATCCAGGGGGTTCGCTGACTCCAGAACAAGAGCGCAAAGTCTTTTAATGGCGGGAAAAGTCGTTGTCGGCGGAGAACGAGTCGAAAAACCGGGAGCCCTTGTCATTCCCGATGCGCCTATCGAAGTTCAAGGGGCCGGTAATGAATGGGTGAGCCGCGGAGCGCTGAAACTGCTCAAAGCGCTCACCGTTTTTCCGGTGTCTCCCGAGGATCGTGTTTGTGTCGACATCGGCGCCTCGACAGGGGGGTTTACTCAGGTACTTCTTTCGAAAGGCGCCCGGCGCGTCTATTCCGTTGATGTTGGATACGGTCAGCTTGCGTGGTCGCTCCGGAGCCACGAAAAGGTCGTTGTGATGGAACGAACGAACGCACGAAACCTGCAACCGGAAGATTTTCCAGAGATCCCGGATATCGCGGTAGCCGATGCGTCGTTCATCTCGCTGAAACTTCTCCTTCCAGCCATGGATTCTTTTCTTTCCTCTATGGGAGAGGCTGTTGTTCTTGTAAAACCGCAGTTCGAAGTCGGGAAAGGGAAAGTCGGGAAGGGGGGAGTGGTGCGTTCGAAAGCGAACCATATCGAAGTTCTGGAGAATATGCTCGCGTTCTGCTCCGCAGAGACATCGTTCACCCCCTGCGGTTTGACGTTCTCGCCCATAAAGGGACCTATGGGGAATATAGAGTATCTCCTGCACCTAAGGAAAGCGGGCGCCGAACCATCGGCACTTTTGTCCGCCCCTTCGGCGGTGGAAGAATCGCATTGTTTTTTTACTGAAGGGCGGAGCGAATCATGAATACTCCCAGTATTGGAATGCTTGTCAATACCCGAAAGCCGGGTGCGCTGCAAATGGCGAAGATGCTTATTCAGTGGGGGAAGGAAAACGGCGTCGCCTTTCTTTTCCCTCCACATGAAGCGTCTGTGCTGGGGGTCCAGGGCCTCGGAGACGAAGAGTGGAAGGAGCGCGTCGGCGTTGCGCTTGTTATCGGAGGCGACGGGACCTTTCTGCGAGCTGCCCGGTACGTATTGGGCGCCTCCGTGCTTCTCTACGGTATCAACCTGGGACACCTGGGTTTTCTGGCCTCCGGAAAAGCCGAGGAGGCTCTGCACGACCTGGAGCGAATTCTCAGAGGAGAGTATACAGTACAGACCCACAGGCTCCTTGACGGAAGAATATCAAGGGACGGGCACGACACCTATTCTCTCTATGCTTTGAACGATCTTGTTCTGGCCAAGGGGGCGCTCGCCCGTGTGATGCACATCGAAGTTCATATCGGAGATAAACGGCTCAACACGTTGCCGGCCGACGGGATCATTGTTTCCACGCCGACCGGATCCACGGCATACGCGCTCTCCGCGGGAGGCCCGATTATTCCGCCGCATGTTCCGTGCATGCTCGTCGTTCCCATTTGCGCACATACGCTCTATTCCAGGCCCGTCGTCGCCGGAGAGGATGACACGGTTACTCTGGTTCCCAGAGGAAATCACAGAGATCTGTTGCTTACCCAGGACGGTCAGCTCGGCTACGAGATTTTTCCGGGGGATCGCATCGAAATCGCGCTCAGCCGTTCTCAAAAGATAGATGTCATCCTTCTGCCCTCCCGGAACTATTTCGATCTGCTTCAGGAGAAACTACGCTGGGGGCAGGGAATTGTCACCTTCGAAAAGGAGTGACGAGTTTGATCGAAGAGATTTCCATTAGGAACGTTGGGGGAATCTCCTCCGTATCCATGCGTCTTGAAACGGGTTTTACCGTTATCACCGGCGAGAGCGGCGCCGGGAAGAGCAGTCTTGTTCGAGCTTTGGAGCTGATCGGCGGGAAGAGGAGTCAAACGCTTTTCATCCGTTCGGGTGAGGAGGAAGCTTCCGTAGAGGCGGTTTTCTCCGGAGGCCCGAGCCGGAATTCCGAATCGACAGTCCCCGCGGACGAAGACGGGTTGCTTTTTGCCCGGCGCATTCTTTCTCGAGGAGGGAAGAATCGTTGCTTCTTTCAGAACAAAGGCGCTCCATTTTCTACATTTGCCGCATTGATGAACGAGCGCATGCGTATTCAGAGCCAGTTCGCACAGATGGAACTCCTCGACCCGAAACGACAGGCGGATATTCTTGATTTCTGTTGCGGCGAGAATGCAGTCGGATTGCGCGACGCTCTTCGGAAGACATTCGAAGAGGCGCTTCGTAGCGACAGAGAACTGCGGGCAGTAAAAGCGAAGGAACAGGAACTGAAGCGCCGATTTCGCGATGCGGAGACGATTGTGGAGGCTCTTCGTCCGCTGAATCTCTTCCCGGGCTGCGATCTTCTTTGGGAGAAGGAGCTGGAAGAGAAAACCAGCGCGTTCCAACATGCCCGTAAAGTCAGGGAGAATCTCCTCGAGCTGACCGGCGGCGCCTCGGGAGAAGGTGTGCTCGATAGGCTCGAATCGTGTTCGCTTGAGCTGATCCGCCGCCTCTCGCTCGAGAAGACGGATGTTGAAGACGCCTTGAACGAAGGTTTGTCGTCCATCCACTCGTTTGTCCGCGCTATCGAGGAAAGAGCTTCGGGACCTTCCCCTGAAAAGATCGAGCGCGACCGGGAGACCCTTGAAAAAAAACTGGGAATGATCAGGAAGATTAAGCGCGCCACAGGAACCCGGACAGCGGAGGAGCTTCTCTCCTGGACCGAGGATGCACAGCAGGCGGTCGCCTGGCTGAGAGAAGAGGCTCGTTTCTCTTCCGAGCTGCTTCAGCGCGCAAAGCGCCTGCGCAAAGAGGCAAGTTCTCTGGCGATGGAGCTGCGCTCTCTCCGGCAGAAAGCGGGGAAATCGCTGCAGACTGAAGTGAATGCGCACCTTCGCGAGCTTGGCATGGGAGAATGTTTTTTTTCGGTTCGCCTGCTCCCCTTGGATAAAATTCGCAGCAGCGGAGCCGACGAGATTTCCTTCACGCTCTCCACAGGGGGTTCTGTAGAAATGCCCGTGAACAAGTCGGCTTCTGGAGGCGAGCTGAGCAGAATTCTGCTCGCGCTCCAGCTCTCGTTACCGGAGGCGTCGCTCCCGGCAACGCTCGTGTTCGACGAAGTAGAGGCGGGACTTGGCGGAAAGGCCGCGCTCTTGGCCGGTTATAAATTGCTGGCGCTTTCAAGGAAAACGCAGGTGCTTTTGGTAACTCACGAAGCCACTATCGCCGCACTTGCGGATCATCACTTCCTCGTGCGGAAATCCGCGGACTGCGTCGTGGTCGGCAAGCTGCAAAAGGATGAGCGCATCGGAGAGATCGCCAGGATGCTGTCCGGAGACGCATCTCTGCAGGAAGCGCGAGAACATGCCGAGCGCCTTCTCTATTCTGGCGCGCACGGTGCGCAGGAAATTTCTTTTTTCGATTCCGGATCTTCCGATACGGTCAACGCGGATTTTCCCCTCATGTTACCACAGAGAAAAGTTTGACTTTACTCTTTTTGCTCCGTATAATACTACGGTTGGATGTATATATCGCACGGGACAGGTTCAAGCTGAAACACAGCGCCTGATCTTCCGGCGGGAGGAGGAAAACAATGTACGCAATCGTTGAAACAGGAGGCAAGCAGTACCGCGTTCAGGAGGGAGACCTTTTGAAGGTCGAGTCCCTCGGTCTTGAGGAAGGCGCGTCGGTCGTCTTCGATAAAGTGCTTCTCGTAGGCAAAGACGACTCTGTGGCCGTCGGCGCCCCCTATGTACAAGGCGCTTCGGTTACCGCTTCGGTAACGGGAAACGGGAGAGAGCCGAAGATTCTTGTGTTCAAATTCAAGAGCAAAAAGAACTACCGGCGTATGAAGGGGCACAGGCAGAACTATACGGAGATACGTATCGACTCTCTGACTCCCGGGGCCTGATCTTGACCGAAATCTCCGTTGCCCTCGACGGCGGCCGGCCAGTTTCTCTCGTCGCGGAAGGGCACTCGGGGTTTGCCGACAGGGGCGAAGACATTGTATGCGCCGGAGTTTCCGCACTTGTTCAGGCGCTTCTGTACGGTTTCGAAACTGTTGCACGTTCTCCTGGTTTTTCGTTCAGTATAGATGAGGAGAATGCGAGAATGGTACTGGACTGGAGAAGATCCCCTCCGGAAAAGACAGCGCTTCTCGTGGAGACGATAGTGGGATCCTTAAAGGAAATAGCCCGGGTATACCCGGAGCATGTCCGAATTCTGGAGGTGCATGTTGATGACATGGAATTTTAATCTGCAGCTCTTCGCCCACAAGAAAGGGCAGGGAAGCAGTACGAATGGAAGAGACAGCGAGGGAAAGCGGCTCGGAATAAAGATATATGCGGGCCAAACGGTAAAAGCCGGTAATATTTTGGTTCGGCAAAGAGGAACGAAGATTCACCCCGGAAAGAATGTCGGCCTCGGAAAGGACTATACGATTTTTGCGACAAGCGCCGGGACTGTGCGGTATGAGACGAAGGGGAGCAGAAAAATCGTTTCCGTGGTTCTGGAAGCGGCCGAATAGAATCCCCGGTTTTTTCTGAACGAGACGCTTTGAACAAGGGCCTTCGCATCACCTTAAGAACAGACCGTCAGTTATTTACGTCGGCTCTCGCCCTTAGGGGATCATCAAGGCCCTTGATTTTTTGAAAAACGAGGTATGAGGCCCTTGGGCCGGTGATAACATGAAATTTGTCGATTTTACACGAATATCCGTCCGCGGGGGGCGCGGGGGAAACGGGTGTCTGAGTTTCCGGCGGGAAAAATTTATCCCGAAGGGAGGCCCCGATGGTGCCGACGGCGGCAGAGGAGGAGACATACTTCTTGAAGCCGCTCCCGGAGCGTTGACGTTGGCCGATTTTGAATACGAGAAAAAATTTCAGGCAGGTAACGGCGAACCGGGCAAAGGCGGAATGAAATCCGGAGGAGCGGGAGAAGACAAGATCGTCATCGTCCCCTGCGGAACAATTGTTTATGATGATGAAACCGGAGAGATACTGGCAGACCTTGTAGAACCAGGAGATCGTATTGTGGCCGCAAAGGGAGGACGCCCCGGAAGAGGAAATGCCCACTTCGCGAACTCGGTGCGGAAAACCCCGCGTTTTGCCGAAAAAGGCGATGAAGGAGAGGCCAAAACTCTCCTCCTTGAACTGAAGTTGATTGCCGACGTTGGGCTCGTCGGTGTCCCTAACGCCGGGAAATCGAGTCTTCTTGCGGCGATTTCCAGCGCGCACCCGAAAATCGCAGGGTACCCATTCACGACTCTTTCCCCGAATTTGGGCGTTCTCTCCGTCGATGACCAAAAAATAGTGATTGCCGATGTTCCCGGGCTTATTGAGGGCGCCCATGAAAATAAGGGGCTCGGCGTCTATTTTCTTCGCCATGTCGAACGCACTCGATTTCTCGTTCATGTGCTGGATCTGAGCGCCGGGAGCTTTGATGATATCGTCTCGCAGTGGCGTGTTCTTCGAAACGAGTTTGAAGCCTACGGCAATTCGGAAGAGACAGGGCTTCCCGGATATCACAGACAGGATCTTTTACAGAGGCCGTATCTGGTCGTCGGGAATAAAATAGATCTGGAAAATGCGCGTAGGAACGATACGCATATCCGTGCATTCATCGAGGAACAGGGCATTCCGTACTACTCGGTGAGCGCGCTCACCGGAGAGGGAATACGGGAGTTCATACAGGTCGTCGCCGAGAACGCAAGGATCAATCCCCGCCACGAAGGTGAAACCCGCCTTGTCCCGCTGGCAGGAGAATCACCGGAACCTCGGCGGTGGAGGCGAAAACTTGAACCTGTCTCTATCGTAAAGCTCGAAGATGGCTCAGGATATCGAGTTGTTCATGCAAACCTTGAGAAGACGCTGTTGCGATATGACTTCGAACAGGACGACGCGCTCCCAAAGTTTGCACGGCTGGTTAAAAAGTTCCGTATCGAAGAGCGCCTTGAAGAAGTGGGCGCTGTAAAAGGTGATAAGGTGTATATTGGTGAGTATGAGTTCGACTTCGAGCCGGATCTGGCAGGAGCGCCCCGTTCGGAGAAGAGGTGAAACGGAGCGGCAGATTGCGAAGGGGTTGACGCCGTGTCGTATGCTGTACGGAATGACGTGCGAAGGATTGGCATTATGGGCGGGACATTCGATCCGATTCACTTCGGTCACCTTCTTGCTGCTGAGGAGAGCCGGACAGCCGTCGGACTGGACGAGGTGATTTTTGTCCCCGCAGGTGATCCGGCCCATAAACGCCAGCGACGGGTCGCTTTTTGCGAAGACCGGTATATTATGACGCTCTTGACGACATTGGAAAACCAAAATTTTACTCCTTCACGGATCGAGATCGACAGAAAAGAACCAAGCCACACAGTCGATACGCTGCGAGAGATGCGTCATTGGTACGCTCCGGAACGTGTGGAGTTTTTTTTCATCACGGGGCTTGATGCAGTTTTGAGCATGACAACTTGGAAGGAATACGCCGAATTGCCGAAGCTATGCCATATAGTGGCGGTAAACCGGCCGGGATATGCCCGGAATGCTTTGGATACTCTTCCACCAACTCTCCGGAATGCAATTATTCCTCTCGAAATTCCGCTCCTTTCGATTTCGAGCACGGAAATCCGCCAGCGAATCGAGGAGGGGAGGAGTATAAAGTACCTTCTCCCTGAAACGGTGGAGCAGTACATCTATAAGAAGGGACTCTACCGGAAGAACTGGAGGGCGACAAACAATGAAAATATTGCGCATAGTGGCAATTCTCCTGTTGGCGATGGGAGCTGCTTTTGCGGGAGCGGCCTTCAAGGTTAAAACCTTCGTTGAGCCTCAACCTCAGACGATAAAGGAATCGATCTCCTTTACCGAGGAGTCGGGCTCCATCAATATCCTCCTCATAGGTATCGACGATGTAGACGGGGGACGGAGAGCGGATGCGATAGCGTATGCAACGGTTGATATCGACAATAAAATCGTCCGTCTGATGTCCGTTCCGCGGGATACACGGGTGCAATTACCCAAGCGGGGTTGGGATAAGATTGCGCATGCGTACGCATTCGGAGGTGTCGATCTTCTCCGCGAGACGGTCGTAAACTATCTTGGAATGCCGATAAACTACTATGTGCTCGTAAACTATGATACTTTCCCCGCCATTGTCGACTTGCTCGGAGGCGTCGAAATCGATGTGCAGAAACGCATGGTCTACAATGATTATGCGGGAAAGCTGTTTATCAATATTCCCAAGGGACTGCAGGTGCTCGACGGGAAAAACGCGCTTCATTACGTCCGCTTTCGGCATGACGCGCAGGGAGACATCGGTCGTGTAAAAAGGCAGCAAGAATTCATTAAAGCGGTGCTGAAAAAGTTGCAAAGCCCGTACATGATACCGAAAATCCCTGAATTGGCGAACAAAGTGATCGAAATGGTGAACTCCGACATGACTCCCGCGCAGGGGCTTCAGCTGGCATCGTACCTTGTTTCGATGCCCGGGGAGAATATCCACTTTTTCACCATGCCGGGGAAAGCCGCCTACATCTCCAATATTAGCTATTGGGTCGGAGATACCACCGCAGCGTCGGCACTGTTAACAGGTCTGCCTGATGGCCCAGGGGAAGTGTCCGCCGATATCATAGAGGGTTCTACGCCCGAAACTGAAGCTACGAAAACCGATGTACTCGCGTTGGTGTCTTCCATCAATACCCCGGTGGCAGTACTCAACGGAGCCGGTGTCTCCGGGTTGGGAAAGAGTATGGCCACGGCTTTGCAGAAGGTCGGCATCGATGTGAACCACATTGGAAACGCTCGTCATTTCGACTATCGAACTACAACGATTCATCTTCCCGAAAAAGCGGAAGAGCCCGTTGCCGAAACGGGAAAGACTCTTGCGGAGCTTCTCAGCGTGAACCCGCGCCTGATCTCAAGGACCTCGAATGTTTCACATGCTACAATTATTATCGGTAAAGATCATGCGCTCGTATTAAAGCGCCTTGAGGAGCTTGCGAAACAAAAATAGTTGTAATCGTTTTTTATAAGGAGGGTGAAGGATTGAAAAAACAGGGTGACCGACTGAAAGACTTTGAATTTCTTTACCAGGCGCTTGCAGATAAACGAGGGCTCGACATAGTGGCGCTTGACCTTGAAGGTTTTTCGGCGATCTCGGAAATTTTTGTTTTAGTGACCGCGAATTCCGATGTGCACATGGATACCTTGAGAGACGCCGCACTTGAGGCGTTGCACGTGCAGGGAATCAGGACCACCGTCGAAGGAAACGACAGCATGCGCTGGCGCCTTATAGATGCGGGAGACCTATCGGTGCATGTTTTCAGCAAAGGCGGAAGAGATCATTACAACCTTGAGAAGATGTGGCGAGATGCTCGCTCGTATCATTATTCATATCACGATTGATCTTCCCGGATTTGGTCGCTGACAACTATAAGGCCGGACAGATTCTGAATCTGTCCGGCCTTATAGTTGTCTTTTTTACCGGAGGACAATCGAAGAAGCGAGAGAGAGTTGAAGAATCGTCGCCCCGCGTTCTTTTCGACTGCCAAGATGTCCTATAATGTATCTTATGTTACATTGTCGCTTTTCATAACGACGCACTCCGGTAATTATCGTAAATCGCAAGAAAAGATCCGACCTTCAATGAAGCTCCTCCGACGAGAGCGCCATCGATGTCCTTCTGTGACAAAAGCTCGGCGGCGTTGGAATCTTTGACGCTGCCTCCGTATAGAACAGGACAGTTCATCGTGTCGCCGAAGTGTTCTTTGAAGAGTTGTCTTGAGTAGGCGCATGCTTCCTGCGCATCTGCGGCCTTTGCGTTGCGACCGGTACCGATCGCCCAAACGGGTTCGTATGCCAGAAGAATGCCCGGATACGAACCGTTCCCTTTAATCTCGTCGGCTTCGATTTCTCGCCATGCCGCCAGAAGCTGCTTTCCAAGAATGGCGAGTGTCTGACCTGCTTCGCGCTGTTCAAGTGTTTCCCCAAAACAGAGGACAGGTACGAGCCCTTTCTGAAGGGCCTGCTTCAACTTACGTCCTACAATATCGTCCGTATCGCCGAATATGCTCCTGCGTTCACTATGTCCGACCAGAACATGGGTGCACCCTATCTGTCGATTCATATCCATAGAGACAGCGCCTGTATACGCTCCTCTGTCTTCATACCAACCGTCCTGAGCCCCCGCTTTGAAGATTCCGTTTTCAGGAAGCAGCCGTACAACGGGAGCTATGGAAATAAACGGAGGAAAAAGCGCTATATCGATGCACTTCTCATCATAGCGTTTCTCGGATGAGCAAGAAAGAAGCTCGCTGCAAAAAGATTCTGCTTCCTTTGGAAGCATGTGCATCTTCCAATTCCCGTAGAGAAATATCTTTTTCATAGTATGCTCAGCAACCTCCTTCGAGCCGTTAATCCACGAGCGGCATGATTCCGGGCAACGCTTTGCCTTCGCAAAACTCAAGACTGGCTCCGCCGCCCGTTGAGACGTGCGAAACGTATCCGTCGAAGCCGAGCGCTTTGGCCGCAGCGGCTGTATCTCCCCCGCCGACGACTGTGGTTCCGCCTTTGCGAGTACATTCGGCTACGCCTTCCGCAACACCTTTCGTGCCCGAGGCAAACAGCGGATTCTCGAAGACGCCCATGGGGCCGTTCCAAAGGACTGTTTTGGCTCCGGCTATCCTTTCCGCGAAGAGCGACGCGGTCTCTGGGCCGATGTCAAGACCCATCTCATCATCGGGCAGCGCATCTACGGAAACGATCTTTTCGCCGCTACTCATGTCGAGAGATGTGCCGGTGACAACGTCCACGGGCAGGAGTATTTCCACTCCGGAACGACGCGCCTTCTCCATCATCTCCAAGGCAAAGTCCTTTTTTTCCTCCTCGAAGAGTGAACGTCCTATCGGTTTTCCGGCAGCTTTTAAGAAGGTGAATGCCATGCCGCCGCCGATCAGGATGCTGCTGGTCTTGTCCATGAGGTGTTCCACTACGCCGATTTTGTCGGAGACCTTTGCGCCTCCCAGTATCAAGACGAACGGACGTTCCGGTTTCTCACTCACGGCGGAGAGCATGTCGACCTCTTTTCGAAGGAGAGCGCCGGAAAAAGACGGAAGAATTCCCATGATCGCATTGGTCGATGCGTCCGCTCTATGCGAGGCGCTGAACGCGTCCATAACAAAAACATCAAAAGGTGCTGCGAGTTTTTCCGCGAACGACATGTCGTTTTCCTGCTCCTCCGCATAAAAACGCAGATTCTCAAGAAGAAGCAGCTCCGTCGCTTTCGTTCCGTCTACAGCTGACTGAACCGTTGGTCCGATGCAGTCGTCGCAGAAACGGGTGGGAACGCCGAACACTTTTTCCGCTTCCGGCAGAACGCAAGCAAGCGACATTTCGGGAACCTTTTTGCCTTTTGGGCGTCCAAGATGTGAAGAGAGCGCAACTTTCGCTCCCCATGCGAGAAGCGTCGCGATCGTTTCTTTATGCGCGAGAATACGTGTGGAGTCTGTAACTTTCCCGTTTTTTAATGGGACGTTGAAATCTACCCGAACAAGCACCTTTTTGCCGCGAACATCTTTTTCAGAAAACTGACGAAGTTTCATGCTGTGACGACCCCCTTTGTAATCTGTAATACACATGCTCGTTCACTGTTCAATTGGAAACTATGTGCCCGTACTTATGATTGCGCACTCAGTTTTTCGTTTTTGCTTTGTTGCGTTGACGAGAACGAGTGTGTGTTCTTTGAAGCCCCTCTCCTTCGTTGAGACAAAGGCATAACCTGATCCGAAATCTTTTTCCAGCGGTATTTTATCGTACTCTTGCTTACAGGAGGGGATTGAAGATGTCCGAGTTCCTCCAAAGTCATGCTGGGATTGGCCAGCCGGCTGGCAATGAGATTTTTCAATACGGCCGGAAGATCATCGTATTCCGAAAGCTCAAGTGCTTGCCGCGCGATTTCGATCTGTCTCGAAGAGGCTTCCAAGCTTTTTCGTATATTTGATGCGTCGCAGTTCACGAGTTTGTTCGCCTGATTTCTTAAGGATCGAAAAATAGCTTTCTCCTCAAGAAGGAGCGTCGTCCTGACCATGTTGAAACTCGCAAGCATGTCCACTATCTCCTGCTGGTTTCTCAGGGTTATCTCGAATTTTCCGTGAACTCGTCGCCGGCCCGGGGAAAAACCCTTCTTTTTCAACAGATGCACGGTTTTTTCCTCCGTCTGCTTTGATGAAATATGAAAACAGAGGTAGTAGCCGGTTTTCGGTAAATACAACGAACCGCAGCTCCCCCACAGCCCTTTTAACCAGCGCGCGCTTCGCGAAAGAAGAGTATGGTTTCTAACCGCTTCAACGAGAGGTGCGGGTAATCGAAAAAAAACGCGTCCTTTCAGAGAACGTGGAATATTGAGCAGCGATGCGAACTCGAATGGTCGAGTAAATTCCCACTCAGGCCATAAAAAACGCAGCCTCCGGAAAACCCAGAGACGACCGCTTGAATAGACCATCTCTCCGGGGTGTTCCGCGACTTCGGAAAGACCGTCCACGATTCCGGCGATCTCTTCTCCGACCATCGATGTCGTTTCAAAGGCGGCGGATGTCCATTCGGCCCACATATCCGCAGTCAATGAGGTTCGGCTGTCCATGGTCTTTTACCCCTCGTCGAGTTCGCGGCACAAGCGTATGATTATCTCCGAGAGAGCCTGCCCATTGTGTCGAACTACATTGCCGTCCATAATTCGAACAAAATCACCGCGAATGATCCGGCAACCCATCCGTTCCAGCTCCCATTCTTCATCTGCGGTGATATAGAGAGGTTCAGCGCCGTCCAACCGGTATTTTTCTATAAGCAAAGGCGGTATGGTTCCATCGTTGACAAGGACGTAGTCCGGCGAGACTCCCATCGCCGCGCTTACCCACCGGACGTGATCCAGTATGCTGAATCCTTGCGTTTCCTGTGGTTGCGTCATCAGGTTTGCAATATACACTTTGGGAACTTCGCTCTGGCGGAGGCGTTCCGCAACCTTGCGAATAAGAAGATTCGGAATGATGCTTGTAAAGAGGCTGCCCGGCCCCAAGACGATGATATCGGCCTCGTCGAGTGAAAGAAGCACCTCTTTTAGAGGTTTCGCGTCGCGCGGCTCGAGCCAAATTTTCGATATTTCATGACCGTGTTCGGAGACGGAAAGCTCTCCCCGGACTCGAGAGCCGTTCCGCGTTTCCGCCACAATACTGACGGACTCTGTTGTTACGGGGAGCACCCGACCGCGGATTGCGAGGAGATGGTTCATTTCCTCGACTGCGAGACGGAAGTCCCCGAACTGCTCGGAGATAGCAAGGAGCATAAGGTTTCCCAAACTGTGCCCAGCCAGACCCCCTCTGTCGAAGCGGAAATCGAGGAGACGTTTCAGCGCATTATCGTTTTCCGCAAGCGCGACAATACAGTTGCGCACATCTCCCGGGGGGAGGACGCCCCACTCCTCGCGTAGCCTTCCGGAACTTCCCCCTTCATCTGTTACGGTGACTACAGCGACAATATTGCGGGTAAAACTTTTCAGTCCTCTTAAAAGAGTTGAAAGCCCTGTGCCTCCTCCGAGAGCCGCCACGAACGGTCCCATTGAAAGACGGTATTCGATCGCTTTGGAGAGAGGCGTTTTTCGTGCGCCTCCAGCAAGGAAATTCCCGGTGCGCCCCCAATTTCTCATTCGGAAGAGAAATGCAAGAAGGGTCGCAGTAAAAAGCCCCAGACCGTAGCTGATCAGAAGATCCATGATCACCACCCCTGCTCTCTGTCGATATCCCGATGCCTCAGGATACAGCGTCCCGCATAGTTCCGGAAGTGCGTATGAAGCCTTTCTGCGACAGCTACCGAGCGATGCCGTCCTCCTGTACACCCTATGCCGATATGAAGATGCGTCTTCCCTGAACGGAGATAGAGAGGAACAACGAACTCAAGAAAGGATACGAGCTTCTCCCAGAATTGACGAGCTTCAGTCGTGCTCCAAATCGCATCCTGCACAGCTTCTTCTTTTCCTGAAAGAGGCTTGAGCGTCGGATTATAAAAAGGGTTGTCGAGAAAACGAACGTCGAATATGAAATCGCAATCGGCGGGGGCGCCGTGTTTGTATCCGAACGAGGAAATGAGAAGAGGAACACCGGCCGTATCTCCGAAGAAACGGGAGACCAGCTCTTTTCGAATATGAGAAAGAGAAAGAGCCGAAGTGTCGATGACCGCATCTGCGCAATCGAGTATCGGCCGGAGGCGTTCTCTCTCTTTCGCGATTCCGTCCAGAAGAGAGCCTTCGGGGTCCATTGGGTGCCGGCGCCTCGTGGTTTCGAATCTGCGCAAGAGGATGTCGTCCTGCGCGTCGAAAAAGATCGTGTGCACGTGAGGGGTCTGTTTTCTCAGAAGAGCGAGCGCAGCCGGGAAATCGTCGAGAAGGGAATCTCCGCGAACATCTACGACCGCGGCAACGCCCCAGCGAACGGCGGCTCTGTGCTTTTCCAACAGAAAAAGAAGCTGAGAAAGCAGGACGGGAGGAATATTGTCGATGGCAAACATCCCCTGGTCTTCCAGAATCTTCAACGCCGTCGATTTCCCTGCGCCGGACATACCGGTGATTATGACGCATTTTTTGACGCCGACTGCTTCCACCTCCACGTTATGTCCTCCTTCGTACAGTAGAGAGCCTCCGCGTGAAAACTGGAAGGCTCGAATACTTCGCACTCGATGTAACGTTGCGAAATGTGCAGTTTCGATAAAAGAATAATTCTCCAGGAATTGAGCGCGTCCTGAAGATCAGCGGTTTCTCTTATGATGATGCTGGTGCGGACGGGAGCCACATTCGCTATCCCAACCACAAAGAATTTCCACTCCGTGACGCAAGGCCGGAGCGATCGCGGCAAAACACTCCTCGGCTGCTTTTTCGCTTCCCGGGAGCGCGACGATCAGCGTTTCTCCGCGGATAACAGCGCAACTTCTACTAAGCATCGCTTTGGGGGTTATTTTCATCGAAGCGCTCCGCATCGTTTCTCCAATGCCAGGCGCCGTTTTTTCGGCGATTGAAGCAAACGCTTCCGGAGTGACGTCGCGACGGGAAAAGCCGGTCCCGCCGGTGCTCAATATTAGCTTGAGACCTCTGCCATCGCTCCATTCTTTCAGAGTTTCCACTATCTCCTCGATCTCGTCCGGGACCGTGGCGGTCGCCTCGATAACCGCGCCAAGCGGCTGAAGCCGACGTACGAGCGCAGGACCGGACAGGTCTTCCCTCTCTCCCCTGCTTCCTTTATCACTTACGGTGAGTATACCTGTCGGTATCGGACGAAGCAGGTCCGCATTTCTCGAAACCGAGACGAATCCTCCCTGTTCAACGGAAAGGCGAAACGGAGGAGTTCCTTCAAAAATACGACAGAGTACATCCTCTCCGAGAGAGAGAAAATACCCGGGTTTCGCGGCACTCTTGGAAACAACGAACCCGACCCCCTTTTCGGGAATCTCTTCTCTTTGGCCGGGATCGAGTATGTATAACGGCCTTTCCATACCGTTGAATGCGCTGTTCCCCGTCCTGTTGACGCTCAAGTAGCAGAGTGTATGAGAGAGGAAGCCGCGAGGAGATCGTTCAAAAATTTCAATCACTCTCATGTTCGTTCTCCTTTCCCATTGTGTAATCGGGGGCTATGTACTCGCCGCTCTTGCCGCCGGTCTTGCCGAGGAGACGCACCCCTTCTATGACCATCCCCTTTGAAACGGCCTTGCACATATCGTATACGGTTAGGGCGGCGATCGATACTCCGGTGAGCGCCTCCATTTCGACACCTGTCACATCGTGTGCCGTGACGCTGGCCTTGATATGGATTTTTTTGCTTTCCGTCAGGAGATCGCACTTGACACGGACGCTGTCGATACGGAGAGCGTGGCATAAGGGGATTAGTTCCCAGGTTCTCTTTACGGCCATGATGCCGGCGGTCTCGGCGATACGAAGCACATCGCCCTTTTTTGAGTACCCCCTGTCGCCCAGGATATCGCAGATCGCTTTGTCCAAAACAACCCAACCCTCCGCTTCCGCTGTTCGGGAGGAAACGGGCTTGTTTCCTACGTCGACCATATGCGGGCGACCGTGTTCGTCGAGATGCGTCAGACGGCTTTTCTCTCCTTCTTCAATAGTACACACTGAGTATTCATCCTCCGATCCGTGACATGTGTCGCTCTTCGGTAAAGTTCTCGGCTCCGTTGCGAGGCGATTTTTCCCGGTTGAAACATGTGATGGAAGAGTGTTGGTCCACCTTGGGAGCCTGCTTTTCTCCGGGAATACCTGTTCCCCCTTCGTGAGGTTTTTGTGTAACCGCCTTAAGAATGCCTTCACGAGTGGCGTCCGGGTCATGTCTTCTTAGTGCGTCTATTATCGGGACTCCCTTATTGCTGAAGAGGCACGGGCGAACCTCGCCGGTCGAAGTAATTCGAAGGCGGTTGCATGTATGGCAAAAATGATCCGAAACGGCAGAAATGATACCGATACACTGTCCTGTATCTTTTTTCCGAAAGTATTTTGCGGGGCCGTTAGGAATTCCAGGATCGAGGCTCTCGCTCGCTCGGAGGTTTTTGTTGCAGGGCGACCATTGAGTTGCTTCCGGGAGAAGGGAAAGGATCTCTGAAGCAGGAACATACTGCATTTTCGACCAGACATCCTTGTCGAGAGGCATAAACTCGATAAATCTGAGCAGCACGCTCTTTTCCGCAGCAAAGCGTGCGAGTGAAGGAATTTCAACGAGATTAAAGTCGCGCATGACGACAGTATTCACTTTTACCGGGACTTCTCCGGAAGCGACAAGCGAATCGATACCCCGGAGAACTCTGCTTAGGTCGCCGGTTCGTGTAATCTCCGAGAATTTTCCGGGATCCAAGGTATCAAGACTGACATTCACCGAATGGAGGGCAAGAGCGGAGATTGCTGAAGCATCGCGCTCAAGAAAAGCCCCGTTCGTTGTCACTGCGATACCGATCAACGGGTGTTTCCGGTGAATCTCATGGAGAAAATCGATGAAACCCTTTCTAACGAACGGCTCTCCTCCGGTAAAGCGTATTCTTTTCACCCCAAGGTTGGATAGAACAGAAACAAGGAAAAGAATATCTTCGTAGGTCATGATTTCGTTGTGCGGAATCCATTCGATTCCGGAGGCGGGCATACAGTACATACACCGGAAATTGCAGCGGTCGGTAATGGAAATCCGAACGTAGTCGAGTACTCTGCCGAAAGAATCCCGTATTATTGTGCCCATCGGTACCCTCCCATGCGTATGACGGCAGCGCGCCATTCGGCATCTTCAACCGCTCTCAGAAGAGCGGTCATTCCCGTTAACTTCTCGAATTCCTTACGATAGACCAGCTCGTAGGGTTCCTCCGCTACAGGAATAAACTCCAGACCGAGCGCATCCGCGACGGATTTGATGCCGAGGGCGACATCGACGAAACCGAGAGCAACTCTGTTGGCCGATTCGAAATGCGTCGGACTGAGGCTGTCGTACCCTCTGAGCGAAGTCTGCGGAATACCCGCCCCGCACAGAAGCGCATCAAGCAGGACTCTCGTTCCCGCTCCCCTCTGACGATTGATGATGACGACATCTTCACGCGTAAGATCGTGTACGTCAAGAATTTTCTTCGGATTTCCCCTTTGTGTGATGAAGCCCTGTTCGCGGAAAAACACCGTCCGGCGCACAAGTTCTTCCTCCGCTTTTTCGAAGAGATCCTCTATAAAAGGGGTATTGTACTCTCCTGTTTCGGCGTGAAGGAGGTGCGCCGCGGCGATATGGCACTCTCTCCTCGAAAGAGCCGCAAGACCGGCAAGGCTGCCTACCGAACGCAGCAGGAGATCGCCCCCGTGGTTACGAACGAACGATGGAAGGCGTTCCAGAGCGGGATCGTTTGAGCCTTGAAAGAGAATACGTTCTTTCCACGGTATCCGACGGGTCGTCCACATCGAAACGGGAGTTCCTTTCGGAAGTTCCGCGCTCTCGAGGGGCAGCAGCGCCACCGCGTCTATCTCCGCCAGAGACCAGAGCGCGCTTGCTCCGGAAGGAAGCGGATAGGCCGTTTTCTTTCCGTCGATTTCCACGCATTTCAGGCGGAGCCATTCTTCTTTTCCCGGCGAAGAGGAACATGGGATCAGCAGCGGAATTTCTTCCGTTGCCTCTGCGCCCAAAGCCGTCGGAATCACGGATGTTTCACTGAAATCTCCTCTTTGGAGAAGCTGGAGAATCGGAAAGACGATCGACCACAGGATAACCGCGTTCGACATAGGAAATCCGGGCAGATTCACCGCAACGGCGTTACGAAGAAGTGCGGCGGATGCCGGTCGGCCCGGTTTCATCAGCAGCCAGCGGAAGAGAGGGAAACCGTTCTTTTCGAAAATGGAGAACGTATAATCCTTCTCTCCTTTTGCCGATCCCGCCCCGACAAGCAAGAGATCGTATTCGTCCGCTTTTTGCAAAAGAAAATCGGCGAGGATTTCCGGATTATCGGGAAGACAGGATGCGATATCGACAGGGAAACCCCAACGGGAAAAATACCCCTGAACAAGAAAAGAGTTGCTCTCGCCGACTTTTCCGGCTGGAGGTTCGTTCAGAGTGAGCCATTCATCTACAGGAATGATCTCATCTCCCGTCGGGATGAAAAGAGTCTTTGGAAGAGGACGAACTGATATCGACGATAGTCCGGCGGTAGCAAAAAGCGAAGCAAGGGCAGGAGTCACCGTCTCCCCCGCTCGAGCGATCACCTGTCCGCGGAAAACATCCTCTCCTATAGGGCGTACATTCTCGCCTGCAACAACTGATTTTCCCACGACGAGTCGCTCTCCGTCCTTCGAAAGAGACACGTCTTCCACCATGACGACCGCATCGAAAGGCTGCGGCAGCGCACCGCCGGTATTCAATCGGGAAAAACACCCGTGGTCGAGAATTACGGGCGACGAAGGCGTTGCCTTCGCCGTCGCAGCCGATGACAGCGCATACCCGTCCATTGCCGAGGCGTTGTAGTGCGGCACGTTTCTTAATGATACAAGGTCTTCTGCGATAATTCGCCCGTAACAGCGCTGTACGGGGCATTCTTCCGGGGGAAGCTGTATTTTCGCTTCGCGAAGAATATCCCATGCTCTTCGCAGGGGGATATGCATGGTATTGGCTACCAAAGCCATATTTCAACCTCCTCTTCGGGGCGTACCGTTTCACGGGATGCAGGCAAACGGATAAGGCCGTCCGCAGACCCGACGGCTTTGGCGAACGAAGATTTCATCGGAAGAGGCAACGCCTTCCCTTCGGAGAGACGACACGGCAGAAACTCCTCGATTCCGGAGTGACCGAAGACAGATTCGGCAGTTGGAAGAAAAACCGTTTTCCACGGAGAGACGGTTTTCCCTGTATGCATAGCGTGCACAAGAGGAAGAAGCACTGTATATGCAGCCAGATAACAAGAAAAAGGATGCCCCGGAAGTCCCATTACAAGCTTCCGCTCTGCCTTCATTCCTGCAATCAGCGTAGGTTTGCCGGGCGACATGAGGATGCCCCGAACCAATAGTCCTGGTGCAGGGAGCGATTCAAGGAGCGTAGAGCAAAGATCCCGCGCGCTTACGGAAGATCCTCCGCTGATCAGGACGACCGAACACTCCTCAAGAGCATGGTGCAACGCGGCTTCAAGAGCTTTCCTGGAATCGCCGCAGATTCCGTAATACACAGGCTGCAATCCATGACGGCGCATCAATGAGGAAAGTATGTACGCGTTGGCGTCTCGAAACTGTCCCGGATGCAATGCGGGAGTTTCGCAGGGAACAATCTCGTCTCCGGTACTCAGTATGCCGACTTTGATCTGGAAAACCCGAACTGATGCAACCCCGGCGGCGGAGAGAATTCCGGCGGATCTGAAGTCGACCGGCGCTCCTTTTTCGAGCAGGACGGAGCCGGAAGCGAACTCTTCGCCCCTAAAGACTATGTTTTCACCCATTTGGACCGCTTTTCGAATCTCAAGCCACTTCCCCGCTCGTTCGCTATTTTCGAGCATGATCACGGCATCAGCTCCGGCGGGGAGTACGCCGCCCGTGTGTATGAGCGCGCATTCTCCGGTTTTCACAGAAAAGGAGGGAAGACTCCCCATAGGTACTTCTCCGCAGACGGTGAGAAAGGCAGGATTCGAAGCGGAGGCTCCGTAACTATCTTCGCTGGAGAGCGCATACCCATCTCGAGTACTTCTATCGAAAGGGGGGAAATCCTCCGGAGAGACTACCCTCTCGGAGAGAAGGCGTCCTTCAGCCGATGCGAGGTCGAGAGTTTCATTGGTCATCCTCCATGGAAAATCTAGCGAGGCGACCGCATACTCGATAGCGAACGACCTGTCTGTCAGTTCACGCACAAAACCAGCCAATGACCTTGTCTCCTTCCGCGTTGTCTTGCGTCATGCGTTTGTAGGATCGCATCCTTTTTCACTGCATTGTCACAACGAAAACCGGAAAACCAGCCTTCGCAAGTCTTTGAGAGAGGGCCACAGCATCAGTACGCGCATTTCCCGCAGGCACAGCCACCCGGAAGTATGTTTTTCCGCGGACTTGTCCTGTAGAAATCGTTGCATTGAAACCTGCGCGTTCCGCTTGCTGACGTACCGTTTCCGCACTTTGTCGCGCCGTGAAGGAGCCGATTTGAACACCCCAGCGGCTCTTGGCCGGAGAAGGGGGAGATGCGGGTCGGGGGGCGGCGGGTTGTGCAGGAGAAGGCGCAGGTTTTACAGCAAGCTGAGAGGCCACAGGGGACTCCACTCTGACTCGGTCCCCGGTACTTTTCTCGGTGTTCACCGGAACGGCAAGCACCGGCGACTCTTGGGCTTCTTTTCGTGGCGCCGAAGGGGCGGGGATTACTGGAGCGGGAGCGGGTTTCACAACTTGATGGATGGGTAACGGCGTATACGGCGTATATTTTTCTCCTGTAAGAAAAAAAAGTTTAACGCCTACAATCAGCAGCCCAACCGCCACAAGTCCGATAACGGGAAGCATGATATCGCCGAAAGGGATAACGGACTTTCTTTCCTTGTGTCTGCTGCTTTCTCTTATGGACATATTTACCCCTCCCCGTCCATCTGCCTCACTCCGGAAAACGCCGATCCATAGCCCCTACTTTCTTAAGAGTTGCATTACGGAGAGCTACGGCAGGTTTCGTCCGATCCTGCACATTTCTTCTCCGGAGAAGGCAAGAAAAAAATCGCGCGAAACATCTATTTCTACAAAAAAAGCAGGAATCCTTTTCAAGACCCCTGCTTCCTTCGGTCATCGCTGGACGATACCGGTTCAATCAACTGGAACCCGCACGAGGATTGTTTTCGGGATATCAGGATTTACTTGCCGGATTTTTTTCTTCGTATGATCGAAGGAATATCATAAGGGTTCTTCGGTACTCCGCTAATCGAAAACATGTCTTCATCTTGTACAGGGAGAACCTCGGCTTCTTCTAAAACTACCCCCGGAGTTTTCTGTTTTGGACCGGCGGGTTTCGCCGTAAAATTGGTTACGGTTCTCTTCTCCTTTTCCGAACTAAAGCCGGTAGCAATCACCGTGATCTGGATTTTTTCCGCCATATCTTCCGAGACTGTGTGTCCCCAGATTACGATCGCATCTTCATCCGCAGTTTCGGTGATAATCTGAGCCGCTTTGCGGATTTCGTGAATACCAAGGTCGGAACCGCCGGTGATATTGAACAGGATTCCCTTGGCGCCCTTCATAGGGATCGACATAAGGGGGGATTTTATTGCGCTCTTCGCCGCAATTTCCGCACGGTTTTCGCCTTCTCCAGCACCGATTCCCATAATGGCAGATCCCGCGTTTTGCATTACTGTCCGGACGTCCGCGAAGTCGACATTGATCAAGCTGGGTTTCAGAATGAGGTCGGTGACTCCTTGAACCGCCTGACGCAGTACTTCGTCGGCAAGTTTGTAGGCTTCGGAATGCTTGGTTTTTTCGTCGGTCAGCTCGAGAAGGCGATCATTTTCAACGACAAGAAGAGCGTCGACTTTTTCTTTGAGCGTCGCAATCCCTTCGGCCGCTTGTTTTCTTCGTCTGTTCATCTCGAAAGAGAAAGGGAATGTAACGACGGCGACAACCAGCGCTCCGGCCTCCTTGGCGACTTCCGCAATCACCGGCGAGGCTCCCGTACCCGTGCCGCCTCCCATTCCAGCGGTGATAAACACCATATCCGCGCCGGCGACAACTTCCCTGATCTTATCGATGGATTCTTTAGCGCTGTTCATCCCGACCGAAGGATCGGATCCCGCGCCCAGCCCTTTTGTCAATTTTTCTCCCAAGGTGACCTTCGAGCTTGCCTGAGAAAGATGCAGTGCGCCCACATCCGTATTCGCAGCGATAAAATGGACGCCGGAAACACCGCTCCTAATTATATGATTCAAGGCGTTTCCGCCGCCGCCCCCCACGCCGATAACTTTGATCTCTTCCCTGTGGGGTCTCGGAGTATCATTCACTTGAAATACGTGCTCCATATTCATTTCCTCCCCGAATGCGGAATGCGGCTTTAAAAAAGCTCTTTTACAGACTTCTTTAAATAATCCATGAATCCACGAATACCTTCAGTCCGGTCTCCGCCGCTCTTTTTAGGGATTTTTCCCACCGGGCTAGATGTTATCTGAGCAGCGCCCGATCGAAGCTCGGAGATAGGCGTCTCGATATATCTGTAAGGATTCCGCTCCCTGCTTGTCATATATCGTACCACACCGGCGACGGTAGTATACTCGCAATCGTTTCTTCCCGGCGGCATCTGGTAGACGTCAAGAGGTTCGGCTATCCGAACTGGCAAATTGAGCATTTCAGAGGCGAATATCTCTATTCCGGGCGTTTTGGCCACGCCTCCGGAAAGAACGATTCCAGCAGGAAACATATGGAGGCTGAACTCGGCAAGCTGATGGCGCACATGTTCGCCGAAAAGTTCCTCAAGACGACAGTTCACGACCTCGGCGGCTTCGGTTATACTAAATGTTTTCATACGTCCTCTGACATCGACATCAAGATCCTGCTGGTCGACTTCCTCAGGGTTGAGCGAGACCATTTTTTTTACCTCTTCGGCCTTGCTTATCGGTATTTTCATCACGTACGCAAGGTCGTTGGTGATGTGATCTCCGCCAATCGGAATAATGGACAGCTTCACAGGACGACCGTCGGTATAGAGAGCAACTCCGGTCGTTCCTCCTCCAATGCACAGAGAAATCACACCTGCGCGAGTCTCTTCGTCGGTCAAGGAGCCTAGAGCGCTGGCAAGCGATTTGATCACAAGCCCATTGACTTCTATGCCGGCACTTTCGACACAGTTGATAATATTTTGGACAACCGTTGTCGGAACTATAACGGACTGAAGCTCCATTTCGAGACGTATGCCTGTCATTCCAAGGGGGTCGTCGATGCCGGAGTTTCCGTCGATTGAGTACTTTACAGGAATTGTATGGAGTGTAACCCTGTTGGGAGGTATCGACAGCTCGCTCTGAGCAGCCTCGATTACCCGCTCGACGTCGGATATTGCGACCTGACGCGGCGTTCTTCCGAGAGATATCATTCCTCTCGAAGTTACGGAGGCGACCTCCATTCCGCTGAAAGAGACCGTAGCCTCGTCGATCTCGAACCCCACCATATTTTCAGCGTCTTTGACGGCTTGGCGGACGGATCGTACCGCCTGTTCAAGATTGATTATAAGCCCCTTGCGTATGCCTTGTGAAGGCGCATATCCTACTCCTATAATTTGAGCTTCCTGGAAACGGGAATCCCTCTCTGCGATAACGACGGATATTTTACTCGTACCAAGATCCAGCCCAACTAAAATTTCCGGCTCTTTGTACATTTATCTCCCGCTCCCTTCCTGATCGCCGCGCACCATGCTTCGGACGATAATTCTGTCGGTATATGTGGTATCTATTATAACGTTGTCACCCAGAAAATGTAACTGCTGCATAATTTGCGAAAGGACGGAATCCAGCTCTTTCCAACGAGGAGCGTCTCCCCAGAGAAGAACATTCGCTCCGCCTTTGTCAAAAACAAGTTTCAATAAATATTGTCCTTCTCTACGAGAAACATCTATCCGTTCAACCCGTGAGATCCATCTGTTTGCCGCAAGTCCTTCCAACCATCCATTAAGAACATCCAGAGGAAAAATCGCCCTGGAAACTACGGAGGCAGGCGCTTCTCCCGAAGGAGGCGGGAACTCGTCCGAGAATGCAATCAGCGGCGTTTTGGGTGGAGAGATCCCTTTGATCGTTTTATTCAATAACAGATTGCTCTCCCAAGCGATCCCTTCTCGTGTAACAAAAAAATCCCGGCCGCTCCAGTTCGCCGTGACCCACGGTTGTAAAGGGTCTATCCGAATTTCGGCTCCCGCAATACCTCTTCGAGTTATGGAACATGAAAGCGGGGATTCCGATTCTATTTTCTTTTTCAGTTCGTCTTTTTCAAGAAAAAAAAACGGCCAAAAGCGCAACGCGGACGAGCTGATATTCTTCCAGAAAAACAACTCCGCTACAGGGTCTCCGGATTCTACACGAAGACTGCGAAGAGAAAACGACTGAAAAAAAAGTTCACTCCCCAATACTACGCCCGAAAAAAAGGCGGCAAGAAAAAAAATACCACGCCATTTACCCATTATACATCACGGAAAAGAACCTGGTGAAAGAAATTGGGCAACGCTTCAATCTGTTCACTCTTCCACCGTATCAATGAACAATATTTTATTAGGTTAAACGCGCACCAAGTGCGTCTTCGCTTTGGCAAGAAAACTTTCTCCGATTAATGAAACATCGCCCGCGCCTATCGTAAGGACAACGTCTCCTTCCTCGCACATTTCGCCAAGAAGAGAAGCGGCGTCCTCCAGAGAAGAACACATGAAACAGTCCTCCCTCTTTGCGATAGGGAGGTTATCTGCGATAAGAAACGATGTGATACCGGGGATAGGGTCCTCGTCGGCCTGATACACAGGAAGAAGGAGAAGTCTGTCCGCCGAGGCGAGCACATTTGCAAAATCCTTGTACAACGCCCTTGTTCTGGTGTACCTGTGCGGCTGAAAAGCCACAAGGAGACGTCGTTCCGGAAACATGTGTTCAAGAGTGCCTAGAGTAGCTGCTATCTCTCTGGGATGGTGTCCGTAGTCGTCGTATACGTCGACACCCTCGAAAACGCCAATGTGTTGAAGGCGGCGCTTCGCGCCCCTGAAAGCCCGGAGCGTTTTCTTGATAACTGACAACGGAATGCCCAAGCGATGCGCGACGGCGCAGGAGGCAAGCGTATTCAATATATTGTGTTCGCCCGAAATAGAAAGCTCGACGTGAGCTACCTGAACCCCTTCGTGAAGTAGGGAGAAGGAAACGCCGCCTCCAGGCTTATGATGCACATCGGCGGCTCCCCAAGTCCAAGAAGCCCCCCAGCCGTATGAAACTGAACCCTCCGGAAGTAAACCGAGAGACAGCAACTTGGAAAGCCCGGGGTCCTCTCCGCAGAATACAAGGAGGCCGTTGTTTTTGAGATTGGCGATAAAACGAACGAAGGCTTCAAGAACGCTTTCGAAAGTTGGGTAATAATTGACATGGTCCCAGTCGACATTAGTAATAACTGAGATTTCAGGGTGGAACTTTTCGAAAGACCCGTCGCTTTCGTCAAGTTCAGCGACCATGAAATCGCCTTCGCCCAGTTTTGCGTTCACTCCGATATCGCACAGTTCGCCCCCGATGGCAAGCGTCGGGCGCAATCCGGCCTGTTCAAGAATAAGCGAGATCATGGAGGATGTCGTTGTTTTTCCATGAGTTCCGGCGACGCCTATTCCGCAGCGGGAATCGAAAATCCAGCTTAAAACTTCTCCCCGCTTGGCTACGGCGACTCCTTTTGCCCTTGCGGCAACTATCTCCTCGTTGTCCTCGGGGATAGCGCTGCTGTATATTAAAAGATCGGGAAGGAATTTCTCCATGTGCGCACGTCCATGGCCAAGGACAACTGCAACATCCTCCTTGAGCACCTTGTCTATATACGATGTATGAATCATGTCACAGCCGCTTACCTCGAAGCCAAGCTCCGCAAGCAAAAGCGCAAGCCCGCTCATACCGGCGCCACCGATACCCATGAGGTGAATTCTGTGAATGCCGGCAAAATGCGATATAGTCGTCTCCAATTAAATAATCTCCCTTCCACTACTGGACGAGATCAGCCGCAATATAGATTCAGACTCATCTCCCTCCGAAAAGGCCCTTTCGGGCCGCCGTGTACTTCGAAGGATTCTCAGTATACACTCTTTCAAGATCTCCGGCGGCTCTTCCTCTTGCCAGAGCGCGCCTTCGTTGTGTTCTAAGAAACAGCGGGCATTACTCTCCTGATGGTTATCAGCAGCCTTCCGCCAAGGAATAATAAGCGCGGGAATGCCTAATGCTGCAAGTTCTGCAAGTGTTGACGCTCCTCCGCGAGTTACCACGGCATCGACCACGGAGAAAAAATTGCTCATATCCCATTGTTTCTCGATAAAAAAAATATTTCTCCGAGTATCCTGAAGATGTCGAAATGCATCAGGTAACTGGGATACTCCGATAATTATAAAAGCTACTTCCTCCAATCCGGGAGCATGAAGCAGAGGACACAACAATTGTATCAGTCGTTGGCTCATAAGTGAACCTCCGAGAACTCCGACTATTTTTTTCACCGGAAGAGTCTTTCCCAATCCCAAAGAGTTCCAAGCCTCCAGTGGAGTTTTCAGCTCGAATCGGCGTACTGGAATTCCGGTGTAGGAAAATTTTTCATGTGATAACGGACTGCACATACTCCACCCGGAAGCGACTCTCTTTCCAAGAGTTGAAGAAAGGCGCGTTACTTTGCCCGCGACACTGTTCTGTTCGTGTGCGACGGTTGGAATACGGGCCCGGTGACAGAGCAACAAAGGAACGAATGAAACATAGCCGCCGAACAGAACGCAAGCATCCACAGGGCGCTCCTTCAAGATAGCTTTAAAAATAGAAAATGTCGTAAAAAAATCCCGCACACGTTTCGCCTTTCCTGATAAGGATGGTATTCCGAAAGGCGACCCGCTTATTGGAAGTACGATCGGTTTGATTCCCGATGCCTCATAAATTTCCAGCTCCAGAGTACGGGAGCCGCATACGAATGAAACTGATACCTCCCTTCGATGTGTTTTTAACCATTCGCCGAAAGCAATTGCAGGGAAGATGTGTCCTCCGGTTCCTCCCGCGACAATATACAAATGTTTCATGAGGCGCTCGCCTCCCTGCATACTCTCATTATCAATCCTATACGTATCCACATGAAAAGCAGAGAACTTCCTCCATAGCTTATGAACGGAAGCGGTATGCCCGTAAGCGGCATCAGCTTCAAAACACCCCCAAGATTGATGAACAAGGGGATGAGCATGGAAGCCGAGATGCCCCAAATGAGAGCCGCATGGAAAGGATCCTCGGCCTTCCGGTATACCGAGTACGAACGAAATGTCCAAAGACAAAAAAGAAGTATGACCATAAAGGAACCGATAAAGCCGAACTCTTCTCCGATCGTGGCGAAAATATAGTCGGTGTGGGCCGCAGGAAGATAGTTCAGTTTTTGAAGTCCTTTTCCGATACCTACACCCAGCAGATTTCCATTGGCGAAGGCCACCATACCCTGTATAACTTGAAAACCGCTGTCAAGAGGCTCCTCCCATGGGTCGAGAAACGCCATGTACCGGCGGAGTCGATATCCTGCCTGAATGATGATGAAAAAGAAAAAAGCGAACCCGGTGCCTCCGAAAAGAATAGGCCAGCTCCATCCCCTGGTTTCCACATGTATCGCCATCGTCAGTGCGAAAATAAGAATAGTGCCGCCCATGTTCGGCTGAAAGATAAGAGGAAGTGCGGAAAAAGCAAGAACAGGAGCGGTGAGGCTGAAAAAAGCGTGCAATCCCTGCTTCGAGGATTTCGTCATAAGTTTGGAGAGATGGAGCGCGACGGCAAGCGAGAGCAGCTCTATCGGTTGAAAACGAAGATTTCCGAAACCGAGCCATCTTCTCGCGCCTCCGGCCCTTATCCCGATGCCTGGTAACAGCGTCAAGATAAGGAGAAAAATCGCAAGAACCCAGAAAAAACCGCTAAATTCTTTCCATATTGAAAGAGGAACGAGGTACACAAGCACCATAAATAACAGAGAGATCACAAGCCATTGAACCTGCCGCATTCCGAGAGCAAAGGGGGAGCCGAATTCTTCGAGCGCTGTGTGCGACGTCAAAGAAAAGATCATCAGAATACCGAAGGCATTGAGGACGAGCGGTATTATCCATAAGAACGGATCACCCGTCGTACGGAGCTTCGGTTTCTCATAGCGATACTCGAGTGTCTGTTCGGCTTCGACCATTATCGCTCCCTCGCTTCTTTCAGATCCAGCACGAGCCGGCGAAAGTGTTCTCCTCTCTTTTTGTAATTCGGATACATATCCCAGCTGGTACATGCTGGAGAAAGCAAAACGGTGCTTCCCGGAGCTGCGAGCCGAGAAGCAGTATAGACCGCCTCCTCCATCGTACCGGCTTCGAAAAAATTGGAGAAGCCCGCGCTCCGTAAAGCCGCGACGATGCGCTCTTTCTCCTCTCCGAGAATTACGGCTGCGATCGCTTCGTTTTTTACGGCATCGGCCAGCGGAGCGTACTCCTCTCCCTTTCCTTGCCCGCCCAGAATCACTATCTTGGGCCCCGGCAAAGACCTAAGGGCGGTTGCACTGGCGGCGACATTCGTGCCTTTCGAATCGTCAACAAAGGTTACGTCCCTGACTTTCGCGACGAATTCGCAGCGATGCGCCAACCCATGGAAACCGGAGAATAGGCTTCCCAGCCCCGATTTCTTCTCGGTGAGCAGCCGAACCGCCCCGGCAGCGAACGCAGCATTTTCCAAATTATGTTTCCCTATAAGGGGAACATCGTGAAAAGAAAAGAGAAGCTCTTCGTCGCCTCGTGCATCTCTGAAAACAACTCTGCCCCCTTTTTCATCCGCAAGAAGCGCTTCACCTTGAACGAAACCCGTGCCCTTCCATAAGAACGGGAGTACTGCATAGTCCGAACTCATTTCGTTTTTCCAAAGCATGCTGCGCTCGGTTTCCTGGACTATGGCAAACCCTCCCTGTTTGCGGGTCGACAGGATTTTCGCCTTCGCCTTTATGTATTCCTCGAAGCTCCCATGCCAGTCGATATGATCCGGGGCAAGATTGGTCACCATGGCGAGATCGCAAGAAAAGCGAGTATTCCAATGCAACTGGAAGCTGCTCAACTCCACCACGAGAAAGTCGCGCTGTTCGAAGGCGGAGTCTGCAAGCGACTTTCCGATATTACCGGTCACTTCCACGGAGAAACCTGCTTTCTGTAGAAGATGGCCGGTAAGGGTTGTTGTAGTGCTCTTCCCATTGCTTCCCGTGACGCCGATAATCTTTCCGCTCAAAAAAGGGGCGATGAAATCAAGTTCTCCCATTATGGGTATTTCTTTTCTTGCGCCTTCTACAACAGCCCACGCTTTGGGAGAGATCCCCGAGCCGACGAGCAGCAGATCGGCATCGAAGATCTTCGGCGTATGCCCGTTCTCTTCCCATTCAATGCCGCAAGACTTGAAAAGTTCGAGATGAGATCTGTCCGAAATTATTTTTTCATCGGAAACAAAAACGCGCCCTCCGAGTCGTCTGGCCAGTCGTGCGAGCCCAGCTCCGCTGATTCCCGCTCCGATGACGGAAATTTTTTTACCTGAGATGTTGTTCATTGACGACGACATCACTTCACACCGCCTTCTGAAGTACGTTGTCCAAAAGAAGCGAAAGCAGCGCCAACCCCGCGCCGTGGAGTATCCAGAAGCGGGTGACGATCTGCGTCTCGCTCCATCCCATCAGTTCGAAATGATGATGGATCGGGCTCATTCGAAAGACCTTTCTCTTGAAAAAATGGATGGCGACAAGCTGAATCGCAACAGAGACGATTTCGACGCCGAAAAGAAAACCGAGGGGGAAAATCGCAATGAGATAACCGCTGCGAACACACAGTGCGACCAGCATTCCGGCAAGAAAGTGCGCTCCGACGTCTCCCATGAAGACTTTTGCCGGGTGCGCGTTATGCCACAGAAATCCTGCGCAGATCGCGGCTCCTGTCAAGGAGGCATACAGCGAAACAGGGTTCAGCGGAAGCCACACGATCATTCCGGTGAACGAGATGAGAGAAGCGCCTGCCGCAAGACCGTCAAGGCCGTCTGTAACGTTGACCGCGTTCAGCATGCCTATTGAAAACAGAACAAGCAGAGGGACTGCGATAGAAACGGGGATTTCGACTCCCGGCCAGAGGAAAAGACCGTGCGAAACCGCTACCCAAAAAGCCCACGGAACTGTGAGCAGTATCTGCGCCGTCAGCTTGTAGAGACTCGGGAAGCCTTCGCTTGATTTTCTGGCGTACTTTAACCAGTCGTCAATAAAACCAATACCCGCTGCTCCCAAAGGAAGTATCCAGAAAGACGCCGCTTGGAGAAGAGACGTATCCGAGAAGAGCGCGACCGGAATGATACTAGAAAGCCCAATAAACAGAAAGACGACGCCGCCCATCGATGGCGTCGTGGATTTTGTCTGAATATGGCTTTGCAGTCCATAGCTCTTCTGTATCTGCACGACTCGCAGCGCTTCGAGCATGGCGATCCAGTGTCTGGAAGCCCATATCTGCAGGATGAAAAGAAGAATCCAGGCAAGCGCGGGCTTCATTGCGTTCCGCCAACTACGAGCGCGTCAACAAGTCTATCCAGCCTATTGCCGTGAGAGCCCTTGACGACGAGGAGATCTCCTTCTTTCAGCGAAGCCTCGAATGCGGAGCAGAGAGAGAGAAGATTCTCGAAAAGTTCGACATTCGAGGGGCATGGGCTAGTTTCGAAAATGGAGCGCCAAAGAGCGCCCATTAGAAACACCCTGGAAAAATGTTCTAGATAAGGGAGTAATTCCCGGTGATATGTCAGTGAATCGGCTCCGAGTTCACGCATCTCTCCAAGCACGGCGATACGGCGTTGTGCAGGTATCAGGAGCGACTCGGAGAGGGAAGCTTTCATCGAAGCGGGGTTGGCGTTATACGAGTCGTCGAGGAGCACTGCCCCTGAAGCAAGGCGGAAGAAGCGCCCTCTTCCGAATGGAGGCTGGAGTGCCTGAATACCCGAGATGGCGAGTTCGATGGACGCGCCCAGGAAGAGCGCGGTCGCGATTCCAAACCCGGCTGCCAGGGCGGAGTGCCGACCGAAAAGAGGAGAAGCGACGTGGTAGGTATTCTCTTCGTAGGCAAGTTCAAATGTAAGGGAAGGAATCCCAGCGTTCAATGAGAAGTTCGGGTTCATAATTGAAAAATCGTTCTTCCCAAAACCTACGCTGAGAGAGCGCACGTTCGAAGGAAGCGAAAGGGTTCGGGCCGAAAGGAGCCGATTGTCGCCGAAATAGAAAAATGCTTTGAGGAAGGGAGATCGTGTAATTTCAAACTTTGCTTCCAGCACGCCTTCAACGGAGCCAAGACCTTCCAGGTGTGCAGGGGCAACCTCCGTAATCATCGAGATTGTCGGGGGAAAGAAATCGACCATCTCCGCGATTTCTCCCGGATGGTTGGTTCCCATCTCCAGAATCAGTATTTCAGAATCCTCGGGCATAGCGAGGATAGAGAGCCCGCACCCAATAAGCGTATTGTAGCTGTGCTCCGCCGAATGCACCTTGAACGAGGGAGCAAGGCAGGTACGGATCATCTCACGTGTCGTCGTTTTTCCAACGCTCCCCGTAACCGCGATGACCTCAAGAGAATCTCTCTGGATTTCAAGACTCCTGCGAGCCATTCGGGGAACTGCAGAAAAACAGTCTTCTACAAGGATCGAGGCGACATGACCAGGCACATTCGTTCGGTCCTCGCAAATGATTAGGGATGCCCCGCGAGCTACGGCATCCGGTATAAAATCATGTCCGTTCGCCTGTTCTCCGCGGAACGCAACGAAGGCATCGCCCGGTGCAACCAGTCGACTATCGGCTACAAATCGCGCGGGTACAGGCCCGTCATTCCCCCGGAGAGGTGTGTCGGCAAGTGCGGCGATGGAAGAAAGGCGACGTTCCGACGTCATCGCCAGCCCACCCCTCTCTCGTTCGCCCAAGTTCGGAGCGCGTCTCCGTCGGAATAAGGAACGGATTCGGAGCCGATACGAAGATACTTTTCAGGACCTTTGCCGGAAATCACCACGACATCCCCGGGTTCGGCCGAGTCCATCGCCTCGTGGACTGCTGTTGTTCTGTCAAGAATGGTCTTCAAAGGGATCTTCCTTTTCGACGATGCGACTCCTTCGACTATCTGGGCTGCTATCTGCTCCGCAGGCTCGTTACGAGGGTTGTCCATCGTGACGATCACCTCGTCGGCCAGCGCGGCAGCAATGCTTCCAAGAGAATACCTGTTCGGTTGAAAACGCTCTCCCCCGTGACCGAAGACGGAAATAACACGTCCGCTGCACAGCCGCCGGACTTCGGTAAGTACGTTTTCCAGTGCGACCGGCGTATGCGCGAAGTCTATGATCCCGCTCACACCGTTGTCGAAGGTGTATGTTTCCATTCTGCCGGGGACTTGTACCATGGTACGTAACGCTTCGATGAGCATCGCCCGATCCGCGGCTTGGGGAAGCGTAACCGAGAGTGCCGCCAATGCGTTGTATACGTTGAACTTGCCGGGAAGAGGCAAGGTTACCGGAAGAGAGCGCGTCTCACCGGGAATCGAAACGGAAAAACGAGTCCCTTGGAGAGTACTTTGTATATCGCTCCCGGAAAGAGAAGCCTTGAGTTCATCCTCCGTTCCGAAAGCAACAAGTCTGTCCGGGTATAGCTGAAGGAGTCGCCGGGCAAAGGGATCGTCGACATTCGCCCCCCCCGACCAGCTCTTTTTTGTGTAGTCCGAAAAAAGTCGGCTCTTTGCGGAGAAGTAGTTTTCGAGTGTTCCGTGATAATCGAGGTGTTCTTCGCTTAAATTAGTAAATACGGCAGCGTCGAAAAGGCAGCCTTCTATTCTTCCAAAACAGAGGCCGTGCGAGGATGTTTCCATAACACACGCTTCGCATCCGTTACGCAACATGTGCGCCAGCATTCGCTGGATATCGCAGCTCTCGGGGGTTGTTCGCCCTGCGTCTTCTTCCGTGATTCCGTCGTTGTAGACGATTGTTCCGATCAGACCGGTTCGTATACCCAGGGATTCTAAAAGGTGGCGTATGATCCAGGTGGTCGTGCTCTTGCCGTTTGTTCCGGTGACTGCAAACATTTTCAGTTTGCGTGCGGGTTCACCGTAGACTATGGATGCAAGACGTCCCATTTCTCTCCGGACATCTGTTGAGATGATCTGGGGAATGTCGAGAGGAAGGGGACGTTCGGTCATTAGAATGGATGCGCCTTTGCGAATTGCTTCTCCGGCAAAATCATGACCATCTTTGTGCTCTCCTGCAATACAGCAAAACATCCAGTTTTTTTCTATTTCCTTGCTGTTGCAACCGACATTCTCGACACAAACGTTCGTCTGGTCTCCAGAAGAAGCGTTGTGGAGTTTCAGCGAAGCTGTGAATCGAGCGGCGTAATCGGATAGAATACTAGAAAGAAGCATAAAGAATCATCCTTCCGTTTTTACTGATGCGAACAACCCGATCTGCATCATGTCCTCGACGATACGCCGGAAAACAGGAGCCGCGACGTCTCCGCCGTAATACTTGCCTTTTGAGGGTTCTCCAATCACCACAAGAACGACATACCGAGCATTTTCCGCAGGCCAGAAACCTGCGAACGAAGAAACCCACTTCCCTTTGACGTACTCGCCCTTTTCGGCGATCTGTGCGGTTCCTGTCTTTGCGGCGATAGACACTCCGGAAATCGCGGCGTTGCGTCCGGTTCCCTTGAGAACCGTGTCCACCATTGCTTTGCGGAGCCATAAAGCTACCTGCGGAGACAACACATCCCGGAGAAACTCTCCCTGTTCATTGTATACGATATTTCCCGAAGAATCCAGAACCCTGGAGACGATATGGGGACGAAGAAGATGTCCACCGTTCGCTATTGCGCTGATTGCCGATGTCAGATGTAGCGGCGTAACGGCAAGTCCTTGCCCGATTGCTATATTGGAGGGAACAACGCCTCTCCATTGCTCGGGAGATGCAAGGAGTCCATCTTCCGAGCCCGGAAGCTCAATACCCGTGGGTTTTCCAAACCCCCATTCCCGGACAGAATGAAACATGTCGAACGCTCGCACACGTATTCCGATTTGCGCCATACCTGTGTTCGACGACTTTGCGAGAATTTCTGGGACGCTCAGTCGTCCAAAACCGCTGTTTCCAGCCTCGGAGATATGGCCATCCGCGATCTTTATTCTGTAGGGGCAATTGAATGACTCGTTGGGGCCGACTGCTCCGCGTTCCATACTGATGCCGAGAATGATCGGTTTGAACGTCGAACCAGGTTCATACGTTCTCCCTATGCTATTATTCAGTATATTCTGTGTTTTCATGAGATCTGTTCGTACATTCGGATCGAAGGTGGGCCAGCTCGCCATGGAAAGAACCGCTCCTGTCCGCGGATCCATGCAGACGATGCTCCCCCATCGCGCCCCGTGCTCCCGAATTCCCTCGTCAAGACGCCGCTCCACGATAAACTGGATTCGTGAGTCTATCGTCAGAGAGACGCTCCCGCCTTCAGTCGGCGTGCGATCATGATTGTTTCTGCTGATATCTAGGGTTCTTCCCGAGGAATCCTTCGCCAGGACCCGGATGCCGGGCGGTGAAAAAAGTACTTTATCCCACATCAGTTCAATCCCTGAAAGCCCCTTGTCGTCGATATCACAGAAGCCAAGTACGTGCGACAACAAAGAACCGCTGGGATAAAGACGCTTCTTCTCTTCAATTTCGAAAATGCCTTTTAATTTCAGAGTCCGAATTTTCTCCGCGACGTCGACATCGACTTTTCTTGCAAGCCATAAAAAACGCCCGGAAAGAGGTTTTGATAGAGTGAGAACGAGGGGATCCGGGAGAATACCTTTGAGACGCGGGGCTTCGTTCGGGTTCCAGAATGCAGGATCAAGAAAAAAACTCGACGAAGGAACGGAAACCGCCATTGCGTTTCCGTTCCTGTCGTAGATAAAACCTCTATTGGTGCTTACGGGAATTCGGCTCCAGTACTGACGACGGGATTGGCTCTCCACCCTCGGATCGGGGAAGAGCTGAAGCATTGTCAGTCTCCATATAACAATGCCGAAAAAAACGAAGATTACAAGCCAGGGAGACCCGAAACGTCGTTTCATGAATTCAACCTCCGCTCAGGAAGGAGATATATTATTCTCCGGCCATAGCTCTTTCAAGAAAGAAATAAAACCATCCCTCATTCTCCTGACTTGATGCAGCGACGGGAACTCCTTCAGGCATGGCGCCCGCAAAAAGATTCTCCTCTACCCGAAGAACTCGGACATTCGAAGCAAACGTCATGCCCATCTCCTGTTTGGAAAAACCGTAGAGACGAGCAGGAGAGAGTAGCGATGAGAGTTCGTGTTTTAAGACGATGCGATGGGCCTTGTATGACTCGATCTGTCTGTTGACGGCATTCAGTCTGCATTCAAGACGAAAAGAATAGAGGCGGAGCACTCCAAGTCCCATAAAAAGAGCGAAAGCACAGAGCGTAAAAACAATAATATAAGGACATATTTTGCGAAATGAACTGGAAACCGCGTCTGTCGAAATTACTTCGGAGTATCGCATCCCGATCACACCCCCTTCCTGCCATTCTCGAATCTGAACACCCGCATCTTCGCGCTGCGAGACTTGTGGTTCGTTTCGATTTCCTCCTCGGAAGGAGTCAGAGGACGCTTCGTCAGAATCGTTCCCTTTCCTTGCTCTCTCCACATTTTGAATAGCGTCTTGACGATGCGGTCTTCCAAAGAATGGTAACTCACCACAAGAACAAGACTCTCCGAAGCGGCTAGCGCCGGCACTCCATGGAGCGCATCCTGCAATACGGAGATTTCGTCATTGACTGCTATACGAAGGGCCTGAAATATTCTTCTTGCCGGATGTCCTCCCATCTTGCGCTGCACCGGAGCCGGCAATGTGGAACGGACGACTTCAACGAGCGTGGAGGTGCGCTCGATAAGCCCCTTCCCCTCTCTGTGCCGGACGATACCCCGTGCAAGTTGTCGAGAAAAGCGTTCTTCTCCGTACTTCCAAAAAAGATCGGCGAGTTCTCTTTCCGGATATGTGTTGACGATGTCGGATGCCGAAAAAGGTTCATCCCTGTCCATTCGCATATCCAAGGGCCCATCCGATTGAAAAGAGAACCCTCTTTCTTCATCGACGAGTTGAAGATTTGAGACGCCCAGGTCGAAGACAATGGCGTCAAAAGGCGCGTGCGACGTAATACTCGCGGGGAGCGAGGAAAAATTACCCTTTGCCGGATAGAAACGTTCTCCGAAAGGTTGAAGACGCTCTTTTGCAAAAGCAAGCGCCTGATCGTCCTGGTCAACACCGAAGACCTTCGTTGAAAACGAAGAAGACAGAATGGCCTCCGAATAGCCTCCGAGACCAAGAGTGCAATCGAGAACCTTGTTCAGTGAAGGATGTTCTTGTAGAAAAACGAGAACTTCTCTTAAAAGAACAGGAACATGTTCCATCAGAATCCCTCCACTCCTTCGGCGATCTCCGGAAAATCGTCAAGGACCTGTTGTCTGTACTCGTTCCATTTCTGTTTATCCCACATTTCGACGTGATCGCTGACGCCGACGAAAACAACCTCCTGGAGAAATTCGGCGTACTCCCGCAATACCGGAGGAAGCAAAATACGGCCCGCTCCGTCGACCGGGAGTTCATGGGCGCTGGAGAGCATAAGCCGAAGGAAGCCTCTGCTTTTGCTTTTGGAGAAAGAGAGTTCCTGAAGACGCTCCATTACCCTTCTCCACTCTTCGGGAGAGTAGAGGGAGACACATTTGTCGATGCCGATGGTTGCGAAGACGCTTTCCCCGAGCTCTTCTCTGAACTTCGACGGAAGAACGATACGTGCCTTGCTGTCGATTTTATGTTCGTATGTTCCCACCAGCATGTCAGTGCCTCCCACTTTACGACACTCTCTCCCACCAGAACCCACAGTATCATCAATTGAAAAAGAGACATAGGCCCCAGGACCCTTTCGAAATGATCAAAGAATGGGTCCTGAGGCCTGTTTGAAATGGAAGGTTTCGTGGGAGAAAAACGGGAGCATCCAGTAAGCCGGGTTCTGTCGTGGGTGACCATTTATCTGAAGAACGCCTTACGGCGTTCTTTACGCGACCGTACCCGAGGGTCGGCGGGCAGCCTCGTCCCCTCCTATTCGGTCTTGCTCCGGACGGGGTTTTCCTGGCGTGAAAATCACTTTTCACCCGGTGGGCTCTTACCCCACCTTTTCACCCTTACCCGTTAAGGGCGGTATATTTCTGTGGCACTTTCCTTTGGTTCGCACCAACTGGGTGTTACCCAGCGTCCTGCCCTGTGGAGCCCGGACTTTCCTCTCTCCTGATCGGAGAGCGGCCACCAAGGATACTCCCGAGCGGACATTATACCATCTTTTTGCTAAAAAGAGGCGGATGGTTTTTCCGGCGAAAAATGCGATACAATAGAAGCCACGACGTAAAGAGATTGCGCATTATCGAGCGAAGGAGCCCAACGGACATGATTGAAAAAACAAGCTACGATTCCCCGGAATACGATGTCTTTAAGAGCAATGTAAAAAAATTGACGGGACTCGATCTCAATTCTTACAAGAATCAGATTCATCGTCGGGTACATATGTTGATGCAGCGCTGGAATATTTCCAACTACGACGTTTTTTTCAAGACATTCAAGGAGAACGATCAAAAACTTCGCGAGTTCCTCGACTATCTCACGATAAACGTCTCGGAGTTTTTTAGAAATCCGAACAAATGGACGGAGCTGCAGGACGTAATTCTTCCTCGTCTGATTCAATCCAGGGGAAAAAAGCAGCTCAAGTTGTGGAGCGCGGGATCGGCGACAGGCGAAGAACCCTATTCGCTGGCGATCCTTTCCATGGAGGCGAAACTTGCTCCCCAGACGCCTGTGCTCGCAAGCGACATCGACCAGGGAGCGATCGCTCTTGCGAAACGAGGGCATTATCTTAAACGCCAGCTCATCAATATACCCAAGGAACTTGTTGGACGCTATTTTACAACCTCTGACGGCGGTGAAACCTATATCGTCAATTCCGAGGTGAAATCACGGGTATCCTTCCAAAGGCTCAACCTCATTGAAGACACTTTCGGCGATGATTTCGATCTCATCCTCTGCAGGAACGTGGTGATTTATTTCTGCGCCGATACGAAAACTGCCTTATATCATAAGTTTTTCAAAGCGCTTCGCCCGGGGGGGTATCTGTTGGTCGGGTCCACGGAACAGATCTTCGATTACAGGAAGATAGGTTTCGAATCCGCCGGAGCTTTTCTCTACCAGAAGCCTGCGTGAGACAGCCGCATACCAAAAGAAGAGGAGAACGCTCTTGAACGCGTTCTCCTCTTCTTTTTTTCGAAATCAGCGAGGCTAGTGAGACCGGACGATTTCCTTTATCTTCATTAATCGACTCAGTGTCGACCGTTCCTGCTCGTCGAGCTTCATCGTGATATAGCGAATAGTCTCGATGAAACCGGGTATCAGAACGTGTTCCAATGCGTTGACTCGTCTTCGCGTCTTTTCTATTTCAACGGCCATCAAACGAATTGCTTTCTCCTTGGCCGCCAGCTCTATCAGCTTCGGAATCAGCTTCGCAAAGCGCTCCAGCGCAACGTCGAGGCTCCCAAGCGAGGTTGCAAGACCGTAATTCAGAGGAGATCCTCCCTGTTCCACTCTATACTCGGGAACAAGCACGCTCATCACGTTCTGAAATCCTACGTGAAGATCGCACTTGGCGCCGGATATCATGAGCGCCTGTTCCAGCATAGCGGGGAGCGTCTGCGCCCTCGCAAGGAGGAAACTCTTATAGCATGCGGCGAGTTCGGCTTCCAGTTCCTCGCGGAGTGTTTTTCCCTGCCGCGCTCTTTCAAGGAACGCTTTGATCAGTGCGTCCTGTTTGTCCTTCAGAAGCTTGTGTCCCCTTTTGGCCACAACGAGACGTTTTTTCAGTCTCGATAGCTCCATCCTGTTGGGGTTGACATTCATTCGGGCCATAATGACCCCCCCTTATACTTTCCCGGAGACGGCTTCGGCCTTTTCCTCGCTCTTCAACCTCGGTTTGAGGTACTTCGCGATGTATGCATCACGGACGCGCTTCAGTTCCTTGACGGGGATGACCGTCAGAAGATCCCATCCCAGTTCAAGCGTCTCCTCGTAAGTTCTGTTCCTATACTCGCCCTGACGTACGTATTGGTCCTCGAACATGTCCGCGAACTTCGCGAAGGCCTTGTCTTCTTCAGTCAGTGCGCCTTCGCCGAGGATAACCGCAAGTTCCTTGGCTTCTTTTCCTCTGGCGTATCCCGCGAAGAGCTGGTTCATCAGGTCCGCATGGTCTTCCCGTGTCTTGCCTGCACCGATTCCCTTGTCCTTCAACCGGGAGAGCGAGGGCATGACGTCCACGGGGGGGTAGATGCCTTTTCTGTGCAGCGTCCTGCTGAGGATGATCTGTCCTTCGGTAATATACCCTGTAAGGTCGGGGATCGGGTGCGTCTTGTCATCCTCGGGCATGGTCAGAATCGGGATCTGTGTGATGGAGCCCTTCTTCCCTTTCAGCCGTCCGGCGCGCTCGTACATGGTCGCGAGGTCAGTATAGAGATAGCCCGGATAGCCGCGCCGCCCCGGAACCTCCTTCCGCGCCGCGGAGATTTCTCGCAGCGCTTCGCAGTAGTTCGTAAGGTCGGTCAGGATGACGACCACGTGCATGTCGTGCTCGAAGGCAAGATACTCAGCTGCGGTGAGCGCGATTCTCGGCGTCGTGATACGCTCGATCGCCGGGTCGTCCGCGAGGTTGACGAACATGACCGTCCGCTGAATGGCTCCGGTCTTCCGGAAGTCCTCCATGAAGAAAGAAGCTTCTTCAAAAGTGATTCCCATAGCGGCAAAAACAACGGCAAAATCCTCGTGTCCGCTGATAACGGTAGCCTGACGCGCAATCTGCGCTGCCATTCTATTGTGGGGAAGGCCGCTTCCGGAGAAAATCGGCAGCTTCTGGCCGCGGACCATGGGGTTCATTCCGTCGATCGTGGAGATTCCCGTCTGGATGAACTCCGACGGATAGTCTCTGGAGAAGGGGTTCATCGGCATACCGTTGATGTCCAGTTTTTTCTCCGCAAGAATCGGCGCGCCGTCGTCGATGGGCTCTCCGCGTCCGTTGAATACTCTTCCAAGCATATCCTTGCTCACCGGAAGGGTAAGCACCTTGCCGAGGAAGAGCATCTTCGTACTCTTGATGTCTATTCCGTCCGTTCCTTCGAACACCTGGACGAGAGCCTTGTCGGACGTGATTTCCAGGACTCTGCCCCTGCGGCGTTCTCCGCTTGCGAGTTCTATTTCGACCAGCTCGTCGTACCGGACGTCCTTGGTTTTGTTGACCAGAAGAAGAGGTCCGGAGAGTTCGCTGATGGTTTTATACTCCTTAGGCAGCATCGCTTTCACCTCCAACGGGGGTGACCCCGGCGACTTCGCTCTTGATCTGGTTTTCGATGTCGTCTATCTTCCCGATGTCTTTCTCTTCAAGATAGCGCATGCGGGCGATCGCCTCCCTGACCGGGAGATTGAAGACCTCGTTCATTGTCGCGCCCTTCTTCAGCGCGTCCATCGCGATATGGTGGAAAGCGAGAATCGTCTTCAGCATCTTGAACTGTTTCTCCATGGAAGCGTACGTGTCGATCTCGTGGAATGCGTTCTGGTGAAGGAAGTCCTCCCGAAGGGACTTCGCCGTCTCAAGCACCATACGCTCTTCTTTGGAAAGTGCGTCGACGCCGACGAGGCGCACTATTTCACGCAGCTTGTCCTCGTCCTCCAACAGGGTCATTGCTTCAATACGAATGGGGCTCCACTCGTCGTCGAATTTCATATCCCAGAACTCGTCGAGTTTCTCGGTATAGAGCGAGTAGCTCAGGAGCCAGTTGATCGCCGGGAAGTGGCGCTGGTAAGCGAGTGTTGCATCAAGCCCCCAGAAGACCTTTGCCACCCGGAGCGTATTCTGGCTGACGGGTTCGGAAAGGTCGCCTCCCGGAGGGGAGACTGCTCCGATTGCGCTGACGGACGCTTCTCTCTTGTCGCCGCCAAGGACGATGGCTCTGCCGGCCCTTTCATAGAAGGAAGCCAGACGAGTGCCGAGATAGGCCGGGTATCCTTCTTCCCCGGGCATCTCTTCAAGGCGTCCCGACATTTCGCGGAGAGCTTCGGCCCAACGGCTTGTGGAATCCGCCATAAGAGCCACGGAATAGCCCATGTCTCTGTAGTACTCGGCCATGGTGATTCCCGTGTAGATGCTCGCCTCTCGTGCCGCCACCGGCATGTTCGATGTGTTGGCGATCAGCACGGTCCGTTTCATCAGCGGATGTCCCGAACGAGGATCTTCAAGTTCGGGGAATTCGAGCAACACGTCCGTCATCTCGTTGCCGCGCTCCCCGCAGCCGACGTAGACCACTATTTCTGCCTCTGCCCACTTCGCGAGCTGGTGCTGGACGACGGTTTTGCCTGAACCGAACGGGCCGGGAACACAAGCCGTTCCCCCCATGGCGATGGGGAAGAAAGTATCAATAACTCTCTGTCCTGTCGTCATCGGGATCACAGGCGGCAGACGCTTCGCTACCGGACGCGGTTTTCGAACCGGCCAGCGCTGCAGCATAGTGACGTTCTTCTTCTCACCGTTCTGTTCAAGAACAGCGACGACTTCCTCAACAGAGAAGGCGCCCTTTTCTATTTTGACGACCTTGCCGCCCATACCAACCGGAACCATGATACGATGTTCCACGAGAACAGATTCCTGTACGACGCCCAGGATGTCGCCTTGTCCCACCGTATCGCCGGCTTTCACCTTCGGCGTGAACTCCCATTTTTTCTTTCTGTCAATAGCGGGAACATCGATTCCCCTGGAAATGTAATGGCTTTTCGCCACGTCTTCAATCAGGTTCAGCGGTCTCTGCACACCGTCGTAGAACTGCTCGATAAGGCCGGGCCCAAGCTCGACGCTCAACGGTTCTCCGGTACTCACGACCTGCTCTCCGGGCATAAGGCCTGAAGTTTCCTCGTACGCCTGAATGGATGCCGTATCGCCTTTCAGCTCGATGATCTCTCCAACGAGTCCTATCTCGCCGATCCGCACCACGTCATACATTCCGGCGCCGAACATGCCTTTGGCCACAACGAGCGGGCCGGATATCTTTTCTATTGTTCCCTTTATGACTTTTTCAGCGGCCACAATCTATCGCCTCCAAACTTCTATCATTACTTCACTGCAAAAATATCCATTCCGACTGCTCGCTCAACGCTGCTCCGAATGGATTCCAGACCGACTCCCATACTCCCCTTCAGTCCGGGGATGGGAATGAAACTTGTTTCGTATTCATCGTTCAGTTCTTCGATGCGGCTGCTATGGGCCACAAAGAAACTCTCCTGGACGAACACGACGGCGTACCCGGACTTTGCGAGATCGAGAAGGACAGCGTCCACATCGGAGGACTCGTCCTCCTTGACGATGCATGGCTTTACTCCTACCGCCTGGAAGGGGAGAACCGTTTCATACTCGCCTACGGCGGCCATGGGAGAACCTGTTCTCTTAACGGCCATGACGAAGCAACCCCCTCGCTAGATTCCTGTCCGTATTATTTGCAACGGAGACCATCGCAATTCGAAGATTCTTGGCTTCAAGCTCCTTCATCCACAAGAAGGCGATCACGTTTTCGGGTGCGAACGCCTCGTATTTCGCTTTCGCAAGAATACCGGACACATACTCGTCGAGCACTTTCTCCATCTCCACAAGCAGCGCGCCAAGATCCGCAAGATCCTGAACATGAGCGAACGCGCCCGATACGTCTGCGAATGAAAGTATGCGAGGCCAGCTTTCTACAGGTTCCGGAAGCATGGAGAGGAGTTTTTCCCTGGAAATCCATCCTCCACCGTGCAGGAAGGAGGCTACGTTGCTCGCCTCCATATCCATACGCTTCATGCGCAGGAGATTACGGATATTTTCAGCGTCGATCCGTCCTTTGACCCATCGGACTGCGGAATCGAATCCGGTTGCTGCAGCCGTTTCCGACAAAACCGAGAAAAGACCGGTATCGAGAATATTTTCGACCTGGAGAATATCCTTCGTCTGCTCCCAGTGCGCAAGACAGACAGGAAGAAGCCGGTGCAGGCCGAATGGAAGAAGGCGATAATCTTCGCTTTCCATAGCCATGATCAGATCATCCGTAGGAATGACGCCAAGCGAAGTCAGAAGGTCGAAACGGCGTTCGCCTCCTTCTCTAACGAGAATTGCGCTCTTTAGAAGGACTTTTACGTTATGAAAGTCGTAGGGAATTCGGCACAGCTGGACCAGGCGCGGATCCGGAACGAACTTCTGCACTTCGTTATAGATATGCAGAAGCTCCGCCTCGATGACCCTGTCGAAGTCCGCGCCGCCTTTTAATTCGACTAACCATGAAGAGTATGCCGTCTCGGCAAGAATCTTCAGCGCCGAATCGAGGTCGTCGCTGTCCAGAATTCGTTGAATCAAGGCATCTTCAAGAAGACGTCCGGACATCGCCCGGAGTCGCGCGACCGCATACGCGAAACGCTCAGCCGGAGCCATGGAGCGTCACCTCCGATCACGCCGAAAACAGCCGCTTGACAACGTCTGCCTCGATTTCGTCGCGAATCCACCGGACAAGCATATCGAACGAGCAATTGGTCTCAATGTTCTCTTCTTCGAGAATGAACCCGCCCGAAATAGCCCGGCGTTCCTCGCTCAGAGAGAGCGACCATCCGTGCTGTGCATTGATCTTCGAAAGCCATTCCGATGTGATGTGTTTCTCGGACTTGGCAACAAACACGGTCTCATTACCGGACTGAACAGACTTCTTGAAAAGCTTGCCGACAAAGTCGAGATAGGAGTCCGATGGGAGTGCGGCGAGTATTTTCAAAGCCCCGTCGAATGCATCCGCAATTGCCTGCTGTTGTACCCCGAGTTCAATTTTTTTTACGTCAAGGCCGGCGACGATCTCTCGTCTCCGGAGAATCTCGGGCTGCTCTTTTTTAAACCGGTCAGCGTACCCGCTCTCTATTTTCTTAATCTCTTCGTCGGAGTGTTTCTTTACTTCTCCTACGTTTTCTTTGGCCTTATCGATAATTTTACCGGCTTCCTCGCGTGCATCGGCTTCTATTTTTTTCTTTATATCTGCCAAGGACATTCAGCATTCCTCCTTGACAAACTAGAGAGTGATTCCGTTGAGGAGAATGATGCTCATGAGAAGGGCAAGAACAGCGTAGGTTTCCACCATCGCGGGAAGAATGACGGCCTTTCCCGTCTCCTCGGGGCGTTTTGCGATCATCTGAATGCAAGCTGCCGACGTCTTTCCCTGAGCAATAGCGGAAAAGAAGCCTCCGATTGCAATGGGAAGGCACGCAAAGAAAATGCCGAGCCCCTGCCACACGCTCACGGTGATTTCGGAGCCGCCGCCGAGAAGCCCTACCTTCAGTATTGCGAAGAAGGCGATAAGGAGACCGTAAATACCCTGGGTACCGGGAAGGGCCTGCAGAAGAAGTACAAGACCGAACTTGCCCGGATCCTCCGTCATAACTCCCGCGCCCGATTCTCCCGCAATTCCGACGCCTATGGCCGAACCTGCTCCTGCCCATCCGGCAGCCATTGCCGCACCAAGTATTGCCAACATGATTCCAAGAAGATCCATAGTTATAGACACACTCCTCTCGTATTCGTGAAGAATCTGAAAAGCTTATTCATCAAGATCGTTTTTGATTGCAACGAATGCGGTTTTATACGTCAGAGGGGAGAATACCGTTCCCCCGCCCGTATAAAACTTGCTGAAGAACTCGACGTACTGAAGGCGGAGCGAATGAACGAAAGCTCCCAGTACATTGACCGCTATGCTGAAAATATGCCCTCCTATAAGAAGGAGGAGCGCGATGATCCAGCCTACGTAGGGAACGTCTCCTGCAAGACCGGCGAGCATGTTGATGATGACGCCGACCGCCGATGTTGCGAGCCCCAGCGCGAGGAGACGGCTGTAACTCAGCACATCGCCCAGATACGAAGTGACACTGTACAAACTGAGCAGTCCGGAGATTGCTTTCCCGAGGATTCCTTCTTTTTCACGCCCTTGTGTCGTCACGAGAATAGCCGCTCCCAAGAAGGAGAGCGTTTTTGCAAGGAAGGCTGCGTGGGCGGAAAGCATACCGCCTGCTACCCCACCCCAGAGAAGCAAACCGGTGAGAAAGACGATCCATCCTCCGGTATCCGCAAACGCCCCCATGTAGTTCCCTTTCCTGAACGCGTCGTAGAAAGCGATAAAGAGCCCGAAGAAAAGCTGTATTACTCCGAGCGCGAGTGAAAGAGCGAGGAAGATCATGGGGTTTTCCATGGGATTCAGAATGAGCAGGAAGTTTTTCACCGGACGAAGGAAAGCGAGAAGAGAAAATGCATCCACCAGATCGCCGAACCAGCTTCCGGTAAGGGCGCCGACGACAATCGTCGAAATGCCTGAAAGGACGAACAGTTTGAAGAATCCCTTGAAGCTTTCGGGCATTTTTTTGAATTTCCTGAGGAACCACATAAAGAACCCGATCATGATCGCGCCATACCCTGCGTCGCCGAGACACATGCCGAAGAAGATGAAGAAGAAAGGAGCTAGCAAAGGCGTAGGATCGATTTCACCGTACTTGGGCGCCCCGTAGAGTCTCGTCAGATTCTCGAAGGGGAGGCACCATGATGAATTGACTATGTGCGAAGGCGGAGCATCCTCGGGACGCGGAGCAAAAAGGAAAAGTTCCACCGACATGCCGAAGGGAGCAATGGCCTTCGTCAGCCTTGAGACGGCCGACTCCGGTACCCATCCGCGAAGCATGACCACTTGTTCTGTGGAATATCCTGAAGAAAGAGCCTGATATCTGTCCCTCAGAACTGTCCAGTAGTCGCTCAACGTCCTGACGGAAGAAACCGATTTTTCCGCGGCATCGGCTATCTCCAGAAGCACACGTTTCTCTTCTGCCGAAAGGTATGATTTTCGTTCCGACAAAACGTTTTGCTCTTCTTCGACCGTGTTTTTGAGAAACGCCGGCACATCCACTCTGCTGAACGAGAAACGAGCGAGATGCTCCATCATTTGAACGGTCAAGGACTCGTCGAAGAATACCGCGATCCATCCCTCCTGCTCCTTTTCTCCAAGCGAGGAAGTATAGACCTCCCCCAAAGAAGACAGCAGCGCTTCCGCTTCTCCTTTCCAGACCGGAATTTTCGATGCGGGCATTGTCCCCAGGACGCCACGGACCCGCTCGGTTCCGGATGTCACAAGTTCGAAAGGATAGGGGAAATCAGAAAGTGCGGAGAGGAGGTTCTCCGTGGATGCGATCTGCGTCAGTTCGGAGCGAATCTCCATCAGGCGACGTTCAAGGGCCCTTACGCTGGACGAAAGATCAATCACATCGGTTTTGGCTTCAAGGGCCGTCCCGTCTTCAAGAGAGATGCTTTCGCGCTCTCCGAGAGCCCTGGCCAGGGGTGAAACGCTGTCTTTAAAATGTGGTTCGAGGAACCGAAGAAGAAAGCGCGCTTCGGCAAGCAGACCTTCCACCCGCGACAAGTCGGGATGGATCAAAGCGGTTCCTTCGGACGCGGATTCGGACACGACAGGAACGACTTCGTAGGAGCCGGTCTTCTGAAGCGCACGCAGAACATTGTCCAGATCGGCTTTGTGAACGTACAACTCGGCTTTCTTAATTCTCGTCACTGCCATATCGAGAAATCACCTCTTCCGAAATCCATTGTGCCGCGCCGTTGACCTTTTGCCCGTACTGCTTGGCAAGTTGCTCGGATTTCTTGTGGCCGGCTTCAACAGATTGTTTTGCTTTTTCTTCCGCTTCTCTTTCCACAGAGGCAGTATTCTCTTTGAAAAGTCTGAAAGCCTTCTGTTTGGCCTCCTTAATCCGGCGCTCGGCGTCATTGTGTGCGTCACTGAGCATTCGAGCGGCCTCGTTCTTCGCATCCTTCACAATCTCTTTTGAACGAGCTTCTACCTCCTTGATTTCTTCAGCCAGATTCGCTGCCATATACTCCACCTCCTTCCCTTGAGTAAACGCGGGTACACCCTGTGCGTACACGGTCAACATAAAAACATTGACTATTTTATTACCAGACAAAATTTGTGTCAAACGTAACAATATGTCCAGAGCTTAATCAACAAAACGGAACAACACAAGAGTCTTTCGGCGTAACTACTGTAGACTTGCAAACAACATAGGGGAATTTATAGAAAAGAAATGGAGCGGACAACGGGATTCGAACCCGCGACCCTTAGCTTGGGAAGCTAATGCTCTACCAGCTGAGCTATGTCCGCGCGTCTCACATGGCTTAGATAGGTTGGTGCGTATGGGGTATTGCAACTTCGCGAGGAATGATACCAAAAAACGGGTTTTTAAACAAGAGGGCTGTTTGTAGAACAAGAACTTCTTTGTATTTTTCTCAGTGGCTAATTCTGTTCCTGCGCGCCAGAAACGAAATATGAATAATGCTAAGGGAGGTGATGAAAATATGGAGTTCGAAATGGCACTTGATAGATGGATTGACCATCTGAACGCCGGGGGATCGAAAACGGGGAAACCCCTTGCGGCTGCAACAGAAGAGGCTTACAGACATATGGTCTCATCTTTCTATGCTCCCCTCGGAGATCCAGGGCATCCCAAAGCCGCGATAGGCGCCCGCTGGATGGACAATGAACGGGAGGCGCTCCTGACATGGCGGAAAAATTCCACGGCGGGACCGGTGCACCAAAATAAGATGACGCGATATCTGAGGCAATTTTGGGATTTTTGCGGAGATGAAGATGGGCTCGGACTCGCTTTTTTCGAGAAAAATCCTTCGAGAGGCATCAGGATACAAACATCGGCTGAGCCCGCTCGACATCAGAAAGTAAGGGAGGACGAGCAGGTCAAAGTTTTGGAATGGTTTAGAAACAGGTTTAAAACTCATTCTTCATTTTCTACTTTCCGGGATTTGGTCGCGGTTGGGCTGCTCTTTCATTCGGGGCTGCGTCCCGTCGAGGTATTTGAAAAAGTCCGCCGTTCATCTATCAACGAAAGCGGAGACTTGATTCTTTTAGACGATGCGAAGACCGGGGAGCCGAAAACGGCCCTTATCCCCCCGCGGGGGACTCCAGAGCGCGAGGAATGGGACGAGTACATAAAACGGCATCAGAGCCAGTTCGAGGATGACGCCTTGCTTTTTCCTGCTGACCTTTCTGGAAAGGCGTTTTCTCGATCCTCCTTGCAAAAAAATGTTGTTAGGAAAATGCGGGGGGAACTTGGCCTGAGGGCAGATTGGGGGTTATACGCCTTTCGACATGGAAAGGCCACCAACTTAGCTAGAAAGGGGGCGTCCGAGCTTGAAATAGCGCATCTTTTGGGACATAAGAACGTCCAGACAACTCGAAAATATGTTCATCTGAACGGAGTTGATATGCTAAAAATAAATAGCAAATATAACGGAAACGATTCGCAAACCGACAGCAAAAGGGAAAAATCTAGGAAGCAAAATGCCTTTAGGTTTTAGCTGATTGAGAGTCAGCAGAAGGGAGCAAAAAATAAAAATGGCGCTCATAGACGATATCCAAAAATTCAAAAATATCATTGACAGTGAAAGAAAGGGGAATAATGACATGAAAACTATGAAATTTTACGATGAGCACACCGGAGAGCCTTATTTCTGCGTCGTCTCCGGGCGCGGGCATAAAATTCGCCGCGTCGCCTCCATAGGTGAGGGCGATTCATGGATCGCCGAAATCCGGGATCTCATGGATCGCGATGATGTCCTAGGACTGGGGGAGCGACTGGTGCAGGAGATAGACCTCGCCGAAGATCTGGAGGTGTCCGATGATGATATCGAGATGAGCGTCATACATCATGCATACCTCGCTACGATCTGCCGATACCGAGTCATCGAGGCGCTGGAGGCGCGAAAGATGGAGCAAGCGCAGACGAGATAACTCCGGGGGGCACTCGCCCCCCGTTTTTCATCGCATCTACCGTCCCCATGTCCATGACTCTACCTCCTCCTCCTCCGGCTCCACCTCTATATCCTCTATCTGCTCTTCCGGAAGGGGGTCCGGCTCTTCCGGAGGGGCGTCCTCCGGAGCGGGGGCTATAGGAGACGCTGCGAGATCAGCCAGATGAGCGGCGAGAGCAGCGAGGTCAGAAAGGCGCTCAGGATCGAGGTCCAAATGATGCGGCTCCTCTCCCGTGCGCGGCTCTGGACTTGCATTTTCTTCAGGTCTGATATCATCCGAGACAAGAGTTGAAGCGCATCTTTCGCGCTCTCCTGGAGGTACTGCGCTGATCCCGCGCTCTGGGCGATCTTCTGACATGCGCTCTCGACCTTCGATTCCCATTCTCGGGAGATTTCTTTGCTCCTCCCCTCCATGATCTCTGTCAGTCCGAGGGTCGCCCTCGATCTCTGCTCCGCGTCCGCGGTCAATTTCTTCAGACTTTCCCCAATCTGCGACAACGCTTTCATCATCTCTTCCATGCGTTTTTTCCTCCTCTATATGCAGCATGACCTGATGCACTTTCTCCCACGCTTCTCTCCGGGCTTCCCTTCGATGCTCGTCCATGATTTTTTCGACGCTGCAAAGAATCTGCAACGCCGCCAATGCCGCCAAAACATTCGGAGCCGCGAGCGCAAGAATTGCAAGACTTTCCAAGTCCGGGGGCAAAATCCCCTTGGAGCGTGCGCGCTCCTCCGCGGGGGCGTTTTTAATCGCTTCCGCAGCTCGATCTATCTCCGCGGCATCAACCCCCCATTCTTCGAGATTTATGGTCTGTCCGCATGATGAAAAAATCGTATTTCCGTTGATACTCCAACCTTTTTTGGACATTTCCGAATGAAAATTTCCGCTTTCGAGGGCGGAGAAAATGGCGCTTCGGAGGTCGTGCGCGACTTCGGAATGCGATTTTTCCCGCTCTCCGAGGATCGACGAGAGCTTTTTCCATCCGGCGCCGACTTTCGAGCCGGGGAAGGCGTGATTTTCATAGGAAAATGAATATCCCGACATTTTGCCGGTCGTTTTTGACAGATTTGCACGGGGCTCTATTCCTTCCTTTCTGCATGCTTCTTCAAATGTTGCTCGTGATAGCGCGCCACTTTTCAGAATTTTGGTTATCGTTGCAGCGACAGTGCTTTTCACCGATCTTTCCCCGGTGCGCGCCATCATGCGGCGCTCGGAGGAGGTCGGGGAATAATGGGATTTTTTCTGGAAGCCGGGGGTTTTTTGTAAATGGAATTCATCTTCGATTTGTTGAGTCGCTTCGATGGCGCGGAAAACATCGCGCCGTCCGAGCCAAAGAGAACCGTCGCACTGTATTCTATTCATGATTATATGGATGTGATCGTGGTCGCGGTCGTGATGTCGAACAGCGATCCACTGCGCGGCATCGGGATCAAAATCCATTCGTACAAGGAACATATTTGAAAGCGCTCTCCACTCCTCCGGAGTGGCGCGCTCACCGGAGGGGAGCGCCAAACTCGCGTGCCAGACCGGCCTCATGACGTCTTCGCGAAGTCGACGAACTATACCAAACTCGGAAGCGTAATCGGAAACGGTTTCCCCCACCACAGTTCCGCAGATAACTTCAGATCCTTCTTTTCCCAGAGCATATGAGAGAAGTCCTTTAAAGCCCTTCCCGCGTGTGATTTTCGCCTTCATGATTTTTCATCCCCCTCCCGCAGTCCGAGAAGAGACCGGCGAAAATGAGCGAGATCTCTCCGAACCTCGATTAGATCCGGCACTTCTCCCCGGTTTAGATGATGGGCGATTTGAGATAGAGCGGCCGCCCACCTCGCAGTCTCCGCATATTTTTCGCGATTTACTGGCGGTGGAACCGCGATCGGTTTTCCAAGAATCGCTTTTCGGCACCATGTCCCCCTCGGAATTTTTCCTCGATATCCGTCGATTTTTGCAAGCTCCTCCTCTGAAAAACGAACAGAAACGCAATGTCTGGATACCATTTTTTATTCCTCCTCACATATGGGTTTTCCCTCCCCGACCGAAGGGAGAAAAGGGAGGCGAGGGGACTTTTGCGAAGCAAAAGTCATACCTCGCTCCTCATAGAGGAATATGTCAGTTTTCGAAAGAAAAACAAAAACCTCGAAAGCGCACTTCCGCCGCGCACTTCGGTTGTGCGCGTCCGGAAAATTTATATATTCAAGAAAGAAAGGGGCTGATTTGTATGAGAAAAAAACGGGGATACTCTGCGGAAAAATCGCGGCGCTACAGGGAAAGAAAAGTCGAACAGGGGAAAAAACTTTTCCGCAGATGGGCGACTCAAGGGGAAATCGAACTACTGAAATGGGCTCTTTTATCTGAAAATTTCACGCATTTGCGGCGCATCATGGAGAGAATGAAGGGGACTGAGAAAAATGAAACGAAATAAAAAACAAAAAATAAAGCATGAAAAAGAAGAAATTAAAAAAGGTTTTTGCGAGGGCTGCTCCTGCTGCTGCTCCGAATGCCCCTATGCGATGGAAAGGAAGGAAAGGGACTGACCATTCCTCTCCCCCGGAGGGGGGATCCCGCACCCCCCCAGACCCAACAGCTTCTCCGTGGGGCACTTGACTTTCCGGCGGGGGCAGGGGGTACCCCCGCCGAGATGTGAGCGGGGGAATCGATATCAAATGTCCCCCGCAGATGTACGCGGGGGCCGCACGGATGATTTTTGTCCGTGCGATTTTTTTTGGAATAATACTTTGAGTTTTTCTTGGAGATGTATGAGGAAAAGTGATGAAAGTCTCCGCCGCGGGGGAGAGGATTTTCATACTCTATTAGACTTAGGCAAGTAAAATGTTATTTGTACATTCTTTTTGTGGATTGATTTTTGAGATGGATTGATTTGCAGTTTTGCGTGGTTGTGTGCCAGCAAGAAAAACTTGCATATTATCAAATGGTAGGATGAGACATAAAAAAAGGCCCCGAGGGTCCCGAAGACCCAACGGAGCGCGGTAGGAATTCCTATATTATATCAGGATTTTACCGCAAATCAACCCCTTTTCCTAAATTTTTCCTCTCCTGCCGGTGAAAAATGCGTGCGCACCGGAATCGATACCATAATCGTTTCATACCCCACATCACTTCGCAGCGTCTGGGCTATCCCGGAGGCGTCTTTGAGCGCGTCCGGATGCCGTCGTGAAAAAATCAAGGGCAACCGATGGATGATCTGCGGCGATGGATGGCGCGCGCATATCGAGCGGGCACGGATGAGACCTCCCCGCGTCATCATCCGGCTCGATACGGGGGATGCTGGGTCGTATCGTCCTCCCATGCGTCCATCCGAGATCATCGCACGTCTGTGGGAGGCGTGCACCGTCATGGGAGCGCTCTGTGACTGGAGATATGGCACCGTGCGACGCGTCGATTTTACCCTCGATGAGCGGCGGGAGACATCTCCCGCACCGGATCGCATCCCCCATTTTCATCTTTTCGAAGAATATCCCTGCGGGGGTGCACTTTTCCTCGCAGGGAAAAAAAGACCGGCATCAAGGGCAGTCGAGATATACGACAAAACCGTTGAGCTGCAACACAAACATAAGAAAAAGAAAGGCGATGATACATCATGGCACATTTGGAGGACAGAGTATCGTTTTTCGACTCGCGCATCTGCGAAGAAAGGGGGGATATCAACGGTCGAGGACGCCTTGACCGCGCTTCTGGTCTGGGATGTGATCGCGCCGATGACTCCCTGCGAGATGATCCCCGAAGCCCTCTCCCTTGCATGGCGACGCGTCCGAGCAGAGTGCTCCTCTCTCCGCGATGTCCGGAGGCTCTGCGCACGTCTCAGGGCATCTCTGAGGGGTATCCGAGAGGACCGCCCTAGAGCGAGCATCATGTCCGCGGTGAAGGGAGGTGAACAGAGACGCGAACACCGCAAAAAGACAAATCTTTTGGAAGGCCACTTACTAAGGAAAAGCATCTGCATTTCCCAAGAGAGGGAGGGGAAAGGGGGTGGGGGGGATGGTATTATTATAGGAGGGGAAATAGAGGGCGTCAGGGGCGCTTTTTCCCGCATTCGCGGTCCTCCCCGTGGCCCTCCGAGCAAAAAAGAGCGCAAAAAAAGAGCACGCCATTTGAAGGCGTGCAGTTGTTGTATGTAAAAAATCACTTTTCCCGCTTGCATTTTTCCCCCTTAAAAGCGAAAATCAACTCATCTGAGCCAAAAGGAGGATAGGAATTGAACTGAATATTTTGAATACGCGCCCTTGAAAGGGGCGCTGTTGGTGTTTTTGGCCATCGCTTTTCTTGATAGAGCTAGGTGTTTTTTGATGCAAAAGTTATGCGTCTAAGTCTTGACATGCATGGTTTATTGTGATAGGATAACTTTTGTTCACGGGAACGCCGATGAACACCGAGAAATTGCCACACCCCATAAGTCTTCCTGCCTTGGGAAGCTAATGCTCTACCAGCTGAGCTATGTCCGCTTTCTCTTGATTTGAACGATGGTATTATATCTGCCGTATGCTGTTTTTGCAACATCTTTTTCCCCATCTTCCTCATTCCGTTAGCCGAAACGGGCGTTTCCGACTGGAAGACCGCATAAAGAACGTTCGCGGAGGGCGAATCCGGAAGCGGGCTCACCCCCGTCGATGCAGAAGAGCGACTGTCTCTACGTGGACGGTCTGAGGAAACATATCGAAGCAAGCAATATTTTCGATAGTGAAGCCTCCGTCGAAAAGAATGGTCGCATCCCTGGCCAGTGTTGCGGGATTGCAGGAGACGTAGACTATTCTCTGCGGTTTCAGCGACAGCACCTTGTGAAGCACCGAGGGGTTGCATCCTGTCCGTGGCGGATCAAGGACGACGACGTCGAACCGCTCTTCAAGAGCGGGCACGATGCTCTCGACCGCGCCTGCGATGACGGTTGTCTTGTCCTCAATACCGTTTCGCGCCATGTTGTTGCGCATCATCCGGACCGCTGGTTCCCACTCTTCCACCGCTGTAACGTGACGGCTTGACTGCGTGAGAAACGCACTGAGACTGCCGATCCCGCTGAAAAGCTCCAGCACGCTTTCATCTCCGGAAAGGCGCGCGGCACTTGCTGTATATTGATACAATGCGTGCGCTTGTTTCGGATTTATCTGGAAAAAAGCGGTCGTATCGTATTCGAAAACGAAGGGGGGGAGTGCTTCTTCCAACAGACCGTCGCCCCAGAGAATCTCGGTGTTCGGACCGACGATGGCGTTCCCCGAAGTGACGTTCATATTCAAAGTGAGACCTCGAAGGCCTGGGAAAGCGTTCTGGAGCGAGGGGAGCAGGCGTTCTTGCAGCGCGGCTCTTTGTCGGGATGAAAGATGTCCGGCCACCACCAGTGAAACAAGCGTATCTGCTTTTTCGATGCTCTGTCGAAAGATGGCATGCCTGAGCAACCCTTTCCCTCCTCGTTCGTCGTAAGGGGGTATCGAGAGGGACGGCAAGGCCTTCATTACTATGGAAAAAGCTTCGTCAATTCGGCAGGCAGCAACGGGGCATGTTTTCATAGAGACAATTTCATGGCTCCTGCGGGCAAAATATCCCATACTCGGTTTGCCGGCGGCACTCCGTACAGGGAGGGACGTTTTATTCCTGTACGCCATCTGGTCCGGACTCGGAACACAGGACGAAACGGGCGGAAAAGGGCGCTTGAAGATTCTCGCGAATGCGTCATGAACGATCGACTGCTTCAGTTCCAACTGAAGCGGGTACTCCGCATGCTGCAGCTGACAGCCTCCGCAACGATCGTACACAAGACATGGGGGACGCCTCCGAAACTGATGAGGCTCTACTATTTCTTCCGGAGAGGCGATTGCATACTCTTTCTTTCGAGTCGTTACTCGTGCCCGAAGAGATTCCCTGGGGAGGGCTCCCGGCACAAAAACTACCAAACCGTCCGGAAGGCGGGCGATTCCGCTTCCGTCGCTGCTGATTTTCTCCGTCCGAAGAAGGACCGAGTCTCCCTTATTGAGCACCTGAACCATCCTTCCGTGCACAGCATACAGTTCATTCTACATGAGGAAGTCTGGAAGCAAAAGAGGCGAACGGGGGTTCCTCGCTTTTGAATGAGGAAACGGCGCCTCTCCGGGGCGCCGTTTCTTTGTCATGCCATGCTTTCTTCTGTTCGAGCTACAGGTGAACGCTGTTTTTGAAAAGAAGGTATCCTTCGTCGAAAGCCTGGGAGTTCAACTGTTTCGTCCCTTCGGGTACTTTGGCAAGAATGGCCTTTTTGACCGAATCCGGACGGACGATCTTTTCGAGTTCCAAAACACGCGCGACCGCGCCGAGAGCTACCATGTTCGTCACGATTTCCTTCCCGATTTTCTCGCGCGCGGTGCGGACGATGGGAAGATAATAGACGTTGGCGTCGACCTGCGGGAAGCTGGTGACGAAGAAGTCGTCGTAAATAATACGCCCGCCGGGGAGAGTTTCGGCAGCATACTCCTCGGCGGCCTGCTGAGTAAGAATAACCTGAAGATTGGGCTTCATGGCCTTCGGATAGTCGATCGACTCGGTGGCGATAACCACTTCGGCTTTCGATTTCCCGCCCCTCGCCTCAGGACCGTAGGACTGCGTCTGGACGACGCTCAGTCCTTCCTCGAAAAGAGCGGCGGCTTCGCCCGCGACGACTGCGGCGAGAATGACGCCCTGTCCGCCCGAACCGGCGAAGCGGATCTCGTATCTACTTGCCATTTTTCAGCCCCCCTACTCTTTCGACCATGGCGAGGTACTGTGCGGTGTACTCTGGAATGTTCTTCTTCACGAACTCCCCGACGACGATCTTGCCTTCGAGTTCTTCGGGAGACATTTCCTTCGCCTTGTTCAACGGCACGGAATTATTCTTGAAGAAATTGACGTTGTCGATCGGAGTTCTGCGTTTGTTCTTTCTGCCGAATTGGGTGTGGCAGTGCGTCAGAATTTCGACGACGGAGAATCCTTTGTTGTTGATACCGGCCTGGATGAACTGCTCGGCCTGTTTGGGGTTGGCGATGGTTGCTCTGGCTACATAGGAAGCGCCTGCGCCCTCCGCAAGCTTGCAGATGTCGAATGACGGGTCGATGGCTCCGTAAGGGCTTGTCGTGGCGGAACTGCCTACCGGGGTGGTGGGAGACACCTGGCCGCCCGTCATGCCGTAGATATTATTGTTCATGACGATTGCGGTGATGTCGATGTTCCTTCTGCACGCGTGGATGAAGTGATTGCCTCCGATGGCGGTGCAGTCGCCGTCCCCCATCACGTCGATGACCGTGAGTTCCGGATTTGCAAGTTTGATTCCGGTGGCGAAGGCCAGGGAGCGACCGTGCGTTGTGTGGACGGTGCACGCGTCGATATAGCCGACCATTCTGCTCGAACAGCCTATTCCAGAGGCGATGACAGTCTGCGTCTTCTTCTTTTCGAGGTTGACCAGAGCCCTCAGAAGAGAGTGCATAATAATTCCGTGGCCGCAACCGGGGCACCAAATATGGGGAAAGAATCGCGTGCGGAGCCAGTTGAACACTTCCTGGTTAGGCATGATCAGGCCACCTCCTCTATGACGGAGAGAATGTCGTCGGGCTTGAACAGCTCGCCGTTGACGAGGTTCTGCGCCACGACCTTCGCTTTGCCGTGAACCGCACGCTCGACTTCGAGCACCATTTGTCCGCAGTTCAGCTCGGGAACGATGATCGTCTTCACCTTGCGGGCGAGCTTCTCAAGTTCCTTGTCGGGGAACGGCCACAGTGTGATCGGGCGGAAAAATCCGGCCTTGATTCCGCGGGTACGAGCTTCGTGAACCGCGCGCAGGCTGGTGCGTGCGACGCTGCCGTAGGCGAGCACCAGAATCTCCGCGTCGTCGGTAAGGACTGTTTCGTACTCGACGATATCGTCGCGGAAGCGGTCGATCTTCCGCATCAGACGCTTCATCATCTTCTCGATCTCGTCGGAGTTGTTGGTCGGGAATCCCCAGTCGTTATGGGTCAGGCCTGTGATGTGCCAAGTATACCCGTCGCCGAAAGAGGCCATGCACGGGAGGTCGTCCTTCGGATCGGGACGGTAGGGGACGAATTTTTCGGGAATATCGGTGGGGCGTTTTCTCTCTACAAGGTCTTCAGGTTTGATTACGGGAGGAACAACTTTCTCTCTCATGTGGCCGATGATTTCGTCGCTCATTATCAGCACCGGCTGACGATATCTCTCTGCTGCATTGAACGCTTTGATCGCGATATCGTAGCACTCCTGGACCGAGGAAGGCGCGTAACAGATTGTACCGTGATCGCCGTGCGTGCCCCAGCGCGCCTGCATGACGTCCTGCTGTGCTGTCTTCGTCGGCAGTCCCGTCGAGGGGCCGCCCCGCATAACATCCACTACCACTATAGGAATCTCCGCAATGTACGCAAGGCCGAGGTTTTCCTGCTTAAGTGAGAATCCGGGGCCGGAGGTGGCGGTCAGCGACTTCGAACCAGCTATCGAACCGCCTATTGTAGCGGCGATGCCGGCGATTTCGTCTTCCATCTGAATGAAACGCCCGTCGATCTTGGGAAGTTCTTCAGCCATTATCTCGGCGATCTCGGTGGAGGGGGTTATGGGATACCCTCCGAAAAAGCGGCATCCAGCCGCGAGAGCGCCGTACGCCAGCGCTTCGTTACCCTGCCAGAACGCTACATCAGGCATCCTTCGTATCCTCCTTCACTGTGATCGCAAGATCTGGACAGATGTTCTCGCACTGTCTGCATCCGATACAATCATCCTGCCTTGTCGCGACCGACTTCAAACGAACTTCATCCAGGTCGAGAACTTTTTTGGGACAGATGTGAATACACAAGGAACATCCCTTACACCAAGAATTGTTCACCAGAACTTCATACTTTTTCGGCAAAAAAAGTCACCTCCTACAATATTCTCCCAAAAAACGGAAAGGAGCTTCTGCACCCTTCGTTGCTCTTCTAACGAGTAGGATATCTTCAACTGTGAAGGAGTTCAACCTCCAACGAAATAATATCTTTCTTCTCTCCAGCTTCTTATTAAGATAAATATGATAAAAACTATTTTACCCAACGTCGGGATCTCTGAAGTACGCTGCGCGTATTTCAGAGGGACACCGCGCTCGTTCGCGATGCATCAGTGTAAGCTCCGCAATGGAAGCGCCGGACGGAATGACTCTTTCAAAAAGGTCTTCTGTCAAGGAGAAAAGATGCGCTGTTTTTTCCGGGCGGTCCGTTAGCCAAAGCACGTCCCTTAGGCTATAGCCTGTTGAAGAAAATGCTTCGAGAAATGATTCCGGAGTATACGTCCCTTCCTGGAGAAGAGGGGTCAGTAGAGAGGCGTTTCCCTTCGATGTGTACAGACCGCCGTATATTCTGCCTCCCCCCCCCCAGAGAACGGAGGCCGCAATTCCTCCTGGTTTTCCGATTTTCTCGAAAGCGAGGCACTCAAGAGACGAAAGAGGAACGACATTTTTTTTCCCAGCCCATGCCAGGAAAGAAACGAAAGAAATTCCGACCTTGATACCGGTAAATGATCCTGGACCTGTAACGACGCCGAAAAGAGAAATGTCCTCCGGTTTTAGAAAAAAGGACTCCAAGAGCTGCTGGAAAAGACCGGGAAGAACCGCCGATTGATTCTTTCCGGCATCGATGTTGATTTCGCCGCGTACACTGCCGTTTTCAGCCAGGCCGAGAGTTGTCCATGTCGAACAGCAGTCCACCGAAAGGGCATATTCCTTCATTCGCTCGTCATCTCCTCAAGATCGTTCAAAAGGCCTTCCAGCGCGCTTTCGGCCCTCGGCCCCCGTGCCGAAAAAGAGAGCGCTCTTCTTCCCTGGTCGTCGTATTCATCCTCGTAACGGATACAAATTCTCCAAATGTCCTCGAAATCCCCTGGCATTCCGCGATCCGCCCACTCGACGAAGAGCACGCACTCCTCGTCGAGATAGCTTTCCATATCCAGCTCCGTGGGGTCGACCGAGTGCAAACGGTAGAGGTCCGAGTGCACGACGGTTTTCTTTCCGCACACATATCTGTTGACAAGAGTAAAGGACGGACTGCGTACTCCCGAGAACCCTTCTGCACGGCAGTACCCTCGTACAAGCGTCGTTTTTCCTGTTCCCAGGTCGCCCTCCAAGAGGACGACAAGGCCCGAGAACGCATGACGCGCCATCAGCTCGCCAATGCGCAGAGTATGTTCTTCCGAGTCAGAAAGTATTTCATGGCCGTAGCAACGCTTCATCTGTGCGGCGATATCGTTCATTTCTGCTTCCTGCGCATGAGCATGATAAAGAGAAGAGTCCCCGCTCCTACGAAGAAAAGAAGGACGGTTATCGGCGTCAGCGAAATATCCTTTCTTCCCATCCGGCTCACCCCGAAAATCCAGAATGCCGCCAGCCCGAAGGCGGCGATACTGAAACGAAGCCCCTTCCAGCGAATCCGCTCTGTTTTCTTAATCTCTTCGTCCCAGTCAATCCGTCTGCGTCTCACACAAACTCACCCTCATTTTCCGAAGAATCGATGGAAGAGCATCGGCGACCTCCGAAGCAAGTATTCCGTCGATTCCTTTTTTTTGGGATATACCCTTCCCCGCTCGTCCATGTACGAACGCTCCCAAGCAGGCGCTCTCGAAAAGCGGAGTCCCGGCTGCGGCAAAAGCGGCGATCGCTCCGGAGAGAACATCTCCCGAGCCGGGAATCGAAAGCGCTTGATTTCCTTCGGCAACGCATTCGCACCGCATTCCATCGTCGATCAGCGTTCGGGGTCCTTTTAAGAGTGCAATGCCGTACCGAGAGGCGATCGTTCGGACGGATTCTTCCCGTGCACGGCGAACGGAATCGAGCGGAGCGCGGAGCAGGCGTTCCGCCTCCCCTTCGTGCGGCGTCAGCAGAAGCGTCTTCCGTCGTTCAAAGTTTTCCTCATGTTCGGCAAGCCAAAAGAGGCCGTCGCCGTCCAGTATCAACGGTTTTTTCCAGTGTTCAAGCACTGTACGGACAACATTCCCCGCCTCCGGGGATCTGCCTATGCCCGGGCCGAGCACAAGGCAGTTCATCCGCGGATTCCACATATTCAGTATCCCGACGATATCTTCGCGGGAGGAAGAGGACAATCCCGAGTGTACAATGACTTCCGGCAGCGTAGAAGCCACGGCGGAACAGACGCATTCGTCGGAAAATACCACCGCCAAACCGCAGCCGGAGCGGAGAGCGCCTCGCGCGGCAAGCAGCGGAGCCCCTCGGTACATGGAACATCCGCCGACGATGAGCACTCCGCCTCTATCGCCTTTATGAATATCCGCAGGTCTTCTGGGAACCAGCGATGTGTAGCCGCTCATCGCGAGTCGATCTCAAGAACCACTACGGCAACGGCGTACTCCCCGTCGTGAGAGAGAGAAAGATGAATCCGTTCCTCTCCTTTGCGCGGAAGTTGTTCCTTGATTGTATCGGAGCATCGCACTAAGGGAACCGAGCGAGTGCGCTCAATCCACACTCCGTGCCCGAACGCTACCGAGTACATGGGGATGCCGGATGCTTTGGCGAAGGCTTCCCTGGCCGCGAAGCACCCCGCGAAATGTCGTGCGGGACGAGCTTTCGCCAGAGCGTAGCGGATTTCTTCCGGGGTAAATACCCTCCTCATGAAGTGTGCCGATTCAATGGCTTTTTCTATCCGCGGAATACTGCATAGATCAATGCCGATCCCCACAATCACATCATTACCTCCTGAAAAAGTACACGTTTCTTATTAACAGATAATGGGATTGATGCCACCGCTGTCGAGCCGAAGAGTGAAAGAAAACACACTTCCTTTTCCTGCTTCGCTCCTTATTTCCAGCGAAGACCCCATAAGAGAAAGAAGGCTGCTCGCGATGGGCAGTCCGAGGCCGCTGCCCCCGTATCTTCTTGTCGAGGAGTTGTCCGCCTGTTCGAAAGGGCGTAATATCCTTGAGAGTTCATCCTGCGACATGCCTATCCCCGTGTCATTGACGGAAAAAATGATCGCGGCCTTCTCCTCGGAAGAAGCTGGAGCTGCAAGACGTGCGGAGAGAAGAACCCCTCCTCTTTCGGTAAATTTGACGGCATTGCCGAGCAGATTGAGGAGCACCTGCTGAAGCCTCAGGGAATCAGCCATCAAGATCGGAGGAATGTGCTCATCGTACTTCAGGTCCAGAGAAAGCCCCTTTTCCATCGCGTGGAAGTGAATGAGTCTGAGCGTTTCACGGCAGAAAAGCTCCAGGTTGACGGGTTTGTAACGAAGCTCCAACTTGCCCGCCTCTATCTTCGAGAAGTCGAGAACATTCCCGACCACATCTTTCAGCAGTTCAGAGGAGTCGAGAATATACTGAACATATTCCCGCTGCTCCACCGTCAACGGTGTATCCCTTAAAAGATGAGAGAAGCCGAGGATCCCGTTCAGAGGGGTGCGAAGCTCATGCGACATATTGGAGAGGAAACGTGTTTTCGCAACGCTTGCTGCTTCCGCCTGCTTTTTTGCCGCCATTATCTCCCGTTCCGTCTTTTTCCGCTCAGTGATATCCGCCAGCGTCACCACTGTCCTGTTGTCCGGAAGAGAGATGCTTCTGAACTCGATATCTTTCTGTCCGCCGTCGCCGCAGACAATCTGAAACTCTCTGCATGCACCGGAGATATGGGGATCGTCGCGCCAGCTTTGCGCTATCTTCTCCCTGTAGGTTGGATCGGGATAAGCCAGATCCATCCACTGGCCAACTGTCGCGACGTCGTCGGCCGAGTAACCCGTAAGCTCCGTGAACGTCCTGTTCGCCTGAAGCAGACATCCCTCACCGTTCCAGACAAGAACTCCTACCGGCAGCCCTTCAAAAAGCCCCTTGATAAGATCACGATGACTTTGCAGCGCGATTTCGTCTTCCACGCGTCTGCGGAACGCCATGAGAATATCCGCGAAGACCCGAAGAATCAGTATTTCTTTTTCGGAATGACGATGATGCATCCGGACGAAATCGAAGCCTATGCACCCCACGCATTCCCCTCCGAACATCGCAGGAACCGTGAGAAGGCTTTTTATCCCCTGAGGCTCCAGAACTTCGCGCATTTCTCCGGGAGGGAGCGCGAAAACATCCGGAATGGAATGAACCTCGCCTTCGCTGTGCAACGAGACTGCGTCGGAGATGGCGTCCAGAGGAAGCACCCGGAGGTCGTCGATCTGCGGAGATATTCCTTCCGCGCACCACTCGTACGTATTGCACGCCACGGAGTTCCGGAAATCGTAATCGAAAATAAACGCGCGATCAGCCCCGACGAACTCCGCAACGCGCTTCAACGAAGCATTCATCGTTTCCTGTGTTTTTTCCTGAGGCAGCGTGAGAAACGTCGCCGTTATCTCAAGCAGCAGCTGTTGGAGAAGAAGATGCCTGCGAAGCGTCTCGGAGTCCCGTTGCGCTTTTGCATACGCCTCCGCGTAGTTGTCCGGCATTCCATCCATTTGGAGCCCTCCTCTCTCTTTCAGCCAATTTTCTTCATATAAAAGGATACCATTCAAAGGGGTTGTTCCGCAATTTCTCTTCGCAGGAGGGCGCAATCCGCTTCTCCGACACGCTTCTGATTTTTCTGGTAAGGGTGATTTTCGCGGTCTCCCGTTTCCGAAGCGCTTCGAAGTCTGCCGGGCGCGAACTGACGTGAATCAAAAAAAGTTGTTCTGAATGCCGACCATTCCGCGCTCCTTTTTTGATATAATATTTTTTTATAACTTATTGAGAATAAGGTACACAGAGGTTCGAAGAAATGTGCATGAACGCTCGTCCTGGAGATCGACGGACATTCATCCCCGTAGAATGCCCGGATGACGTCGACCGATCGGGCGGACATGTCGAAAAGTCCGTCCGGAGGAGGGGTGAAAATGAATTATGTGTGCATATCTCCGAACTTCCCGCCGAATTACGTGAATTTCTCCGTACGCCTGCGGGAGCGCGGCGCCCGAGTGCTCGGTATCGGGGCGGAGCCCTACGAACAGCTTTCACAGACTCTGAGAGGCGTGTTGACCGAGTATTACAGAGTGTACGATATGGAGAACTACGAAGGGGTCCTTCAGGCGTGCGGCTACTTCACGCATAGGTACGGGAAGATACACCGCATTGAATCGCACAACGAGTACTGGCTGGCCCAGGATGCCCGTCTTCGTACGGATTTCAACGTATTCGGTTTTAAGAACGACGATATGGGCCCCATAAAGCGCAAATCCGCTATGAAGGAGGTCTTTCGCAATTTCGGCATACCGGTGGCTCGTGGCAGAATTGTCCACGGGCTTTCGGACGCCTTTGAACTGATCGCGGAAACAGGATACCCTGTATGCGCAAAACCGGATTCCGGAGTCGGCGCGACACAGACCTTCAAACTGCGGAATGAGGAAGAGCTGCAACTCTTTTTCGATACAAAACCGCCCATGGAATACATAATGGAGGAGTTCATCGAAGGGGAAATACATACATTCGACGGCCTCACGGACAGAGAAGGCAACGTCGTTTTCATGAACAGCTTCATCTTCCCCAAGGGGGTGATGGAATCGGTGAACGACAATCTCGACATGTTCTATTACTCCCAGAAAGAGATTCCCGGCGACCTGATCGAGTACGGCGCGCGCGCGGCGAAGGCTTTCGGACTGAAGGAACGCTTCTTTCATTTCGAATTCTTCAGAACGCCCGAGTCCGAACTTGTCGCCCTGGAGATCAATGCCCGCCCTCCCGGAGGATGGTCCATGGACATGTTCAACTACGCGCACGACGCCGACCTGTACGACCAGTACGCCAAACTGGTTATGGACGGGGCCGTCGACGCTTTTTCCCACGGTGCATACACCACTGCCTACTTCGGTCGGAAACACAGGGAGCACATTGTTCATGCGCACGGCGCCGCGGATATTCTGGAGAATTTTGGGGGTATGATTATCCAGCACGGTCCTATCGACTCCATCTTCGCCCCGGCCATAGGCGACTACGCATTCATTCTGCGCGCCGAGGACCCGGAGCCGCTGATGGAAGCCGCAGCATATATTCTGGAAAGAGCCTGATCGGGGGATGGATCTATGAATTACGTCTGCCTTTCTCCCAATTTTCCGCCGAACTACGTGAACTTCTATCTCCGCCTCAGAGAGAGGGGAGCGAATGTACTGGGTATCGACTCGGTTCCGTACCAACAGCTTTCCCCGGAGCTTCGAGCTTCTCTCACAGAGTACTACCGAGTGGACGACCTCGAAAACTATGAAGAGCTGTACCACGCCTGCGGATACTTCATCCACAAGTACGGCAGACTCCACCGCGTTGAATCGCACAGCGAGTACTGGCTCGACAGGGATGCGATGCTCAGGACGGATTTCAACGTCTTCGGCTTTAAAAACGACGACCTTCTCGACGTCCGGTACAAGTCCAGGATGAAAGAGGTCTTTCGAAGCATAGGCATTCCCGTCGCCAAGGGCAAGGTTGTCCGCACTCCGGAAGAAGCGCGGAAACTTATCGAAGAAACGGGATACCCGGTCTGCGTCAAACCCGACTGCGGAGTCGGGGCGAGCAGCACCTACAAACTGCACTCGGATGAAGAGCTGCGCTTCTTCTTCAGTACAAAGCCCTCGGGCGATTTCATCATGGAGGAATTCCTCGACGGTCGGATCGAGACCTTCGACGGACTGGCGGACCGGAACGGCAAAGTACTGCTCATGAACACCTTTGTTCTGGACTACGGCATCATGGAGATGGTGAACTACGAACTGGATACCCTCCACTACACTCTGCGCGATATTCCGGAGGATCTGGTCGAGTACGGAAGCAGAATCGTGAAAGCGTTCGGGCTGAAAGAGCGTTTTTTCCACATCGAATTCTTCAGAACTTCTTCCGGCCTGGTCGCCCTGGAGATCAACGCCCGTCCGCCCGGAGGATGGTGCATCGATATGCTCAACTACGCAAACGATGCCGACGTCTACGATCAGTATGCGCGGCTGCTGATGGACGGTCGTATCACGATGCTCTTCGAAAGGCCATACCACGTCTTTTATGCCGGACTGAAAGAACGGGAACACATACTCCGATCGCACACCCGCGAAGACGTTCTGCGCCGGTACGGACATCTTATCGTCCAGCACGGTCCTATCGCGCCGATCTTTTCCGCCGCGATGGGCGACTACGCCTATCTGCTGCGTTCGCCCGATTTGGAACCCTTGAAAGAGGCTGTCGCCTACATTTCGGAACGGGTCTGAAGTCTGTTCCGCCGAAGAGACAAGGAGGAAACAAGAGTTGAACACTCGCTATCACACAATGTACAGCGGATGCCTGGGAAGAGAGATGGAGCTGAAGTCATACGGTCACGCCGGAAAGCCCGTGGTGGTGTTCCCCTCGTCCGGAGGGCGTTTTTTCGAATACGAGGACTTCCAGATGGTGGACGCCTGCGGCCCCTTCATCGAACAGGGAATCATCCGGTTGTACACTCCCGACAGCATCGACCGTGAAAGCTGGCTCGATAGCGAAAAGGAGCCGGGCTACCGTGCGCGGCGGCATAATGCCTACGACGCCTACATCGTCGACGAACTGCTTCCTTTCATCCGGAGCGACTCCGGGTATGAAGGAAAGCTGCTTGCCACGGGGTGCAGCATGGGGGGGTACCACGCCGTCAACTTCTTCTTCCGGCATCCCGACGTCTTCGATACGCTGATCGCGCTCAGCGGAATCTACGACGCCCGTTTCTTCGTCGGAGAATCGACCGGCGACTTCGATGTGTACATCAACTCACCTGTCGACTATCTGACCGACATGCACGATCCGTGGTACCTGGAACGGTACCGCCAGGGGGACATCATCATCTGCACAGGGCTTGGGGCGTGGGAGGAAGACTCCATCCGCGACACTGTGAGCATGCAGCGCGTGCTGGAGAAAATAGGCGTTCCCGCGTGGATAGACTACTGGGGGTACGACGTCGATCACGACTGGCCATGGTGGCGCGTCCAGATAGCGTACTTCCTCCAGGAGCTGGTGAATCAGGGAAAACTCTAACTGATTCTTTCCTCCGGTATCCGAAAAAGAGAAACTTCCTTTCGGATACCGGAGCTACTGCTCCTCCTCTTCGCTCTCCGCAAGCAGCCGTTCCAGCGCTATCCGAGCCAGCGTGTGCCCCTGATCGGCGGCCCTCCTATACCATTCGACCGCCCTCCTCTCGTTTCGAAACACTCCTCTTCCGAACTCGTAACTCCACCCGAGACTGAACTGCGCGGGAGCATACCCTTGCTCCGCAGCTTTTTTGTATAGCGAAGCGGCCTCGGCATCGTCCGGCTTCTCTCCCAGCCCGTTCGTGTACAAACGCCCGAGACTGAACTGCGCCGCCGCGTGTCCATGTTCGGCAGCCTTCTTGTACCACTTCGCCGCCTGCGCAGAATCTGGAGGAACACCTCGCCCCTCTTCGAACATGCTGCCGACGATATGCTGGGCGGAGACTTCGCCCGACTCGGCGGCTCTTAGGTACCAGCGGGCTGCCGAAGTTTCGCTCCGAACGACGCCTCGCCCCTGTTCGTACATCCTTGCCAGGCTGAGCTGCGCTTCCGTGTGCCCCTGCCCCGCAGCCCTGTGATACCAGTCGGCGGCCTGCGTTTCGCTCTTGTTCATGCCGCGCCCCTCTTCAGCCATCTTTCCCAGGATAAACTGCGCGCGCACCTCGCCCTGTTCCGCCGCTCTCCTGTACCAACGGGCGGCTTGTGTTTCATCCTGCGCCCTCCCCCGGCCTGTTTCGTACGCCAGGGCAAGAGAGAATTGGGCGTGGATATGGCCTCTTTCCGCAGCCTTTTCGTACCACTCCGCCGCCGTCGCCGAATCGGGCGCCCCCAGCGCTCCCTGTGCATACAGCCTCCCGAGGGCAAACTGAGCGGAGGTATCCCCCTGTTTCGCGGCTTCCCTATACCATTCCGCCGCCTTCTCGTCGCTCCCGAGGATTCCCCCGATCTCGTAGAGCCTGCCGATGCTTCTCTGGGCGGAGGCATCCCCAGCTTTAGCCCGTTCCATCAGGTCGCTCGCGGCGAAGAAGAAAAAAAAACCTGCTCCAAGCAGCAGCACGGAAAGGAAGAAAAACAACCATGTGAAAAACCTTCGCACTCTCCCGCGAGAACGCACCATCCGTTTTTTCGCCGGCTGCGGGGGTTCCTTCTTCGGCTCGTTCCGGGCCTCCTTTCCAGTCCGGGAAATCGCGCTCTCGCCTCCGCTGGAGAAAAGCATCTCTCCGAGAAGGCCTTCCTTGAACTCCCTCATGCTCTGCGGGCGATTTTGGGAGGAGAGCGAAAGAGCGCGCAGCAACGCTCTCTCGGCATACAGTGGAAGGGGAATGCCCAGACGACTCGGGGGCTCCAGCGGATCTTCCTCCATTCTGTCGAGCGCATCCGGGGGGACCATCCCCGCGATGCAGCGATACAGCGTCGCCGCCATCCCGTAGACGTCGCTCCACGGGCCCAGATGCCTGCTCCCCTGGTATTGCTCGGGAGGGCTGTACCCCTTTTTCAGGACAACCGAGTGGCGCCGCTGCTGCATCAGCGCCAACGCAGACTTCGACGCCCCGAAGTCGAGCAGCTTCACCTGCCCGAAGCGCGTCAGAAAGATATTGTCGGGGCTGATGTCTCTGTGGATCAGGCCGGAAGCGGGCACCTCGTCGAGCGCGTCCATCAAAGGCGAAAGGATGCCGACCGCCTCACCGAACGGAAGACGCCCTCCCCGCTCCTTGATATGCGCCATCAGCGTGCGCCCCTCCAAGTGGTTCATTACCATGTAGGCGGTGCCGTTCTCCTCGAAGAAGTCTTTCACCGATACGATGGAGGGGTGTTCCTCGAAGCGGGCAAGGATGCGTGCCTCCTCGATGAACTTCTCCATCCCTTTGCGGAAATCCTCCTGCACCTCCTCGGAAGCGGGCAAAACACAACGGTTCTCCGGGTTGCGGATCGCCGCTCCGGCGGGAAAGTACTCCTTGATTGCGAGTTTGATGTTCAGCAGCAGGTCCATGCCCAGGTATGTGATGCCGAAGCCTCCCTGCCCCAGCAGCCTCCCGACGATATATCGGCCGTGAACGATCGTCCCAGGCTTCAGACGGTTCCAGCCTCCCTCTTCCGGCTGAGAGACGGAGTACCCGCAGACAGAACACGGAACATCCTCTCCCGCAGACGGGGAGAAACACGCCGGACAGAGATGCTGCCCTGAACTCGGCGTGGAAATATCCTGCTGCTCCGGCTCTCCGTTGGATATGATCATGCTTCCCACTCCTGTTGACCGGCATTTGCACACGACGTCATCAAGGCGCGTGCTGCTCATATTCTACATCATTGCAAACGACGACATGAGATCTATTTCCAGATTCTCTAATGTGCTCCTGCAGTGTACAGAGACGCTTGCAGCGAGGCAGAGGACGGTGACGTTGTCTTGGAATCGGCGTTTTTGGGCTATTGCGGTTTCGACTAGCGTCCGAGCCCATTCCTCCGGGTCCGGGGAGTAGGCTTGGAGAATCTGCTCCTCGGAGAGGGTTTTGTACAAGCCATCGGAGCAGAGGAGGAGCAGAAAACCGTTCGGCGGCATTCCGTCCGGGGAGCTTTTGAGGGATCCTTTGCCGACGATCTCGATCGTCCTGTCGCCGATGTAGCTTGTGAGGGCTTCTCTCTCGGGGTGGGCGAGCGCGTCTTCCGGCTCCAGCAGCCCTTTTTCGACAGCCTTTTTCAGTTTGTTCGCGTAGATATGGTCTTCGGTGAGGGGCGTCAGGCTCTGTCCATCCGTCATGTACAGCCGGCTGTCTCCGGCGTGCGTCCAGTAGACGCCGCTTTCGTGGGCCACGACTGCGACGAGAGTGGTGCCGCAGTTTCCTGCGAGGTTTCTTTCAATAGCGAAGGCGTGGACGGCGTTGTTGGCCTCGCGGAGTGAGCGGTCGAGGGCATCCTCTATTCTTTCGTCCGCGGTTTTTTTGGCATACGATTCCAGGAAGGCGCGGATCGCGAGGCGGGAGGCCTCCGCTCCTTCAAGGAGGCCTCCCATGCCGTCGGCGACGAGCGCAAGAACTCCTCCGTGTCGGACGAATGCTTCGTCGGAAAGGTCGCTGAATCCGAAGGCGTCCTGTTGCTCTTTTCTGGCGCCTTGGTGCTGGTGGTTTCCAGGGCGGATAATCATCTTCGGCGCCTCCTAGCGGATTTCGAATTCGGTGCGTTCGTCTCCCAGGCGAAAGCGCTTGAAGATGGTGAGTACGACGGGCGCGGTCAACCGCACCCAGGAGTTTCTCTCCATGACGAAAGTACCGTTTGTGGAGTTCAAGTCCTCCAGCGTCCATGTGTCGGGGGAGGGGCCCTGCGCTATGCGGGCGTGTCTTCGCGAAACAGAGGGCGACTGGATGACGAGAGAGCAATACGCCGGGTCTCTTCCTATGACGATGCCTTCGGGGGGTACGGGGATCTGCTGGCCTGCGTACGGTCCGGTGATTCCGTTGAGTATGGCCGCCCGCTGTGCTCCAGCGCCGAAAGTGGGAAGGCCGCCATCCGCGGATACGGATATTCCGGAGGCAAGCAACCTCAGGGAGGAGAGATTGACAAGGCCTGTTCCAACGAGTATCAGCCCTCCGATGGCGATGAACCAGAGTCCGGTGCTCATGATTCCTATCGCCGCTTCCATATCGTTTCGAGCGTTCATCCTTTGTTGCGGTGCGTCGACGAACTTCGCCGTCGTGCGTATATCACGCACCTGGAGAAGACCGTAGACCCCGATCATCAGGCAGAGGACGCCGATGGCCAGGTAGGCGTACTTCATTCTGTTCTGGTTCTTTACGATGTTATGGATCGCGACCCCCGCTGCGAAAAGGGCAGAGATGAGAGCAAATGCCCCGAAGGCGGCTCCCAGCATGCGCTGAACGAGAATCGTTCCCAGCGAGATCCATGGCAGGAAACAGCCGACAACAAGCATCCCTCCTCCTATCAATGCGATGTAGTGCATAAAACATCATCTCCCTTTCGATATCGTGCGAAAAACATCTATTTTGCTGCAAAGATGCGTATACGAAGCTCCGTCTTTCCCAGCGTCAGGCGGTCTCTGTCCTCCAGAGGGTAGTTTCCATGTATGGGAACGCCGTTGACCATCGTACCGTTGGAGGATTGAAGATCGTTCACGAAGAGTTTGCCTTTGAAGACGACAAGTTCGCAGTGGCTTGCGGAGATGGTTGCGTCGCCGAGTATGGAGAGTGCGGACGGCCCCCTGTTCCTGCCGAGAACAATTCTGTCGGTGATAACAGCCTTGAGTGTTGTGTCGGTTCCCCTGGCTCCAGAAGGTATCAGTTCCACATGGAGTGAACCCGCGGCCGGAATGTCTGAAAGCACCACGGTCCTGTCGCATTCTTTTGCTCTAATGAACTCCTGCGGTTCAGAGGTGGTAGAATACGCGCTTCCCTTAATAGCACCGCGTTTCTTTTTTTGAATGAGCAGAAGAGTGATGGCGAAAATGGCGACCGCAGCGATGGTGAGGAGGTATGCCCACACTGAATAATCTGCAATATTGCTTGAAAAATTCTTGATTTCATCGGGAAGTATAGCAGGTGTCCGTTCCGGCTGAGTACCGAGCAGACGGAATTCTATGCCGTCGGAAAGGGAACGTGTGCCGTCGGAAAATGTGATTTCGAGCCGTTTGACAGTTGCGTCCGGAACGAGACCCTCGAGCGTGATATGCAGGGCGAGGGCGTTGTCCAGGGATGCGGCGACGGAGTCGAAAATGGACGCGAAGGGAGAGGTGCCCGCGCGGTAGAGCTGTCCGCCGGAGCGCCTGGAGAACTCCCCCATGCTTACCAGCGCGGCGTCCTTTTGCTTTTTTGTCATCGTCCGAAGCACTCCCAGCAGTTCATTGGACACGGAACCGTCCCATGCGACTCCCCTGCTCTGCTGAAAAATCCGGATGGCCGCAACCGTGCGCGGTCCCAGTTTTCCGTCGACGGGCCCGGCGTCGTACCCCAGTTCGTTCAAAAGTTGCTGCGCTTCGGTGTTTCTGTTGGCACTTTCTCGTTCGGGCGAGTCGAAGAAGATGGAGTATACCGGAACAGGGTCGGAGGCGAGCGCGTTGCGGACTTCGTCGGCTGTGGCGCCTCCCGGCGTTTCCCGGAAGCCGTCGCTGCACAGGAGGATCATCCGGCGTGCCGGGAGTCCGGTGCTTTTGATCTTTGCCAGTTCGAGGGCGCGGAGAAGGCCGAGATTGAGCTGCACGCCGGGATCTTGCGGCGAAAGTGATCGGACGGCGTACAGCAGCGCGTTCCGCTCGGCGGTGAAGCTCTGGACGACGGAGACGTTCTCGCCGAACGATATCACGGCCGCGCGGTCGGAGGGTCCCATGCGGCGAATCCATTCGGTGACCCTCTCCTGCAGCTCGGTGAAGCGGCTCTGCCCAATGGAGGCGGAGATGTCGACGAGGAAGACGATAAGGACTCCGTCGTTCTTCGCGGAAAAAGCGCTCCAGCGGCTCACGTCGAAGGCGCGTCCTCCTACGGTCGCGGTGAGCTGTCCGGCTCCCCCGGGGACAAACTGTTTCCCGGCGGCGTCGAGAAGGTCGACGTACACGGTTAAAGACGGATAGTCGAGGTACGCCTGCCGGACTCTCAATGTCGAAGGCTCGGCGAGCGTGGTTCCTGCAAGCAATAGAAGCAAGCAGATCGCGACGAGGATGCGGCTCAGGATTCCTGTTCGTTTTCCCATTGGAAGCGCTCCCCGCACAAAGGAATGAAAAGAAGTTCGCTCTGTCCTATCGAGATCGTGTCGTAGGCGACGAGCAGCTCCGAGGCGATGACTTCTTCTCCGTTGAGATAGACGAGCCCTCTGCTCAACCCCGCCTGGATTCTGAATGTCTTCTTTCTGGGGTCGAAGACGACGAAAGCATGATCGTTCCGCGAGATCGTATCGTCGCCGGAGATGCAGATGTCCATGGAATCGCCCCTGCCGACCGAGTTCTTCTCCGAGCGTATTCGGTAGTCGCGCCCGCGGTCAGGCCCCTTGACGCAGACGAGCCAGCCGACGACGGGGTCGATTCCCGTCTTGCGCTTGACGACGGCGACGGTGTGTCCTTCGTCGATGGAGTTTCCGGACGAAGGTGTGTTTCGGGGAGAGAGTTTCACCGTGGACCCTGCGTTGCCCGCCACCGGTATCGCTGCGGGGTTGATTCGCCGCGTTCTTTCGTTGTCGTCGGCGGGAACCGCGCACCATGGACAGGAAACATTGACGTCGGGGTCGTAGAAGTGTCCGTTCGGGCATCGTTTGATCGTCATACCGAATCACTCCGTTTCTGGATTGAGATGGGGTTTCTCGGGCCGGGAGACAGAGTCGCCAACGCTTCGCTCTTTTGCCGGTCGCTTCACTCGAGGAGGAAAGACAGTCTGTATTTGTAAGCCTAGATGCAGGGTGCATTCCAATATCATCGTCAGGAACATGAGTACCATACGCCAAAGAACGTTTTTTTTCAATATCTTGTCGGGCAATCTATTTGAAGCGCTTTTCTTGCTGCCGATCACGAATGAAACTGTTCTTGCTCATTTGAAGAGCGACCGAGTAGAATATGCGAAGGCAGGACGGACTTAGTCCGAAGAGTTTACTCTTTTGTAAAGGCGGCGATAAGAATGAACAAAACGGTCTTTTTGTTATTGTTGTGTTTTTTCGGTTTTGGCGCTGCTGCAGACGGCGCAGCGACGTGGTACAACGCCTACACGGGGGGGATGTGGAACAACCCCGGCTCCGCCCTTATCGACACGATGATATACAACAAGATGATGGCCGAGGCGTCGTTGAAGAAGATGCAGCGGACACCTTCCGGCGGGACCGGGGCTTCGGGGCAGGCGAGGACGCTCTACCGCCCCTCTTCCTCTCAATCCTCCATACCCGCCAAGGTTGCTTCTGTTATTGCCGATGAGAACGCCTTGAAGAGGGAACTGACCGCTTTTTTCAAGGAGGGACTGCAGAGCTTCGAGCAGTTTTCGCAACAGGCGGGGCGCCCGTACGATGTGGGGTTTGCCCTGGCCTTCTTTGCAGGAGTGTGCGTCGGCATTACGACGGAGAACCAGGTGGACGACGATGCCATCCTCGCCGCCGCGTCGCAAATGGACCAGCTGCTTGCGGAACAGTCGGGGATAGCCAAAGCCTCCGATACGCAGCGAAGGGAATTCGCCGAAGTGCTTGCGTGCATGGCTGTTTTCGCGCTTGCGGGGCATACTCAGGCCGAGGAGGAAGGGAACGCCGAGGCCGCGGAGTCGTTCCGTCAGTTTGCCCGCCAGGCCATGGCCGAGATTCTGGGCATGGATACGAACCGTCTTCGTATGGACGGTCGGGGTATACGCATCCTTCAGTAAGGGGTGCTCGGTACGGAAGATCGGATATAACCCCGGCGGACCGAAGGAGGTCTTCGATTCCGCCGGGAAGTTCCTTTATTCTTTCTCGTAAGGGATGCCGTCCGCTGCCGGAGGACGGGACTTGCCGACGAAGCCTATCAAAACGGCAAGGGTCAGCAGAAATGGGATCGTCGCCAGGAGTTGTGAAGGAATGGGGAGCAGTCGTTGAAGGTCCGCCCGTCCCAAAAAGACGGTGAGCCCCTGCGCCGAGCTGAAGAGAAGGCACGCCGCCAGCGTCCCGACGGGTTTCCATTTCCCGAAGATCATCGCCGCAAGAGCGATGAACCCCTGTCCGCTGACGAGCGTCGAGCTGAAACGGGAGACGATGGCGACGCTGAGCGCAGCGCCACCGAACCCTGCAAGCACTCCGGAAGCAATGACGGCGAGATACTTGATCCTGAAGACGTCGATGCCCAAGGTGTCCGCCGCTTTCGGGTGTTCGCCGACTGCCCGGATTCGCAGACCCAGACGGGTTCTGTAGAGGACGAACCAGAGAAACGGGACCAGGAAGAGAGCGAGGTAGACTGTAGCGTACTGATTGAAGACCATGTCGAAAAAGCCGTTCTGCTCGAAGACCCCGTTCAGAGGGCGCGGTATCTTGGTGTCGAGCGAGAGGGAAAGCGTCTGTGTCGCACCGTCGAAGAAGTATCTGGAGAGGAAGAGAGAGAGCCCCGGTCCGATGAAGTTGATCGCTATACCCGAGACGATGTGGTCTGCGAGGAACGTCACGCAGGCCATGGCGTGGAAGAACGCCAGCGTTCCGCCTGCCGCGCCCGCAGCGAGAAAACCGATCCACGCGTCGTTGGCGAAGTAACCGACGGCCGCTCCGACGAAAGCGCCGATGGTCATCATTCCTTCAAGGCCGATGTTGACCACGCCCGCGTTCTCCGAAACTACGCCTCCGAGAGAGGTGAATATGAGAGGCGCCGAGTACATGAGCGTCGTGGCGATGATGAACGCAACGCTCTCAAGCAGCATGCGAATTACCTCCCTGCCTTTTTTTTTCTTTGCTGCCACCGTCCGATGATCCGGAGCAGCTTGGGCATGGCGACGAAGAAGACGATCGCGCCGATGACGATGTTGACAACCTCAATAGGCGCTCTGAGGGCGAACTGGAGCTTGGAGCCTCCGTACTTGAGCGCGCCGAAGAGAAGCCCCGCCGGAATGCACCCAATCGGCGAGGCGCCGCCTATCAAGGCGACCGCGATACCGTCGAAACCCAAACCTTCCATTGCGGCCAATTCCGCAGCCTGCCGCGTCCAGCCGAGGACATGGAGCGCTCCCGCCGCTCCTGCGAGTCCTCCCGCGATGGACATCGAGGAGATCATACGACCCTTGACGTCGATACCGGTATGCTCGGAGCACTCGGCGTTGTGTCCGACGGCCCGAAGCTCGTAGCCGAGCGTGGTCCTGTTCAGGATCCACCAGCAGAAAAAGGCGAGGAAGAGCGCCACCAGTATGCCGACGTTGAAGGGCGTTCTGAAGATGTCGTGCCCAAATGGGTGCAGGGCGCGCCAAGCTCTGCCTGCTTCGCTCGCCTTCCACAGAGGAAGGATTTCGATGCGCGCCGAGTCCAGTATGAAGGCCGTCGCCGTTGCAGCGGGGCGCTTGATCCCGGGCAGGGCGACAATGTAGTTGTTCAGGTAGAGGGCGGTCCAGTTGAGCATGATAGTGGCGATAACTTCGTTCACCCCGAAACGCGCCTTCAGGAACCCCGCGATACCGCCCCAGATCGCGGCTGCGGCGATGCCCGCCAGTGCGGCGACGATGGCGTGAATCACGGGGGGAAGGTTCAGAAATGCGCCTGCGAGCGCGGCGCCCAGCGCGCCCATGATGAACTGCCCCTCCGCTCCGATGTTGAAGAGCCCCGTCCGGAAAGCGAAGGCAACCGAGAGTCCGGTCATGATGAGCGGCGTGGAGTAGATGATTGTATACGCGATGTAGCTCGGCCTGGAGAATATGCCGTCGATGATCACATGGTACGCTCTGAGAGGACTGTATCCGCTGACCAGAAGCACGAGGGCGCCCACGAGAAGCCCGGTGATCACGGAGAAAAGAGTGAAGAAGAGAGGCGAAGCCGCGAGAAACTTCCTTTTTTCATCAGACATGCACTGCTCCACCTCCTGCCATGAGAAGCCCGAGCCTGCGTTCGTCGGCCTCTTCCCTGTCGAGAACCGCAACGATGCGGCCTTCGTAGATGACGGCGATCCTGTCTGCGAGAGCGAGCGTTTCATCCAGATCGAGCGAGACGAGAAGCACCGCTTTCCCCTCGTCGCGGACCTGGACGAGTCTCTTGTGGACGTATTCGATCGCGCCCACGTCCAGTCCCCTGGTTGGCTGCGACGCGATCAGCAGCTCCGGATCGCGTGTGATTTCCCTTGCGAGGATGACTTTCTGCTGGTTTCCTCCAGAAAGAGAGGATGCACGATAACGTTCTCGCGGAGGTCGTATATCGAAACGGTCGATGAGCATACGGGCATGCATGCCGATGGCTTGCAGATCAAGAATGCCGCTGCGGGAAAAAGGGGGTTGGGTGTGCTCTTCGAGGATGAGGTTTTCGGCGATTGTGAAGGGGCCGACGAGACCGCGTTTTTGACGGTCCTCCGGGATCGCCGCCAAGCCCCTTTCGATTCTCTGCCCCGGTGAAAAATCCGTGATCTCGGCATCTCGGAAACGGACGGAGCCGGAATCAACTCTTCGCAGTCCGGTCAGGACCTCGACAAGTTCGCTCTGACCGTTCCCGTCCACGCCCGCAAGAGCCAGAATCTCTCCGCGTTTCACATCGAGCGATATGCCCTTGAGCGCCGGAAGCCCCCTGTTATTTCGAGCATGGACTTCGTGCAGGGAAAGCACGGGTTCGGATGTTCGGACAGGCGCTTTTTCCACCTCGAAAGTAACCGCGCGTCCGACCATCATCTCTGCCAGTTCGCTTTCGGAGCGCGAGGCAACGTCGACCGTTCCTATCTTTACGCCTTTCCTGATGACGGTGCACCGATGCGCCATGTTCTTGATCTCGCGCAACTTGTGTGTGATGATGATGACTGTCTTTCCCTCCGCTGTAAGATTGCGGATGATCTCGGCCAAAAAATCTATCTCCTGAGGGGTAAGGACCGCAGTAGGTTCGTCGAGTATGAGAATTTCCGCTCCACGGTAGAGGCATTTCAAAATCTCCACTCTCTGCTGCATTGCCACAGAAATATCCTGAATGCGCGCGCCGGGATCCACCGCCAGTCCGTATCGGTTCGAAAGGGTTTCTACCTCGCGGAGTGCGCCGGCATTATCAAGAATGCCGAACACTCCAACCGATTCGCAGCCAAGGACGATATTCTCCGTTACGGTAAACGGCTGTACGAGCATAAAATGCTGATGTACCATGCCTATTCCTCTGGCGATGGCCATTTTCGGGCTGGTGATCCGGACGTACTCGCCGTTGATGAAAATAGCTCCCGAAGAAGGGAGATAGAGTCCGTAGAGTTGGTTCATCAGGGTGCTCTTTCCGGCGCCGTTCTCGCCCAGAAGTGCGTGGACCTCGCCGCGCCGGACATCGAAATCGATCGCGTCGTTTGCGAGGAAGTCTCCGAAACGCTTCGTGATTCTTTTCATTTCCACAGCCAGGCGGACAGTGTTTTTTGTCCCTTCGGGCACGACGCCACCTCCTCAAGATAGAGAGGAGCGCGGGAAAGACCTTTGTTCACAGGGCTTTCCCGCGCACGCTTCTATTTCACCTCGAAGGAGGCGAAGGTTTCTTTGCTGAACGGAACGACGATTTCTCCGCCGATGATGCGCGCTTTGATGGCTTCAACTTCCGCAAGCAGATCTGCGGGGACGTGCTTCGACGTTGTTGGGGCGATATCCACTCCGCCCTCGGCGAGTCCGTAGGAAACCGTGTGACCACCCTGCCACTTGCCTTCGCTCATTTCCTTGGCGATGTTGAAAATCGCGTTGTCGACGCGTTTCATCGCACTCGTCAGGACATTGTCGGGGGCAAGATAGTTCTGATCCCTGTCAACGCCGATAGCCCACTTCCCCTGCTCCTTGGCCGCTTCGATAAGGCCGTCGCCGACGCCCCCCGCGGCATGGAAGATAATGTCGGCTCCCTGCTGATACATGCTGTTTGCGATGGATTTGCCTTTGGCGGCGTCGGTAAAGGATTCGGCGTACTGGCTCAGGATTTCGACCTTCTTTCCGGCCTGCGCAACACCCGCGCGAAACCCGTACTCAAAGCCCCATATTACGGGGAAAGACATACCGCCGATGAAGCCTACCTTGCCCGTCTTGGACATCTTCGCCGCTATGTAGCCTACGAGGAAGGACGCTTCTTCCGCTTTGAAAACGACGCCGATGAGGTTTTCCGGTGTCTTTTCCCAGGCGAAGTCGATAATGGCGTATTTTTGATCGGCATTGTGCGTCGCAGCTTCCAGCACCGCGTCGGCCATTTTAAAACCGATTCCCCAGATCAGGTCCGTCCCGGCATCGAAAAGGGTCTCCAGGTTGGGACCATAGTCCGCATCTTGCCGCGATTCGATATAGGCAACCTTCACACCCAGTTCCTTTTCAGCCCTCTGATGCCCTTCCCATGCGGATTGGTTGAAGGACTGATCGTTGACGCCGCCGACATCGGTGATCATGGCGATCGAAAGCTGCGACGCCCCCGCGGACATCGAAAAAACAAGAACCATAATCAAGCTGCACAGAAAACGGAAACGTTTCATTTCACCAACTCCTCTCCTGGTATTTATCGCTTGCCGGCAGATGCAGTCCGGGTCGGATATTTCAATAATCTTACATCCCCAGTAAAATTTACGCAAGCACACGCCGCCTTCCCCTTCGCATTCTTCACAGCAAGCTCAGTTAGCGCCATTCCCCGCTTCCCTCCTCGTCACCGTACAACGAACAAGGGCTCTTTTCCCCGTTGTACGGTTCTTTGTACGGACGTGCATCGGTTTTTACAGGTTTCATTCGGACTTCATCGGAGTCAGAACAGCAAAAAAGCCCGCTACGGGCGGGCTTTTCGCACATCATCGGCTTTCACCGTTGTAATCAATGGTGGGTGGTAGAGGACTCGAACCTCTGACCTCTTCCGCGTCAAGGAAGCGTTCTTCCTCTGAACTAACCACCCAACGAAAAGACATTCTACAGACCGTTGTCCTCTTTGTCAAGAAGCCCGAGGGATTTTTTCAGAGTCGAAATAGTGAGCTTTCTCATCCACGGAGGGGACTCCCACCCTTTTTTGACGGATGCTCTGGAGAGCGCTCCAGTGAAGAGCGCTCCCCAATAAGCATACGGAGATTTTGTCCACAGTCCGATGATGAAACAAAGAAGGCAGAGAAAACCGAAGAAATCCCTGTAGCTCACGCCGCTGCTCCGCTCTTACCAGGGAGTCCCGAGGAAAATGTGAGGGAGCAGAAGAGAAAACCTCGGGAAGTAGGTCGTCACGAGTAGTGTAGGCGTCCATGCAAGAGCGATGATCCAAAGAGTCGGCCCCATCATTTCATTGATTGGCGCTTTCCCGAGCCGCCCCCCTAGATAGAGCACCGGGGCGGCCGGAGGCGTGATGCATCCTAGTCCGGTGTTCACGCCCACTATTGCCGCATAGTGTATCGGGTTGAATCCGAGTTCGATGATTATCGGGATAAGGATCGGCGTTCCGAGCGTGACGCTGCTGATGTCGTCCATCAACATGCCCATGATGACGAGGAAGATGTTGATCATAAAGAGAATGATCCACGGATTTTCGGAGACCGCGCGGAAGAGTCCGAGCATTCTCCCGGGAAGGTTCTCCATAATATAGAGGCGGCTGAGCATCATTACCGAATAGAGCATCACCATGACGACGCCCGTGGTGACGGCCGACTCGACGAGAGAGTCCCAAAGCCCTCGCAGAGTTAATCCCTTGTAGACGAACATACCTGTTGGGATTGCATAGATAACCGCGACAGCAGCAGCTTCGGTGGGCGTCATAATACCGCCGTAGATGCCTCCGAGGACGATGAAAGGAAGCATGAGCGCCGGAAGGGCTACAAAACCTCTTTGCTTCATAAGGTTGAAGCGTTCTTTCCCTTTGGGGGGATCGGTTACCTTGACATTGGGGTTTTTTCGGACAAGCCAGCAGTTTACAAGGCAGATGAGGGCAGTCATCATGATGCCCGGCAGGACCGTGGACAGGAAACAGGCAAGGATTGATTGGCCGCTGATCCATGCGAAGATGATGAGCGTCGAGTTCGGCGGAATGAGCATTCCGAGGAGCGATGCGTTCGACATGATCGCCGCCGCGATGCCTCTCGGATATCCTGCTGCCTCCAGTCTGGGGAACATGATGGAGCCGATGCAGGAGAGAGTGGCGCAGGCCGATCCGGTAATCGAACCGAACACCGCGCAAGAGATTGTGCCGACGACTCCCAGGCCGCCTTTAATCTTGCCGACAAAGACATCGACAAAATCGATGAGTTTTTCTCCGATTCGTCCTTTTTCCATGATACCGCCCGCCATAATGAAGAGCGCGATGGAGATAAGAGCGATACTGTTCATGGAGCTGAAGCCGTATGGGAGCACCATAGAAGAAGCATATCCGGCGCCGGTCGGTCCGCCGAAGAAAAGAAGCCACACAGTCGACGCCATGAAACTCATAGGTACCGGAACTCCGAGCAGAAGACAGACAAGAAGGATCAGAACCGCAATGTAAATCATGATACTCCTCCTTTAACGAGCAACCGGAGATTCCTGAGCAATCTCATCGCAAAATAGTACGTCATGAATATCAGCCCGAGGAAGACTGCAAGATAGGATGTCCACAGAGGTATCTGCCATATCGTGGTTTTAGGGATGGCGATTCCAGTGCCGAGCGGCCCCATGAAGCCGAACATGAAGAATTCGTAGCCGTACCATGTGAAGAGAATGCTTATACCTGTAGTAATAATATTCCTCAAAACAATGACAAGGCGTTTGAAGAATCCTTCCTTCATATAGGAATCGATGACGTCGGCTGAGACGTGGGTGTCGTTGTACGCTCCGTATGCTCCTCCCATGAAATACAGCCAGAAGGCAAGCAGGCGGACCCACTCCTCGAAGCCGTACAGGTCGCCTCCGATGATGTAGCGCGTGAAGGCTGCGGCGGAAATGATGAGAGAAAGAAGCAGGGAACAGGAAACGGTGATTATCGAGAAAAAGAAGAGAAGTAGCAGGTCGACTCCGCTCTTTTTTTCCGGACGATTCTCAGGAAAACATCCGATGTGCTCGTTGTCCGCCATAAAGATCTCCTTTCCGTCTCGCAGAGCTGCGGGGAGGGGGGCGATCGCCCCCCTCCTTCACCGCAGAAACTACGGATTCTTAGAAATTTTTATTTCGGTGCGTATTCCTTCTTGAATTCGTTGATCAATTCGGGAGTGAATTTCTCGATAAGCTGACCCCAAGTAGCGGAAACTTTTGTGAAAATGGGGAGCAACTCTTCGGCGGTATACGTATGAACCTGAATTCCGGCGTCGCGCATAAGCTGAAGATGCTTCTCCTGGTCTTCTTTCGCCAGTTCGATGCTCATCTCGGTGACTTTGGCGCAGGCGTCGGCGATGACCTTGCGGTCGGCCTCCGAGAGTTTCTCCCATGTCTTCATGCTGATCATGTAGTTGAAGTTCTCAACGGAGTAGTTGAGATCGTACCAGAACTTCAGAACATCCTTCAGCATGGTGTAGGCCGCTGTGGGGGTCATGCCGACCACGCCTTCGGCGACTCCGGTCTGCAGGGCGGTGTAAACCTCGGCCCAAGGAACGGTGACGGTACGGTACCCCATAGCCTCCGCGCCGAGCTTGTAGACGTCCATGTTGGGAATGCGGACAAGGATACCCTTATTGACCTCGGGGTTCAAAGGTTCGTTGACGGCTTTGGTGCTGCCGACTCCGATGAAGCCCTCGACCTGGAAGCCGAGCAGTTTGACCCCAAGGCGTGCATTGAGTTCGTCCATCTTCTTAAAAAGCCAGCCGTCTGTTGCAAAAACGGCCTTGGCCTCGTCGAAATTCCGGACGAAGCAGTTGATGTACGTTACTTCAAGGCGCGGGTCGAACTGGCTGGGGACGGATATGGCGCCCATGTCGATCGTTCCGCGGATCAGCTCTTCGTAGACGAGAGTGTAGTCGCCAAGCTGATTTGCCGGGAAGACCTGAATTTCGATGCGTCCGTTCGTCTTTTCTTTTACTTCATCCGCAACCTGATGCATCAGTTTGGTGGCGGTGTGCTCCAAGGGGACCTGGCCGGCGAAGCGCAAAACCATCTCGGGGGCGGCGGAAGCCGTGTTCGGAACGATGAGGAACAAAACAAGGGCGGAGAGGATAAACAATGTGACGAATTTCTTCGCTTTCTGCATTATGTCAGCACTCCTTTCGTTTTTGCGGTACTCATCGATGATGCTTCTCATGTCGCGCGGTGAAGGTATTTGGCGTTATGGACACATATCCCCCCTTTCACGGAAACTCGCAGGGAAAAGCGGCAGGAAAAAACTACGCTAGAAATTCTCCTGCGCTGTTCGGGCGATGATCTCCTCCTGGTGATACTCATCAAGGTCGACAAAATAGTCGCTGTAGCCTGCGACGCGTACAAGGAGATTTCGGTACTCGTCCGGATTCTTCTGCGCCTTCCGCAGAGTTTCCGTGTCGACTACGTTGAACTGGATATGGTGTCCGCCAAGACGGAAATACGTCCTGATCAATAGTCCCATTTTCTCGAGTCCGGTGTCTCCGCTCAGGACCGAGGGAAGGAATCGCTGATTGAGCAGTGTTCCGCCCGACTTGAGCTGATCCATGCGGCTGAGCGATTTTATCACTGCCGTAGGGCCGTTTCTGTCCGCGCCGTGCGAGGGAGATGTTCCGTCGGATTCCGGAGCGTGCGCGAAGCGTCCGTTCGGGGTGGCGCCCAGTTTTTTCCCGAAGTAGATATGGCATGTTGTCGAAAGCATATTGACGTGATATGTTGCTCCCTTGGGAGAATGTTTTCCGTCGATGCTGTTCAGAAGCGACGCGTAGACCTTCTTCATTAGAAGATCCGCATCCTCGTCGTCGTTGCCGAAGAAAGGAGTGCGGTTCCAGATGAACTGCCGCATCTCCTCCCATCCCTCCCAGTTTTCACGCAGGGCGCGCAGAAGGTCGGCAAAGGGGATGGATTTGTCCTCGAAAACATGTTTCTTGAGAGCAGACAGACTGTCGGTTGTCGTCCCGATGCCGCAGCATTGGATATAATCAGTGTTGTAGCGCGGACCGCCGTCGTAGTAATCCCTGCCGTTCTCGATGCAGTCGTGAATAACGACCGAAAGGTACGGTGCGGGGGCGTGGCGCGCGAACATCCTCTGTATGTAGTTGTCTGTGCGGATCTTTGTATCGACGACGTAGCGAAGCTGTTTCTCGAACGCAGTATAAAAGTCGTCGAAGCAGGTAAAGGAGTGCGGGTCTCCTGTTTCAAGGCCGATACGTTTTCCTGAAAGAGGGTCGACTCCGTTGTTCAGCGCGAGTTCCATGACTTTGGGGACGTTCAGGTACCCGTGAAGAATATAGGCTTCCTTGCCGAACGAGCCCGTTTCGACGCAGCCGCTTGTCCCGCCCGTTCTCGCATCTTCGACCGTTTTCCCCATCCCCAGCTGCTCCATGAAGACAGCCTCGGCATTGAACGCGGAAGGGTAACCCGATCCTCGCCGCATCACCTTGCATGCATGGCGAAGGAATCGATCGGATGTCTTGGAGGAAATATGCACGCTCACCTGGGGCTGGAGCAGTTGAAGCTCGTCGAGTACGTCGAGAATAATGTAGGAAACTTCGTTGGCGCCGTCGCTTCCGTCCTCGGAGATTCCGCCCAGATTTATCTGGGTGAAGTCGTTGTACGTGCCGCTCTCCGCTGCGGTGACCCCGACCTTCGGGGGGGCGGGAGTGTTGTTCACTTTGATCCAGAAGCAGGAGAGAAACTCTTTCGTCTTCTCTCTGTCGAGAGAGCCGTCCGCGATCCCCTGCTCGTAAAAAGGCCGGAGGTGAAGATCGAAATGACCGGGGGACATTGCATCCCATCCGTTCAGCTCGGTTATCGTCCCCAGATGAGTAAACCAATACGTCTGTATCGCCTCGTGGAAATCGCGAGGAGCGTTCGCCGGAACGTGACGGCATACGTCGGCAATTTTAAGGAGTTCCGCTTTTCTCCGAGGGTCTTTCTCCGAGTCGGCCATCTCTTCGGCGAGTTCAGCGTGGCGGTTTGCAAAGATGATCGCCGCGTCGCACGCGATATCCATCGCCTGAAGCTCCTCGTCCTTTTCAGTAGCGTAAGGGTCGTTCAGCCAGTCCAGATGTGAACGGACGGAGGCGATTTTTTTCTTCATATCCAGCAGCCCTGTAGTATATATCGTTCCGTCGAGCGCCGTGTGTCCCGGGGCTCTCTGTTCCATGAACTCGGTGAAGCACCCCGCTTCGTAAAGCGATAACCACTCCTCCGGAAGGTTGGAGAAGATCTTATCGCGCAGCGTCCGCCCCGACCAATAGGGGACCACTCTTTCGGTGTAGAGACGAATATCCTCTTCCTGAATCCTGTAGCCGGTCATCGGACGGGTGTTCAGGATCCGGAGGTCTCGGGACGTATGGCAGTTCAGTTCGGGGAAAGTGGAAACGGCCTTAGGAGATGGGCCCCTCTCGCCGACAATCAGTTCGTCTTTGCCGATATAGAGCGACTTTTTCTCACAGAGGTTTTTAAAATTCAGCGCCCTCATTACAGGAACCGAATACTTCCCCTCGTTCTCTCTGTAAAACTCCGTGGTCAGAAGTGCCCGCTCGATGGAGATGCTCGGGAATGTTTCGAAACTCTCTTTTCTCAGCCGTGCGATTCTTTCGTTCATTTCTCTTATCCTCCTTTCACCGCGTGAATTCCCCGCGATGCAAACAACGACAGCACCCGTGAAACTTCATTTTCCGCAGGAGGCGGAGTTCGTCCCATTTTGAACTCCATTCCCAGGTTTTTATACTTGTTGGCTCCTATAGAGTGATACGGAAGAATATTCACCCCCGAAACGCTTCCGAGAGAAAGCACACAGTCGACAACAGCTTCCAGGTTTTCCTGAGAGTCGTTTATGCCGGGAATGAGAGGAATTCTGATGTTGATATGTCCTCGTCCCTGTTCCAAGAGTTTTTCGTCGAGTCTCCGCAAGTTGGTCAAAATTCTGTGATTACCTACACCAGTATAGTGTTCATGCAGCTTCGGGTCAATCAGCTTTAGATCGAAAAGAAACAAATCCGCTTGTTCGGCGACACGAAGAATATCTTCCTCGCGGCAAAATCCGGAAGTGTCGACTGCCGTGGAAATCTCTTCCGCACGCAGCGCTTCGAGGCATGCAAGAAGAAATTCCGGCTGCATCAAGGGTTCTCCTCCGGAGAATGTGACGCCTCCTCCGGATTCATCATAAAAGGGGAGGTCTTTCTTTGCAAGGCTGACAAGTTCTCCAACCGTCATCTCCTTGCCGACAAACTCGATGGCCCTGGTAGGGCAAACGCGTTCGCACAATCTGCACTCCGTACATTGGGAGGAGTCGAGCCGGACGCCTTCCGGGCCGAAACTGCGCGCTCCGCGTGTACATTCGCGCACGCACCTGCCGCAGGCGATGCATCTGCCGGCATGATATGCGGGGGCAGGCAGCGGAGAGATACCCTCCGGATTATGGCACCACCAACAGGAGAGGGGGCATCCTTTGAAGAAAAAAGTCGTGCGGATCCCCGGTCCGTCGTGGATGGAGTATCGTTTGACGTCGAAGATGAAACCAGTAGGTTCTTTTCCGAAGAGCATTCCGTAGTTAACCTCCGCTGATCATATGAAGCGCCTGAACTTCCGAGCCGTCGGGGACGACGGCGGTGGCGAAGTGTTCTCTGCGATAGGGAGTGCCGTCGATCCAAACGGCGATCATCCGGAAGGTGTAACCGCATTCGTCAAGGACATTTTGTATTGTCATCCCTTGACGCCATTCCAGCTCTCTGCCGTTTACTCTGATCATCGCTTCGTCACCGCCGTTTCTCCTTCAAGTTATTGGTATGCCTTTACGATGTCGATAACATCGGGGAAGGCGATGCCAAGGCGTTGAAGCGTCTCAACTGTTGGAACTCCGTTCGAGTTCCAACCCCTCCGTTTGTAGACCGCGTCGACAAGCTTCTCCCACTCTCCGCGTCTGAATTCGAGGAGTTTGGAGATCTTTTCCTTGACGGACAATCCCTCGGGAGAAATACCGGCTTCCCGGAGCTTCCCGTCGAAGTATTCAGGACGGGCGTTCCATTCGTCTTCAAAGACAGGGCCGAGGGCGCGGTCCGGTATGTTGTGGTTCGCGCGGGTTCCCTTGCCCATTCTGAGGTTGAAGACGCGTTCGTAGTTGTAGACGCGCTCGGACTGGAGGATCATCTCCTCTTTGCTCAGCGGCTTTCCGGTGACGGCGGTATAGACGTCGAGGTAGTTCTGGACATGCTCCGGGACCTTGGCCGCCTCTATACCCTTGTAGCGAATTCGGTTATCGGCGGGTTCCACGTCGTTCCACGGGAGTTTGCAGACGCCGGTGAGCGAGAACCAAAGACGGAAATTGGGGAAGTAGAAGAGAGCTTCCGCTTTGTCTTCAAAAGTTGGAAGCTGTTTGTTGACCATATCCATGAAAATAACCCATGCTTCGTCGTGCTGCGGTCCTTTAAGTGTGAGGAAGTAGCCGCCCCACTGAGCGATCGATTCCTGACAACGGTATTGCGAGACTTCGAGCCCCTGGCCTTCCATGCCGATACGCTCCATGACGATCCGGTCCGCTCCGTACTTCCCCGCAAAAATTTCTTTCATCTTTCTGACGCCTTTACCTACCGCAGCTGCAAATTCGTCTTTTCCGTCCATCATTCGATGGATAAGTTCGAGGAGTTCGGCTTTCGCGCCGAATTTCAGCTCGAGCCCGTTGGTGTGCTTTTTGTCGATCAGGCCGAGTTCGTAGCATTCGCAGACAAATGCGAGGCCGGTCCCCAGGGAGATGCTGTCGAGAGCATAGTGATCCGCGTAGTAATTTGCCTCGATGCTCCAAAGAGGATCGAAGACGCCGACATTGGAGCCGAGGCTTGCCGCTGTTTCGTACTCGGGCCCGTCGACGGTGACTTTTTTTCCTTTATCGGGTCCTGTGGTCAGTTCAAAACCGTCCACAGCCTTCGCGCACGCCATGGAGCAGCCGTACCAGCATCCGTCGGCGTATCCTTGTGTAAACAGTTTTTCGTAAGCATCCGGGTCGATGTTGTGTATATCCTTATGCCTGCCAAATTTGAAGTTGTTCACCGGCAGCAGATCGTAGTCGTTCATTACCAGATTGAGGTGCGCCGTGCCGACTTTTCTCATGAGACACTGCACATCGTCGTTTTGACGGATCTCCCGGTGCAGCTTGGTACCGACCTTTTGAAGAACGGAGAGATCGGCAGGGTTGTTCTCTGTTCCTGAAAAACCGCGTTTTTTGACGACGAGAGCCAGTATTTTTTTATCCCGCATTACGCTGCCGCCGCCGCCTCTCCCCGCCTGTTTCATTCGAGGCGCTTTCCGACGCGGGTCATAGAAACTGACGTTCATCGCTCCCCAGTAGCTGTGTTCGGCAGCTTCGCCGGTAGAAATGACGGAGATGCTCGTTTTGTCGTCCTCGGTCTCAACAAAATACTCGTGGAGCGACTCCGTTACGACATAGGAGTTGCGGTTCTCAGGTGTCCATTCATAGACTCTGACAGCGCCTTCGTCACCGTCGATATACACTACGACGTCGCGCTGCGCTTTCCCGGAAACCGACAGGGCGTCGAACCCTGAGGCTTTGAGGAAGGGGCCGAAGTATCCTCCCGAATTGCTGTTGTAGGTCTGGTCGGTGAGAGGAGAAAGAAAGACCGCGTAAAATTTGCCCATCCCCGGATACTGGGTGGTGCCGGAAAGAGGGCCTCCGGAGATGACGATCGCGTTCTCCGGGTCGTTCCATTTGCTCTTCCGGGTTACCTTGTCCCAGAGGATCCTGAGTCCGAAGCCGCGCCCGCCGGTGAACTTCTCCACCATCTCGTCGGAGACGGGGTGCGTTTCACAGGTGAATACGCCGTCGGCCCTGCCGAGATCCACCGAGAGGAACTGACGCGTGTACCCTCTGTTGATCTTTGCAGGAGTGTATTTCCACTCGGTGAGAAGTTTCATCTGTTCCATTCTCCTATCCCTCCTGTTTCTGCTCGACGATGGACAGAGCCTTCTCAGGACACGCCTTGACGCAGATTCCGCACGCGACGCACTTGAACGGAGAGTCTGTATCCGCGTGGAAGAACATAGACGCGGAAGGACAGAATTCGACGCAGATAAGACAGGATGTACATTTTTTCCGGTCGATCTGCACCACCCCGTTCTTGTCCCGCTGCAGCGCCATGGAAGGACAGACTGCGATGCAGCCTCCGCACTGATCGCACACCCGGATGTCGGGAAGACCGGTGACGTTTTTTACAGCGATCCTGGACATCTGCGGGTTGTCCCGCTTGGCCCATGCTTTGGAGCATGCAGACATACACGCTCCGCACATGACGCACTTGTCGAGTAACGGTTTCAGAAACTTCACAACAAAACACTCCTTTTCTTGTGATCTATCTTTCAATCATACCACGTTCGATTCTCTTATATGTTCTCCTCTGCTGAAACGACGATAATCGAGCATCGAGAAGTCGATGTCCGGCTTCCGTCCCGTGATATGCTGGGCAAGTATCTTGCCGGCGACGGGGGCGAGCATGAACCCGTGTCCCGAGTATCCCGTCGAGTGATAGAAGTTCTTTACATCCGTCTCGCCGATGACCGGCTGCGCATCCGGAGTCATGTCGTATAGTCCGGACCACTGGCGGGCGATGCGTATGCCTTTTGTCCTGGGTAAAAGCTTGACGAGCGTTTTCGACATCGCCTCGATGAACTGCCATGTCGTCTTGTTCTCGAAGTCCTCGGGATGTCCGTGAGGGCTCATTCCGCAGATGATCGAGCCGTGCGGCCGCTGCTGAATGTAGTAGTTGCCGGAGAAGCTCATCAACATGCAGGGACAGACGCCGGGAGCCACCGGTTCCGTGATCATGATCTCATGACGCTCGGCCCAGTTGGGAAGTTCGACGCCTGCCATCCCGGCTACTATCTGCGCGTACGCTCCGGCGCAGTTGATCACGATCGGAGCGCTTATCTTGCCTTTGTTTGTTTCAATGCCCTGAACGACGTTGTCGCGGACGACGATGCCCGTGCATTCCGTGTTTCTGTAGCATGTCACGCCGAGGCGCTTGGCCGCTTCGAGATAGGCGAAGGTGGTAAGGAACGGGTCCGCATGCCCGTCCCGGGCATGGAAAAAGAAGCCGACCGCATCGTCCGCGGCAAGTCCGGGACAGATTTCCCTGGCTTCGGAAAGAGCAATCATTCGGGACTGAATGCCGAGCGAGTTCTGAAGGAGCATCCCTGTGCGGAGCGTTTCCAGCTCCTTGTCGTTGTACGCCACAAGAAGATAACCTCCCTGGTTCAGCCCGACGGACATTCCGAGTTCCTGATCAAGCTGCTCGAAGATGTCCAAAGCGGCTATACCGAGACGGCAGTTCATCTCGGTACCCCACTGCGCACGGATTCCCGCGCCGCACCGTCCTGTAGATCCGCCGCAGATGGTCCCCTTTTCGACGAGAACGATGTCCTTGATACCCTGTTTCGCGAGATAGTAGGCCGTGGAAACACCGATGATGCCTCCGCCGACGATCACTATCCCGGCGCTCGATTTCCAGTCCATCATTCCTCGCCTCCTTCGGCAAGAAGACCGATTTTTATCGGTTTTACAGGGGGGCGCACCGTCGCAGGTGCAACCTCGGTTATATGTTGTCCCGTTTTTTTTGCGATCTCCCGCATCAGAATGTCCTGGCAGCCTCGTCCCTGGCAGGGACCCATTCCAACGCGGAGAATCCGTTTCAATTCCTCGACGGTGTCGTATCCTCGGTCAATCCACTCGTCAATCTCTTCGAGCGTGACTTCTTCGCACCGGCAGACATAGACCTTTTCGTTGTTCTCAGGCGAAACGCTCATTATTTCACCACCCTTATCGAACGAAAAACCGTTACCAGGTTTTTAGGCGCGGAGACATGCACGACATGCGTCCGGTCTTTGCGGGGCTGCGTTACATTTTCGACTGTTCCTTCCGCGACGACCTTTCCTTCGCGGTCGAGACACTCAACCTTTTGTCCCTTTATCGGAAGGGGGAGCATTTCGTACGGAAGTTTATAGAGAGCGTTCTCTTTCGAGAAGGTCAGGTCTATGACGAAACAGGCAAGTCCCGGACAGGCCGAGACGCAGAGTGTGCAGCCCGTGCACTTTTCCCAGTTCACAACAGGAGTGTTGTTGATGTCCTCAAAGGGGAGGATGGCTCCGGTAGGACAGCTTGTGTGGCAAGGGTTGCACGGAATTCTCTGAGGACATTCGACGACGACGACACCGCCCTTTTTCTTCTCCCAAAGTTCCCGGGGCGGCAACAGGGCGCCTTCTCTTTCTCCGGTCAGTACTCCGCTGTTGAACAGCATGTCGATACTTTTCTCACTCATGCGCTGCACCCTCCCAACCTTTCACGAGAACGCATTCAATCCCCTGACAGATTCGAGCGCCCGCCTCGCCCATCCGGAGCGATTCGAGGCGCCCCCAGTATTCGTCGATCTTGCCGTGTTCCGTGGGGTAGCCAAGGGCGGCGGCTGCGGAGAGTCCCGCGATGCGTCCCTCGACCATCGCGGCGCTGGCTTCCTCGATTCCGCTGGCGTCGCCGGCTGTGTAGAAGTCGGGGTGTGATGTTCTCATGGTACGGTCTCTTTGAGCGACATTGCCGCAGAGCTGAGGGACATACATCATTTTGCATCCGGCCTGGGAGAGCAGTTCAGTGGTGGGGCTCAAGCCTACGGCAATGCAAATAAGATCGCATGCTATTTCACGTTCGGGACCGACATGCTCGAATTTTTCGTTCAGTTCGGAGATAACGGCGCCTGTGATGATGTCCTCACCCAGCGCCTTCTTTATCGAGTGGCGCAGCAGTATGGGAACGCCCATACGCCGGATTTTTGCGGCGTGAACCCAATATCCTCCTACGCGGGGCGCAGCCTCTACAACCGCGGCGACTTCAACGCCCGCCTGCATGAGCTGATAGCTGACAATAAGGCCGATATTTCCTGCTCCTACCATGAGAACACGTTTTCCGGGCAGCACGCCGTAGACGTTCATAAGCGTCTGGACAGCTCCTGCGCCGTAGACTCCGGGAAGATCGTTGTTCGGGAATGGAATGAGGCGTTCCTGGGCTCCGGTGGCGACAATCGTCTTCTGCGTCTTGATCTGGAAGACCTCTTCTTCGCCGCGCATTGCGGTGAACGTGTCGTCTTCTATATAGAAACCTGTAACCGTTGTGTTTTGAAGGACTGACACGCTGTCTTTGAAGGCGTCTATTTCGTTGAGCAGAATGTCTGCGATTTTAAAACCGCGGGTTCCGGCGAATTCATCTTTACTGCCGAAAAACTTGTGCGTCTGTTTTATAAGCTGTCCGCCGAGACGGAGGTCGCTTTCGACGATCAAAACCTTTGCGCCGGCTGAAGCGGCTTCAGCTGCTGCGCTTAATCCCGCAGCTCCTCCGCCGATGACGAGAATCTCAGTGGAGACTTGTTTCATGAATGACGCCTCCTCTCGTCCATCTCGGGAACGTTGCCCTTGCCGTGCTGAGTTTCGACTTTCATTCCGGCTTTCAGGGGGGTGATGCACGTACGTACATTGGGAACTCCGTCGACGACCATGAAACAGCTGCTGCATTTTCCTATCGCACAGAAGAACCCCCTCGGTCTGTGCATCTCGGCTGTTTCACGATAGATTCTCACTCCGTTGGCATGGAGCGCCATAGAAATGGGCTCTCCTTCGAACCCCTCAATCTCCTTGCCGTCGAAAAAGAAACGTACCCTTTCCCCGTGCTGGAAATCAAGAATAGGATGCTCCTCGATAAGATCGAGGTCGCGTCCTCTTCCTCCCGGACCTACCTTCTCATCCAATACAACTTCCTCCTTTCGCAGATCAAGAACATGCGCAAAACATAGAGCGCACTGTCCTGAACGTTACGTATCCGTAGTGTGTCCGCAGTTTTCTGTGAAATCTGGGAAAACATGGAGCAGCGAAGAAGACGGAATTATAACTTGATTATAGGTCGGGTCGATATCTCCTCCCGATAAAGGATGGGTGTGGTTTACTGTGTTCAATTTTCTTCCGTGAGGTGGAACTTTGTCAAGGGTCAATTCGTGATTTTTTTCTAAAACTATTGCAAGAGAGAGAATAGAAAGAATGAGATATTATCTTTAATATCCTAGAAGAAGAAAAGGATAATAAAGATAAAAAATAACTAAGGGTTGCTTGCGAGTGGATTTGAATATATTCTGTACTCTGCATTGATAATCGCGCTGTTCTCTCGTGAAGTTTTCTTCTTTCTGGGTATGGGTAAAGGAGGCCGTTGTGATGTATTTTATGAATGCGGAAAGCATGCTCGCTTCTTTTACGTTTTCCGGCGTCATGGATTCCGTCGCGGATGCCATGACCGATCTTGAATCGTCTGACCACAGTATTGTCGCCCCTCTTCGTACCTCCGTGATGCTCGAAAACAACACGCTGATGATGATGCCCTGTCTTACCGAGAAGGATTGGGGGTTGAAAGTCTTGACAATCTTCCCCGACAACCCGGGAAAGATGAAGTCATTCATCAACGGCCTTTTCCTCTTCTTCGACGGCGACGACGGCGCCCCGACTGCTCTGTTCGACGGTCGGACTCTGACGGCTATTCGAACCGGAGGCGTCGGGGGACTGGCTGTTCGTACTCTTTCCGACGTTCGTGCCGCACGTCTCGGCGTTGTCGGCGCCGGGGAGCAGGGGTACTGGCAGGCCCGTTTCGCATGTGCGGCGCGACCTTTTTCTCTTGTTACACTCTATGATACAATCGAGACGAAGGCGGAAAGTTGTGCGAAACGCCTACGAATCGATCTGCCCGATCAGGAAATACGAATTGCAAGGAATACATCCGCCATTCTTGAGGACTCGGATGTCGTAATGACGGCGACGAACGCGGCGACGCCGCTCTTCGAGGATAGAGCGGATCTATTCAAGGGAAAAACTATCGTCGGCATCGGTTCGTATCGACCTGATATGAGGGAATACCCCGATGCGATCTTCAAGGCGGTATCAGCGGTTTTTATCGATACGGAACATGCATTCGACGAGACGGGGGATTTGTTAGAGCCTTTGCGATCCGGAGTTGTCCGCAGAGAAGGAATTCGAACTTTAGGGTCTTTACTTACCGACAGGATGGCCGCTTCCTCTACTGGCTCCGGGGCTTTTTTTAAGTCTGTCGGGTTTTCGGCATTCGATCTCTATGTGGCAAAATATCTTTTCCATCGTGGCGTGCAGTCGGGGAAGGGCACGGATTTAGCTCTGTAACGCGGGCTTCGTGCGAGCTATCTGAAAGAAGGTGGGAGTGTATGAGTGACGAGAGCGACCTCATGCGGAAAAACGTCGATGCAACGGCCCGTGCGTTTTTTTTAATCAACCCTTTGACGGGCAAGTTGAAAGAGTATGGGTTCACACTTTTCAAAAACATCAAGCCTGATGCGCAACGAGCCGTATTGCAGCCATCGATACTCCGATGGAACGGGGAAGTGAGGTTGACGTTATGAAAAAGTTCGGCAGACTCGTGTCGCTTCTCATATTGCCTCTTATCGCGGAAATTCTGTACAGCGCACTGAAGTCCTATTTCTTCAAAGCTCCACCCATCTGGAGTTTCGAGGTCTCTCTTTTCTTGTACGGTTCGTTCTTCATGCTCGGAGCGGCGTACTGCCATTTTGAAAAAAAACATGTTTCGGTCGATGTGTTGAATCACTATCTCTCACCAAAATGGCAGCGGATTCAGGGTATTTTTTCCGAACTTGTTGTTCTAGGCGTCGTGCTCACGATACTTTGGGTCAGCGTCCCGGCGGCCTGGCGCTCAATGCTCATGAGGGAGCGTTCGACTCACCAGACGCCTTTCAATCCGGAAATCTGGTGGTATCGATGGATTATTCCCATCTCCTGCGCGCTTATCTCCTGGCAGGCTTTCAAAGATTTGATGGCCTTGGTTTTTTCCAGGCCGGGGGCAACCTCCGGCGCTGAGTCCGAATGACGAGGTGACATCCGATGGCCCGTGAAATGTACCCTCTCCTGATGTTCGCCTCCCTCTTCTTCCTGCTTGCTTTCGGCGTCCCCATCGCTTTCTCTCTTGCCGCGGTTGCGCTCATCTTCGCGTATACCCTCTGGGGACCCGCGGCTCTGAGCATTGTCGTTTCCGCGGCATGGGGATCTATGAACAACTTCGTGATCATCGCCGTTCCTCTTTTTATCTATATGGCGTACATCCTTCAGAAAACGAATGTAGTGGAAGACCTGTACAAAGCATTCTTCAAATGGTCCGGCGGCCTTCGCGGAGGCTTGGCGATTGCGACGGTTGTCGTCGGCGCGATTCTGGGCGCCGTCTCCGGCGTCGTCGCCGCAGGGGTCATCGGTCTGGGGCTTATCGGTTTGCCCCAGATGTTGAAGCACGGATATAACCGCCGTATGTCGCTTGGATGCGTAATGGGGGCGGGGACGCTGGGGCAGCTTATCCCGCCGAGCACCAATATGGTGCTTTACGGATGCGTTACGGGCGTTTCCATCGGCGGCCTTTTTGCAGGCGGCCTCTCCGCAGGGATATTCCTTGCGATGATTTACATAGGATATGTTTTAATCAGAGCCTATTTCAATCCCTCCTTTGCGCCTTCTCTTCCGCCCGATGAGCGTGCAACCTTCATCGAAAAGCTCGTGTCGCTCAAAAGCGTGCTCCTGCCGGCCTTGCTGATCATCATCGTTCTCGGCTCCATTCTCATGGGTATTGCCAGCCCAACCGAGGCTGCAGCATTCGGCGCCGGAGGCGCCCTCCTTATCGGTCTCATCAAACGGCGACTCACTTGGGAGATCGTCTATTCATCATGCTATGAAACGCTTTCCGTCTCGTCCATGGTCGGATGGACCATGATCGGAGCGGGGGCCTTCGGCTCGGTCTTCTCCGGCCTGGGAGGCAATACGTTGATCGCCAATATCGCTATGAACATGCCGGGAGGCCCGAATATGGTCTTTTTCGTGGCGGCCGTTTTCATTTTCATCCTCGGGATGTTTCTGGAACCGGGAGCGATCATCTTCCTTGCCGTTCCAATTCTTGCGCCTATTTTGGCGAGACTCGGATTCGACCCCCTGTGGGTCGGTCTGGCGTTCAACGTGCTTCTTCAGAGCGCCTACCTCTCCCCTCCTTTCGGCTTCAGTCTCTTCTACTTGAAAGGATGCACCCCCGACGATATCGATATAGTCGATATTTACAAGGCGAGCGTACCATTCTTGCTGCTGCAGATCGTCTGCATCGCGCTGATCTTTATGTATCCGTCCATTGTTCTATGGCTGCCGAGATATGTATTGGGGATGTAGGGACAACGCTTTTTTCTAAATAACGTAAAGGGGGGTGATGCGTAGACAGAGAAGACCCGCGGCTCGAACAGGGGAAAGATGCGTTCAGCGGAGGAAGTGTGGCTTCAACGATGAATCAAGAGAAGGAGGTTTTTAAAGGATGAAGAAGATTCTCGCGATACTGTTGACCGTAATAATTCTGAGCACAGGAGCAAACGCCGCTTTCGCAGCAAAAGTGAACTGGAGACTGGTGACGCACGCGAGCCCCGGAACGGAACAGCAACGCATCGCCGAAGTGTTTTGCGAGACGGTAAAGACTCTTTCGGGGGGAGAATTTGTCATCGAACCGTATGCGGCAGGAGTTCTTTTCCCGGTCTTCGAAACCTTCGATTTCCTGGCCAACGGCGTAATCGACGCAGCGATGGTGTACAGCGCGTATTGGACGGGAAAGGATCCGGGGTTTACCCTGACGACGCTTCCTGGATGCCCGCTGAGCACGTATGCTGAGGGAGCATACCTTGTCGAGAAACTCTTCCCCTATTTCGAGAAGCTGTATGCAAAACATAGGATAACCTATTTAGGGCATGCTATGGTCAGCCCGCTCTACGAACAGCTCATTTCCGTAACGCCGATCAATTCTCTTGAGGATATCAAAGGGAAAAAAATTCGTACGTCCGGTTTCGGAGCGCGTTATTACAGCGCCCTCGGCGCGACGACCGTATCTCTTCCCGGACCGGAGATCTACACGGCGCTTCAGACGAGAAATCTTGATGCGGCCGAGTGGACCTTCTGGGATGAAAATATGCGCATGGGACTTCACGAGGTGGCCAACTACGTTATCGACCCGGCGTTCCAGAACGGAACCTGCGAGTACTTCCCCTTGGTGGTTAATCCGGACAAGTGGAGCGCGCTTCCGCAAAACTACAAGGATATCGTGAAGGTCGCACAGGATCGCATCCGTTATCTTTCCGCAATGGTTTACGTGCATGAGATCAAATCTCGGGAGAAGTGGAAGGAAATGCCGAACCTGAAGGTTGTCCGCTGGAGCCCCGAGGATGAGCAAAAAGCGCGTGCGATAGGACAGCAGCTTGTCCTCGAGGAGTGCAATAAAACCCCCGAGGGTAAGGAGTATCTTGAGATCTACCGCAAAACCCTGTGGGAGCTGGGACATAAGGAAGCTGCCAAGAATCTTGGCTATACGGAGTAACGTTTCCCTGAAATACATGAAGTCATTTTGAATGAAGCCCCCGGCCCGGAAAAGAATCCCTCGGCCCGGGGCTTCTTCGTTATACCCCGAGTTAGGACTGGACGCCCCATTTCCGGGCCCATTCAAACATGCCCACGCCGCAGGCGACGCTTGCGTTGAGCGAGCCTGTCGAACCGGATACCGGAATCCTAACGATTTCATCGCACGTCTCCGCTACCAGACGGGACAAGCCCTCCCCTTCAGAGCCGACAACCAACAGTGTTTTTTCTGGCATTGATTCCGACCAGAGAGAACGGCCGCTTTTGTTGTCCAGTCCTATTGTCCAAAAACCGTTCTGCTGGAGTTCCTTCACGGTCTGTGTTACGTTGTTGATGGCCACCATGGGAACCCTCAACGCGGCTCCCGCGCTTACCTTGACGACGGTCCCCCCGGGAAGCGCCGCACGCCTCTTAGGGAATATGACCGCCAGCGCTCCGCATGCTTCCGCAGTACGGACGACTGCTCCCAAATTGTGAGGATCCTGAACGTGGTCGAGCAGGACGAGAAGGATCGGTCCATTTTTCTCCGCGAGTCCGGGGAGTATGTCCTGCAGGTCGCGCATCGGGACATCTCCGCTTCTGCACGCCACTCCCTGATGATTCGAAGTGCCGCACATTTCGGTGAGGACCTCGGGGGTGATGCGCTGAACAACAACCTTTCCCTTCTCCGCGAGCGCCCCTATCTGAAGAGAGAAACGATCGCTCACGTTCTTTCCGAGATACACCTTCTGGACTCTGTCGGGCGATTCTTTCAGAAGCTGGAGAACAATTTGTCTCCCCCAGTGAATGTCCTCACTTCGCTTCTCTTCGTCGCGAGCCTCTCTTGGTTGCGCCGGTTTGCGGTACTCCTGTCTCGGTCCGCTCTTCGAGGCGCTTCGAACTCTTTTTTCCGGAAATCTTTCCATTCTTTTTTCCATTGGTATTCATCCTTTCGGCGATCTGTTCCGCATATGTTTGGAGGAAAGTTGCGGTGTATCCTTCCCCTGCTCTCATCAACTCCTCCGGTGTTCCGGCCGCAACAAGCCTTCCTCCCCCGTTTCCTCCCTCAGGCCCGAGGTCGACGATATAGTCGGAGGAGAGAAGTACATCCAGGTTGTGTTCTATGAGGATAACCGTGTTCCCGTTATCCACGATTTTGCTGATGATGTGCAGCAGCTTTTCCACGTCGGTGTAGAAAAGGCCTGTTGTGGGCTCGTCGAGAAGATAAAGCGTCGGCCCGCTGAAGCGTTTGCTCAGTTCCTTGGAAAGTTTGACCCTTTGGGCTTCTCCTCCGCTGAGAGTGAGCGCGGACTGTCCTAATCGAATATAACCGAGCCCAGCCTCTGCGATGAGTTCAAGCTTGGAAGCTATCCTCGGAATGTCCCTAAAAAAAGCGAGTGCCTCGTCGACAGTCATTTCGAGAACATCGGCGATGGATTTCCCTTTGAATCTGACTTCGAGCGTCTCGTGATTATACCGCTTTCCGCCGCAGACTTCACACGGAACGTACACATCGGGGAGGAAGAGCATCGAAACCCTGGTGACGCCGCCTCCGCCGCAGGCTTCGCATCGTCCTCCCTTCACGTTGAAACTGAATCTTCCAGGAGCGAAACCTCGCAGACGTGATTCGGGCAGTTCGGAGAAGAGTTCTCGTATCAATGTGAAGAGCCCGGTATAGGTTGCGGGGTTTGACCGGGGCGTACGTCCGATCGGGCTTTGATCGACGAGTATGACGTTTCTGAACTGCTCACCCCCCTCGATCGCGGCGTGGTCTCCAGCCCTTTCTCTAAAATCACGGTCCAAAAGGCGTCTGAGGCCCTTGTAAAGAACATCGTGGACCAGACTGCTCTTCCCTGATCCGGAAACACCGGTCACGGAGACGAACACTCCCGTAGGAAACGATGCGTTCAACGATTTTAAATTGTTATGGCAAGCTCCCTGCACCTTCAGCCACCCTTTGGGTTTCCGCCGCTTTTCGCACGAAACGGCGTTGCGCTCTCCCCGAAGGTAGGGACCTGTAAGGTAAGGCGATCGCAGGGCTTCTTCATAGCTGCCCGAGAAGACGATTTTCCCGCCGCCTTCCCCCGCAGCAGGCCCCATTTCGATGATGGAGTCGGCCGCCATCATGGTCTCCCTGTCGTGTTCGACCACGACGACCGTATTCCCGAGATCCCGAATCGACTCAAGCGTCCGGACGAGCTTTTCCGTATCCCTGGAGTGAAGTCCTATGGTCGGTTCATCGAGAACGTAAAGGACGCCGCTCAGTTTTGAACCGATTTGAGTGGCCAAACGGATCCTCTGGCTTTCTCCGCCGCTCAGAGTATCCGCGCGGCGCAGCAGGGAGAGATATCCTACGCCGACGTCGGAGAGAAAGTCGAGCCTCTTTTGTATTTCGAGCAATACCTGATGAACAACATGCACTTCCGATGTTGATAAAGAAAGGTTTTCCATAACGCCGCGAAGAGAATCGACCGGCATCGAAATAAGCTCGCCGATTCCAAAGCCTCCGATGCGCACGTTCAGCGCCTCGGTACGGAGACGGAGGCCCTTGCACGACTGGCAGAGATCGTCTGCACGGTATGTTTCCAACTCTTCGATTACTCCTTCGGATTCCGTTTCTTTCCACCGTGACTCAAGCCACGGGAGGAGTCCCTCATAACGTCCCATGTAGCTTTTTTCCTCGCCGTTCTCTCTGAACGTCAAGGGTATACGTTCGTTCGCGCCGAGGAGTATAAACGAGCGGACATCTTCCGACAGCTCTTTGTACGGCGCTGCAAGATCCCAGCCTTTAGCACGCGCGAACTTTTCAAGCTTGGTCAGCATGTAGTGCTTTTTTTTCCACGGAAGGAGCGCGCCGTCGGCTATGGTTCTGTTCGGGTCTACAGCCAACTCCTCTGCGAAGTACTGATGACTTCCCAGCCCCGAGCAGTCGGGGCATGCTCCGTACGGCGTGTTGAATGAGAAAAGCCTTGGTTCGATCTCAGGCATGCTGACTTCGCAGTCGGCGCATGCGAATTTCTCGGTGAGGACCTTCTCATTCCCTTCTTCATCGACCAGAAGAACGTACCCCCCGCTGAGCGAAAAGGCTGTTTCAATCGCTTCAGCGATTCGCGAGCGACGATCCTCGAGAATACGGAGACGGTCGACTACGGCCTCGATCGAGTGGCGCTTGTTCTTGTCGAGCTGAATTTCTTCCTCCAACCAGAGGACTGCGCCGTCGACCCTGACTCGAAGGAATCCTTTTTCCCTGGTCTGCGCAAAGAGATTGCGGAACTCCCCCTTCTTGTCCCGGACGAGCGGGGCGAGAATTTCGAGTCGTTTGTCGGGAAAGTCCTGGAAGATGTATTCGATGATTTCATCGAGCGTATGCCGAAGTACCGGCTTGCCGCAAGAAGGGCAATACGGCGTCCCTACTCTGCCGAAGAGAAGTCGGAGATAATCGTAAACCTCCGTGACCGTGCCGACAATCGAGCGAGGATTGTGCGACGTTCCCTTCTGTTCAATGGATATGGCTGGAGAAAGTCCGGATATATCGTCGACGTCCGGTTTTTTCTGTACACCCAGAAATTGCCGCGCATATGCGGAAAGGGATTCGACATAACGCCGCTGTCCTTCCGCATAGAGCGTATCGAATGCGAGCGATGATTTTCCCGAGCCTGAAGGTCCGGTAATGACGACCAAGCGTTCACGGGGAATATCAACGTCGATGTTTTTTAGATTGTGTTCTCGCGCTCCTTTTATGTGTATCCATTGCGACACGGTTCCATTCATTCCCTTCAAGCGATGCAAGAGCGTCCCGGATACGGGCCGCTTTCTCGAAATCAAGCCGTTCAACGGCCTGCCACATCAATTTTTCCATTTCGGGCACGGAGAGTTCCGTGAACGTTTCCGAGCGAGGGCGTCCTTTCCCCTGCGCGGGGCTGTCCAGTAGTTCCTCGGGCAAGAGGTGTACGATCTCTTTTTGTATCGAGATCGGCGTAATGCCGTGCTCCTGATTATACTTGATCTGAAGACTTCGTCTTCGTACTGTTTCGTCGACCGACTTCCTTATGCTCTCGGTGATCACGTCAGCGTAGAGGATGACCTTGCCGCAGATGTTTCTCGCCGCTCTTCCCATCATCTGGATGAGGGAGCGGTGGGAGCGGAGAAACCCTTCTCTGTCCGCATCGAGTATGGCGACGAGAGCGACCTCCGGAAGGTCCATGCCTTCTCTTAGAAGGTTGATACCCACCAGGACGGAGATATCGCCGTTGCGAAGATCGCGAATAAGTTCCGCGCGTTCGAAAGCGTTCAGTTCCGAATGGATATATTTGACCTTCAAGCGGAGTTCGGCCAGATATTCGGCGAGATCCTCGGAGGATTTCTTCGTGAGGGTGGTGACGATGGCTCGCTGTCCATTGCTCGCTATTTCCCTGAGCCGCGAAATAAGATCGTCGACCTGTCCCTTTGCGGGGAGAATCTCCACTTCCGGGTCCACGACGCCCGTGGGGCGAATAACTTGCTCCACTACTTTCCCGGAGACGTCCATCTCGTAATCTCCAGGAGTGGCGGTGACGAATATCGCTTGCCTGATGTGGCGTTCAAACTCTTTCCATTCGAGCGGGCGGTTGTCCAGACAGGACGGAAGACGAAAACCGTTCTCGACGAGGGTGAGCTTCCTGGCTCTGTCGCCGTTGAACATCCCTCGAACCTGGGGCAGTGTGATGTGCGACTCGTCGACTATCATAAGAAAGTCCTCTGGGAAGAAGTCGATCATCGTCCCGGGAGGGTCTCCTGGATTTCTACCGTCAAGATACCTGGAGTAATTTTCGATCCCGGAGCAGTATCCCGTCTCCCTAAGCATTTCAAGGTCGTAGAGCGTGCGCATTCGTATCCGCTGGGCCTCCAGAAATTTTCCCTGTTTTTCAAATTCCGCCGCCTGGTGTTCCATTTCTTCCTGTATCGGGCCGACGGCGTTGTCTATAGCGTCTCTGTCGGTGACGTAATGCTGCGCGGGGAAGATAGACGCCCGTTCGAGGTTCTCGATCAACTTGCCGGAGACGGGGTCGAACTCGTCGATACGCTCTATCTCTTCATCGAAAAAAGCTATTCGGAGCGCTTTCTCTCCGTACGCAGGGAAGATCTCGACGATATCTCCCCTGGCCCGGAACTTGCCCTGTTCGAGGACGAGATCGTTTCTGTCGTAATAGTTTTCCAGGAGTTTTTCGAGGAAAGCACGACGATCCCACTGCTCTCCGACAGCAAAGGGAAAGATGACGCTTTCGTACGCCTCTTTCAAGCCGAGGCCGTAAATACAGGAGACGCTGGCGACTACGATAACGTCCCTGCGTTCTATCAGCGCCTTGGTTGCGGCGAGCCGGAGACGTTCTATTCTCTCGTTCACCGAGGCGTCCTTTTCTATGTACGTGTCGGTGGATGGGACATACGCCTCAGGCTGATAGTAGTCGTAGTAGCTCACAAAATAGTGGACGGCGTTCCGGGGGAAGAACGCCTTGAACTCGCTGTAGAGTTGCGCGGCGAGGGTTTTGTTGTGAGCGAGCACGAGAACAGGTCGCTGTGTTGCGGCAATGACGTTCGCGATGGTGAACGTCTTTCCGCTTCCGGTAACTCCCATAAGGGTCTGGTACCTGAGTTCTTCGGACAGTCCGTCGACAAGCGCTTCAATAGCGTGAGGCTGGTCGCCCGAAGGCCCCCAATCGGAGTGAATCTCGAATTTTTTCTCTACGAACATCAAAAATCACCCCCGGTGAAAAAGAAAAGAGGGATCCGGGGAGAATTGCAAACTCCCGGATCCTCTAGTACCTGCAGTGCGTTCAATACGATACGATACTTTACACCGCCGCGTTGTTCTCCGCTTCGGCGGTATTCCCCCCTGTGTGTTCGGAGACGGCTGAAAGAGCGTCTTCGGTGTTTTTCGTCGGGGCGGACGTCTCTGTCGTGTTCGTTCGTGCGGTTTCTTCTTCCTCAGGAGTTTCCACGCCAAGAAGCGCATCGAGTTCTTTCCCCTCGATGATTTCTTTTTCGAGAAGCGTTTTCGCGATTTTCTCCATTTCGTCCGAGTTTTCGACAAGGATGGACCGCACCTTCTCGTAGCAGGAGTCGATGATGGCTTTGACCTCCTGGTCGATTGCGTACGCGATGGCGTCGCTGTAGTTCCGGTCCTCCCCTATATCTCTGCCGAGGAACACTTCGTTGTGCTTGTGCCCCAGTTTTACAAGACCGAGTCTTTCACTCATACCGAACTCGGTGACCATCTGGCGGGCAATCTGCGTCGCCCGTTCAAGGTCGTTGCTGGCCCCGGTGGTTACATCTCCGAACTGAAGTTCTTCGGCGACACGCCCCCCGAAGAGTACGCAGATTTTGTCCAGAAGATCGTTTTTCGACATCAGGAAACGGTCTTCCTCCGGAAGTTGGAGCGTATACCCAAGGGCCATGTGGCCGCGGGGGATGATGGAGATCTTATGCACCGGGTCGCACGAAGGGATGCGTTTCGCAACAAGCGCATGTCCTGTCTCGTGATAGGCGATGATGAGCTTCTCCTTGTCGCTGACAAGCCTGCTCTTCCGCTCCGGTCCTGCTATTACGCGGTCGATTCCTTCTTCGAAGTCCTTCATTCTGATTTCTTTTTCTCCGGTTCGCGCGGCCAGAAGCGCCGCTTCATTGACGAGGTTCGCAAGGTCGGCGCCTACGAATCCCGGAGTTCGCCGTGCCAGCACTGCGAGATCGACATCGCCCGCAAGCTTCTTTTCTCGTACGTGCACGTCGAGGATGGCCTCGCGCCCCTTGACGTCGGGTCTGTCGACGACGATATGCCTGTCGAATCTCCCCGGCCGAAGCAGCGCGGGGTCGAGAATGTCGGGTCTGTTGGTGGCCGCGACGAGGATGATGCCGGTTGTTTCGTCGAATCCATCCAGCTCCACCAGGAGCTGGTTGAGCGTCTGCTCACGTTCGTCGTGGCCCCCGCCGAGTCCAGCCCCCCTGTGGCGTCCAACCGCGTCCATTTCATCGATGAAAATGATGCAAGGCTGGTATTTTCTGGCCTGTTCGAAGAGGTCGCGGACACGGGCCGCACCTACGCCAACGAACATTTCGACGAAGTCCGAGCCGCTCACGCTGAAAAACGGCACGTCCGCTTCTCCGGCACACGCACGTGCGAGAAGCGTCTTGCCGGTTCCCGGAGGTCCGAGCAGGAGGACGCCTCTGGGAACCTTCGCCCCCAGAGCGGTGAAGCGCGAAGGGTCGCGCAGGTAGTAAACAACCTCGGAGAGTTCTTCCTTCGACTCGTCGCATCCGGCGACATCCTTGAATGTTACCTTGGGGCGGTTGTCGAGAAAGAGTTTTGCTTTGCTTTTGGCGAAGTTCATTACTTTGCCGCCGCCGCCTTGCATGTTGTAGAGAAAGAAGATCCAGACGCCTATCAAGAGGAGCGTCGGGAAGAGCGAGGAGAGCATATTAGCCCACCATGGCGTCCGCTGCGGAGGTTCAACTTCCACAGCGACTCCTTTCTGGGCGATCTCTTTCGCCAAATCCCCTATTCCGACGACGTAGGATACAAACTCCTTACCATCCGAGAATCTGCCTTTAATGGAATTTTCGCGCACAAGAATGTTTGAGACTCTTCCAGCCGCGACTTCGGAGAGAAACGTACTGTAACCTATCTCCTGAACTTGCTGCGGACCTTGCGTCGGTGAGAGAAACACATTGACAAGACTCACGACAAGAACGATGAGAATTAGGTACAAACCAAGATTTTTTACCAATCGGCCCAAATTGTCGCCGCCTCCTGACTGAAATTGATATTTTGTACTCTATTGTTGGGCTACTGTATGAATGGCGGGCAGATGACGCCATCTTCCGCCATAATCCAGACCGTACCCTACAACAAATTCGTCGGGTATGGCAAATCCCCTGTAGTCGACGTCCACATGAACCTTTCTCCGTTCCTCCTTGTCGAGCAGAGCGCAGACGCGGACGCTCCGCGGCTGCCGTTCCTGCATCATCTTCACAAGATACGACAACGTAAGCCCCGTATCGACGATATCCTCGACGATTAGGACCTCCTTGTCCTTAATGCTGCCGTCGAGATCCTTTACGATTCTGACGATTCCGCTGGTCTTCGTTGAATCGCCGTAGGATGAAACGGCCATAAAATCCAGAGAGATATCGACGGAAGGAGGCACCGCACGTATCAGATCGGACAGGAAAACAACCGCTCCTTTCAGAATTCCTATGACGACCAGTTCCTTCCCCGCATAATCTCGTCCTATTTGCTGCCCTATCTCGCGGATTCGTTCTGCCAACCTTTCTTCCGAAAGAAGAATTCCTGCAATCCGATACTCCATTATCGATCAGTCACCTTTTCTTTCTGTGAGGTTCTGTCAAGAACAGTTGCCGTCAGGCGAAGAGCACCGGACTTTTTTCCACAGGAACGCCCACCGCCCCAGTACGGAATCCAATACGCACGATCCGAACGGACTAGAGGGAAAAGAGGTAAAGCCCACTCAGGGACGTTCCTCTTCAAGTCGATCTTTCCGCAGAGAGACAGCGGGAGAATTTCAAGGCTCTCGCTCTCGGGAAAGATTGCTCCCATTGTACCGTATATGCTTTCGGTTGCACATTGTCTGTTCCATGAAAAACGCCAACTCCCCCACTCGAAATCACCGGAAGAGCCGTAGGTGGAGTGAACGGCTGGAGCGTTTTTCGTAGACTGGACTAGTATATCAGGGTCCACCCATGCGACAAGGTGAAAACTGCAGAAAAGAAACATCTCTTTCTGCCACTGAAAACACCATCGGGAAGATTCAGCGACCAGCCTGCACAATATTCTCGTTCTGTCGCGGGAAAGAGTTCGCAGCCCGATATGCGCCGCAACACCCCGGAAAAAGTGCGCACGGGAGCTTTCCTCGAGAGTTCGCAGCGTTTCCAGAGAGCATGCATAAGCGGTGCAGGGGATTTTGCGCCGCAGCAAAGGAATGAGGGCTTCCTGAGCGCTTTCCTCTCTGCCGCGCAGATGGACCATCTCTTCGGCAACGCCGAGAAGAGCTTCTTTCACCTGCGGGTTGAACTCCTGACGGAGCAGCGGAAGAAGACGGTTTCGGATGCGGTTGCGTGTATACCGACTGTCGAGGTTCGACAGGTCTTCTCGCCACGGAATCCCGTAGTACTGAAGAAGTTCCTTGAGGAATACCTTGGAGAAAGAAAGAAGGGGGCGAAAGAAAGGACCTCTCCGCTCCGATATTCCGATCAGCCCGCGGGGCCCGCTTCCGCGAAGCAGGTTGAATAAAAAAGTCTCAGCGGAATCATCTGATGTGTGCGCAACAGCGACTCCCCAAGCTCCTTCCGCTTGCATCGTCTGTTCAAGAAAGGCGTAGCGGATACGCCGGGCGCCGTCTTCGAGAGATTCTCCCTGCAACAGTCGGCTGGGTACAGGGAGAATCTCGGTGACTATCGGCGTGTTCAAACGAGCAGCCATCGCCTTTACGAATGCTTGATCCTTGTCCGCGCATTCGCCTCGGATTCCGTGATTGAGATGCGCCACAACAATGCGCCCTTTCCAGAACGTACGAAACATCCAGAGGAGCGCCATCGAGTCGCTTCCGCCCGAAACTGCGAGGAGCAAGGGAAGATCCGTGTTCCACCACCCTTGACGCACTCCGATCTTGTAAAAAAACGTACGCAAACGTTCCAGGGAATGAGAGTACGGAATTGATTTCTGTGAAGGCGCCTTCTCCTTTGAAGTCATGAGGACCTCCTGAAAAGGAAAAAGGCGGAGAAATTCTCCGCCTTTGCTTTTTCTTTGTGGTGGCGGTGACTGGAATCGAACCAGTGACACTGCGGGTATGAACCGCATGCTCTAGCCATCTGAGCTACACCGCCAAATTGGTTGCGGGGGCAGGATTCGAACCTGCGACCTTCGGGTTATGAGCCCGACGAGCT
>JAHDKT010000103.1 GCA_018436725.1 Synergistaceae bacterium | reverse complement strand
TGCAAGACTTAATTAACAATAATTTTCACAGAAACATTATAACTGTCTGATTTTCTTTTCTTTTTGCTACTTTTTCTTTTCTTTGTTAATTGTTGTTAATTTGTTGATAAAAAAGAAGAATGGGGTGAACTTGCCCGATGCCTAAGCGAAAGGCTTATCGATAGTATTAGACCCCATTCTCTTAATTGTAGTAGTTTGGAACCATTTAGAATTATAGATTTCCAGATCTTATTAAAGGTAATAGTTCAAACTACTTTTTGTAAACAACTAATAACAAATTTATGAAAAACTTTCAGATTATTGGAGTTGATGTATCTAAATCAACCCTTGATGTGTACCTGCACACAGCCAAAATCCACTTTCAGGTTGATAATTCTAACCAGGGAATGGTAGAACTGCTGGGACGCGCATTATCTTCTTTAAATTGCAAACCAGCTGATTTAATGATCTGCTTTGAGAATACAGGCAAGTATTCAAAGCTGTTAAGCGTAATGCTTGATTCACAAAACATTAAATTCTTAATGCTTTCAGCTTTAGAAATAAAGAAATCGCTTGGATTGACAAGGGGTAAAAATGATAAGATTGATGCGATGCGAATCGCCAATTATGCAATTGAAAAAAGGGAAAAACTTAAACCAACCATACTGCCTGGCGTCAATGTGGATAGGATAAAGGCCTTACTATCTTTACGTGAAAAGCTAGTTCGTCACCGTACTGCATATAAAAACGGGTTAAGTGACTTAAAGGATTGCTACGTTGAAGGAGAGAATGCCTTGATTGTTGAAGTCCAGTTGAATCTTATCAGTGAATTGGATAAACAGATTCAAAAAGTTGAAGATGAAATCCGAATGATTATTCATAGTGATGATTCATTGGAAGTTAATTATAATCTGGCAAAGTCAGTAATTGGTGTTGGGCCTATATTAGCCGCTTATTTGATTGCCTTTACAAATAATTTTATCAATTTTGATAACCCTCGTTCATTTGCATGCTTTGCTGGAATTGCGCCATTTTCAGAGTCATCCGGTAAGCAAAAGGGAAATGCCCGCGTGCATCCCTATGCAAACAAACAACTTAAATCGTTGCTTAATATGGGAGCAATGTCTGCTATACGAATACCCGGTGAACTAAAAAACTATTATCTGAGTCGGGAAAAAGCTGGGAAAAACAACATGAGTACAATGAATATAATCCGAAATAAAATTGTATTCAGAGTGTTTGCTGTCATTAAAAGGAAAGTCCCATACATTAATCACTCGAAATTCGCAGCTTAATTTGTAAAAAACTTGCTTTTGTCTTAGAATACTATCGGGA
>JAHDKT010000011.1 GCA_018436725.1 Synergistaceae bacterium | reverse complement strand
TTCACGACTCTGTCCAGAATCACCGCTTTCGTCGTTTCTTTCAGACTCAAGAAAACATCGCTCCTCATCATTCACTTAGAATGACAGATGACATTTTCCCTGTCCCACCTGGGGATGACATTATCGCTGTCTCGTCACAGAAGTACCGAGGTGGGGCTTGTGGTCCGCGCCCGCATGGGATATAGTAGCTGTGGAAAACAATCCGTTCCGGTCGGAGGAGGGAGCGTCCATGCAGGAAGTTAAAAAAGTGATCACCGAGGTGGGAACCAACGAATGGCAGGTTGTGGTGTTCTTTCTTGGGGACCAGACCTTTGCAATCAACGTGGACAAGACCAGGGAGATACTTCGTTGGCCCGGATGCCGCACCATCCCCGAATCCCATCCGTCCATGATCGGCATCACCTCCGTCCGCGGAGAGGTGCTTCCCCTTCTTGATCTGCGCGTGCACCTCGGAATCGAGGCGAAAACCCCGCTCGATTCCAGCAAGGTCATCATCGCCGAGTTCAACGAGATCAAGCTGGGATTCGTGGTGGACGCCGTCGAACGGATCTACCGCATCAACTCCGAGGAGCTGGACTCCACCCTTACGGGGACCTTCCTCGGCGAATACGTCCTCTATGTCATCAAGCGCGACGAGCGCAACGTGCTGCTGCTCGACTACGAAGCCATCGTCCAGATGGTCAACCCGACGCTCTCCAAGCGCTACACCATCGACGTCGCCAAGACCGCCGAACTGACGAGCCCTCTGGGCGACCTCGATCAGTACCGCATTCTCGTCGCCGAGGACTCTCCGCTCATCCGGAAGCAGATCGCCGACGTGCTCGGCCAGGGAGGCTTCCATAACCTCGTCCTCACCGGCGACGGCAAGGAAGCATGGGACAAGCTGAACACCCTCGGCGAGCACTACGACCTGCTCATCACCGACGTGGAGATGCCCCGCCTCGACGGTCTCGCCCTCACCCGTCGAGTGAAGGAGCACAACGATCTGAAGAAGATCCCGATCGTCGTTTTCTCGTCCATCATGGCGCAGGACATCAAGGTCAAGGCGGCCAGCGTCGGCGCGGAATCGCAGATCACGAAGCCCGAAATACCCCAGATGGTGGAGCACGTGTGCCGCCTTCTGCTCGCGAACAAGGAGAAGAAGGTAACGTCGAAATGACCCTTCTTCCCTATTGGGATTCCAACGTGGACATGGAGATCGCGCCGTGGTTTCCCCTCAGAATGGATTACGAGCCCGTCTCCGTGAACGCGTACCACAGCCGGGTGCTGACCGACATCGCCGCGCTGTCGCTGCGCATGAACAGCGAGTTCTTCTGTCTCACCAGTCTGCGGAGCGGTTACGTCGGCACGCTGCTTCGCGACAGCATGATCGACCCCGGCCGGATGAGCCGCATCGGCCTGGGTTTCACAATGCTCTTCGGCTACTCGACCTCTATGGAGGATCTGCTCTCTTCGCTGCTCGACGACGAAGCCGAAGTCGAAGCCGGAGTCTCCTTCTGCTGCCTGTGGGACAGAGACATCATGCTCGAAAGCTTCAAGGCCATCGTCCTCGTGAGCAGCAACCCGCTGTTCGACGAGGACACGTTCCTCGCCAGGCTCGCCGCGATTCTGGAAGAAAAGGCCTCGTCGCACGCCAATCTGCCCTTTTTCGCCGAGAAGTTCGGATACAGGCGATTCTTCATCCCGTACGAGACGGACAACCTTGTCCACCTGGAGATAAGCCGTCTCCTGTTCGAGATGGAGTTCGAGGAGACCCGCAAATGGGTCGGTCCCTCCCCGGAGGTGGCGTTTCCTCCTTTTTTGGGTATCAATTTGACGGTATAGTGGTATAATACATGTCCATCGGAAAAGAGATGAGGAAATAACGCGACGAGCCGGTGTCCCGCGAGGAACGCATGGCCCGTTATTGTCGCATTGAAGAGGGGACTGGTTGTTCGATGGAGAACGAAATGCTGAACGAGAAGGAAATTCTCGAAGACAAAGAAATTCTCGAGGAGAAGGAAACCGTCAAGAAGGAAGAACTGACCCGCGAGGACATGGCCGAATACCTCGGCAGAGTGCGCGAACTCATCGCCGAAGGTCACGGCAAAGGCTTCGTCACCCAGAAGGACATCGAGCGCCATATTCCTCTTGAGAACTGGAGTTCGGAAGTCCTCGACAACGTAGTCTCCAATCTCATGGAGCTGGGAATCGAAGTAATGGACGACGACGCGAAGGAGCCCGTTCCGGTGCATGCCGGCGCCGTCGTCCCCGACGACGACGTCGCCTCCCAGCCGGCGTTCGACCTCGAACTCGGCAAACTGGACGACATCCCTCTCACCGACCCGGTCCGCATGTACCTTCGCGAGATCGGGAAGGTGCCGTTGCTCGACGCCGCCGAAGAAGTCGAGCTGGCCAAGCGCGTGGAGGCCGGCGACGAAACCGCGAAGAAGAAGATCGTCGACGCCAACCTCAGGCTCGTCGTGAGCATCGCGAAGAAATACATCGGACGCGGCATGCTCTTCCTCGACCTCATCCAGGAAGGAAACCTCGGCCTGATCCGCGCGGTCGAGAAGTTCGACTACCGCAAGGGGTTCAAATTCAGCACCTACGCCACGTGGTGGATTCGGCAGGCCATCACCAGGGCCATCGCCGACCAGGCGCGGACCATCCGCGTTCCCGTCCACATGGTCGAGACCATCAACAAGATGGTCCGCATCTCCCGTCAGCTCGTCCAGCGCCTCGGGCGCGAACCGACCGACGACGAAATCGCAGCCGAGATGGAGATCGAGCCGATCAAAGTGGAGGAGATACGCCGCATCGCGCAGCTCCCCGTCTCCCTCGAAACGCCCATAGGCGAGGAGGAGGACAGCCAGCTCGGCGACTTCATCGAGGACAGAGAGCTGCCCAACCCCGAGGAGGCCGCGGCGGGACACCTGCTCCACGAACAGATCGAGGAGATGCTCGACGCCCTCTCCGAGCGCGAGCGCGAAGTGCTGCACTACCGATTCGGCCTGGAAGACGGCCGCTCGTACACCCTGGAGGAGGTCGGAAAGCGCTTCGGCGTTACCCGCGAACGCATTCGGCAGATCGAGGCCAAGGCGCTGCGCAAGCTCCGTCACCCCAGCAGAAGCAAGAAGCTGAAGGACTTCCTCGACTGATCCTCGGCGAGAGAACATACCATACCCGGATCCTCTTCAGAGAGTCCGGGTATTTTCGTCTGACGAGCCGCGTCGTCGTACTCGGGAAGCCGCCGATGCACGAAGAGCGCGAGGCTGTCCGGAGCCCCCGAAGCACCGGGTGTCCGCAGTGAGATCGCAGCGGTTGCTGCTATAATAAAAACCCGACATCGCCCTGATGTTCGAGATAAGGAGGCTTGATGAATTGAGGCTCGTTTCGTTGTTGATCATCGCCACGCTGCTCGCTCTGTACTCCTACAACTATTTCAAGCTGCGGAGCGCTCTCGGGCCGGGGTGGAAATGGACGCTGCTCTATACGCTGATCTCCATCTTCATCATCATGGGCTCGCGTATTCTCTGGCTCGTGGACCTCGCGGCATACCCCGGACTCCGCAAGTTCCTCTCCTGCTCCGTGTACATGGGAATGGCCTTCTTCTTCATCCTGTTCACGGCGTTCTTTTTCCTCGACCTTCTGCGCTTCCTCGTCTGGCTGATCGATCTGCTTCTCTCAGCCTGCTTCGGCGACCTCTTCCCGTCGGCCAAGGTCCGCGCCTTCCTCGCGGTCTCCTTCGCCTTCTTCGCCTGCACCTACGGATGGTTCGAAGCGCTCGCGGTACGCCCCGTGCATATCGCCATCGCCACCGAGAAACTCCCCAAGGGGGTGGACAAGCTCCGCGTCGCCCATATCACCGACGTCCACCTCGGCTGGGTCGTCCAGGAGGAACGGCTCGACCGCATTCTCGAAGTGGTCAGGGCCGCGAAGCCCGACATGCTGGTCAGCACCGGCGACCTCGTCGACGGAGACATGGAGGAGCGCGAAGCGGAGGTCGCCCTCTTCAGGGGGCTGAACCTGCCGCTCGGGATGTACGCAGTCACCGGAAACCACGAATACTACGCGGGCGTCGACCAGGCCATCGCCTTCAAAGAGCGCTCCGGAATGCAGGTGCTGCGCAACGAGGCGCTGCGTGTCGGCGGCATCGTCCTGGCCGGTGTGGACGACCCGACCGCCCGGCGATTCGGAGAAGAGCCTAAGCCGGAGATCGACGTCCTCGCCCCGCTGTCCGAGAACCGTTTCGTCCTGCTCCTCAAGCACCAGCCTACGGTGGAGCCCGAATCCATAGGCCTCTTCGACCTCCAGCTCTCCGGCCACACGCACGGAGGGCAGATCTGGCCCTTCTACTGGGGAACCCGGATGGTTTACGACTACCGGCCGGGTCTGCGCGCCCTCGCCCCCGCGAAGAGAGGAGAAGCCTACGCCTCCGGCGTCGCCAGGGAGAGCCGCGTCTTCGTCAGCAACGGCGCCGGGACGTGGGGGCCGCCTATACGCTTCCTCGCCCCGCCCCAGGTGGTCATCGTCGACATCGTGAGAAAATGACGAAAAAGCGCCCCTCGCGGAGTACGAGGGGCGCTTCGTTTATCCGTAGATTCTTCGAAGACAGGCCTCGCAGAGCGCCCCCAGACTGGAGACGGTCTTCTCCTGCGGCAGTCCCGACGCGTCGTACGCAAGAGGAAGTTCCGTGCACGCCGCGCACACCGCAAGATCCCGCTCGCTCCACAACCCTTCCACCACATTTCTCAGAAGACGGCCGCCCTCGTCCTTTCCGCCGCTCTTCACCAGCTCGATGCTTCGCTGCACCTGCTGTTGCGCTTCCTCCGGAGGAATAATAAAAGAGTACCCCTGCCGTTCCGCTTCTTTCTGATACAGGCCGCTGCGCATCGTCCCCAGCGTCGCCGTCAGCCAGGCCCCCTTCGGACTCAGCGCCGCCGCCGCCTTCACCGTCTCTTCGATGATGTGCACAAGAGGAATCGGTAGCTCGTCGCGGAAACGGTCGATAAAGTAGTGCGCCGTGTTGCACGGAACCGCCAGCAGGTTCGCGCCCCAGCGCGTCAGCGTCAACAGGTCGTCTTTCAGGCGCGCGGTCGGATCTTCTCCGACCCCCAGAATCGCGCTGCTCCTGTCCGGAATCCGAGGATCCGAGAGAAGATACGTAATGGCGTGCTCCTGGTCCGACGAGACGGGCGCGCGCTCCGCCAGAAGCCGCAGAAACTCCGCCGCCGCCGCCGGTCCCATCCCGCCGAGAACTCCCAAAACCGTTTCCGGTCTGCGTATGGTCGTCATAAAAACACCTCCGGAAGATATGCTCCGTGTATTATACATGGTATACAGACTCTTCAGGAAGCGAAGGAACGGAGAAAGTCTCTTTCCTTCTTGACGCCTTTCCTCCCGAAGAGTATCTTTGGCGCATTTCGGGGAGAGGAGAGGATCGCAGTGAATATCAAGAAGCGGGTCTGGGAGATAGTGGAAGTGGCCAAGCCTGGCGACACCGTCAGCAGGGCGTTCGACATCTTCATTCTCGCGTTCATCATCGTCAACGTGATCTCCGTCATCATAGGCTCGGTCAACCAGATCTACGACCGGTGGGGAAGGGTGCTCGACCTGTTCGAATTCGTCTCCGTCGTCATATTCACCGCCGAGTACTTAGCCAGGCTGTGGGCGTGCACCGTCGACCCCCGTTTCAGCGGGAGCGTTCGCGGGCGCATCCGCTTCGCGCTGCGTCCCATGTCCATCATCGACCTGCTCGCCATCCTCCCCTTCTACCTCCCCTTCTGGAACGTCGACCTCCGTTCGATGCGCGTGCTGCGCCTCCTCCGCATCCTGCGGATCGCCAAGGCGGGGCGCTACTTCACATCGCTCGGCCTCATCAAGGACGTGCTGTACACCAACAAAGAAGAACTCATCCTCACCACCGCCATGATGGGCCTGCTGCTCGTACTCTCGTCGAGCATCCTCTACTACTGCGAAAACGAGGCGCAGCCCGAAGCCTTCGCCAGCATCCCGCACACCATGTGGTGGGCCATCGCCACGCTCACCACCGTGGGCTACGGCGACGTCGCCCCGGTCACCGGCATCGGAAGAACCTTCGCCAGCATCATCGCCGTCATCGGCATCGGCATGTTCGCCCTCCCCGCGGGCATCCTGGGCGCCGGATTCGTCGAAGCCATCCAGCGCCGCAAGAAGCGCGAGGATGCCGCGCAGAAGAAAGAAGAGGACGAGGGGCGCGGCAACTACTGCCCGCACTGCGGCAAGCGCCTGCGGTGAGGGGGGAAAGCGCTCCTGCTCCGAAGAAGATGCGTACTCGAAGAACTTCTCTCCGCCGCGGCGAATCGGCGAATATGCGATCCGCCGCGGCGGAGAGAGAAGGACCTCCGGAGCGCGTCTACAGCCCGAGGAAATCCGGCAGCCAAGTGACGAGCGCCGGAACGTACGTGATAAGCAGCAGAAGGAGCAGAAGCGGTATCAACAAATAGACGAGATCGCGGAACATCTCGCGAAGAGTGGTTTTGGCTATACCGCACGCCACGAAGAGGCAGACCCCCAAGGGCGGCGTGCACATTCCTATGGTCAGATTCACCGCGACCACCACGCCGAAGTGCACCAAGTCGATTCCAAAGGCCTTCACAAGCGGCAGGAAGAGAGGCACGAAGATGGTGAGCGCGCTGATCGTGTCGATAAAGGTCCCCGCTATGAGCAGCACGATGTTCATCACCATGAGCGCACCCCATTTCGAGGTGATGACGTTCATCAGACTTTGAGTCACGGACTGGGGGATCATCTTCACGGTCATGAACCAGATGAAGAGGCTCGCCGTCATCAGTACGGTGAGGATGACGCCGTTCATCACGGCGGCGTCCATGAAGGCTTCGCATATCTTTCTCCAGGACAGCTCCCTGTACACGACGCCTCCGAGAAGGAGGGCGTACCCCACCGCGATCGCCGCCGATTCCGTCGGGGTGAAGACGCCGCCCACGATGCCTCCGATGATGATGACGGGCATCAGCAGAGCGAGGATCGCATCCTTGAGCCCCTTGCGAAGTTCCGCCGCCGTCGAGCGCTTCTCTCTCCCGACGTATCCGCGCCGCCTGCTGAGCATCCAGTTGAACAGCATGAGGAGAAACCCCATGAAGAGGCCGGGGACGACCCCTCCCATGAAAAGTTTCGCGATGGATGTTCCGACGATGACGCCGTAGACCACCAGCGGGATGCTCGGAGGGATGATCGGCCCTATGGAGCCCGAAGTCGCCACGAGCGCGGCGGAGTAGGCCGGGGAGTATCCCTTGGAGATCATCTCGCTGATGAGCAGCGCGCCGATGGCGGCGGTCGCCGCGATCGCCGATCCGGTCACCGCGGCGAAGATCATGGATGCGACGATGGCCACCATTCCCAAACCTCCCGGCCAGTGACCGACGAGCGCCTCCGAAAAGATCGTGATCCGCTTCGATATGCCGCCCGCCGCCATAAGATTGCCCGCGAGAATGAAGAGCGGGATGGCCACGAGAGCGAAGTTGTCGACCCCGGTGAACATCCGCTGAACTATCACTTCAAGCGGCAGGCCCATGCCGAGCAGCCCGGCGAGCGTGGTGGCTCCCAGCGAGAAGGAGATGGGGATGCCGAGAAGGAAGACGCCGAAGAGCGCCGCTATCCAGAGCATCCCGGATCACCTGCCTTCGGAGGGAGGCGTGGCGCCCCGCCCGAGACCGCCTAATAGCTTCAGCGAGTCCAGCAGCAGAGAAAGAATCATAAAACCCGTCGTGAGCGGTACGACGAGATAGACGTAGCTCATGGGAAACATAAGGTACGGCGTCAGCTGGTCGGTGTTCGCCATCATGAAGGAGAAGCTGAAATAAAAGACGAAGCCGAGAAAGATCGTGGTGACCGTGTTCGACAGCAGAGAGAGCCACGGTTTCATCCAGGAAGGCAGCGCGTGAACGAAGACGTCGATGTTGAGATGCGCCTTTTTGAACACGCCCACGGCCATCCCGAAGAAGACGGAGTACACGAAGAAGATGCGTATAACGTCCGTGGCCCACGGCATGGCCATCTGAAAGACATAACGCTGGACAACCTGGGCGAAGGTCACCGCGAACACCACGGCGAGACATGCCCCGGTGAGAATCGAAAAGAGCGCGCTCAACTTTTTCAATAGTCTTCACCTCGCGAATCTCCGAAAAAAGGCTCCGGAGTTCCAAACCCCGGAGCCCCGCCGAATCACTGTATCTTCGCGGCCGCCTCGCGGATTTTCCGCACGAGGGCTTCGGGAACGGTGTCGGAAAGAACCTTGTGCAGCTCCGCCGTCGCCTTCGCGAACGCGGCTTTGTCGGGGTTTTCCTCCACCTCCACGCCGGCCTTCCGTATGATCTCGAGGCGTTCCTTGTCCTTCTCGCCGAGCACGTTCCTCTGGTACTCCGCAGTGGCGGCGGCAGACTCTCGCAGGATGGCCCGATGCTCCGCGGAGAGAGCGTTGAACCACTTCGGGTTCGCCAGCACCGCGGCGGGTTCGTATGTGTGTCCTGTCAGCGAGAGATACTTCTGCACTTCGTAGAACTTCATCGAATAGATCGTGGCGACCGGGTTTTCCTGTCCGTCGACGACCTTCTGCTGCAGCGCGGTGTACAGTTCGCCGAAGGGGATGGGGGTGGCGATGGCGCCGAGCGATTTCATGAATTCGATCCAGATCTTGGACTCCTGCACCCGGATCTTCAGCCCCTTCATGTCCTCCGGAGTCTTTACCGGGCGGGTGTTGTTGGTGACGTTACGGAAACCGACCTCCCAGAACGCCAGGTTCACGAAACCCTTGGCGAGCATGATATCGGCAAGTTCCTGTCCCACCGGCCCGTCGAGAACCCCGTAGACCTGTTTTCTGTTTTCGAAGAGGAAGGGAACGCCGAAGACCTGAAGTTCGGGGACGAAGCCGGGGAGAGCGCCTCCGGCGGCCACGGAGCACATTTCGATCGTACCCATCCTGACGCCCTCGGCCAACTCCCGCTCGTTCCCGAGCTGCGACTGGGGGAAGACGGCGATCTGAAGCTGTCCGCCGGATTTCTCCTCCACCATCTTCTTGAAGAACTCCACGCCGATCTGGTACTGGTGCTCCAGGCTCCCCGAGTGGGCGAACTTGATATTCACCGGCGCCGCGAGCGCCGCCCCTGCTGCGAACAGAATGCATACAACCACGACTGCGAAAAACAGACCGCCTCTTCTCATCTTTTTTCCCCTCCTACTTGAGATGTGTTGCGTACATTTCCGGAACCCTGCCGTCGAAGACCGTGAAGAACCGTCTCGTCTCGGTAACCGAGTCGGGGTCGATGGCGGCGAAACCGGCTTCCTCGCCGCTTCCGCCTTCGAAATAGATCTCCCCCTTCGGGCCGAGAATCATCGGGCCGCTTCCTCCTCAATTGCGGTCGGGAAGAATCCGGACCGCGTACTCATGACGAATCTCCCTGCCCAGAACGGGATCCTTCAGAGAGAGCGCGTACTTCTCCCCGTAGACGAGCCCCTCTCCCAGTACCGGCAGCGTACCGCTGAACAGCGAGATGGCGTTCGTGCCGGAAGGCGCGTCCTCCCCGGCAAGTTCGAAGAGTCTCTCCGGAGGAAGCATCTTCCCCAACGTCCCCTCCTGATACAAAACACCGTCGACCCACGAACGAAGTTCGATCGAGTCCCAGTGCGCTCCGATCTCATCCACCCGCCAGAACAAAGTCCCGACTATCTTCGAGCATGCCTGCTTCGCCTTCGCCACCGAGACCGTTTCGAGGGCCCTGTCCGTATGGTCGCTGGCCACCGAGACGCAGAGATCTCCCGCTTCGCTGCGGGCTAAAAAGACCTCGACCTCTCCCGACGTCGATTCTCCCACGACCCACAGGAGCCTCGACGACGATACCCTCTCCGGCTCCACCCAGTACATGGAAGGAACCCTTTCCGGCGCGGGAACGCCGATCTTCCGGAGTTCCTCCACATGGGCCAGCACGCTCTTCCGATCCCTGCCCGTATATCCGGCGGCCACGCAGGCGTCCCACGCGAGACGCACGCTCTCGGATTCTCCGCCCTTCCGCAACAGTACCGTTTCCATCCGCATTTCCTCTCAATTCCCCCTTTCGTTCCATGACGACGCATCGTCGATCTTGCGCAGAAGAATGCTCTCCGTTATCTGAAGATGCTCCTGCAACGCCTGCCGTGCCGCCTTCCGTCCGCCGCTCTTCACCGCCTCCGCTATCCTGCCGTGTTCGGCGAGGACGTCTCCGTACCGTTCGTCGTTCATGGCAAGCATTCCCAGCCAGATCATCTCCTCGCTCACTTCCCCCCAGAACTTGCCGAGACGCGAATTTCCGAGCACGCCGAAGAGGACGGAGTGGAAGGACTGGTCCGCCGAGATGAAGGAAAAGAGACTGCCTCTGGAGTTCTCCATGACTGTAAGCATCGATGCCATCCTGTTGCCGGCGTCCCTGAAGAGATTTCGGGAGAGAACGAGGTCGAGCACGTCTCTCTCAAGAAGACTGCGTGCTTGGAAAACTTCGTGAAGATCGACCGAGGAGACTGGCCTGACCTTGATGTTCTTGCGGGAATTCACGAGCAGCCACCCTTCCTGGGAGAGACGGTGCACAGCTTCGCGTACGGGCGTTCTGCTCACCCCCAGCTCCTCGGCGAGCGCGCGCTCCTGCAGCACGCCCCCGGGAGGAAATTCGAGAGAGAGAATCCCCTTTTTGATACGGTCGTAGACCCCTGACGCAAGATTATTCTTCCGCAAGTTGGTATACCACCTTTTCGCTGGTATGCCACAAGAATAATCTATCAACTATGCGCTGTCAAGGGTGCATCCGCGATACTTCCATGGATTCGGATGCGCCTTCGCCGTCATCGGCATCGGCATGTTCGCCCTCCCCGCGGGCATCCCGGGCGCCGGATTCGTCGAAGCCATCCAGCGCCGCAAGAAGCGCGAGGATGCCGCGCAGAAGAAAGAAGAGGACGAGGGGCGCGGCAACTACTGCCCGCACTGCGGCAAGCGCCTGCGGTGAAGAGGGAAGAGCGGACTCTGCCGACCAGGGGCGATGCGCGTTACACTCCTAGCCTGTCTCTGAGCGTCTCCTGGAGGGCGCTGGAGAAGTTGATCTTGTGCTCCATGGCCATCTTATTGAGCCATGCCGGGAGGGTGACGTTCTTGCTGACGGATTTCTTTCTTTCCTCTTCGCGGAGAATGTCCATGCGCACGTCGATCAAAACGGCGATTTCGTCTTCTTCCGGTTGTAGCTTATTTACCGGCGTTGGGTTCGGGATGGGGTCGTTATCCTCTTCCATGCAGAGCAAATGCCCTCCGAGAGCGTCCTTCGCGCTGGCGATGGCGTCGGCGTAGTCTTCCCCGAAGGTGTTGCAGCCCGGAAGGTCCGGGAAGCGGACGCACACGAATTTTCCATCTTCGGAGAGAAGCGCGGGATATATCCGGATATCCTTTTCCATTGAAGTCGTCTCCTTTCCCGGTTTGGTGGGATGCTTGAAGTGGTGATGGCTGCCTACGGTATTCACCCAGTACCAGCCGTCGCTTTCAAGAATCTTGATTATCTCGCTGGATTTCATAGCATCCCCTCCTGATACGCAAAGTATAATGCGCATTAACATGCGCGTTAAGCGCGTTGAAAACGGCTGATTGGCAGTTCAACCGCCAATCAGCCTGAGAGATTCTATGGTATCTCCTGGATCGAGGCGTACCAGTCAAAAAACGGCATGGAAGCAAGAGGCGCGTCCGTAGTCCTTCGTGCGTCAATATCCGTCCTCGCGGTAGTTTTCCGTGCCATCGGGGTTGGTCGGCGGAATCTGCGTGGTGATGTCGATCTGCGCGTACGGATCGCCCGTGCCCGTGCCGTCGCGGTACTTCGGGGGCAACAGCCCGCCGGGTACGCGGGAGGGGGGCGTGAAGCTGAACCTCGACACGTCGGCTCGGCGTTGCTCTATCCGGTCGGGGAAGACCCGGAGCACCATCAGGTCGAAGGACCAGACGATGTCGCGTCCCATCTCCACATCGGGGCAGTGCGCCTTCACGCTGTTCAAGGCGCTTGCGACGGTGTCGTCGGCCACCGGAAAGTGCGTGGCCACCGTCAGCCCGGGTCTGGGCTCGATCTGGCCGAGGAGGTACCCGAACGCTCCCTGAGAAGTATGCGAGCTGTTCTGGACCCTCGTCATCGCCTGGACGGTCCTCTGGAACTCCGCGTAGATAGGGTCGCCGGGCGCGGGCGGCGCGTTCAGCCCCATGTTCTTGTATGCCCACACCACGGGCGGAACGACCATCTCATGAATAAACACGTCCACGCCGAGGCCGTTGTTCTTCGCCTGCTCTATGCTGTTGGTCTCGGGCTTCGTGTCGCTGGTGTAGATCATGTTCAGCACGGCGCCGGTCGGCGTCGTCCACTCCAGCTTGTACCCCATCGACCCCTGCCGCGCGTGGATCACCGGGAAATGCGTGATCTTCGCGCCCGTCGACGCGTTGTTGTAGGCCACGCCTCCGACTTTGGTCCAATCCAGCTCGATCGGCACCAGCGCGTAGGCGTCGTTCGGACTGTCGTCGCCCACGGGTACAGGATCGTGCGGCAGCCCCCAGCTCTCCTTGGTAGGCCGCACGTATCCGGAGTAGGCGGTCGTCTGAAAGCTGAAGCTCTCCGTATGCCATCGCAGAGCCTCCCGGATGTGTTTGCAAAAAGCGATGACTCCGTCGTCGTAGTACGCCCCCCCGGAGGCTTTGGAACCTGCGACGTCGCAGCCTCCGGCGGATGCGTTGAAGAAGGACGGGTTTTGCACGCCCGACGGCTTCGAACCCCAGACATAGAGAGGAGATTTCCGGTCGCTCGCCGGGCCGAAACAGTAGGTATGAATCAGGTCGTTCATATGGTCGGCGTGCAGATGGTTGATGAATATCTTGTCCATTCTGCGGTACCCGACCTTCGCGGCCGCGTAGTTCGCCGACGTCCCCGCGCCCATATCGAAGACGAACTGATCCACCGGTTTGCCGCGGTAGTACGCGTCGCTCGGGTCGTCGACCCACCCCACCTCGACGAAGACGCTCATCTCCGCCTGCGCCAGGCGCACGGGCAGCGGGATCATCGAGCCCATGAACGTGATCCGCATCTCGTTGCCCTGGAGCGGAGTGAGCGGGTCGAACAGCGGCAGATTATCGAAGTACGTGTAGCGCTCCGTGTCCGGCGCCGCGAACGCGGCGTTCCCCAATCCCGCCTGCACGCAAAACACAACAACTGCTGCGAGCGCCACAGTCGCCAATTTCGAGCCGAAGTTTTTTTTCATCCGGCCTACCTCCCTCGGTTGCTGATCAAACACTCTCAACGAGCCGCTAATGAGCGGCAACCGATCCTCCCGAAGCGCTTCGGAGGATCTCGAAGCGCATGATCCTGCGGACGCTCTTCTACGGAGCATTCTCACCTCCCGGCTACTCCAACCGCAACCGAGTGTCGTTCATGGGCGCGAAGCGTGCGGGCAGAGTACGGCGCTTCCAAATTCATGCTGCCCGCAACGTTGAAAAGAATCTAGAACCTATTGTTCAACAGACTCATAGAATACGTATCATTGTACATCGAAGCGGGCGGAAAAGTCGCAACATGCTCAAAATTATCGGCACCTATCGGTCCGCCGCAGTCCGGCGATGAAGCCGCTCTTCGCGAAGCTCCTCAAGGATACCGTCTACGCTATGGACACCCTTGCGTTTCGGCGGTCCGGTCCGGGGCGATGCGCGTGCAGCCCCCGAGGCGCTCGCGAAGGGCCTCCTGAAGCGTACTGGAGAAATTGATCTTGTGCTCCATGGCCATCTTGTTGAGCCATGCCGGGAGGGTGACGTTTTTCGTAATGCTTCGGTTGGCCATCTCTTCGCGTAGAATGTCCATACGAACCGAAACGGGAACAAGTGTGTGCATGGCGGCGGAGTAACGATGATATACTTTCTGATAAGGAGGCGAAATGCCATGACGCAGCTTGAACAGACGGTGAGCATCCTTGAAGCCAACAAGGAACTGTTGAAGCATTTGCATGTTCGTTCGTTATCGGTGTTTGGTTCGGTCGCACGCGGAGAGGCCGGGCCGGACAGCGACATCGACCTGCTTGTGGACTTCGAACCAGGCGCCCGGATTGGATTCTTCGCCTTCGCCCGCCTTCAGAAGTGCCTTGAGGAACTGCTCGGAACGAAGGTCGACCTCGTCACGCCCGATGCGCTGCATGAAGAAATGCGAGCGGAGATCTTCGAGGAGGCCGTCCATGCCGTCTAGAAGTTGGAAACTTCGTATACGGGATATTGTCGATGCCGTCCGTACGATCCTTGGTTATGTAGAGGGGATGACCTTCGACGACTTCGTCGCGGACCAGCGCACCATGGACGCAGTAGTGCGCCGCATTACGATCATCGGAGAGGCGGCGGCCCGCGTGCCGGAAGTCGTCTGTGAAAAGTACCCGCATATCCCCTGGGCAGAAATGCGCGCGATGAGGAATTTCGTTGTTCACGAGTACTTCGGTATCAGCGAACATATCCTCTGGGAAACGATACAAATGGATCTTCCTGCTATTTTAGGGCCTTTGGAAGCTCTGCTTGAATCGGGAAAAGAAGTGGACCAAACATAGAAGGTCAAATCGCTATTGCTCTGCCCTAAATTAAAAATCTACTCTTCACTGCGCTCATCGCCCCGGATAGGACTGCCGATTCGGGGCGATAAGTAGTATGACCCCTGTTAGGAAAGTTGATTAACAGGCTTTATAGAAAAGTCGATGGATTAGGAGTATAATCCAGATTAAAGGAAGGATTTTTAGTTTGAATGATAGTCAGGTAATTTTACGAAAAAGTGGTGATGAAGGAAAATGGCCGATTCCATATTGTTGCCGCAAAACTGCAAGGTTCTTTGGGCTAAAAGCAATCCAAAACATCCATTGTGGAAACACCTTCTCGATGCCGCCGCAGTCGCTCTCTCGCTCTCTTTTCCTCATCCTCTCTCAAGTTGGCCTGGGGAAAGCGTTGCCTTTCTGGTTGGAATCCATGATATTGGGAAAACAGATGCTTATTTTCAACATCATGTGCCGAAATTCAATAGAAAATGAAAAAGAGAGTTGTCGTTTGAGTTCGTTGTTGGATGTGAGAAGAGCCCGATGTCGATATTTTTAAGGAAGTAGAATTCAAAAAATTCGAAGGGGATGTTCTTAGTGCAATCAGTTGATCCGATTAGGGGTTTTTGGGGAAAATCCGACCGAAACGATCCTTCCAGAACCCATCCTCTACTGGCGCATTCCGCCGACGTCGCCGCCGTTATGGAAGCTCTTCTCGATCTCCCTGTCTATCGTAGGATTTACAAGACATTAACAGGACAAGAACTTGATGAAGTCACCAAGTCGCGTTTGGCGGTCCTCGCCGGAAAACACGATGTAGGGAAAAACACAGCGGGCTTTCAGGCGAAAAACCGTCCCCCTGCGCACTCTCACGGTCATATTCGTCCGATGGGAGCTTTGTGCGAGCCAAACTTTAGGAATCGGTTCATCGAAATTTTCCCATGGCTTCTAGAGTGGGGTGAAAGCGCATCCTGTTATCTGACCTGCATGTGCGGGCATCACGGTTCTTTCCCCACCATCATCGACGAGTCGCTGCAAAATCTAACAGTGGCTGCACAATGCGCAAAGCTATGGGACACGACACTGCCGTCAGGTCTTTCGTCCTTCGACGGGCTCAAGATAATTGCGGATCATCTCCAACTTTGGTTTCCCGCAGCCTTCGATGCTTCAGCCCCACCGCTGCCGGAAGCCGCGTCGATTCATCATCTCTTCGCAGGACTTCTCATCATGGCCGACTGGATCGGATCGGACGAAAACTTCTTTCCCTACGCGCAACCGGATGATCCCCTCGAATCCTATATCGATACTGCACGTAAAAACGCTGCTCAAGCTTTTCGAACAATGCGCCTGGATACCTCGAGATTTCGTTCTTCCGTCAGCTTTCCTCAAACATTTTACGAACAATTTCAGAAAACACCCCTTCCCGTACAGACTGTCGTCGAAGAATTGGATCTTGATCCAAATGGTTCCCTCATCATTATCGAAGCGGAGACCGGCAGCGGGAAGACGGAGTGCGCTCTTCGCCACTATCTTCGTCTCTTCAAGGAGGGGATGGTGGATTCTCTCTATTTCGCCAATCCTCTTCGCTTTGCCGCAACCCAACTTCAAAAGAGAGTATCGCAGAATATGGGCGACGTTTTCGGCGAGGGGGAAATGCCAACGGTACTTGCCGTTCCTGGATACTTGGTCGTAGATAATCGTGAAGGAGTGCGACTCCCGGGTTTTTCCGTTTTGTGGCCCGATGAGAAGGATAGCCGGCGAAACTGGGCTGCGGAACACCCGAAGCGGTATATGTGTGCCCCGTGCGCTGTGGGAACCATAGATCAGGCGCTTCTTGCGGTATTGAAAGCGCCTCATTCTCACTTGCGCGCTGCGGCCCTCGCGCGATCGCTTCTTGTGATCGATGAAGTGCATGCCAGCGATCATTTCATGACGAGGATTATCGAGTCGCTCGTCGAGCTTTTCGCGTTGTGCGGGGGACATATCCTGATGATGTCGGCTACTCTGGGGGGAGCGGTGCGCGAGAGATATCTTCATATTTTTCGTACTCGGAAAGCTGTTGGAGTTTCTCCCGTCCCGGACGAAACTCTGTGCATCGAAACTCCTTACCCTCTGATATCCTCCACAACTGCTTGGACTGGGTCAAAAATTCTTTCCGGGAGAGCCAAAGAGGTCCGTTTGGAACTCCTTCCTACGATTGAGCATCCTGAAACGCTCGCTCAACTTGCCCTTGGAGCGGCGGACTCCGGAGGGTGCGTTCTTGTGCTGCGAAATTCCGTCACATCTGCCGTCAAGACCTTGCAAGCGATGGAAGAGCAACGAACGGGAGACAACAACAATATATTCGCTATAGAAGGCGTCCGTACGCTTCATCACGCACGATTCGCTCCCGCGGACCGGAGACGTCTCGATCACGAGGTCGAGCTGCTCTTCGGAAAATCGGGCGAAAGACGTCGGCCCTGTGTCATCGTGACGACGCAGACGCTTGAGCAATCCTTGGACGTGGATTTCGACCTCCTGATCACCGATCTCTGTCCTGCGGACGTGCTGCTCCAGAGAATAGGACGTCTCTTTCGACATGACCGTCGAAGGCCTTCTGCGTTTTCTGAACCTCGCTGTATCGTCCTCGTTCCCGATAAGGGGAAGGATTGGCTGCTCAATCGGGAGGCCAGAAAGCGTCATCAATTCGGAGATGAACGGGCCTACGAAGACGTCCGGAGCGTTGCCGCAACGTGGGAACTGCTTGAAGAGCGCATCGCGGAAGATGCTTTCCTCCGCATACCCGAGATGAATCGATATTTCGTCGAACGTTCGACCCATCCCGCCTTTTTGTCTCGCCTCGCTGAACGACTCGGACCCGAGTGGGAGCAGATAAACGGGGGTATCGCGGGAAGCAAGGGTGCGAAAAGACAGCGGGCTGCTTTCGACATTGTCAGCTGGAAAAAAGGATACGAGTCGGAGTTTGTCTCTGCGGCCGACGATCATAATATCGTGACTCGCCTCGGCCTCGACGACGCTGTGGTCTTCTTTCAGAATCCACCCGTCGGCCCTTTCGGGTTTTCCATTGAAAAGCTGACGGTTCCAGGATGGATGCTTCAAGGGAAGGACCTTTCAGAACTCGACCAAGGGATCGAAGCGAGGCAAACGGAATTCGGGTTCGAGTTTTCTTTATGCGGGAAGTCATTCCGCTATAGCCGGTTCGGCTTGGAAAGGAGCTGATGCGATTTTGTCCAATATCTTGGAAGAACCGTGCATCGAAGTGCGGACTAGGGACTCTTCAAGCGTGAAACTCACCTTGCCTGGGGTGTTTGCCGCGTTGGGGAGGAACAGTATCGAAGCTTTCACCAACTTGCGCCCTCACCAGCGGCACCCTTGGCATGCATTCCTCTGTCAACTTGGCGCTATAGCGCTTACCGACGGAGGAGTAGAGATACCCTCGGTTGGTAAGAACACGCCGTACTCGGAGCTTCCTGGAGTGTACGATGAAGGCAAGTGGAAGGGACTACTATCCGCTCTCACACCGGACAACGATGCGTGGAGTCTTGTGGTGGCGGATACGAAAAAACCAGCGTTTCTTCAGCCGCCAATTCACGAAAGCGTTGGGGAGATGATGACGGTTGCGAGAACTCCTGACGAGATAGATATAATTTTTACTACAAAAAATATCGACGAAAAAGGACGGCGTATAACATCCGTTAAGAAAGACCATTGGATTTTTGCACTCGTTACACTCCAGGGCCATGCTGGATATTCACTTGGAGGGGCTCCCGGAAACTACCATAGTACGGTGAGGCAAAAGGGGGAAAACATAGCAACTCGACCGGGGGTGGGTCTTATTACATCTCCATACTGGGGTGACCAGTGGGGCCGGGATTGCAGAGTGCTGATTGAGTTGTTACAAACTGAAAAAGAGATAGAATGGAATCTTTCAACAACGGGGAAGCGTCTTCTTTGGCTTGAAATGTGGGACGGGAAATCATCATTATCATTAAATGAACTCCATCCGTATTTTTTGGAGATATGTCGATTACTCCGAATACGGAAAGGGGAAAATGATTCCCTCGAAGCGTGCATGACGGGCACCTCCACATGCAGAGTCGAAGGGAAGGCATACAAGGGTGCTTTAGACGATCCTTGGATTCCAATAGATAGGAAAGACGGAAGCGCCTTCAACACTAGCCCCACCTGGGATCGAATGGGGAGGATTCTGCTGGATAAAGAATCCTACATTCGCTCTCCCGCTCAAATTCCTAGAGAATTCGACAGACCTCCCATTTCTGTTCGTTTTTGTATTATTGAGCGAGGAAAAAGTAGCACGGAGGAATATCACGAAAGGATCCTTCCTGTTCCACCAGAAAAACTTGGATTTTTACGTTTCCCCGATGATATAAGCGAACGTTTGCTCAATACAATGATCGATTTGGCTTGTAAAGCAAAAGAAAAGGTGTTGTCCCCGGCGATTTCACGCCTTTTCTTGGAGAGGGGCAGCGAAGGACAAAAAAACAAAAGGAAACGGGTATTGGCATTTGCCCCGACCTCCTGTCGAATACTGAACGACGCGATATCCGACAATTTTTTCCCGTTTCTTTGGGAAGCTCTACCAAACGAAGGAGAGGAAACGGATGATCCACTGCGGCTCAATTCGTGGATAGAGTTTCTCCGAAAGACGATAGAAGATATTTTTAAAGATGTACTTGAACGACGACTACACTCAGGAGAAACAGAATTCATCCGCGCAGCTGACGCAGAACTGTTTTTTTTCAGCGCAATGAAAAAATATCTGCCGCTATTTGATATTTCTTCAGGAGGTACAAAGCAATGACCAACACGAGCGATCTCCGGAACGTAATCGCTGTCCTTGCAGGTATGCTAGGTAGCTCTCGTTTTCCCAAAGGTGATCTGGCGGAACTTAGACGTATGACTAACGACTCCCCGCCGTTGCCTTTCTGGAGAGTTTTGTACGATTACGTCCCGGAAGCTTTCCGCATGAACGAATCCATGGAAAATAATTGGATAACGTTACTCAATGGAATGGCCATCATGGCGCCCGAAATCCATTCGGAAGCTCCCTCGCACTCAGTGGGAGCAATATTTGCCTCGTTTCCAGTTCAAAGAATAAACACTTTTCTACGAAGCAAAGACAAGAATCTCTCTGATCAGATCAGGCTTTTTGCACGACTGTGCATCTCGAAAAATATGCCCGTTGATTGGGGCACGTTGGCGCAACTCCTTTTCTATTCAGATAAAAAAAGTGAAGAAAAAATTAAACGGGATATCGCAAAAGACTACATTCAAGCGAAGAAAAAAAAGGAGGATGTTGCATAATGTCTATCACCCCTCGTTTTATACAGATCTCCACTCTTACAGCCTATCCCTCGGTTCTTTTAAATAGAGACGACAGCGGTCTGGCTAAGCGAATTCCCTTCGGAGGCTATACCAGAACACGAGTCAGCTCGCAATGTCGCAAGCGTCGTCTGAGAACGTGCGACGACATATACGGACTGGACAAGATTGAGGATGGCTTCGAACTCTCTGTCCGCTCCCGCAAGACGTTCAGTCGGATAATAGCACGCGATCTTGTAGAAAAAGAAGGCGTTTCGAAAGAACTTGTCGAAGAAATTCTTAAAGTATTTCAAAAAAATCTGTATGGTGAAAAAGATGATGGAAATAAGGAGAACGAGGAAAAAACGAAAAAGAAAGGGAGTGAACCTCTCGACCGTGGAGAAGTCATTGTCTTGGGGAAGCCGGAAATTGGATTTCTCTCCAAGCTTGCCCTCGAAATCTGCGCTTCGTCCGGTGATGCAGAATCAGCGAAAAAGAAGGCAGAAGCGCTTTGGAAGGAACGCCATAAAGATTTTATTGCTCTAAAATACGGAGCAGGCATCGACGCATCGCTTTTCGGCCGCTTCGTCAGTGGCGATACTGAAGCGCGCGTCGATGCTGCAGTGCATGTGGCGCATTCGTTTACTGTACATCAGGAAACATTTGAAGCCGACTACTTCTCCGCCGTGGACGACCTCGTCGAAACGGGTAGCGGTCACATCAACTCGGCGGAGCTTACAAGCGGGCTGTTTTATAACTACGCTGTAGTAGACCTTCCCCAGCTCGTCTCGAACACCGGAGAAGGGAAGTCTCGAAACTGGCGCGACGAAGGCGTCGACAGAACTCTCGCAGCCCGCATCGTCAAACACCTGATTCATCTTTTCGCCACAGTCACTCCCGGCGCGAAACTCGGTTCCACAGCGCCCTACTCATACGCGGAGTTCGTCATGGCGGAGATGGGAGAGCGGCAACCGAGAACCCTCGCTAATGCCTTTGCAAACCCGGTCCAACTCGGACGCGGAGATTTGTTAGCGGAGTCGCTGAACAGAATAGAGCAATACATGACATCTCTGGATGAGATGTATGGTCTGCACGAAGTTCGTTATATCTCCTGTCGTCTGGACACTCCCTTCAAAGAGAGAATTCCGCTGCATCTTCTGGCGGAAAATGTTGAAAATGCCATAGTCTCCGGAAATTGCGGGTAAGCATCATGCGTTTTGCACACTTGTGCTTCGATGGATTGCTCTCCTTCGGTGCTCCAGCCGTGGGGAAAGTACGTCCCACGGACATTTTCCCGGCATGCTCTATGATCACAGGGCTGTTGGCAAATGCCCTTGGTTACGAGCATACCGAACAAAGACGTATGCAAGTACTACAGAGCGCGATTAGTATGGGAACGAGGATCGACATGCCAGGGAATCGGATTATCGATTATCAAACGCTTTTCTTCACAAAAAAAGAACTCCCGCTGTGGCGTTCCGATTCATTTAGAGGAGAAAGGGATGTTATAAAGGCCATTCAAGCGGGGAAAAACGAGGGAACCGTTATCAGACTTAAGCACTACCTCGCGGATAGCGTGATTCATACGATCATTTGCGTTGCCTCGGAGCAGGACGAATCATTGCCATCGGCCGAAGAGATCGCTCAAGCGCTGACTTACCCGTTTCGTGTCCTTTTTATCGGTCGTTATTGCTGCATTCCGTACGCACCGCTCTACCGGGGTATCATCGAAGCCGACTCCGTTTACGCGGCTCTTGAACAAATCATCTCGGAACGAGGAAACGGACCATTTATTGCGGAGTGGCCTGTTGTTTCCTCCGCTCCCGAAAAAAAGGGAGAACTCATGATAGAGCGACAGGACCTTCGAGATTGGACAAACGATGTCCACTCCGGAAGCCGGCTTGTTTGGCGGGGGCAGATACAGGGGGTGAACGCATGACGTTTTCAATGATCCATCTAGAGATAAAAACTTCGGCTCTTGTCTACTGGGCGAGGCAGAGCAAGCTTTCTCTTTCCGACAAAGATTACCTGATCCATGCCGCAATGAGACTCTCGTTCGGTTCCAAGGCTCCCCAGCCGTTCGAGGTCTTCGACAGCGGCGGCAGAGCTTTGAAAGTGCTTGGATATGCCGACTGCACAGGAACCGAGCTGGTCGAGGAGATGGTTTCGACAGCGGAACCGATGCTCCATGAAGTCATTTCTCCGGACGCCGTACGCTCGAAAAATATGCCTGAGTCATGGTCCGTTGGGAGGACGTTGGGATTTCGAGTACGATTTTGTCCTATATCGCGTCGTAGCGGCGAGGACGGAAAAATCGTCGAACGGGATGCCTTTTTGGCAGCCTGCGAAAGGACCCCTGACGAATCCATCGACAGAGAAACAGTATATGCGAACTGGCTCATGGAACGTTTCAAAGCGTTCGGCGGGGCCGAGATTCTGGATATGCGGATGAAGTCGTTCCGTTTGAATGAGTTTCGCCGAAAGGACAAAGGGCGTACACTTCGAAAATTGACGCGCCCCGAGAGCGTTTTCGACGGTGTTCTCAAAGTCTCGGATTCCGGCGGCTTCGCGTCGATGCTGCGCGAAGGAATAGGGAGGCACAAAGCGTTTGGCTTCGGCGCCGTCCTTCTCCGTCCGGAAGGTCGTTGAAGTATGGGTATTCCTCGCCTCGGAATCGAAACATCGCGCATACCTCATTCCGATCGTCATGGTCTGTTATGGTTAAGCCGAGGCGAACTGTTTGTCTCTTCCGGAACTCTTCGTTTCGTCACTGCGGGGTGCGAAGGGCTCGATCCGGGGACATACGACATCCCCTACCAAAATGTTTCGATGATTCTTCTTGGACCGGGTACATCGATTACCCATGATGTGTTTCGCCTTACCGCAAGTCATGGGACTGCGTTAATCGCGGTCGGAGAGGACGGCGTCAGGATGTACTCCGCACAACCTCTCGGCCCCGACTGGAGCGCTCTCGCTCGCAGACAAACAAATCTCTGGGCGGATGAAGCAAGCCGCATATTCATTGCCCGAGCAATGTACGCCAAGAGAATGGGAGAAATATTCCCGAACCTTGAGTTATCCGTTTTGAGAGGCATGGAAGGGGCCAGGGCACGAGAAATGTATTTTTTAATGGCCCACAAATTCGGAATACCATGGAAAGGAAGGAATTACGACAGAAAAAATCCGGAAGGCACGGATATACCGAATCAGGCTCTGAACCATGCCGCAACCGTTGCGTACGCCGCCTCGTCCATCGCGGTGGCGGCTACGAGAACAATACCTCAGCTCGGTTTTATTCACGAAGATTCCGGGCAATCGTTCATTCTCGACATCGCCGATATCTTCAGAGATACCTTTACGCTCCCTGTGGCATTCGGGGCAAGCAAACAGTTTTTTCGGGAACAGGGCGTCTCTATCGAGCGTCACGTTCGAAAGCATGCCGGGGTTACTCTAAGACGCCAAGGAATCATATCCAAAATGATCGATATGATTAAAGATCTGCTGGAGGAAGGGGCATGATCGTCGTCGTTACAAGAAACGTTCCGGATAAGGTCCGAGGTTTTCTGGCCTCTTGTATGCTCGAAGTGACCCCGGCGGTATATGCGAGCCCTTCGATGACAAAAGGGGTTCGAGAACGAACATGGGCGGTGCTGTCCAAATGGTTCGTTGATATCGAGGACGCTTCCGTAGTCATGATCTATAAAGACAACACAGAGAGCACCGGTGTTGGCGTTCTCTCTCTTGGAGAACCACCCCGGCGGATAATCGATGTGGATGGGATTGCGTTAAGCTATCTTGGCAAGTAAGATTAAATAAAGGCTAAAGAAGAGGTTCCCCCGCATGCGCGGGGATAGACCCCGGGCTTCCCGGTAATTCTCCCTTGCGGTCCTGGTTCCCCCGCATGCGCGGGGATAGACCCTGGTTTCGAAAGAGACGGAGTTGACCGATCTCGGTTCCCCCGCATGCGCGGGGATAGACCCCTGAATGTTGGCCAGTGCGGCCACTACGATATGGTTCCCCCGCATGCGCGGGGATAGACCCTTTCGCCGGATGATTTCTTTGTCGCTCGTCGAGGTTCCCCCGCATGCGCGGGGATAGACCCTTGCAAGCTTCGGCGAAAGCGAATATTTGACCGGTTCCCCCGCATGCGCGGGGATAGACCCGGGACCGACTGGTCTCCGTGCGGGCTGAGAAAGGTTCCCCCGCATGCGCGGGGATAGACCCGCGGTCTGCCCGTGGTGCGGCAGGGAGGTCGCGGTTCCCCCGCATGCGCGGGGATAGGCCTTGACTTCTCCGAAGGCCGGTCGAAATACCTGGGGTTCCCCCGCATGCGCGGGGATAGACCCGTTCTGCTGTGGCTACGAGTGAGAACACTGGAGGTTCCCCCGCATGCGCGGGGATAGACCCGTCATGTCCGCCGCGCTCCACCCTGTCGGAACGGTTCCCCCGCATGCGCGGGGATAGACCCAAAGGGACTGACTCTGACGCGTGGGTTTTGTTGGTTCCCCCGCATGCGCGGGGATAGACCCGATCCGGTGGCCGTGCTCGCCTTCGCCGTGGAGGTTCCCCCGCATGCGCGGGGATAGACCCCATCAGAATAGGCGGAATGGACTTCGAGGTGAGGTTCCCCCGCATGCGCGGGGATAGACCCGGCGAAGGCGAGCATGGAGCGCGTGAAAGCGAGGTTCCCCCGCATGCGCGGGGATAGACCCCCGTCGAAGCTGATAGCGGCCATCGTGGGCGCGGTTCCCCCGCATGCGCGGGGATAGACCCATCCCGCTGGAGGAGACTGCGGCGATGATCGGGGTTCCCCCGCATGCGCGGGGATAGACCCTATTTTCCCTTCATCGCGAGAAACTAAGTACAGGTTCCCCCGCATGCGCGGGGATAGACCCCTTCCATTCGCCGTAAGTTATACGAACGGTCTGGTTCCCCCGCATGCGCGGGGATAGACCCAATTCCGCGTGCTCCATCGCCTTTTCCATCGAGGTTCCCCCGCATGCGCGGGGATAGACCCCTTGTATTTGTACAGCCTCGCTTCCTCTGCGGGGTTCCCCCGCATGCGCGGGGATAGACCCGCCCGCCGCCTCGCCGCCCTCTGGAACGCTGCGGTTCCCCCGCATGCGCGGGGATAGACCCCGGAAGAGGAGGATAAAGACGATGAATGGGACGGTTCCCCCGCATGCGCGGGGATAGACCCTCAGCTCCCGCGACGAGGCCGTCCAGAAGATGGGTTCCCCCGCATGCGCGGGGATAGACCCCAGACCCCTCGGCGACCTCGGCGTTCGATACGGGTTCCCCCGCATGCGCGGGGATAGACCCTAGCATCCGGAATCATGCAGGTCGCTTCCGCTGGTTCCCCCGCATGCGCGGGGATAGACCGCGCTAACCCCTCGATAGCACCCGAGGCGTAGAGGTTCCCCCGCATGCGCGGGGATAGACCCTTCAGATCGAGCAGCGTGGGAACGCCGTCCATGGTTCCCCCGCATGCGCGGGGATAGACCCAGCGCGGCGGCTATACAGGCGCTGATACGTGCGGTTCCCCCGCATGCGCGGGGATAGACCCGGTCGTCGAGAAGGAGCGCGCCGGGCAGAACGGGTTCCCCCGCATGCGCGGGGATAGACCCTTCATCAAGATGATCGACGCAATCCGTCAAAAGGTTCCCCCGCATGCGCGGGGATAGACCCAGAGGGCGCGTGCAGTCGAAAATGCGGATCAAGGTTCCCCCGCATGCGCGGGGATAGACCCGGTGGCTTTTCCCGTCCACGCGGAACGACGGAGGTTCCCCCGCATGCGCGGGGATAGACCCGGCGGAGAGCCGCTTGATGGTTTTGATACTCTAAAATTGATCATTTTTTGAGCGAACGACAGCCGAAATTTGACCACCTGACCGCAGCTCCGGTTATCATCGTCGGGAACGAACACCACGACGAAGAAGCCGGAGGGAAAGGATGCTCAAGGTGGATCAATACGAATACATACGGACCGCGCAGCGGGCGTACGGCAAGAACGTGAGCGAAATAGCCAGGGAAACCGGGCATTCGCGAAACACCGTGAAAAAAGTCCTTCGGGGGGAATTGACAGGATACTCCCCGAGGAAGACGCAACCTTTCCCGGTGCTCGGACCCTATCATGAGATTATCTACAAGTGGCTGGAAGAGGACCTTGAAAACCCGAAGAACCAGCGCCATACGGCAAAACGGGTATACGCCAGGCTGGTGAAGGAATACAACTTTTCGGGAGGCGAAACGACGGTACGCCGCTATGTGGCTTCTGTGAAGAGGAGCCTGGGGTTGAAGAGCGGCGAAGCCTTCGTGCCTCTTAAACCTTCTCCGGGAAGAGAGGCGGAGGTGGACTGGGGAAATGCCACGGTTCTCCTCGGCGGAGAAGCCGTACGGGTGAAAATGTTCTGCATGCGGTCGAAGTACTCGGGGAATCCCTTTGTCCGCCTCTACCCCTGCGAACGGCAGCAGGCGTTTTTCGACGGTCTGAGTCGTGGGTTCCTCTATTACGGAGGCGTCTTTCCCGTCATGGTCTTCGACAACCTGACCGCGGCGGTGGAAAAAGTGCTTCTTGGAAAGGAGAGGAAAGAACAGGAAAGCTTTGTCCGGTTTCGGTCCTGGTACACGTTCGAGAGCCGTTTCTGCTCGGCTGGTCGCGGGAACGAGAAGGGCGGGGTGGAGGGGCTTGTGGGATTCGCCCGCCGGAACTTCCTGGTACCCCTTCCCCGGGGAGAAGACCTGGAAGGCATCAACGGGAGACTGCTGGATGAGTGCGTCGCCTGCGGTTCCCACAGAATCGCCGGCCGGGAGGGAACCGTCGAGGAACTGCACGATGCGGAAAAGGAACTCCTCATCCCTCTTCCCCGCTACCCCTTCGGGAACGAGCAGACCGTATCGGTCAAGGCGGACAAGTACGCCACCGTCATGGTGGACAAGAACCGGTACTCCGTCCCCGCATCCTATGCCGGTCGTCCCCTCAGGACGATTCTCACCGTGGACCGGGTGTCGGTCTACAGCGGAGAGAAGCGGATCGCCGTTCACGGAAGAACGTTCGGAAACAATCACTGGGTCCTCGATGCCGACCACTACCTCGAGCTTCTCCGGGAACGCCCCGGAGCCTTCCGGGACGCTCGCCCCCTTTCGGAATGGAAAAAGACATGGAGCGGCTCCCTGAACACCCTGCTGGAACGCTTTTGCGAGCGACAGGGTGAGAACCGGGGAATCAAGGAATTCATCGATGTCCTCCTCCTCGTCAGGACATACGGACAAAAGAGGGTGGAAGAAGCGGCGGAGGGAGCCCTGGAAAGCGGACTGAGCAGCGCCGCCGGAATCCGTCACCTCCTCGAGTCGGCCGAAAGGCGGGAAGAAGCGATCCGCCCCCTCGAGTCCGAGCGCTGGACCGTTCTTCCCGCAGCGGACGTATCGGTCTATTCCGTCCTGGAGGTCGGCCAATGAATACCGCCCGCCTCCTGCAGCTGCACGAAAACCTGAAGAGTCTCACCCTCGGCAATGCCGCACGGCACCTTGAGGAACGCCTTCGCCAAGCCGTGGAACGGGGATCGAGCTACGAAGAATTCCTTCTGGAGCTCACGGACCTCGAACTCCGGATACGCTCCGAGAACAGGGAAAAGAGACGGCTGAAAGAAGCCCGTTTCCCCCTGGTCAAAACCCTGGCGACCTTCACCTTCGAAGAGGCGCCGCAGCTCGACAAAAGACTCGTCGGTGAACTGGCGGCGGGAGACTACATCTCCAGTCGCCGAAACGTTCTTTTCCTGGGCAAAAGCGGCTGCGGGAAGACCCACCTCGCCACCGCGCTGGGAATAGAAGCCTGCCGTCAAAATCTGCGGGTCCGTTTCACCACGGCCTGCAATCTCGTCAACGAACTTCTGGAAAGCCGAGGGGAAAAAACGCTTGCCCGCACCCTGAGCAAGTACACCCGGTACGACCTGCTCATAGTGGACGAACTCGGATACGTCCCATTCTCGAAGGAAGGAGGGGAACTGCTGTTCCAGATCTTCGCGGAACGGCACGAGCGCGGCTCAGTCATCGTAACGACGAATCTCGGATTCGGCAGCTGGACGGAGGTCTTCGGCGACGCCAATATGACGGCGGCCCTGCTCGACCGTCTGACCCACAAGGCGTACATCATCGAGTGCTCGTGGGAAAGCTACAGACTGAAGGAAACGCTGAGGGAGGGGAGAAAGAAGGGGCAAATACTACTTAAAAAAACGACCGCGGAAGAATGACCGGGGTGATCAAAATTCGGCTGTCCTTGGTGGTCAGTTTTGCGTTGACAAAACCAGCTGAACCTCTCCGCCCGGAGGTTCCCCCGCATGCGCGGGGATAGACCCGGTCTTGAACGTCTTCTGTCCGCTTATCGTGAGGTTCCCCCGCATGCGCGGGGATAGACCCACTTCCCGCGGATATTCATGCCATCCGCGCCTGGTTCCCCCGCATGCGCGGGGATAGACCCAGCATAGCACGACGGGAGGTCTTTGTCATGTTGGTTCCCCCGCATGCGCGGGGATAGACCCGGCGTGGTCACATGGCCCGAATCGGTCGAACCGGTTCCCCCGCATGCGCGGGGATAGACCCGTGCTTATCAAGTGGTGGCAAGACAACCGGGCGGTTCCCCCGCATGCGCGGGGATAGACCCGGATTCAGTCTTACGTGCGCCACAAAGGAGATGGTTCCCCCGCATGCGCGGGGATAGACCCTACGTCGCATGACACGAGGCGTGGTTCTATGTGGTTCCCCCGCATGCGTGGGGATAGACCCGCGGCGATTCCGGGAGACGAGGAGGATGATTAGGTTCCCCCGCATGCGCGGGGATAGACCCCAGTTCCTCATTTCCATGGAAGGGAGGATACTGGTTCCCCCGCATGCGCGGGGATAGACCCTGGTCGATTTCGACGGGTTTATCTTTCTGTGCGGTTCCCCCGCATGCGCGGGGATAGACCCTTCACGAGTTTTTCCTCCGCTCCGCGCAGGTCGGTTCCCCCGCATGCGCGGGGATAGACCCTTCTCACTCTTGCTCTTATCGAGCCTGTCCCGGGTTCCCCCGCATGCGCGGGGATAGACCCAGATCGATGGCGCAGTCCTGCGCCGTGGAAAAGGTTCCCCCGCATGCGCGGGGATAGACCCAAGGACGGAGAACAACGAATAGCCTCCGGCCAGGTTCCCCCGCATGCGCGGGGATAGACCCAACTCCGCCAGGTCGCCCGTGGAGATGTCGCTGGTTCCCCCGCATGCGCGGGGATAGACCCTTGAGGCGCGGGATGGTGAAGGTGTACTTCTCGGTTCCCCCGCATGCGCGGGGATAGACCCGCCTTGCCGGTTTCCGCAGTAAACTTGTCTGCGGTTCCCCCGCATGCGCGGGGATAGACCCGTACAGAAAGGGGGTGTAAGGGTGAGAGTAGGGGTTCCCCCGCATGCGCGGGGATAGACCCCGAATACGCACCGCCCGAAGGCCGCAACGAGAGGTTCCCCCGCATGCGCGGGGATAGACCCGCGGCGATTCCGGGAGACGAGGAGAATGATTAGGTTCCCCCGCATGCGCGGGGATAGACCCCCGGAAGCCGCGTCCATCACTTCTCCGGTAGTGGTTCCCCCGCATGCGCGGGGATAGAACGCCTGAATATCGTTCGCCCTCTTCAGTTCGGGTGGTTCCCCCGCATGCGCGGGGATAGACCCCCGACGGAGGATTATCTCCGGGCGAAGCAGGCGGTTCCCCCGCATGCGCGGGGATAGACCCTTCCGTCGCAAGATCGGCGTCGCTTTCCACCGGGTTCCCCCGCATGCGCGGGGATAGACCCTCGATCGGGACGCTATTGACGGCGGTTGTGAAGGTTCCCCCGCATGCGCGGGGATAGACCATCACCGGTCGACACAGGCCGCTTCCGGGCGAAGGTTCCCCCGCATGCGCGGGGATAGACCCCTTGAACAAGTAGATCCCATTGCCGCCTTGGAGGTTCCCCCGCATGCGCGGGGATAGACCCGTATTTCATGGATTCGCCCAGAGTTACGATACGGTTCCCCCGCATGCGCGGGGATAGACCCCACTCGCGCCATATCTTGAAGAGCTTCCACGCGGTTCCCCCGCATGCGCGGGGATAGACCCGGATATCGGCGATGTACGGGGTTTCGCGCAAGGGTTCCCCCGCATGCGCGGGGATAGACCCTGCGAAGATACGCCCCGAAGCCCACGCAGAAGGGTTCCCCCGCATGCGCGGGGATAGACCCCGCAATGGCTAGGTGTAAGGGACATTATGACAGGTTCCCCCGCATGCGCGGGGATAGACCCTGCGCGATCGCCTCGGGGCCGTATGTCGCGTAGGTTCCCCCGCATGCGCGGGGATAGACCCCATGATTGCGACAGAGGTCGGAGATGTAGACAGGTTCCCCCGCATGCGCGGGGATAGACCCTCTTCGACGCCGAAGCCGTACGTCAGCGCACTGGTTCCCCCGCATGCGCGGGGATAGACCCCTCAATCGTTCGCGCAGGCCATGAGGTCGAATGGTTCCCCCGCATGCGCGGGGATAGACCCTTCATGCCTCCTCGCGTCAAACTCCCCGCGAGGGTTCCCCCGCATGCGCGGGGATAGACCCGCCGGTGAGGTGGTGGGGTATCTGAAGGGACTGGTTCCCCCGCATGCGCGGGGATAGACCCAGGCTCGAAAGATCGCCGCCGCGAATCCCATGGGTTCCCCCGCATGCGCGGGGATAGACCCTTTACGACTACAGGGACACGATCGAAGCGAAGGGTTCCCCCGCATGCGCGGGGATAGACCCTACCGCACCGCATGGGAGACGATCCTGAAGCAGGTTCCCCCGCATGCGCGGGGATAGACCCGACGTGTACAAGACCGTTGCGGAGCGCACAATGATTCCCCCGCATGCGCGGGGACAGACCCAAATCACGTCGAGGAAATCCGCGAACGTCAGAGGTTCCTTAAAATTGACCAGTTTATCGACAGGCTTCTTTCGCCGCCTTCGAAACTATGCGCACTCTCTGACATGGAGATGTCTCGGCTTTTGGAAATCGGGAGGGACGAAATAACGTCGCTTCTGACGAAAATCGGGTAATTGCTTTCTCCCGGTCTTCTCAACAATCAAGAAGTGGATGAGAAATGTTTTACCCGTGCCTTTCATACACCACCCCTCCTCTGCAGCGGATATGCTCAAGCAAGGCCTCGTTGGCGATCATTGAGTGGATCGCCACGTCGAAGAAATAGGAGAGCGGAAGGTCGTCGAGTTCGATTAAAATGCTGTAAAGGGCGCGCTCGGTAAGACCATCGCCTCCCCGGAGCGCCAGGTCGATAAGCGAATCGCTTCTATGGTTGCCCTGGGCTCCCGAGAAGTAGCTCTTGAGGATTCTGGAGGCCGCGCTCTTTCCGGAGCATGAATCGGCGAAGAGGGCTGAACCGGTTTACGGATAGGCGCTTTTTTGAAAGACGCCCGGCGGAGAAGATTGAAAAATGCGCCGCAGAGCGCTGCCGCCGGAATAGGGGTATTGCCTATGAAAAAAGAACAGAAGGAGTCGTGTCGATATTCGAAAATAGAGCAACTCGCGGAAGTTTCGCTGCTTGAAGCGTTCTTCGTGTCCTTTTCGTACGCGCCGCACGCGCACGATACGTTTGCCGTCGGGCAGACCTTGTCGGGGTTCCAGGACTTCGTATGTCGCGGAAAAAAACACAGAGGGATCCCGGGAACGCTCATCACCATCAATCCGGACGAAGTGCACGACGGCCATTCCGGGTTGGAAACGGGTTTTGCCTATCGAATGCTGTATATTCCCGAGGAGACCATCTTCTCTTTGGCGCACGAGATATGGGGGGAGCAGCGGCATGCGTCTCCGTATTTTGTGGAAACCGTGCATCGGGATACGGGTTCCTTTCTTGCAACTTCGCATTTTTTCAACCTCCTCAAGATGCCGGGCGCCGAAGCTCTGCATCTGGAATCCTCCCTCCTGGAAACGCTTGCCGCCTTGCTTGAACGCCACGGTGAATGCCGAAAAGAGTTCAATTCCGTACCCTCGGGGGGCAAAATCGTACAAGACGCCAAAGAATACCTGCGGCATAATCCGGCCGGAAAGGTGACATTGGACGAGCTGGCTGCCCGTTTTGGCGACACGCCCTACATGTTTCTCAAGAGATTTCGGAAAATAACGGGTATGCCTCCGCATCGTTTCCAACTTCAATGCCGCGTGGATCTGGCTCGACAGTTGCTTCTTCAGGATCTTCCGCTGGTTGAAATCGCTGCGGAGACGGGCTTTTGCGATCAAAGCCATTTCAACCGGAGATTCCGGGAGGTTGTCGGCGTCTCGCCCGGGGCGTACAGGCACGCTGTGCGAACGAAAGGGAGGAGTTTTCATGGAATCGGAAACCAAGGTGGCGGTGGTCGTTAGGGAGGATCTGCAGGTGTGGCAGAAGATGAACGTAACGGCCTTCACGATAGGGGGGATAGCGGGAATACCGGGGTTGCTCGGCAAGCCGTACGAAGACAAGGATGGAAGGACGTATCTTCCGATGCTTCGCCAGCCGGTTCTGGTGTTCACTGCGCCGAAGGAGAAGATGCGCCGATCGTACGAACGGGCTCTGGTACAGGGTGTCGCCTTCTCCATCTACACGGAAGAGCTGTTTGCTACGTCGAACGATGAGGACAACAGGGCGGAAGTAAAAAAAGTGGCAAGCGCCGACCTCAATCTCGTGGGGCTTGCCGTTTTCGGCGATCGCAAGGCCGTCGATAATGTGGTCAAGGGGTTGAAACTCCACTCCTGACGCTCATTTGAGCATGCAGGGGCGTACGTTCGGCCGAATGAATGGTATGGAGCCGCTCCGCATCGCGCGGAATGCCTTCAGGAACTGTTTCCCGGTGGTATAATAATTCGCAAAAAATTTTCTGAGGAGGACGAATCCCATGCACCTGAAGAAACTATCGATTCTCTGCCTGACCGCATTGCTGTTCCTGTGCGGCGCGCGCTCTCCGCTGGCGGCGGCGGAGCGGATGGCGATCCCCTCGTGGGATTCGCACCTTCACTATCTCGACTTCACCCAGAGGACCGACGGCTTTCCCGCGCTCGTCGAGCAGATGGACGCCGTCGGCGTGGAGTCCGCGGTGATCTTCGGCATGCCCATCGTGAAGATGTGGAGCGAGTCGGATCCCGTCCGGCCCGACTACTATCTCGACACGGACGCGCGGGGCTACTACTATTCGGCCACCGACTTCATCCTGGCGCAGGAGCTGCTTCGGCAGCCGGAAGAGGTGCGGAATCGGTTTTTGCCATTCATTTCCGGGGTCAACCCGCTGGACCGGAACGCCGCCGAGTATATCGAGACCGTGCTGCGCCTGTATCCCGGTTTCTGGCGAGGGATAGGGGAGCTGATGTCCCGCCACGACGATCTGACCGCCTTCACCTACGGGGAGCCTCCGCGCGCCGATCACCCCGCGCTGATGGAGGTCTATCGCGTGGCCGCGAAGCACGGTCTCCCGGTGCTGATTCACCACAACATTTCCTCCGCCTCGAAGCGGGAGCCGATCTACCTCGCGGAGATGGAGCGCGCCGTCGCCGCCAATCCGGACACCGTCTTCATCTGGGCGCACGCGGGCATTTCGCGCAGGGTCGAGGTTCCCACTCTTCGCGAGGAGCTTGCGCGGGTGCTTGAAGCCTACTCCAACCTCAATTTCGATCTCTCCTGGGTGGTGTACGACACCATCGTCGCGGACGCCGAGAGTTTCGCGGGGTGGATCGCGCTGATCGAGCGGTTCCCCGACCGTTTCATGGTCGGGTCGGACAAGGTCGGCCACTGGACGACCTACGCGGACGAGATGACCAAGTACAACGTGATGCTCCGTGCGCTGTCGCCCGAGACGGCGGAGAAGTTCGCGCGCGGCAATATCCGCAGGTTGCTGGGCGAGGAGAAGGAGGAGCCGGTCTTTCTGGAGCGGAAGCCGGCGAAGGAGGTCGAGCCTATTGCCTGCAAGTAAAACCCCGGCAGGAGAAATCGCTGTAAGAGTACGCGAGGCGACTCTCTCCGATATTCCGGGGATCGTGAGGGTGAACATTGCAACCTGGCGGGATGCTTACAAGGGGTTGATCCCTGACGGCATTCTGGATGCTCTGTCTCGGGAGGAGCGAGAGAAGGCGTTCTGCGCGCTTCTCTCTGAAGATGGTGTTTTTTCATATATTGCGGAGGATGCGTCGAGGGGCGTCGCGGGGTTCGTGGTTGCAGGTCCTGCAAGATTCCGGGAGTTCAATCATGAAGGAGAAGTCTACTCTTTGTATGTCGAGAAGGAATTTCAGAGAAGGGGGGTCGGCGCGCTTCTTCTCGGCGCCGCCTTGAACAAGTTTAGGGAGAAGAACGTCGGGTCGGTCTGCCTTATGGTTCTGGAAGGAAGCCGCTTCAGGCGTTTCTATGAGAAGAACGCCGGAGAAATGCTCTGCTCGAAGAGCATAGAACTTCAAGGCGTTCCGCTTCGGGTTGTCGCCTACGGGTGGGAGTTGCAACCGTAGGCTTATTGATGGTATTGCTTTTTTTTTCGGCGATGAGGATGTAGATGAGGAAAACGTTTTCTGTTACCCGCGCCTTTCATACATCACCGCTCCTCTGCGGCGGATATGATCAAGCAGGGGCTCGTTGACGATCAAGGAGTGGATCGCGACGTCGAAGGAGTGGGGGAGCGGAAGATCGTCGAGTTCGCGTACGATGCTGTAGAGGACTCGGTCGGTCAGGTCCTCGCCTCCTTGGAGCGCAAGGTCGATATCCGACCCTCTTCTATAGTTGCCCTTGGCTCGCGATCCGTAGAGTATGACCCGTTCCACTTCCGGATGGTGGGCGAAGACGGCGGCGATCATCGCTATGGTTTCTTCCGGGAGGCCGTACCGTTCGTTCATGACGGGGCGGTTTCTTTGAAGCGCTCCATCGCGGTGCGGAAGCGTTTGAATTCGCCGAAGTAGCTCTCCAGGATTCTGGCGGAGATTCTGGAAGCCGCGGCTTCGTCGTAGGTGTGCGAAGTAAGGCTGCGGCTGACGATCATGTCCAACCAGACGTCGCCGTCGTTGACGAGGCCGCTCCGGAAGGCTTCGCGCGTGGTGTCTTTCGAGCCGTAGATGTCCTGAACCCCCTTGTCTTCAAGGAAGTCTTTCAACGTCTTCCATGCCAGTTCATGGGTGAATTCGAACGCCTGAATGAGCCCCTGCTCCTCGAGGCGGGAGAGCGGTCGCGACGCGGCAAGCGCGCATGCCTCTTCAAGCTGGGAAAGCGCGCGAAGAAAGCTGTCGAATCGCTGTATCCACCGAATATCCTCCATCGACGAAGTCTCTCCTTTTTTAAAAACTCCTGACGCTCATAATATACCTCCAAGCGGGTTCTACCATGAAAATATCCATAGCGTCCCGTTTTCTCGGTTTCTCGGACATCACCCCGTTACGAACGTAACGTCATCGTTACTCATCTGTTACATATTTCTGTAACAATCGTTACGCAGGCCTCCTATACTGTGCGTGTCGATCGGGGATGGTCCCCGGCGCACACCAAGACGAAAATTCAAGGAGGCTATTCGGTATGAAGAAATTCGCGGCAGTTCTGGCGGCATGTGCGGTTTTTTCCATTTCAAGCGCGGCGTTCGCTAGCAATACGATCGTTATGAACGGTTCCACCACGGTGCTCCCCATCGCGCAGGCGGCGGCGGAGAAGTTCATGGCGGCCAACAGCGACGTCAAGATCAGCGTTTCCGGCGGCGGCAGCGGCAACGGCATCAAGGCGATCATCGACGGCACCACGGACATCGCCAACTCCTCCCGCTTCATCAAGACGGACGAAGTGAAGGCGGCGGTGGAAAAGGGAACCTACCCGGTACCCTTCGCGGTTGCCATGGACGCGCTCCTTCCAATCGTGCACCCGAACAACCCCGTGAGCGATCTGAGTATCGATCAGCTCCGCGACATCTACGCCGGCAAGATCACCAACTGGAAGGACGTCGGCGGCGAGGACAATGCGATCGCGGTGGTCGGCCGCGACACCAGCTCGGGGACCTACGAGACGTGGCAGGAGATCATCATGAAGAAGGAACGCGTTTCCCAGCGCGCCCTCGTCGTCGCCTCCTCCGGCGCCATGCTCACCACCGTGGCCAAGAACAAGTACGCGATCGGCTACGACGGCATCGGCTACATCAACAACACCGTGAAGCCTCTGATGGTCGGCGGCAAGAAGGGCTCCGCCGAGACGGCGCTCGACGGTTCCTATCCGATCGCCCGCTTCCTCTACATGTTCACGAAGGGCTGGCCCACCGGGCAGATTATGAAGTTCATCAACTTCGTCCTGAGCGACGCCGGACAGAAGGTAGTGGCCGAAACCGGATTTGTTCCCCTGAGAGTGCTGAAATAACACAAAGACTCCTCCTGATCTCCCCCTGGCTCTCCCCCTCCCTCTGTTCCGGGGAGGGGGCTTTTATCTGGACCCCCTGCGGGCGAAGAATCCGAAGAACGAAAGAGGTTTTTTCATGAAAGACAAGCTTCCGGGAATTATAATCAAAGGAATATCGAGCGTTGGGATATTCATCATGATCTTCATCCTCTATTTCCTGTTCAGAGAGGGTATTCCCGTGCTGAAGGCGGTGACGCTGAGCGACCTTTTTTTCGGCGATCTGTGGTACCCCGCGGAGAATCCTCCCGTGCTGGGGATGTTTCCCCTCATCGTGGGGACGCTTGCCGTAACGGCGCTCTCCTCGCTGCTGGCGCTTCCGTTCAGCCTGCTGATCGCGGTCTTCGTGTCCGAGGTGGCGCCCAGACCGGTGCGCGAGCTGCTGAAGCCGGTGCTTGAGCTGCTGGGCTTCTTCCCCTCCATCGTGCTTGGGTTCATCGGGATGGTGGTGCTGGCCCCCTGGTTGCAGGAGACTTTCGACATGCTCTCCGGGTTGAATCTGCTGAACTCCTCCGTATTGCTGGGGGTGCTGACGGTGCCGATCGTGAGTTCGCTCGCCGAAGAGGCGTTGAGTTCCGTTCCGGGCGACCTGCGCGACGCCTCCTACGCGCTGGGCGCGACCCGGTTCGAGACGACGCGGAAGGTGGTCGTGCCCTCGGCGCTCCCCGGTATTTTGAGCGCGTCGCTGCTCGGGATCATGCGCGCGCTGGGGGAGACGATGGTGGTGCTGATGGCGGCGGGCGGCGCGGCGATCATTCCGCTCTCGATTTTCGACCCTGTCCGTCCGTTGACGTCCACCATCGCGGCGGAGATGGGGGAGACTCCGGTGGGGTCGGCGCACTACGCGGCGCTCTTTTTCGGCGGCATTGTTCTGCTGCTGATGACGCTCGGGATCAATCTTCTCTCCGCGTGGATAGAGAAGAAGGGAAAGCTGGTGCAGTAGATGGACGGCCGTCGGTTTTCCGATATGCTGATGACGATTTTCTCCTGGGCGGCGGCGCTGTTGCTGACGGGTATCGTGTTCGCGATCATCGGCTTCGTTGTAGTGCGGGGGTACAGCGTGCTCTCGCTTGACTTTTTGATAGAGCCTCCCCGAGACAGCATGACGCGCGGGGGGATCATGACGCCCCTGGTGGGCACGCTGCAGCTCGTGGGCGTGGCGATGTTCTTCGCGATCCCCGTGGGGGTGGCGACCGGGCTGTATTTCGCCGAGTACGCGCGCGACGATATGTTCACGTCGATTCTGCGGCTGGCGATTCGCTCGCTTGCGGGAGTGCCGTCGGTGGTGTTCGGGCTTTTCGGCCTGTCGCTCTTCGTGATTCTGCTGGGCTTCGGCCCGAGCCTGCTGGCCGCGGCGCTCACGCTCGCCTGTCTGACGCTGCCGCTGATGGTGACGGCGTCGGAGCAGGCGTTTCTGGCGGTGCCGAAGGACTACCGGGACGCCTCGTACGCCCTGGGCGCTTCGAAGTGGCAGACCATCCGCAAGGTGGTGTTGCCCGCGGCGGCCCCGACGGTGATCACGGGTATCATTCTGAGCATCGGCAGGGTGGCGGGGGAGACGGCGCCCATCATGTTCACCGGCGCGGCCTTCTTCGCTCCGCACATCGCGCGCAGTCTTTTCTCCGAGGTGATGGCGCTGCCGTACCACATCTACGTTCTTGCCACGGCGGGGACGTTCATCGAGGAAACTCGTCCGATCCAGTACGGCACGGTGCTCGTGCTGCTGCTGCTGGTTCTGGGCATCTGTTCCGGAGGCATCTACATGCGTTCCCGTCTCCGCAGGCTGATGCGGCGATAGGGGTGGAGGGAATATAATGGAAAAAATATTGGTGAGTTCGCGCGGAGTGAATCTGTATTACGATTCGGCGCGCGTGCTGAAGGATATCACGTTCGATATAATGGAGAAGCAGGTCACGGCGCTCATCGGGCCGTCCGGATGCGGCAAGAGCAGCTTTTTGCGCTGCATCAACCGGATGAACGACTTCATCCCCAGCGCGCGGGTGGAGGGAGAGATTCTGGTCGGCGGCTCCGACATCTACGCGGGCGGCGTGGACGTGATCGCGCTCCGCAGGAACGTGGGGATGGTCTTCCAGAAGCCGAACCCCTTCCCGATGTCGATCTACGACAACGTGGCGTACGGCCCTCGCCTCCACGGCGTCAAGCAGAAGGACAGGCTCGACGACATCGTGAAGCAGAGCCTCGTGGGCGCGGCGCTCTGGGAAGAGGTGAAGGACAAGCTGAAGACTCCCGGCACGGGGCTCTCCGGCGGACAGCAGCAGCGCCTGTGCATTGCGCGGGCGATCGCGACGGAGCCGGAGATTCTGCTGATGGACGAGCCGACGAGCGCGCTCGACCCGATGGCGACGGCCCGCATCGAAGAGCTGGTCCGCGAGCTGAAAAAGCGGTACACTGTTGTAATCGTGACGCACAATATGCAGCAGGCCGCCCGCATCTCGGACCGCACCGCCTTCTTCCTTATGGGCGACCTGGTCGAGTACGATACGACGCCCAAGATGTTCACGTCGCCGGAGGACAAGCGGACGGAGGACTACATCACGGGGCGGTTCGGCTAGGAAGGCCGGGAGAGAGGAGACGATGTTCATGGAGCCTGTTATTACACGGAAACAGCTTGAAACGGATATGGCCGAGCTGAAGCGGATGGTGCTCCGTCTCGGAAAGATGGCGGAGGAGGCTATCGGGAAGGCGATCTGGGCGCTGAAGAACCAGGACGCCGAGCTTGCCAGAACGGTGCTGGCGAAGGACGACGATATCGACGACCTGGCCGAGGCGCTGGACAACGCCTGCATGCACTTCGCGGCGCGCTTCCAGCCTTTGGGCGAGGATCTGCGCGCGGTGACCTCCATCATGCACATGGCGGTGGACCTGGAGCGCATCGGCGATTACGGCGGCAATATCGCGAAGGTGGCGGTGGAGCTTGCGGACAAAGAGCTGATCAAGCCCCTGATCGACATTCCGCGGATGCTCGACGTTCTTTCCGCGATGATGTCGAAGGCCCTGGTGGCTTTCGACACGAACAACGCGGAGATGGCGAAGGAGGTCTTCGCCATGGACGACCTTATGGACGATCTGGAAAAGCAGATCATGAGAGAGCTGCTTATTCTGATGATGGAGCGCCCGCAGCGCATCGAGCAGGCGACGCAGCTCCTCAACGTGGCGCGGACGCTGGAAAGAGGCGGGGATCACGTGACGAACGTGGCCGAACGGGTGGTCTACATTCTCACCGGGAAGACCGTGAAGGCGTCCTCCTTCCGTCGTCCGAAGGAGCGGTGAGGGACGTGCCGGAAGCCCGTATTCTGATTGTGGAGGACGAGGACGCGATCATGGAGATCGTGTCGCAGGCGCTGCGCAGGCACGGCTTCGAGACCGCTTCCGCATCGGACGGCGACGCCGCCCTCGAAAAGGTGTTCTCCCTCCGTCCGGATTTGGTGATCCTCGACCTGATGCTGCCGAAGATGGACGGCTGGGAGGTCTGCCGCCGGATCAAGGCGGAGCCGGAGACGGAGCGGATTCCGATTCTGATGCTCACCGCCCGCCGAGACGAGCGGGACGTGGTGGAGGGGCTGGAGCTGGGAGCGGACGACTATATGCGCAAGCCCTTTTCGCTCGCCGAACTGACGGCGCGGGTGAAGGCGCTGCTCCGGCGCACCGGAGAGCGGCGGGAGAGCCGCGTGGTGGAGAACGGCGAGCTGCGCATCGAGCTTGACGACGAGACCGCGCTGCTTCGCGGCGTGCCGCTGGATTTGAGTCCGACGGAGTTCCGTCTGCTGGACGCGTTGGCGCGGAAGATGGGGCGGACGGCCTCCCGCGAGGAGCTGCTTTCGAAGATCTGGAGCTTCTACGGCGGCGATACGCGGACCGTGGACGTGCATATTTCTCGTCTACGGAAGAAGCTGGACGACGGGAAATCCCCCGCGCTCGTCATCAATTCCCTTCGCGGGAGAGGGTATCGTCTGGTGTGGGAGTGATGGCCGTGTTCACATTGAAGAAGAAGATCGTCGCGGTGATTTCGCTGGCGGTGATGCTCGCTTTCGGCATAAGCTGGCTGCTGCTGTACGGAGTGGTGCGGAACGGCATCGTCCGTCAGAGCGCGATGGAGCTTTCGCAGCAGACGGCGCTTCTCGCGGCCTCTCTGAAGGACGGAGGCATGGAGCGGTTCACCGCGAACGTGAAGAAGTGGGAGGATATACTCAGGGGGCGGATCACCTTGATCGCCGCCAACGGCGTGGTGCTCGCCGATACGCAGAGGAGCCCCGAGGCGATGGAAAACCATCTGACCCGCCCCGAGGTGAAGGACGCGCTCGCCTCGGGCGAAGGGTCGGCGCTGCGGTACAGCGCGACCACGAACATGTACTACCTCTACTTCGCCCGCAGGGTGGAGGCCGAGGGGCGCACCGCGGTCATCAGGGCGGCGTACCCGCTGGAGTTTTTATCGGAGGCCTTCGCGGAGACCAGAAACAAGTTCATCTTCTACCTCTTCGTGGGCGTGGTGTTGATCGTCGGGTTCGGGACGTGGTTGGCCCGGCTCTTCTTCCGCCCCCTCGACCGGATCGTCGAGTTCGCGGGGAAGATAGCGCAGGGGGACGCGGTGCGCTTCCCGATCATGGCGGAGCCTGAGTTGCAGCGCCTTTCCAGCGCGCTCGACGGGATGTCCGCCCGTCTGCGGGGGGCGTTGACCGAGCTTCGCGCGGAGCGCGAGGATCTCTCGCGGATCGTGACGGCGCTGCCTGTGGGCGTGGTGCTGCTGGACGAGGAGCGCAGGGTGCGCTATCTGAACGTCGTCGCCGGGCAGCTTCTCGGAGTGAAGGAGACCGCTCCGCACGGCGTTCCGGTGGAGAGGCTTCTACCGTCCGGGGATATGTACCCCCTGGTGGAGGCGGCGATGAACGGAGAGGAAGACTGCCTTACGTTCGATCTTCCGGAGCTGGGAAACAAGTATCTTCGCCTCTGCTCGCGCAGGACGAGCAGCGGAGTGCTGCTCGTGATTTCCGATCTGACGGAGGAGTACCGGCTGGAGCGGTCGCGCCGCGATTTCATCGCCGACGCGGGGCACGAGCTGCAGACGCCGCTGGCGAGCATCAGGCTGGCCGCGGAGTTCCTTCTGGAGAGCATCGAGGAGGGCGGCGAGGACGCCAAGTGCCTTTCGACGATCATCGCGCAGCAGGAGAGAATGACGCGCCTCGTGGACGATCTGCTGCTGCTCTCGCGCATGGAGACGGAACCTCCTCTGCACGAGGAGGAGGAGGTCGACCTCTGCCTGCTGCTGTCCGCGGTGGTGGACGAAAACAGGAGACATCCCCTCGCGGGACGGATCGGGGTAGAGGAGGAGTACGAGTGCGCGGCGCCCGCCGTGGTGCGGAGCGAGGACATCTCCCGGGCGATGAACAACATCGTGGAGAACGCGGTGAAGTACGTCCATGAGAAGTTCGGCGACGCCGACGGAGGAAGAATCGTGGTGTCGCTGCGGTCGGAGAGCCGCTTCTGGAGCATCCGGGTGGAGGACAACGGCCCCGGAATATCGGCGGAAACGGCCGGTGTGCTCTTCCAGCGCTTCCGCAGGGGCGACAGCCACCGCGCGCGCGGGAAGTGGGGGAAGGGCGGCTACGGGCTCGGTCTGGCCATCGCGCGGAAGATCGTGCTCGACGCGGGGGGCGATATCTTGCTCCATCCGTCCGACGAAGGGGCGATCTTCGAGGTGCTGCTTCCGAGGAAGGACTGAAGCCCGAACCCGGACTAAAGAAAAAGCGGGGAGGCGTTCCGGAACACCGGACGCCTCCCCGCTTTTTCGGTGCGATTATTCGTCGAACCAGAAGCGCTGTTCCCTGAAGAGCGACGTGCATGCGCGCACGGCGTCGGGGTCGTATTTCGTTCCGATGTTCGCCTCGATCTCTCCGAGCGCGGCCTCGATGCCGAGGGCGGGGCGGTAGGGGCGATAGGAGGAAATGGCCTCCACCACGTCGGCTACCGCGATGACCTTCGCCTCCAGCAGAATTTCGTCGCCGGAGAGCCCCTGCGGGTAGCCGGCGCCGTCGAGCCGTTCGTGGTGTTGCGCGATCATCCGACCTACGGGCCACGGAAAGACGATGGGGGCGACGATCCCCTCGCCGACGGCCGGATGCTCCTGGATGAGGGAGAATTCGAGCGGTGTGATCTTCCCCGGCTTGCTCAAAATTTCCGAGGGGATCTTGATCTTGCCTATATCGTGGATTCTGGCGGCCATGTGTACGCCGCGAAGCTGCGGAGGAGCGAGCCGCATCTCTCTGCCGAGAGCGAGGGCGAGGGCGGCGCAGCGTACTTGGTGTCCCGCGGTGTAGGGGTCTTTTGTCTCCACCGTGTTCGCAAGAACCGAGATAGCCTGATCGAGAGTGAGCGCGAGACGGTCCGCGCTCTCTTTCAGCTCCCGCGTCCGGATCGCTACAAGCTCTTCGAGCCCGTCCATCCTGTTCTTCAGGACGTTTTCGGACTCTCTGAAGCGCAGCATCGCCCGCACCTGCGCCACCAGCTCTTCCTCTTCGATGGGCTTGGAAAGGAACGCGTCCGCGCCCGCTTTGAGGCCTGCGGTGCGGTTCGCGGCGTTGTTCTCGACGGCGGTCAGAAGGATGACCGGAATGGGCGCCGTATCGGGGTCGGCCTTGAGTCGGCGCGTGGTCTCGTAGCCGTCCATTCCCGGCATGAGGACGTCGAGAAGGATCGTATCGGGGCGCTGCTCCTTGGCGATACGGATCCCCTCCTCTCCGGAGAGCGCCTGAAGCATGACGCATTCCGGAAGCAGCATCTTCATCATGGCCCGCAGTACGACGAGATTGTCGGCTTTGTCGTCGATGGCGAGTATCCTGTTCACTCTTTTCCCTCCTTGCCGCTCGCTTCGTTCGCAGATGAGGTCTCCTGCGATGTCATTGCGAGGATTTTCCGGACGAGGTCTTCCGGATTCACGTCGCCCTTGAGGGCGATGTAGCGGATTCCGTTCTCGTTGAGGAATTTCGCGTCCTCGCGCGTGAGCACCTTCGCGGTGAGTACGAGCACCGGTATGTCGTATTTTCGCCTGCGTAGCTCCTTCAGGTATTCGAAGCCGTCCATGTCGGGCATCATCAGGTCGAGAACGACTCCGTCGGGGATCTCCGTCGCAAGAGAGTCGAGAGACTCCTTTCCGCCGGGGAAGGTGGAAACGCGGAAGCTCTCCGATTCCAGCATCCGCCGTATCTGCATCGCCGCGACCGGGTTGTCCTCCACGACGTGGAGATGCGGGGAGCGACTCCGCGGGCGGGATACGGCCGAAGAAGCCTCCGTCTCCCGCGTCCGAACGCCGTCGGGTACCCCTGCGGACAAAGGAATGCGCAGCGTGAAGACGGTTCCCGTTCCGGGAGTGCTGGCTACCGAAATGTGGATGCCGAGGATCTCCGCGTACTTCTTCGCGATGGCGAGGCCAAGGCCGGTACCCTCGAACTTGCGGGCCATGGAGCCGTCGCTCTGGCGGAACTCGTCGAAGATGCGGGGAAGTTCGTCCGGCTCGATGCCGATGCCCGTGTCACGGACGACGATGGAGACGTCGTTGTCGTCGGCGGACGCGTGGAGAGCGACGTTTCCGGTTTCGGTGAACTTGACGGCGTTTCCCGCGATGTTGACGATGATGCGGCGCAGCTTCTCCTCGTCGGTGATGACGGGGGGAAGATCCTGCGGGAATTCGCAGTCGAGCGAGATGCCCTTCTCCCGGGCGAGCGGGCGCATGCTCTCCGCTGTTTCCAGAAGGAGACGGCTCGTCTGGACCTCTTTCAGGCGCAGCTCTTCCCGACCCGCCTCGATCCGGGAGAGGTCGAGGATGCCGTTGATAAGGGCCAGGAGGTTTTTCCCGTTCCGCTCGATGATATCGAGGTACTCCTGCTCTTCGCCCGTCAGACGCTCCTTCCCTTCCGCGCGCAACACTCGGGAAAGCGCGAGGATGGAGTTGAGCGGGGTTCGGAGTTCGTGGCTCATGTTGGACAGAAATTCGGTCTTCAGTCTGCTGGCGTCCTCCGATTTCCTCCTTTGGACGTTCAGTTCGAGGTTCTGTTTTTCGAGTTCGCCGGCTTGGTACTCCAGCTCCTCGGACTGCGCGGCAAGCTCCTGGTTCGCGGCCTGCAGATCCTGGACGAGTTCTCTTTCCCGTTCTCCCGCGAGAAGATTCGCCATCACCGCGTTCAAACCCTCCCTGGCGATGGACAAGGCAAGCCTGTATTCTTCGGGGTACGGCTTCAAAGAGCCCATCGTGAAGAGCGCCGCTGGCTCGCCGCGTACGCTGATGGGAAGTGTGACGAGCTGAACCGGGAGGAAGTCGCCGGAGATAGTCCGGAAGGCCGGCGAGCGAGCGGGAGGGATGTCGAGGATATGAACTTCGTTCGTCAGAACGGGCGCGCCGAATTGCCCTTCCAATGAGGACGTTTTGGAGGAGGGCGCCGTATCGCGAGGCAGTCCGGCGGACGCCACCAGATCCATCGTTCCCGGCTCCGACTCGTTGCGGATATAGAAGGCCGCCATGCAGGAGCCGGTTTCTTTCATCACGAGTCGGAGAAAGTTCCATGCCAGGTCGTCCTTCGTCCGCGAAACGGCGGCGACGTTCATGATGTCGGTCATCGCCTGTTGAACGCGCAACCGCGAGCGAAGCAGCAAGGACATGGATACGAGCGCCGAGGAGAGCACGGCGAGTTCATCCTTCCTCCGCGGAGGGGCGACGCGTTCAAGCTCGTTCTTCAGGTGCTCGAGAGCGTTTACGAGGGCGTGGACCGATTGATCGTCCGCCGGTTTCGGAGGCGCTTCCTCATGACTCGACAGGGATGAATTCGCCTCGCCGATTCTTCGAATGGCGCGCGTCATCCTGCGCAGCGGGGCGACCATGTTCAGGATGCTGAGAGTGTTCAGGACGAGCAGGACGAAAAGGGCGGACGCCGAAATGAGCAGCATTCTTCGAAGCACGGATCGCTCGCTTGCCGCGGTGTTCGTAGTAAAAGAGGCGAAGAGTTCCTGTTTCATCGCTTCGCTCTTCTCGCGCATCCGTTCCAGATGCGCGGTGCTGAGCACGATCTCGACCGACCCGATCTTCAGGCCCTCCCGTACGATATCCGAAGTGAAGACGCGGGTGTTTTTGCCTCCGCTCTTCGAGCCGAGCCACAGCTCTCCCGCCGCGATCGAGCCGTCTTCTTTGTAAATAAGCGCGGAGAGGACATCGGGGACATTCAGCATCCCGACGGCGTAGCCGGAGAGGGTCTGGTAGTCGAGGTCCCACAGGGGAGGAAGCGCGATCCATGCGAAATACCCCGCCATGGCTTTCCCGTAGGCCTCGGCGGCCTGTTCGTCGTTTGCCGTCTTGTTCCGGATATCCTCGTTCAGAATGCGGTCGGCGGTGGTCTCCATGGCGCGGGAGAGTTCTCCCACGCTTCTGCGGGCGAGATACGTCAACGATCCGCCGAGAACTATCAGGCTCAAGATCATTAAAAGAGCGAGCCGTGAAACGATGCTTTTGGGCATGCGACACTCCTCCTGTGGGAAGCGCGGAAAAACGGAAACGCTTTCCTTCGGAATACATTCGACGCCGTCGAATTCGTCCCTGCGCGCGCGGCGACGTCGATCCGGGGACCGACTTTCATTGTACAGCAGGGAAGCTTCGGGCGAAAGCATTTTTCTTTCGGGACGAGTCGCGGATGTACGGAAAAAGGAGTTGACATCGTCGCCCCTGTATCGTACCTTAGTAGCGTTTCATCCAAAGAATCATCATTTTGGCAGGTGAAATCATATGGAGAAGAAAAACGGCGCACTGTTGAAGGTTTCCCCGGCGACGGAGGCGAGCGGCGTCGAAGTCCGAATTTTTTCGGAGGACGATACCGACGGCGTGCAGCGGGAGTCGGGAGCCTCCATAAGGGTACTCGACCGCGCGGTTGCAGTGCTGGGGTTCATGGCCGAGCAGAAGCGGCAGGTCGGCATCACGGAGATAGCCGAGGCGACGCATCTTTCGAAGGCCACGGTGCACCGCATTCTCTCGACCCTCCGCGACTATTCGGTGGTATTGAAGGACGATTCGGGAAGATATCAGATGGGGCCGTCGGTGCTCTTCTGGGCGGACGCGTACCGGAAGCACTCCGGTCTGGCCGAGCTGGCCCGTCCGTATCTGCACAAACTGTGGGAGATGGCGCGGGAGACGGTGCACCTCTTCGTCTACGAGGGGGGCGAAGCGTACTACATCGACAAGCTCGACAGCCCGCACCCCGTGGGGATGCGCTCGCGCATCGGCGCGCGGCGGGATCTGTACAGCACGTCCGGCGGGCGCGCCATTCTCTCCGTCCTCCCCGAGGCGGAGCTGAAGGCGTTCCTCGACAAGACGGAGCTGCGCCCGCGTACCAGGAGGACGATCACCGACAGAAAAGTGTTGGAGGAGATGCTCGGCGTATGCCGGAAGCGAGGTTTTTGCGAGGAGGTCGAGGAGAACGAGGAGGGAATCCGCTGCGTGGGCTCGGCCGTGCTCGATCTGCGCGGCTACCCCGTGGGCGCGGTGAGCGTGAGCGCTCCGGCCTACCGCTTCGACGACAGGGCGTCGCTGTCGATGGGAGAGCGCATCCGGGAGACGGCGCTGGCCATCTCCCGCGAGCTGGGATACAGGGGGTAGAGGAACGGATTTGCCGCGTACGGCGGGACAAGAAAAATCAGGGAGGCGAGAACGATATGGAGATTCGTAATTCGGCGAATCCGGCCGACTTCAAGAAGTACGATACCGAAGCGCTCCGCAGGGAGTTTCTGATCCAGGGGCTCTTTGCGCAGGATGCGCTTCCGCTGGTGTATTCGCATGTCGACCGTATGATCACGGGGTCGGCGTGCCCGGCGAAGGCGCCGCTGAAGCTCGAAGGCGGAAAGGAGCTGGGCGTCGACTTTTTCCTCCAGCGCCGCGAGATGGGCGTCCTCAACATCGGCGGCAAGGGCGTCGTCCGCGTCGACGGAACCGAGTACGTTCTCGCCCCCTTCGAGGCCCTCTATATCGGCGCGGGGTCGAAGGACGTGGTCTTCGAGCCGTCGGAGGACGAAGCGCCGAAGTTCTATCTGCTGAGCTGCCCCGCCCACTGTTCCCATCCCACCGTCGCGATCACGAAGGAGATGTCGGTGAAGCAGGCGCTCGGCTCGAAGAAAGAGTGCAACGAGCGCGTGATCAACAAGTATATCCACCCCGACGTGGTGAAGAGCTGCCAGCTTTCGATGGGGATGACCGAGCTGGCGGAAGGATCCGTCTGGAACACGATGCCGACGCATACGCACGAGCGGCGTATGGAGGTGTACATGTACTTCGACATTCCCGGCGAGGGCGTGGTGTTCCACTTCATGGGAGAGCCTTCCGAACTGCGGCATGTAGTGGTGCGCAACGGAGAAGCCGTCATTTCCCCGAGCTGGTCCATTCATTCGGGGGCGGGGACGGCGAACTACACCTTCGTATGGGGCATGGCCGGGGAGAACCAGACCTTCTCCGATATGGACGGCGTCCCCATGAGCGCGCTCCGGTAGGGCGGGAGGCCGGGCCATGGAGCGGATGGACGCCCTCGTAGGACGTCTGGAACGCTGGATGCTGATTCTTCTGCTGTCGGCGATGGTGGTGCTGGGGCTTCTCCAGATCATCAGCCGCTTCGTCATCAAGGCCCCGATCACCTGGTCGGAAGCCCTGCTCATGTATATGTTCGTCTGGTTCAGCTTCATCGGCGCCAGTCTCGCCGTGAAGGAGCTGGCGCACTTCGAGGTGGAACTCTTCATGGTCCGCCTTCCGCAGCCTGTGCAGAAGGCGGTCGCCGTCGCGGTGTACGTTCTGATATTCTTCTTCGCCGTCTTCATGGTGTGGAAGGGAGCGTTCCTCGTGAAGCTCAATCAGAGGCAGCTCATGGCGATGATGCCCTTCACCATGAGCGTCCCCTATATGGTGCTGCCGCTGAGCGGCGCGTGCATGGCCCTGCATTCGTTGAAGCACGTCGTCGGCCTCGTCGGCAGACACTCCTCGAAGTGGAGGGATTGACATGGCGACCACCATTTTCGCCGTCTTCGCGCTGCTGCTCGTCATCCGCATGCCGGTCTCCTTCTCGCTGGCCGTCTCCGCTGCCGTGGCCCTCGTCTTCGCGGGGAGCATGGACCCGCTCATCGTCGTGCAGAGGATGTACACCTCCGTCGAGTCCTTCTCCCTGATAGCCATACCGTTTTTCATCCTCTCCGGAGGGTTCATGGAGCACGGCGGCATCTCGCGCCGTCTGATCGCCTTCTCGTCGAGCCTCGTCGGCCACATCAAGGGCGGCCTCTCCATGATCAGCATCGTGGCCGCCATGTTCTTCGCCGGAATCTCCGGTTCGACGGCGGCAGATACCGCCGCCGTGGGCAGCGTGCTCATTCCCGCTATGGAAAAGAAGGGGTACGGCAAAGACCTCGCCACCAGCGTGGTGGCTACGGCGGGGGCCATCGGCATCATCATCCCCCCGAGCATCCCGATGATCATCCTCGGCATCACGGGAAGCATCTCCATCGGCGGACTCTTTCTCGGCGGCGTCTTCCCCGGCATCCTCATGGGACTCGCGCTGATGGTCACCAGCTCTCTCTTCGCGAAAAAACGCGATCTTCCTTCCGAAGAGCGCGCTACGTGGAGGGAGCGCATGAATGCGTTCACCGACTCCATTCTCGCGCTGATGACGATGGTCATCATCATGGGCGGCATTCTCTCGGGCATTTTTACGGCCACCGAGGCGTCGGTCGTGGCCGCCTTCTACTCGTTCGTCGTGGGGCGTTTCATCTACGGCGAGCTGAAGTGGGCGGACATCCCCGGTATCCTTGTGAAGACGGGGATTACCACCGGCGTGGTGGTGCTGTGTATCGCCACGGCGTCCAGCTTCGGTTGGATACTCGCGGCGGAGCAGATCCCCGGCAAGATCGCGAAGGCGGTCTTCGCCCTCTCGGAGAACAGACTGGTCATCCTCTTCCTGATGAACGCGCTGATGCTCTTCATGGGGACCTTTCTCGACATTTCGCCGATCATCATCATCCTCGTGCCCATCCTCTTCCCGATAGCCAGGCAGCTCGGCGTGACGCCGATCCACTTCGGCATCATGACCATCGTGAACATGGCGATCGGTCAGTGCACGCCGCCGGTGGGGATTTCGCTTTTCGTGGCGACGGGCATCGCGAAGGCGAAGCTCGGGGAGATTCTCGGGGCGTACATGAAGTACCTGCTCACCATGATTATCGTGCTTGCGATCATCACCGTCTTCCCGCAGATCATCACGTTCCTCCCGCAGATGGTGATGGGATTGAAGTGATTCCGCGACGGCAGGACTTCGCGTCTGTCGGATGGAGAACGAAGGGCGGTGGAAACGGGAGAGTCGTTCAGGGAAAAGAGCGCCGGAAGGATACGCCCCTCCGAAGCCGGGAGGGAGAGCAGCAGTCCACCACTGATACTCGAAGGAGGAAACCGGTATGTCCAAGAGATCGTTCGCACTTGCGCTCCTTGTGGTTTTCACGCTTGTTCTGACCGCGTCCGCGGCGTCCGCCGCAGTAGTTCTGAAACTGTCCAACGTGCTTCCCGACGGTAATCCGACGACGGAATCCCTCGTCTTCTTCGCCGAGAAGGTGAAGGAGAAGACGGGCGGCGAGGTGGAGGTGCGCCTCTTCAACAACAGCGCGCTCGGCGGGCAGCGGGAAGCCCTTGAGAGCATGCAGGCCGGCACGCTCGAGATGTGCATGGCCAACGCGGGGCCGATGGCGCAGTTCGTTCCCACCATGGACGTTCTCTCCCTCCCCTACGTCTTCCAGGGTACGGAGCATATGTTCAAGGCGCTCAACGGGAAGGCCGGAGAGATGATCAAGGCCGATATCGACAAGGCGGGATTCGTCTTCCTCTACTGGGGCGACGGCGGTTCGCGCAACCTGATCAACAACAAGAAGCCCATCACGAAGCCGGAAGACCTTAAGGGGCTGAAGATCCGCGTCATGGACAGCCGCCTGATGGTGAACACGCTCAACGCGATGGGCGCCATCGCCACCCCCATGGCGCAGGGCGAAGTGTACAGCGCGCTGCAGCAGGGCGTGCTCGACGGATGGGAGAACAACCCCGTCACGCTGCTTACATTGAAACTCTACGAGGTGTCCGACTACTTCTCGTGGACGCAGCACTTCATGGTGCCCGACCTTGTGCTTATCAGCAAACAGTCGTTCGAAAAACTTTCCCCGGAGCATCGGAAAGCGATGCTGGAAGCCGGGCGCGAGGCCGAGGCCAAGCAGCGAGAGTACTGGAACGCGTTCGTGGGCAAGACGGTCGATGAGCTGAAGTCGCACAACGTAAAGTTCAACGATGTGGATATCGCTCCGTTCGTCCAGTCCGTGCAGCCGGTGTGGGAGGACTATACGAAGAAGTTCGGGACGGAGTTGCTCGACCTCATCACGGCGGCGGCGAAGTAGCGCGGTGTATTTAATGGAGGAGGGCGGCGCGTCGCGCCCCTTCCTCCGCTCGATGAAAGGCGGTACCTGGATATGGCGAGATGGACGACGGATAAAGAGCTGTTCTCTCTGATGAAGAAGGAACTTTTTACCGCGCTCGTCGGGGATGTCATGGACACTCTCGGGCTGACGAGGCAGTTCCTTCCCCCGCGGATACGGCCCCTTCTGCCGGAGACGACGCTCGCGGGACGGGCGATGACGGTGCTGGAGGCGGACTGTTGCGGGGCGGGCCGGAAGCCCTTCGGGTTAATGTTCGAGGCCCTCGACGATCTGAAAGAGGATGAGGTGTATATCTGCGCGGGGGGCTCGCCCGACTTCGCGCACTGGGGCGGTCTGATGACCATCCGGGCGAAGCATCTGAATGCGGCCGGAGCGGTGACGCACGGCTATACGCGCGATACGCGGCAGGTGCTGGAGCTTGATTTTCCGGTGTTCTCGTGGGGAACGTACGCTCAGGATCAGGGGGCGCGCGGACGCGTGATCGACTGGCGCTGTCCGGTCGAGTTCGTCAACGGCGTCCGCGTGGAGACGGGAGACCTTCTCTTCGGCGATTTGGGCGGCGTCGTGGTAGTTCCGCGCGCCGTGGAGAGCGAAGTCATCGAGAAGGCGCTGGAGAAGGCCGAGGGAGAAAATTTGGTGGCGAAGGCGATCATGGGCGGCATGTCCACCGTGGAGGCCTTTGCGACCTTTGGAATAATGTAGATTCTGGCCCGAAAGGGCGGAGGTGAATGCTGTGAGAAGTGCAAAGCTCGTTGCACCCAGGCAGATTGAAATTTTTGAGGACAGGATGCCCCTTCCCGGCGAGGGAGAGGTGCTCGTCCGTGTGAAGGCTGCCGGGATCTGCGGTTCCGACCTGCATATCTACCAGGGGGAGAGGGCGGACGTGACGCTCCCCCGGATTCTTGGCCACGA